>NZ_JBMNUS010000012.1:0-145371 GCF_050946405.1 Pseudochelatococcus sp.
GGAATGGAAAAAACTGCGCGACGCCCAAAAGGTACTGGAGCAGAAGATCCTCTGAAACCATCTCCAGTCTACCACGCAACGGCCTCATGCGCGCGAGATAATGCCGAGGCCTTGATCGTTTGCGTACTGCGAGGCCTGCGCCACGGCTGCTCGACATGCGCGACCGAGAACGGCCGCAGCCCGACGCCTTCGGGCGTGAAGGTCTGCGCAACATAGGTCTCGTCGCTGACCGGGCGGCTTGCCGGGCCGATGCGCCAGTTCCACGGCAGCCCGAGATCGGCCTCGGCGATCGGCAGCGCGGCGAGGCTGTCGTCCAGCACCACGACCCGCGCGCCTGTCGGCGCCGGGTTGCCCATCGCGCCTTCCGTGCCGCGCTGGCCGCGCAGGAGCCGGGTGAGACGATACCGACCGGGCGCCAGCAGCTCGGCCGCGCCCACCTGCACGATCTCCCAAACACCGGGCGCGGTTTCCACTGCCAGCGCATTCGCGCCACCGAACAGCGTCAGGTCGGTGACGCTCTCCAGCGTTCCGGTCAGCAGATCGACCACCAGCGCGTTGCCGAGGTCGAAGCGCGAGGTGGGGCCTGCGTAGAGATCGGCGACCAGCGCCCCAATCCGAGCGCGACTGCCGAAGGTCGTCAGCAGCTCGAAGCCATCGGTCGAAGGGCTGCGGAATACCGCCATCTCACCCGGCCAGGGAACGGCGTGGGCGGCAACAAGCGGTCGATGCGCGGGCAGGTCTTCGGTGAGTTGCGGCAGGTTCATCAGCACCGCATCCGGCGTGCCGAACACCACTGCCTTCGGGACCGACGACGGTCGGGGTGATCCGGGTGGCAGGTTGTGGGCATCCCGGTCCTGGCGCACGGCCTCGGTGCCGCGGGCCTCGGCGTCGGCGATGGAGACCAGCCGCAGGTCGACCAGCCGCCCGTCGTGCTCGAGCCGGATCGCATCGGCGGGATCGAGCGCAAGGCGCGAGGGCGGCAGACGGAATGCCGCCGTCTCGCGCCCCACCCACGCCTCCATCAGCGCGCGGCGGCATCGCCGTTCGGCCTCCTCGGGCGGCACCGCCATGGGGAAGGACTCCGAGGCGATCCGCGTGGTGTCGACGGTGATGCGCCGCGCCTCGACGAGAGCGGCATCGTAATCCTCGTCGGCGCGGGCCAGCTGCCATTTCAGCGCCTGCGGCAGTTCCGTCTCCTGGCCGCGCGTCAGCTCCAGCACCTCGCCGTCGCGGGCCGCGACCAGATCGTCGGGTGCGAGGGTGGCGACCGATGCCCGGCCGCGCATGATGAAACGAATGACGCCCTCGGTCTCCACCGCGTCGAAGCCGAAATGCCGCGACAGCGTGGTGATCGAGGCGCGCGGGCTTTCCAGCGCGGTGATGGCATAGCCCTCGACCGCACCCCAGAGGCCGGAGACATCGACCCTCGCCTCGGGCATGCCAGCGCGCAGGCAGAGGTGCCGCACGAGGGCGGCCAGCGACACCGCGCCGAGCCGCCCGGTCAGCCAGTGCCCGAGCCGCCAGTTTCCGCCGTCGGTCCAGACGTCTTCCAGAGCTGGAAAGAACGGATAGGGCCGCGCGTCCCAGGTCCAGGCGGCGCATTCGGGGACGCGCACCATCCGGCCGCCGTAGACCGAGGACAGCGGATTGTTCGCGGCCTTGCCCCACCAGAGGTAGGTCGCCTCGAGATAGGCGCGCTGGATGGCGTCGTCGCGCCAGCCCCGCGAGAAATACGGCGTGTAGCTCTCGGACGACTTCGGATCGAAGAAGACGTTCGGCTGGTTGGTGCCCCGGTCGATGGCCGGGCAGCCGAGTTCGGTGAACCAGATCGGCTTCGACTGTGGCGCCCACGCCGTCGGCGTCCCGCTCTCCACCCCGCCGGGGCGGTTGTAATGCTGGTTCGACCACCAGGCGCGCAGATCCTTGTAGCGGAAGACCCACGGCTTGCCGGCCGCGCCATCACTGATCGGGGTGCGGACCTGCGCCGACCGATCGGCGGCGCTGGCGTAGAACCAGTCGAAGCCTTCCCCGCCTGAGATGTTCGCCTGCAGATAGGCCCGGTCGTAGATCGCGGGCCAGCCCTCGGCCGCGTCGGCATGTTCGAAGCCGTCGCGCCAGTCGGAGAGCGGCATGTAATTGTCGATGCCGATAAAATCGATCTCCGGATCGGCCCAGAGCGGATCGAGGTGGAAGAACACGTCGCCGCTGCCGTCGCCCGGCTGATGCCCGAAATATTCCGACCAGTCGGCAGCGTAGCCGATCTTCGTTCCGGCCCCGAGAATGGACCGGACATCGGCGGTCAGATCCCGATAGGCCTGCACGGCCGGATAGCTGGATGCGCCCGAGCGGATGGTGGTGAGCCCCGGCATCTCGGTGCCGATCAGGAAAGCGTCCACCCCGCCCGCGGCCGCACAGAGATGGGCATAGTGCAGCACCATGCGCCGCAGGCCCCAGTCGCCCGATGAGCCGGTCCAGATGACCGACTGACCCGAGACGTTGAAATTCGCGGGCGTGCCCGCGCCGAACAGCGCGGCGACTTGGCTTGCGGCCGTGGCCGTCTTGTCCACGGTCCCGGCGAAACCTGCGGCAGGCGAGCAGGTGATCCTCCCGCGCCACGGGAAAACGGGCTGGCCGGTCCCAGCAGCATTGTCGGAATACGGGTTCGGCAGCGTGTTGCCCGGCGGCACATCCATCAGGATGAAGGGATAGAAGGTGACGCGCAGCCCGCGCGCCTTCATCTCCTGGATCGCCTGCACGACCGCGAAGTCGGACGGCGTGCCGCCGTAGACGGGGCGATCCTGATCGTCGCGGCTGACGAGGAAGGCGCTGGCGCGGCTGACCCCGTTGACCGACCAGCTGGCGGGCGTGGTCGACTTGGCCGAGACCTCGACGCCGGGCCGGACCTTGCAGGATCCCGCGCGCAGGTCGTCGCCGAACCAGGCGACGACGAGGCTGACGCTCTCGACCGCCGGGGCCATGGCCTGCAGCCGGTCGAGCGCCTCCACCATGTCGGTGGAGTCGGCCAGCGCGTTCAGGTTCTCCGCCTGCGTCGCGCCGCCATCGGTCTTGCGGATCGCCTGTGTGGCATAAGTGAACTCGCCCGAGGCCGGGATCATGGTGACGGCGCGGGTCAGCCCCTCGGCGGTGTCGGGATCGGCGAGCGGCCGGAACACCTCGAAGGAGAGCTGCGGCAGGCGGTTGCCGTAGCTGGAAAGCGGCAGTTCCTCGAAGACGACATAGGCCGTGCCGCGATAGGCGGGCGTGTTCGCCGCACCCATCTTCGCCGCGATGAACGGATCGGGACCTTGAGCCTCACTGCCGGGATACCAGCGCCAGGTGACGCCGGAGAGGTCCATGGACTTGCCGTCGGCCCAGATGCGGCCGATCCCGGTGATCGGGCCCTCGCAGAGCGCCACGGCGAAGGAGGCGTAGTACAGGTACTCGGTGGTCTTGACCTTGCCGCCACCACCACCCTTGCCGCCGCCCTGCGTGGTGGTCTTCGTTTCCTCGCGGAAATCCGTCGCCCAGATGATGTTGCCGCCCATCCGCATTCGGCCGTAGAGCCGCGGGATCACTGCCCCTTCGGTGGCCGAGGTGATGCGCAGCGTGTCGAGCCGCGCACCCTCGATACGCTGGGTGGGCGCGAGTGACGAGACGATCCAGCTGTCGACCACCGAGCCGATGGTGGAGCCGATGAAGCCGCCGATGGTCGCGGCGCTGACACCGAGGATCGCGCCGCCGATGCTGCCGCCAATGGCGGCGCCAGCGACACCGAGAACGAGGGTGGCCACGGATCAGGACTTTCTCTTGCGCCGGGGCTTCTTGCACGCGGGTGCGGCCGGGCGAGGAAACAGGAAGGCGTAGGCGATGCGCCGCCGCCAGGCTTGGGTGAGCGGTTCCTCGATCACGCCGAGCCGCTCGTAGGCGTGGAGGAATCTGTCGGGCGCGGTGAGGATCCCGACATGCTTGGCGATGGCGCGGGGCTTCATGCGGAAGAGGACCAGCGCGCCGGGCCCGCCCTCGGCGGGCGACACCTCGATCATCATGCGCCGCGCGCCCTCGGCCAGTACCTCGCGCGGGCCGGTCTCGCCCCAGTCGCGGCTGTAGGGCGGGATGGGGAACGGCTCGGGGCCGACGACGTCGCGCCAGACGCCCCGCGCCAGCCCGAGGCAGTCGCAGCCGACACCGCGCAGGCTCGCCTGGTCGTGATACGGTGTGCCGAGCCAGGATCGCGCCGCCGCAATCACCCGCTCTGGATTGGCGGCTCTCACAGTACGCTCCCGTCGTGCCCGCCGTCCTTCGTCGCGTAACGCAGAACCGCATCCTGGCCGGGGACATGCGGGAAGCCCCGAAAGTTGGCGACATTGGCGAACTTCGCGCCGCAGGTCTCCATGCGCTTGTCGCAGCCCGCGCGGATGGTGAAGGCGTCCGTCGCCGTGATCGGCCGCACCGGCACTTCGAGCAGGGTCAGGATCGCCACCCCGTCGACGAGGTCATGCGACAGAACCTCGACCCGCCGCCCGGCATTGGCGCCGCTGGTCCATTCGACCGTGCCGAAGGAGAACCAGCCCGCGGCAAAACCGGCGAGGCCCGAGGCGGTGAAGGCGCGGTCGCGCAGCATGTCGATCACCGCGGCGCTGCCCTTGAAGGCCGGATCCTCCAGATCGACGCCGCAGCGCGCATCCCCGAGCGCGGCGTCACAGGTTGCCTGAAACGTCCGCCCGATCGTCTGGCCGAGGACATGCGCGAGCGAGCGCACCTCGGCGACGAAGGCGAGCCGCCCGCGCCGGATCTGACCGATGGCGCCGCGCCGCATCAGCACGCGCTGCGCCGGATCGTTCCAGTTCACCCGCCAGACCTCGACTTGCGCCGCGTCCCAGCGGCCGTCGAAGATGTCGGTCTCGGTGATCCGGTCGGAGGTTAGCACGCCCTCGGCATCCTGTGCGTCGACCGACAGGTCGGAGCCGGAACGCACCTCGGAGGCGGTCAGCCCGCTTTCCGGCTCGAAATCGGTCCCGTCGAACGACAGGGTCCGGTCGTGATCGGTGAAGCCGAATGTGACGCCATCGGCACGGGTGATGCGCCAGCACCAGGCGAGCGTCGTCGTGCCTTCGTCAAGATGCGCCTGAAATGCGGGCGAAAGCGCCTTCACCTTCGCCCCCAGCCGCGCAGCAGCGCCACGGAGGCGAGAGCCGACGACACCACGCCGCCGCCCGCGCCGAAGAGCGCATAGAGATTGAAAGGCCGGATATCGAGCGTGCCGGTGGCGAGATCGAAATCCGCCAGCCCCGCCATGGCAAGGCCGGATGCGGCAAGACAGGCGAGATAGACGAGGCCGCGGGCGAGGTTCCAGTTCATGATGTTGCCTTTCCTGTCAGAAATTCCATCAACCGCTGCCACCACGACGGGGTGACGGCGGGTCGGGTCGGCACCGGTGGCGGCGCAGGCACGCTTATTGGACGCAGCAGCGCCAGCGCGTCTTCCTCGGTCAGCCGCCGGACGGGTCGCGAGAAATCGACCCTGCCATTGCGGTCGACGGCCCAGACCGGGATGGTGCCGGCCGGATAGCGACCATGGCGGAAGAGATCGCGCTCGGCCTCGCGCCGGGAACGGATCGCGGCGGGCTTGAGCCAGCCCATGAAGGCCTCAGCCGCCGCCGCGCGGTTGCCCGCGTTCAGGTGCTTCGTCAGCGCGGCGCGGGCGATGCCGCCGGTGTTGTAGTGGAAACTGACCAGCGCATCGAATTCGTGCGGGGCAAGCGGCACGGTCACGGCACGTCGCACTGCCGCCTCATAGGCCGCCAGATCGGTGTGGAAGGCCTTGAACGCCTCGCGGATACCGGCATCGAGATCGGCAGGCATGCCGCGTGGCATCCGCGTCGGATCGGGCGACCCGGCGGCGGCCGTATGGCCGATGCCGAAGGTCCAGACCTGTTTCACATCGAGATAGGGTCCGGGCACGATGCCTTCGTGCCGGACGAGGGCCAGCAGACCCCGGTCGGTCATGTGCATGGGATCACCCCAGAAGCGAGAGGATCAGGATCAGCGCGGCAACGGCGATGCCGACACCCAGCCGGTGGCGAAGCGCCTGACCGGGATCGGACGGGTCGCAGCGCAGAGAGCGCGCGAGGCGGAGAAGCTCATTCATCGCGGCCTCCCTGCGCGCCACGCAGCCGGGCGAGGATCAACTCGATGAAGGCGGGACCGAAAACGCCGACCAGATAGGCGGCCGATCCGGCAGCCCCGCCGGCCGGGATCGCCTCGGGCGGCAGGCCGAGCCAGCTTGTGACCAGCGCCATCGACAGGCTGCCCATTCCTGCCGCGATCAGCCCGCCCAAGAGGATGTGGCGCAGCGCGTCGCGCAACCGCATCCGCGTGGTCAGCGCGTTGGTGGCCCCGCCGAGCGCGCCCCAGGCGGCAAGGATCACTGCTGTCGATGCTGCGAGCTCTTTCAGCACCGCGGCAAGGAATCCGGTCTCGTCGTTCATCTGCGGATCTCCAGCAGCGGGATGGAGGTGATCGAGCCGAGGCGCTCGAGGTCGAGGGTGACGTCGAGCACATCGGTGTCGAAGCGAACCGGCACGTCGAACGCGAAGCCCGCGGTGACGGCGACACCTGCGACGGGTGCCGTCGTGAAGGTGATGAGGCCGGTGGTGGTGGCGACCGACCAGCCCAAGGGTTGCGGAACGCCGTTCAAGGCAATGGTCACCGTCCCCGCAACCGGCTTGGTGATGGCCCGCATCCATGACTGCGCCCCGGAAGTGTAGCGTTTCACCAGCTGGAAGGCGGTCGTCGCCCCGTCGCCGGTGCCGATGGCCTGGTCACTCGGCGATGGCGTGCCCGAGGGCAGGCAGGACTTGTGATCGCCCCAGTCCTTGAAGCGGAACCCATGCAGGCGACCGTTGCGCGCCTCGAAGAAGGCCACGACGGCGGCGAGATCGTCGGCACGGCGGATGCCATAGGCCACGTCATAGCGGCGGCGCGAGTTGGCCCAGCTGGCGTTGCGTTCTTCGTCGCCCGAGGCCAGTTCGACGATCTGGGTGCGCCGCTCCGGCCCGCCGCGTGCACCACGGCTGATGTCGTCCGGAAACCGGACCTCGTGGAAAGCCATCACATCCCCCTCCGCCCGAGCGACACGGCGCGGGCAATGTCGGCGGCGATCTGGGTGCGGGATTGCCGGAAGCTTTCGGCATCGCGGGCGTTGATGTTCACGGTGACATTGCCGCCATTGCCGTAACCCGCTGCCTCTCGCCGCGAGAGCACCCGCTCACCGCGCTGCAGGATCGCGGGCACCTCGTCCGGCCTGAGCCCGGCCCAGCCGCCTGAATGCATACGCGGGGCATTGGCGAAGGCGAGCGCGGGCACCATGCGGCCCGGTCCCGGCGCACCGACCATGCCGCCTGCATGCAGGATGTTGGCGAAGATCCCACCGCCGAGATTGCCCAGCACGCCGGAAAGCACGCCTGCCAGCGGACCAAGGATAAAGCGTCTTGCGGCGAGCTTCGCCAGATCGGCGATCAGTGAGGTGACCAGATCACCGAACTTCAGCTTGCCGGTCTTCACGAATTCGCCGATGGCGTTCTCGGCGCCACGGAACGCGCCAACCAGCGCATTGCCGATGTCCCCGCCGATGTCGCGCGCCTTGGTGGCATAGTCGGCGAGGGTCTGGCCCACCGCCGCCCAGCCGGTCGCGGCAGCCTCGGCCCCGGCACGGGTCTCTTCTCCGGCGGTTCTGCCCGCCGCTCCGGCGCCCCTTGCTGCGGTTTCTGAAGCGTTCAGGGCATCCGTGACGCGGCCCGCAGCCGCAGCCGCGTCGTCGAGTGCGCCTTCGCTGTCATCCCCGCTCAGCGCATCGCGCAGCGCCTGCATTGCGGGACCGACGCCCTCGAAGGCTCCGGCCCGCGTGTCGGCGGCGCGCTGACGATAGCGGTCGGCCATCGCCCCGGCGTTGCTGGCGGCGTGGTCGAGCATCGAGGCATAAGACTGCGCGCCGAACCAGTCGATCCGCGCGTCCGCACCGATCGTCTCGGCGACAGCGTTGAAGGTCGGCCCGATGGTGCCGAGAAAATCAGCCCATTTGTTCGACAGAAACGCCATCAGCCGCAGCCAGATCGCCTCGATATCGGCGCGCAGGGCACGGAAGTCGTCGACGAAGGAGCCGAGCGTGGCCTTGATCCCGTCCCAGACGGCTCGCGCCACATTGCCCATCAGCTCGAGCGCCGAACTGAAGCCGCCTGCGCCCTTCACGAGCTGGCCGAACCAGTAGATCAGCTCGCCCGCCCCGACGATCAGCGCGCCGATCCCGGTGCGAATAATCGCCCCACGCAGCAGCGTCAGCGCGCCCGAGAGGCTGAAGGTGGCGACACGGGCGGCGACAAACGCCGCGACCCAGCGGCCGGCCATGAAGGCGGCGAAGGCGATGCCGATGGCGGCGAGCCGTTCGAGATTGTCGGCCAGCAGGATCAGCGCACCCGCCACCGTCGAGGAGGCGCCTGCCATCTGATCCCAGGTTCCGACCAGCTGCAAGGCGGCGTTGCCGATCAGCGTGAAGGCATCGCCGATGGTCGCCGGCATGCTGTCGGCTTCCTCGCGCAGCAGCTCGAGATTGCCGATCAGCGCCGTGCGGATGACATCGCCGGTGATCGCCCCCTGCTGACCGAGGGTGCGCAGGCCGGAGACGGTGGTGCCGAGCTCGGATGCCAGCAACTCCGCGAGCCGCCCCCCGGTCTGGATCACGGTATTGAGGTTGTCTCCGCTGAGCCTGCCGAGGGCCATGGCCTTGGAAAGCGCGTTCTGCACCGAAGCCGCGCGCTCGGCCCGCGCGCCAGAGACGACCATGGCGTTGTTCAGCGCCTCGGTGAAATCCAGCGATTCCGCCGTCGTCAGCCCCAGTTCGCGCAGGGCCGTGGCATTGGCGAGCCAGGACTCCGTGGTCTGCCCGAGGCTCGAATAGGTCCGCCGCGCCATCCCGGCGAGCCGGTCCATGACGGCCGCGCCGGCTTCCTGCGAGCCGGTGGCGAGATCGACACGCGAGCGCAGGTCGGTCCACTGGTCGGCATAGGCGACGAGCTGGCGCGTGCTGATCGCCGCGCCGAGGACGCCCATGACCCGGCGCACCACCGCTCCTGTGATGTCGGCCTGCCGCTCGATCCGCTTGAAATTGTTCTCGCCGGCGTCGCCGATCCCCAGAAACTCGGCCTTCACCTGCCGGCCGCCTTCGGCGACGAGGCGGACGGAGACCTTCTTCTGTGCCATGGATCATTATTCCTGACGGGCGGAATTGGGCGTGCTTGCCGGCGCTAGAGTGCCAGCCCCGGCGGCGACCGATCACCGGATGCCATCTGTTCGTTGAGCTTGCGGACCATCACCGCCTCGATCTCGGGCAGGCATTCGGCGGCGATCAGCGGATCGAGCCCGAGCGCCTGCGCCATGGCGAGCGCCGCCGACATGTCCCAGCCGATGACGGCACCACCGCCCATGCCGGCGGCGATGCGCAGCTGGCCGGTCAGTCGCTGCGCCAGATCCCAGACCTGCCAACCCTCTGGAGTTTCCGGACGACTCACGCGCGCCGGGCAGTCCGGGCACGGGCCTTCGCAGGCCTGGCAATAGGCGTCGCCCCCTCCGAAGTGCCATTCGGCGAGGGCGCGGAGGCGTTTTTTTCCGCGTCCAGCATCAGATGCGGTGCGAGGCAGCGGGTCTGGAACGTCTCGAACACCGGCCAGATATCGAGCAGCGCATCGATCCCTTCCGGCGTGACGGGGACGGACTTGCCATTGGCATCGCCGACACCCTCCCAGTCGGTGACCACGCGGCGGGCAACGGCCTTGGCCATGACCAGCGCCATCTCCTCCTTGCTGGCCGCCTCGGGCAGCGATTCCACTGCCGGGTCGTTGCGCGCGGCGACCATGATGGCGGTGGTGACGGGCAGGACATGCAGTCGCAGGCTAGCCCCGAGATCGAGCCATTTCGGCCCGCTGGAAAGATCGAGACGGATCATGGTCAGTAATTCTCCACATCATTGACGAGGGTGACGGTGCACATCCGCCCCAGCGCGGCGTCGCGCGCGGCCTGCCAGTCGAAGCTGGCCTGCACGCCCTGCGGCCCGGAAATCTCGATCCGCGGGCGCGGCAGATAGACGGCGTGGACGGTGACGGTCAGGCTTTCGCCAGAGATCAACGTGTATGAAAACTCCAGCTCGCAGGGCGTGCCGTTGATCGCCTGGCTGACGAGCGTGCTGTCGGCGAAGCGCACCTCGGTCCGGCCGGTCAGCGCGGCAATGGACGGATCGGCGCCGTCGATCATGCCGTCGGCGCGGATGGTCTCGATCCGGTCCAGATTGTTGGCATAGGTGATTTCGGCCGAGACCACGTTGCCGAGCGCAGCCCCGTTGCGCTTGATCGAGCCGTTGAAATGCCCGAAACGGATCAGGTCGAGCTCTGCCGGTGTTCCCGCGCCACTGGTCGTGGCCACCGTTTCGCCCTGCGCCACCAGCCGCGCGGTGGCGGTGAGCAGGCCCGAGCGCTGCATCTGCCAGCTGAGCTGGTCCAGCACCACGCCGGAATACATGGCGTAGCGCGGCACCTCGGGCATGGCGGTCTCGATCGCCATGCTGGGCAGCGTCCAGCTGCCGGACTGGAACGTATGGGTATATGGACCGGGCGAGCTGCCGGTGGTGGTCGGCGCGCCGAAGGCCGCCTTCAGCCAGAAGCCGAAGGCCTCGGCATCGATCGGCACCACCACATCGCCATCGGCGGTTACCGCGTCCTTGATGGGCGCGAGAGGATCGCGGCCATAGCCCAGAAGCTCCGAGTTCAGCAGCGGCTGTTCCGCCCCGAGCGTGGCGCTGGCGAAGGGCATACGGGTGTAGCCGCTTGCCGGCGGCGTGCCATAGGTCGTCTCGAACGCGAGCGCCATCCGCGCCCGCGCCCCTTGGGCGCGTGCCATGTCGGTCTCCTTGTCGAAGGGGTTCAGCCGAGCGGGTCGGCCGTGGAATAATGCAGCACCACCGGAATGACGGCCGCCTTCAGGCTGGCCGCGCCGTCCACCGGCAGATCGACGGGCTGCGGGGCTTCTGCCTCGACCCAGTCGCAGAGACCGCCGAGCGTGCGGTCGGCGGCAAGCGCCGTTCCGATGCTGGCGCTGAGGTTGTCAAAAGCGGCGTCACGGTTGGTGCCCTGCACGACCGCCTCGATCTCAGCCCGGTGCTGGTAGTGATAGCGCAAGGGCGATAGCGTCACCTCGGGTTCGCCGGGTTCGCCGTCGCGCAGGATCAGCAGCCCGGCTGCCGGCACACGTTCCGGCAGCACCTCGCCGCGCAGGGCGGTGGCGGGCAGCGCGACAAGCCGCGTGTGCAGCGCGGTGAGGATGGTTTCGCGAGTGGAGGGCATGGCGGTCCCGGTTGTCCGGGACCCGCCCGGCTTCAGTGGTCCCTTTCGGGCTTCGGTTCCGTGATGGCTGCGAGCCGCCGCGGCAGGTCCGAGCGGGCATGCAGGAAATCGACGATGATCACCTGTTCAGCGTCCTCGACGAAGATGACGAAATGCTGGCCGCAGCGTGCGAAGCGCAGATCCTCGGGCAGCTCCGGGTCGATGATCCGGCGGCAGTCCTGCGACATGGCCGTACCGGCCGCGATCTCCACGCAGCGGGCGATCAGGTCCTCCTCATAAGCGGCCGCCTGTCGAGGGCCGAAGGTCTCGACGGTCCAGTTCGCGATGTCGACAAGCGATGCTTCGGCCTGCCGGGTCAGGCGCCACGGCTTGAGCATCAGGATCGGGCGCGCGCAGACGCAAAGGCGCGCCGGATGGCGTCCTCGCCGCTCCCCTCGGCCAGATCGCCACGCCTGGCCTGTTCCAGCCCGGTCGTCAGCCGGTCACGCAACGCGCCCAGCTCGGTTTCTTCGCGTTCGAGCAATCGTAGCCCGGCCCGCAAGGCTTCCGAAGCATTCTGATAGCGCCCGGAAGCGACCAGGCGGTCGACCAGGTCGGATTGGGTTTCCGTCAGAACGACGTTTCGGGTGGCCATGTGGCTCTCCTGCAAGATCATTGGCAATATATGCCAATTGACCATGTATGTCGACACCCACGGTCAGAGGCGGGCCTCAACCCAGTTTGCCACGATCAGCTTCGGCACGCCGTCCACGGCCCGTTCGGCATCCCGCGCCAGATCGAGCCGCTTGCGCAGTTTCACCTGCGGCACCAGCAGGAAGATCGGTACGGTGGTCAGCCCTCGACCGGTCTTCGAGCGGGACGCTACAGCACGGCCCTTCTTGTTCAGTCGCCCCTCGGCGACCAGCAGGCTCGGACCCGTCCGGCGATAGACGAAGCGCAGGCGCAGGCCGGTGCGACGTTCCCACTCACCGGGAGTGATCCGCCCGCCGCGCAGGGACTTGCCCGCCGCAGGCGTCGGAATCGCCAGCCAGAACCCGTTCTTCGAGCGGATCAGAGGGCCGGTATCGTGGGCGCCGACGATCACCGGGGCCTTCGACCAGACCAGCGCCGCCGCATTGAGGCTGGTCCTGCCTTTCGGGAACTGTTCGGACCGAATGGTGCGGGCGAGCCGCGCCCCGAGACCCGCGCCGGTGATCTGCGCGCGCCAGGTGGATTTCAGGCCGGTCCCAGCCTCGCGCATCGCCGTCGTGACAGCCTGTTCGCCCGCTCGTGTCTCGGCCTCCATGATGCGGGCAATGCTGCCGATGATGTCAGCCTTCAGCTTCATGACAGATCACGCTGGCCTCAGATCGACGGTCCAGACCAGCCGCTCGCGGTCGCGGACCGGCTCGCCCTGAATGAGGAAGGCCTCGCCGTCGATCTCGATGCGGTCGCCGGGGCGCGGGTTCGCCACCTCGGCCACGCGCAGGTCGATCCGGGTGGTTTCCGACCAGATGCGCGCGTCGCCGAAATCGGTGACGGCGTCGGCGCGCCTGGCGACGACGCGCACCAGGAGGGGCGCGCCGCCGTCGGCGATGTAGACCGCATCCCGGCCGATGTTCGGATCGGCAAAGAGCGCACCGACGGCGGCGGCGAAGGCGCTCATCAGAACGTCGCGTTCAGGCGGACCCGGCCGATGGTGTCCCCTGCGCCGCTCGCCACCGCCTCGACAGCCACACCGATGAGCGTGTTGTCGGTCGAAACGGTCGTGGTGCGCTTGTTGGTATCGTCCCAATAGACCTTTGCGCCGACGGTCCAGGCCTGGCTGCCGACCTTCGTCAGGTCGAAGACGCCGACGAGCGCGGTCTCGACGGGCTCGCCGAGGGCGGCCGCTCCGGCGGCAATGCCGAAGATCGAGCCGACGAGCAGGCCATCGCCGGAGGCGACGGCGTAGGGCGCGGTCAGGGTGATGGTGTTGCCGGGCTGGACGAAGTTTTTCATGGGGAGGATCCTCGTGGAAAGACGAAGGGCGGCCCGAGTGGACCGCCCGCATGTCAGGGTTCAGCATGTCGGCGCGCGCGTTATGCACCCGGGTTCTTGTAAAGGCCGCGCCAGTCGATGGCCTTGGCGCCGAAGTCGAGGCGGCACTTGATCTCGACGCCGTCGACGTCGAAGCCGTTGCGCGTCTCGATGTAGGCGCCCTGCTGGCCCTCGAGATAGGCGTATTCGATGGTGTCGATCTGGTTCGGGCTGGCCGCCAGATACCAGGCGGTCTCGCTGGCGGCGTCGAGCCGGGGCTCGCTGATCGGCGCCAGCGTGCGGATCGACTGCGGCACCACGTTGCCGCTGGACGCAGGCACGAGGTTCTGGGCGACCAGCTGCTCGGCTTTCAGTTCCAACGAGGCGGGCACGATCAGGAAGGCGGGGCGGACGTTCAGCACCGTCTTCTTGTCGAGGCCGGTCTGCTTGGCCATCGCGGCGCGGGCTGCGCCGACACTGGTCACGTCCAGCGCCGCACCGGTGCCCGCGAGGTTCTTGTGGTTGGTGTGGAAGAGCGCGGTGCCGTCGGCCATCGCCGGGTTCGAGGTGATGATGCCCCAGACCACGTCCGACTCCAGCTGGGCGATGGAGTTGCCGTACATCGCCGGGATGCGGGTGAAGGCGTCGAGGTCGTCGTTGATCAGCGTCTGGCGGGTGATCGCGACCACCCGGCCATAGGTCTTGACCTTGTAGCTCTCCTTGCTCTCACCCAGCGTGCCGCGCTTGAACTCGCCGCTCTCGCCGACCTCCAGAAGCTGCGGGGCTTCGCCGAGCTGCACCCGGTGCATGGCCTTGAAGTCGGTGGCGAGCACCTGGCGGCAGAACAGCATGAAGGTCCGGGGATAGGCCTCGTAGGCTTGCCGCAGGGTCTTGTTGGTGACCGCCGACAGGATCTCGGGGAAGTCCGAGGTGGAATGCAGCGCGCGCGTCGCCACCTCGTCGCGCGACAGGCCGCGCGTGTTGACCCCGGCATTGCCGAGGCTTTCGCGGGCAAGTTCCAGCAGCGTCATACCGCGATACTGGCGGGCGGCATCCTCCAGCTGGAACAGCGTCGGGCTGTAGCGGTGCAGGAGCGCGTTCGCCACCGCGTCGCGGCGGGTGATGCGCTCGTCCCGGCCGCCGAGCGGGACGGAGACATGGGGGAAGGTCCGGGTCTCGTCGGATTTGGCGGCGACCTGATCGAGGATCAGGCGGCGGGATTCGTCGACGCTGACGCCGCGCTTGACCAGATCCTCGGCGAAGCTGCGCTCGAGGTTCAGGCGGCCCGCCAAATCGTAGATGGTGGAGACGCGGTCGCGTTCCGCCTCTCGGGCGCGAGTGGCAATGGCCTCGGTGTCGGGCGCGGCGGGGGCGTCCGGCGTGGGTGCCTGGGGCTGGCTGCGCGTGGCAGTCGATTCCGGCCGCGCCGGGGCGGTGACGGACTGGCGGGTCTTGGCGCTGGCGGGGGCATCCCCGGCCATGACGGTGTTCTCAGGCATGGATGCCTCCTTCTGCGAACGGGTTTCAATGATCTCGACGGGGTAGCTGGCCTGATCGGCGGCGCGCACCTGCGCGCGGGGATCGGCGGGAACGGTGACGAAGCTGACCTCGAGCGGTGTCCAGCGTTCGGCGATGCGGCGTTCGACCTCGCCCTTTGTGACGGGCTCGACCACCTTCACCCGGTCGATGGAATAGCCGACCGAGACATTGCGGATGATACCGTCGCCGATCAGTCCGAACATGCGGTCGGCGGCCGGATCGAGCCCTTCGCGGGGGAACCGGATGGTGGCACGGCCCTCCTTGCCCTCGATCCAGGCGCGTTCGACGACGCCGACCTGCGAATGCGAGGACCAGACCGAATGGCTGTCGAGCGCCGGGGCCCCGGCATTGAGGCGCGTCAGATCCACCGCACTGTCGCTGACCTCAAGGATCTCGTCGAAGGGCACGGAGCTGTCCCAGCCGGTCCAGCGCCGCCGCCGGACGGCCGCGCCGGTGGTGAAGACCACGTCGACGGATCGGGCCTCGGTGTTGACGGTCGCAGGCAGGATGGGTGCGCGCCGCAGCTGCATCGGCAGGGCGGACGGGGCCGCCATCATCGTTTCGGGCATGGCCCTATTCCTTCTCGGTTTCTGATGCGGGGGCGGCCGGGTCACTGGTCGGTTCGCCGGTCGGGTCGCCCGCCTGCGCGCTGCCGGTCTTGGTGACGCGACGCGGATCGCTGTCGAGGACCAGCCCCAACTCGTCGAGCCTGGCGTTGGTCGCGGCGATCTCCGCCAGAACCGCATCGGGGTTATGGCCCTGCCGGGCGATGGCCTGCGCCAACGTCATGGTGCCGGAGCGGATCGCCAGAAGGTCGGCCATCGCGTCCTTGTAAGGATCGACAGCGTCGAATTTCGGCGGCGACCATTCTACCGGCACGTCCGGTGTCGGGATCTGGCCCGCCGCCCATGCGGCCTCGGTGAACCAGCGCCAGACCGGCGCGCAGAGCATTGGAATGAAGATCTGCCATTGCACGGCATCGATCTGGCGGCGGAACTCGACCAGCCCCGCCCGGATCGAGGAATAGTTGACCTGGCTGAGATCGCCGGTCAGCAATTCATAGGGCACCCGGAACCCGGCCGAGATCGTGTGCAGGCTCGCCCGTTTGTATTCGCCATAGCCGCCGGTGGCGGCGGGCTGGTTGAAGCGGATGTCCTTGCCGCCGCGTGCATAGGCGATCAACCCTGGCTCGAACTGCTCGACACGGTTGCCGTCGGCATCGACCACGGCGGGGGCGATTCCCTGCTGGGCCTCGTCGTCGCCAAAGACGATGGCGGTGACGCAGGCCTCGGTCTTCTTGCGGACCAGTTCCGCCACCTCGTAATCGTCAAGATCGCGCAAGCTGCGGATCACCGGCGCGCCCCAGGGAACCCCACGCGCCTGCGTGCGCTGCTTTTCATAGACATGGGCGATCTCGGTCGCGGGGACCGGGCGGCTGTCGAAGCCGCCGCGCAGCACCCCATGCGCGTCGCCGGGATGTTCGCCATGCAGCCAGTAGGCGCGGCGTTTGCCAAGGGCGTCGAACTCGATCCCTTGCACGAGGCGCGCGGTCCCGTTGGCACCGGATTTGGTGGCGTCGAGGAAATCGGCCTCCAGCACCTGCAATTGCAGCGGCACGGCCAGACCATCGGCCGCGCGGCGCAGGCGGCGGCGCACCAGCACCTCGCCCGCCTCGACCATCTCGCGGCAGATCAGCGTCTGCAGCCCATAGAAATCGAGCTGGCCGTCGGCATCGCACTCTGCCGACCAGCGTTCGAAGAGCGCATCGACCTTCCGGTCCAGCGCCTCATTGTCACTGGCGGCGCGCGGCATGATGCCGGCGCCGACGATGTTGTTCACCAGCACCGCGACGGCCTTGGCCGCATGCGGGTTGTTGCGCACGAGATCGCGCATCCGGTCGCGCAGCAGCGCCCCGGCCACGCCGATCTCGGTATCGGCCGAGGATCCGGGCGCGCGCCAGCCCTCTGTCCGCCGCCCGCGCGCGGCGCCATCGTATCCCCGCGTCAGGGTCTCGAAAGCCTGACGCGCCATGACGCGGCGGGCGGCCATGCGCGGCGCCACCGTGGCGATGGCGTGGTCGAACCAGTTTGCCGACATCACCGGTCCCCACGAGAAAAGCCCGCCAGCCCGGCCACCGGCAGCGGTCGTGTGGTGCCGGCGATGGCGCGTTCGATGGTGTGGATGCGGGCGAGCAGATCCTCGGCCGAGCCGTAATCCACCGACTTGCCGTCATAGCTGACCCGGGTCGTGCCGCTGGCATAAGCGCGGCGCAGTGCCGAAAGCTCGGTTTCCGTCCAGTCGGTCATCAAAACCATCCCTCCCGCCGCCCGAGCCAATCGGAGCGGCGCTTGCCCTGTGGGGCCTGTCCCGGCCGATGAATTTGCCCAGCCGGATCGGTGTCACCGTAAGGCGCAGCCCCGAGCTGATCCTCGAGGTCGCGCCATTTCTCGTCGGGCCATCGGTCCGCGCCCGCGATCCAGGCGGCGGCGCGGGCATAGACCCGGCAATCCAGCGCCTCGTTCCTCTCGCGCAGCTTCTGCCATTCCAGCCGGGCGAAGCCGCGCTTCGTGCGCACCGTCACCAGCTGTTCGGCCACGACCTGCTTCAGCCACTCGCTTTCGACCCATGTCGGCAGGTGGATCGTGCCGGGCGGAAAGGCTGCGCCCTCGGCGTGTTCTTCCTCAGTCGGCCGTTCCAGCCGCAGGAAGCGGTAGGTCTCGGCCTTGAAGGTCGAGACCGCCACCGTCCAGAGCCGGGCGCCGCGCCGCAGACGTTTTCCACCCTCGGTGGCATCGACGAAGGTCGGCCCGGACACCGGGCTCGAGCGGTTGAACCCCTCGACGCCCTTCACCGGTGAGACCTGCGCGAAGCCTTGCGCCCGTGACCAGGAATAGACCGCCGAGGCCTCGTAGCCGGTGTCGATGGCCAGCCGCGCGATGCGCAGATGCGCGCCGCGTTCGTGTGGCCAGGACCGATCCAGCAGCGCGGTCAGCTCCGACCAGGCGTCGTGCCGATCCGGGCCGCCCTCGATCACGACGTGATCGACGAGCCAGCTTTCCAAGCCGCGGCCCCAGGCCCAGACATCGACCTCGATCCGGTCCTTCTGCACGTCAGCCCCGGCGGTCAGGAAAAGACCGCCCGCAGGCACGGTGCCCGGTTTCCAAGCCTCGCGCCGGTCGTAGAGCCGCTGCCAGTCAGGGGCTTCCCCGGTTTCGGCCCAGGTCTCGCCCAGCGACGTGTTGACGAAGGTCTTCATCGTCTCGTCCCCGCCGGAGCGAGCCGAGAGAAAGGCTCGCACCATCGCCTCCAACCGGACCCATGGAGAGTAGATCTCGTTCAGGTGGAAGCCTGCGACGCCCGCGAAAGGCTGCTCCGCCACCCAATGTCCTTTTGATACGGCCGCCCAACGGGTCTCGTCCCGCCACGCCGCATCGCATTCGGCGCAATGGTAGCGCGCCGTTTCGGGCCGGTGGTCGCCCTCGGGCCCCTTGCTCCAGCGCACCTGTGTCCAGGTCAGCACCTGTTCCGCCCCGCATTCTGGGCATGGCACCCAGAACCGACGCTGGTCACTTTCCTCGAAGGCCGCCTCGATCCGGCTGGTGCCCTTGTTCGTGGGCGTCGAGACCAGCACGATCTTGCGGTTCCAGAACGTTACCGTGCGTTTTCTGGCGAGGTTGACCGGATCGCCCTCGGCGCCCGCGCTGAACGGGTAGCGGTCCACCTCGTCGCAAAGCAGCAGGCGGATCGGGCGGCTCGCCAGACCCGATGGCGCGTTCGCGCCCACGATGGTCAGATGCCCACCCGGAAACCGCTTGTGCAGGATCTTGTTGTTGCCGTCGCGCGAGCGCGGATCGGCGATCTTGCCCTGAAGGCAGGGCGTGTCACGGGCCATCGGCGAGAAGCGGTCCTTCGACCAGGTTTCCGCGTCACGCTCGGTCGGCATCACCACCATGATCGGCGCCGGATCCTGATCGATGTGATAGCCGCAGGCGTTGTTCAGCACCTCCGTCTTGCCGACCTGGGCGGAGGACATGATGACCACCGTCTCAGACGAGGCGCCCGAGATCGCCTCCATGATCCCGCGCTGGTATTCGGCCCGGCTCGTGCGCCATTGCCCGGGTTCGGCGCTGGCCTCAGAGCTCAGCCGACGGTTCTGATCCGCCCAATCGCTGATCGTCAGTTCCGGCGGCGGGCGCAGCACCTTCAGCGCCGTCTCCACCGTCCGCTTCAGGATCGGCGAGCCCGTCAATGTCAGCGCTGGCTTCGAGTTGGACGTCTGGCTGCGCGAGATCATCGAGCACCTCGCGGATGGTCGTTCGGATCAGGTTCCGGGTGTCTCCGACGGTTGATAGTTCAAAAACTTGCGGCGCCAACCGGTCGGGCAGCGCGAGCAAGCGGGTGCGCAGAAGCGCAAGGACGGCGATCCAGGCGGCCTCGATCTCTTCGGCCGCAATCAGCGCGCCGCGCTTTTCTTCGGCCTCCATCTCGGCGAGATCAGCCCGCGCCCGAATGAAGCGCGCCCGCTCGGCCGCGTAATCCGGCGCACCGGCCTGCGCCTTTATGGCCTGATCGCGCAGGTAGCGGACATAGCCGCGCACTGAGCCGATCAGGTCGTACTGGCCGCGCTCGGCTTTCGGGATCACGCCTTCGCGGCTCAGCTGCTGGACCCGGCGCTCCGAGAGATCGAGAAGCCGCGCGATCACGCCGATGGGTTGCGTGGCTGACGACATGAGATGATCCGCGCGCTCCGATTAAAGCCATGTAATTGCTGCGATTATACTGGATGATGTGCCCCGGCAGAGCGAAGCTGATCCTGCGAAAACGATGCACCCCACGGAGCCTGCCATGACCCTCGCCGAACGTTACAACCTTGAAGCCGCCCGCCTGCTTCCGCACATCGCGGCCGACCTTCGGGTCGATCCGGCCATCACCCGCGCGACCGAGATCGACGAGATCGTCTTCCGGCGCGGCGAGTTTCTGGGAGGCATGGCCTGCGCGATCCTCGCGATGATCGAGCAGAAGAACTGAGGGGGCAGGATGATGACCGAGCGCCACCAACTCCGCGCCGAAAAGGCCCGCACGAACCAAGAAGCCGCACTGGCCCCCTTCATTGAAAAGAAGGCCGAGATCGACGCGATGCTCGCCCGCCTGCAGAGGCTGAGCGATGACCACTTCAACGCCCACCCCGACGAGATCAACTGGGGCCACGTCGGCACCCTTGAACACTACGCAAGCCTGATTAAGCGTATCACCGACAGCGCGTTCGGCGAAGGCGAATTCGCAGACTGACCTCTGGCATCGCCGGACCTTTGCCGTGCGCGGGCGCGGCTTGGGGTCGTATAAGGGATCGCGACGGTCGCGACCCGAATACGGAGACGACCCCATGACCCAGCTTTCCGATACCCAAGCCATCATCCTCAGCGCCGCCGCACAGCGGCCCGAGCACATCGCCCTGCCGCTGCCCGAGAGCCTACGGGGCGGTGCCGCCGCCAAGGTGATCGGCGCGATGCTCGCCAAGGGCTTGCTCGAAGAGGCCGAGGCGGACATGCGCAAGGGCGAACCCGTTTGGCGCGAGACCGGCGACGGCCACGGCGTCACGCTGGTTGCTACCAACGCGGGCCTTGCCGCTATCGGCATCGAACCGGACACCGCCGCTGCCCCCGAACCCGCGCCCAAGACGCGCACGCCTCGCGAGGGCACCAAGCAGGCCACGCTGATCGCCATGCTGCGCGCGCCGGATGGCGCGACCATCGAGGAGATCATGGCCGCGACGGGCTGGCAGTCGCATACGGTGCGCGGCGCGATGGCCGGGGCGCTGAAGAAGAAGCTCGGGCTCGAGGTGACCTCGGAGAAGATCGAGGGACGTGGGAGGGTGTACAAAATGAACAACTAAGTGCCTGCATTCCCTGCATGCTTTGACTATGCTGCTTTGCGGAGGACCACATGGATTTTGTTGACACGCAAAGCAGCACGGTAGTTTTTGGTTTCGACTCGGCGTGGACCGACGCCCCGAAGGCGCCGGGCGCGATCTGCGCTGTGGCGTTTGATCAACGGGGGCAAGTTCAGTTTTACGAACCTCGGCTTGTCTCGTTTGCGGAGGCTCTCGCCTACATTAAGGAGCTCCGCAAAGATTTCGTTGTCAGCCTTGTCGCGCTCGATCAGCCAACTGTTGTTCCCAACGCATCTGGCGGGCGCCCGGTCGACAAAGTCGCGGCCTCATTGGTCTCGTTCGTTGGTGGGGGCGCCCAAATGGCCAATCGCAGTAAGGTCGGCATGTTCTGCGACGACTCACCAATTTGGTCGTTCATTTCCGGTCTCGATGCGACGGAAGATCCTATTCAGGCGCGCACAGCGTCTAGTGGCCACTTCCTCATCGAAGTATTCCCCGCGCTGGCTTTGCCAGCGCTCGACGAGCGCTTTGCTCAGCGGCTCCGCGCTCCGAAATATAATCCGCAGAACCGGAAGAAATTCCGCTTGGAAGACTGGCAGGCAGTGGCGCGCGCGGTCAAGCGTTCAGCCGAGTGGTTCAACGTGCCGGGCCTTGCCGAATGGGCCGATCATATGCGGAATGTCGCTCAGCCTCGGAAGTCCGATCAGGACAAGCTCGACGCTGCCATCTGCGTGCTGATTGGTCTCTACTGGCGAACGGGTCCCATTGCCCATTCGGCAATGCTGGGAGACGTTGACCAAGGCTACATGGTCACGCCGATCTCAGACGAGACGTGGCCCCGCCTCCGGGAGGCAGCAATCCGGCGCGGTGTGCCGACGTCACAGGTTGCTGATCCCTAGCTATTAACTCGGAGCGCCTCGAACATCCGTCGCAGGACGTAGGACCGCACGATGCTCACCACGGTGAACACCGCCCCCATCTTCAGGTTCTGCGCTAGCGTTGTGTGCAGTCCGAAGATCGGGAAGATCAGGATCTGCGTGATGACCGCGACGCCGTAGCCCACGATCACGTTGGCGACGGACTCCACCAGTGACATGAGGCGCGACTGTTTCATGCCTCCACCTCATTCATCGGCCAGTAGTTCAGCCGCGAGAGTTCGCAGCGCATGCGCCACAACCAGGGGGACCACGCCGTTGCCACAGAGGCGAAGCCGGTCCACCCGGTGGGCCAGCCCATCAGCGCCTCGACGAACAGCGGGTTCAAGGTCCGGCGCACATCGGAGGAATTCGGCCCAGCCGTCGGCGTCACCAGGACCTGGCGGCCAAGCAGGCCGTTCACCGGGGTATTCGCCAGCGTCGTCGCGCCATCCTTGTGATCCCGCGCCGTCGGCGTCATCCACATCTGACTGGCATGGGTGAGGTCCGCCGTCCGGCGGTTGCCGGCGCTCGGCTTGTTGCCGTCCGTTGCCATCGGGGTCGGCCAATCCCGCGCCATCCGGTCCAAACCTTTCTCGTCGCGCCTGTCGCCGCCCCGACTCCGAAAGCTGTCGGTCTGCGGCGTCGGCCACATTGCAGCCGTCGTCGCGAGGTTCATCCCGTGCTGACCCGCGGCCTGTGACGGCGTCGGCTTCGTCTGCCGGTTCTCGTTGGCGCTGGCCCTCGGCGTCGGCCAGAGCCGCAGCAGTTCCGTCCGGTTCCCGCCACTCGACCGGGTGCCAGAGCAGGCGCGCGGGGTCGGCCAGGTCATCCCCCTCGCGGATCGCGAGGATGAACAGCCGTTCGCGTTTGTGAGGCGCGCCGACCTCCGCCGCCGTGAAGAGGCCTGCCGCAAGGCGGTAGCCCATGCCGACCAGTCCGCTGGCGACTTCGGGGAAGCCGAGGCGGAGATGATGGGCGACATTTTCAAGGAAAACGAAGGGTGGTTCGACCTCGGCGATGATGCGGGCGACATGGGGCCAGAGGTGGCGCGGGTCGTCCGCGCCCCGGCGCTTGCCCGCGACGGAGAACGGCTGGCACGGATAGCCCGCAGTGACGATGTCCACCGCGCCGCGCCACGGGCGGCCGTCGAATGTTCCAACGTCGTCCCAGACAACAGCCTGATCCAGGGCCGCGTCTTCCATCCGCGCCACGAGAGTGGCTGCGGCGAAGGTTTCCCGTTCGACATGGCCCACAGTTCGATATCCGGGCAAGGCGATGGTGAGTCCGAGGTCGATGCCACCGGCGCCGGAACAGAGCGAGAGGCCGAAGAGGCATGCGTCGCCTGTTCCGTCAGGCAGGCCTGCGGAAGGTAAAGCCAGATCATCCATCCCTCAGCGGTCTTTGGTCTTGAGGTCGTCGTAGGACGTTCCATCCCCGTCGAGGACGGCCTGCTTCCCGGTGAATTTCTGCCAGCGCTGGACGGCTACATCGACGTAAGCCGGGTTTAGTTCGATGCCGTGACAGACGCGGCCCGTGGTCTCGGCCGCGATCAGCGTGGTGCCCGATCCCATGAAGGGCTCGTAGATGGCCTGACCCGGGCTCGAATTGTTGAGGATCGGCCGGCGCATACATTCCACGGGCTTCTGGGTGCCGTGGACGGTCTTTTCGTCCTGATCCTTGCCCGAGATATGCCAGAGCGTCGTCTGCTTGCGGTCGCCCGCCCAATGGCCCTTGCCGGATTTGCGCACGGCATACCAGGCGGGCTCGTGCTGCCAGTGATAGTCGCCCCGGCTCAGAACGAGCCGCTCCTTGGCCCAGATGATCTGGGACCGTATCGTGAAGCCCGCGACCTCGAGGCTTTCCGCCACGGTCGCCGCGTGCAGCGCGCCGTGCCAGACATAGGCGACATCGCCGGGGAACAGCGCCCAAGCCTCGCGCCAGTCGGCGCGATCATCGTTCAGCACCTTGCCGGTGCGCTTGGTCTTGGCCGCCCCCGCCTGGTTGCGCCAGCCCGGGTCATACTCGACGCCGTAGGGCGGATCGGTGACCATCAGGAGCGGCTTCACCGGGCCGAGCAGCCGCTCGACATCCGTGGCGACCGTGCTGTCACCGCAAAGAAGCCGGTGGTGCCCCAGAAGCCAGAGATCGCCGGGACGGCTGATCGGCTCCTCCGGGGTTTCCGGGATCTCGTCTTCGCCTTCCTGCGGACCGGTGCCCGCATCGAGGCTCGACATCAACGCGTTCACCTCGTCCTCGGTGAAGCCGGTCAGGCCGAGGTCGAAATCCGCCTCGAGCAGGTCCGCAAGTTCGAGGTTCAGGAGGTCTTTGTCCCATTCGGCATTCTCGCCCGAACGGTTGTCCATGATCCAGAACGCGCGGGCCTGCGAGGCGGTCAGACCCCTGGCGACATGCACCGGCGCAGTCTTGAAGCCGAGCTTGCGCGCAGCCTCCAGCCTTGTGTGCCCGGCCAGCACGACCATCGCCTCGTCCACGACGATAGGTTGGCGCCAGCCGAACTCCTGGATCGAGGCCGCGACCGTGGCAATGGCCTGCTCGTTGCGCCGGGGATTGCGCGCATAGGGAATGATCTGCTCGAGCGGCAGGTCGACGACGTCCATGGGATTGTCCTTGGGGTGCCGGGCGGCGAAATGGGGGGCGTGAACCGAAATGCCCCCGCAGGGCCGTTTCGGTTCAGGCATGGGGTGTCGGGCCGTCAAACCCTTCGCTCGTTACCGCGTAGGCCCAAGCGAAACGAAACGGGTGTTTTTCGGGGTGTCACTGGGAAACCCTCGCGCTTCGCCCGCCCGTATAGGATGGACGCCGGGAAGGACCCGCCGATTTCAGGGAAATGCGCTCCGCTGCGGCCCTGCTGTCGCGGGTCCGCGCGAACGGAAACGGGGAGAGCCGTCTTCCGACGCACTCTCCCCATCATATCCTTCAGATAGCACGGAAATGTTGCAGCTGTCGAAGACCAAAGTGTTGCAACACTTCATGCGGCCGCAGCATTCAGCCGCGCGGCGATCTTGGTGAGCGCGAGCTTGTGCTGGCGCCATGCGGTGCTGCGGTCGACGCCCAGTTCGTGAGTGATCTGCTTCCACGGCCGACGGGCAGCGCGCCACCAGATCAGGCGGCGTTCACTCTCGCCGAGCCAGAGCACCCAGTCGAAGGTCTGCTCGAGCCGCGAGATCGCGGCGGCCGAGGGCCAAACCCGCATCGGTTCAGGCTCCATGGCGAGGATCTCGCGCTCGGTGCGGATGACCTGCGGCCAGGCGTTGAAATGGCCCTGCACCTTCACCGGCGGCAACTTGCGCAGGGTGCGGAACGCCTCCTCGAAATGATCGGCGACGCAGTCGGCGGTCCAGATGTGCTCAACCATGGTGCAGATCCTCGGCCGGGCGCGGACCATAGAGCCGCGTGCCCAGCTGCTCGACGAGTTCACGCTCGGGCCAGGTCAGGCGCTGGTCATCCACGCTGACCGCCAGCACGCCTTGTTCGCGCCAGCCGTCGCGCTTCACCTCATCGGGCGACCGGCGCTGGCCGCCATAGCCCTTGGGATGGAATCTCATGCCGCACCTCCAATGGCATCGATGGCCCAGAGCAGGATGGCGATAGCATCGGCCTCGTTGTCGTCTTCGGGGCTGAAGCCCTTCGCGCGGGCCGCAGCGATCATGGCCTGCTTGGGCGCGTTGCCCTTGCCGGTAGCGTGGCGCTTGATCGTGCCCACCGGCACCCCCTCGTAGGGCACACCGCGCAGCTCGCCCCAGCTGGTGAGCGAGGCCATCAGCCCGCCATAGACATGGGCCGCGTCGGTTCCGGCGTGGCGGCGGACCTCCTCGAACCAGATCGCGGCGATGGGCCCCGACAGGCGGTCCAGTTCGGTCAGCCAGTTGGTGAAACGCAGATAGCGCATGCCACCGCCGTCATAGCGCCCGGGCCGGAAGCTGGCGGTGCCGCTGATGATGAGCCCGTCGTGGCTGCGCAAGGCCCAGCCGGTGGTGGTGCCGAGATCGAGCGCCAGGATGCAGCGCGGGTATTCGTTGGATTGGGTCATGAGAGACCTCCTCTTCGCGTTTGCGAGCGAGGCGAGCGGGCTGGCCGGTGAAGGCTGCGGTCTCGCCAGGCCCCGAAGGGTGGTCTGGTCAGTTCATGTGCTGGGCGGCTCGGCCGCCCGGCAAATCCTTCAGAACCTTCAGAGGGGCATCTTGAAAGATTTGCGCCCCTAAGTGGTTGTCCTGTATGTGTAATATATAATCTTTCAATTATTCAATATTTCAATGGGTATCTCTCTCCTCATATTAAACCGCGCGCGCACACATAGATGGATAAGGGGTCCTCTTGAAAGATTGAAGGATTTGAAGGATTCGGTTTTTCCCTTTCGTTTCGGCTTCTTGGCGGTAGTTCGGCTTCAAGGGCCGCTTCAGGCGGATTGATGGATCTCCGGTCACCCGCCCCACCGCGCCATCCGGTAAACCATGGCCTGCTTGGTCGAGGAGCCGCGCATGCCGGTGGTGATGTCGCCGCTCTCGATCAGCGTCAGCAGGATTTCGTCGCGGTCGCGCGATTTCAGCCATTGGGAAGCCCGGGTGATCTCGGATTTGGTGATCCCCTTGGGCCCGGCTGCGCGGACGATCTCCTTCAGCCGCTTCAGATGCGCCTCGGTCTCGGTGTCCGCCACATGGCGCTCGACCGCTTCCATGGTGCGCCGCGCGTAATGGCGCACGAAGCCGATGGCCCAATCCGCCGCGGTGATGTCGATCTCGGGGCGCACCGGATCGCGCCCGACAGCGACGATCAGCGCCAGCTTCAACGCGTTCTCTCCGATTCGGGCGAGAATGGCGGTGAAGGCCGTCCCGGCCGCTGCCCGCAGCTCCTCGGTCAAAGCATCGCTGAGGTCGGCAAACCGGGCGCGCGCAGCATCCGACATCGGCACGGTCATCGGGTTCACGGCTGTGTTCTGATCGGCGGTCTTGCCGCTCAGGTTGCCCTTCACGGCCCCGCCGCCGCTCGCGATCAGCTGGAGCGCCTTGATCAGTGTGGGCGGGGCTTGCCGGATGCCGACGGCGAGGTTCTCGTCCGGATAGTCCTCATCGCTCGGCAGGATCAGAAAGCGCGCGAGCGAGCCGTCGACCACATTCGCGCCCTGCAGCGCGCCCCAGAAATGCAGCGGCGTCGTGGTGCCATAGACGCAAAGGCAAGGCTGGTTGATGTCGCGCCGCTCGTTCGTGCCGTCGCGGTTCGCATATTCCGCCCCGAGGAAGATGCCGCCCGCGGCCGTGAACAGCTCGGTCATGTTGTCGAGGATCTCGGTGATATGGCGCGGGCTGCGCTTTCGGTCGGCGGCGGCCGAGAGGAACATCCCGAATTCGTCGATCTGGAACAGGATCGCGGGTTGGCGATGGAGCGCGGTCAGAAGCCCCGCGCCGGAGGCAATCTTGTTGCCGCCGAGATGGTGGGCGAGACCCGCCTCGAAGAAGACCTCGTTGATGATCTCTCGGGCGTGGTTCTTGCCCGAGCCGCTGTCCGCGATCCCCACGACATAGAGGTTCGAACGCAGGTTGCTGGTCGTGCGATACCGCCGCCCCATCAGCGCGCCGATGGCGCAGAGGCTGGCCCCGAGCGACAGAAGCGGCTGCGGCCTGCGGGCGGTGGCGAGCATGTAGCCGGTCAGCTCGCCGACAAGACCATCGGGAATGGTCAGGCTGAAGGTCGGCTTTTCCGGGCCGGCGACGGTGGACACGCTCCCCTCCAGCCGGGCCAGTAGATCTGCGGCCGGATGCGGGCCCTTCGGATCGAGGCTGCCATCAAGGCGCAAGGCAGCATCGGGCTGCCAGCCACGCTCCATGGCGAGGTGGTAGATCGTGCCCGCGCCGATCCGGTCGGGCTTGAAGCTCGCCCAGGCGCGGGCCGTGGTCGCGGGCACATCCTTGGCCGCCTGGGCCGACCAGGTGGCAAAGACCTCACCGCCCTCATCACCAAGAGCACCTTTCAACGCCATGCCGATGCGCATCCAGCTGTCGTAATCGAGCTCGTCATTCGGCAGCCAGTCGAGTGCCGACCGGATGGCGGGCAATGTGCCGATCTGCCCGTGGTTGCGCAGGAGTGTGGCCGGTGCTGCAGAGCGCAGCCCGCGCTGACGCAAAGCCTCGGGCAGGATCGCATAGGCTTCCTCCAAAAAGGCCGCCGCCGCTTCCTTGGTGATTTCCGGAAGGTCGGTGATATCGAGATCGGCCAGCCCCTCGTCGGGCCAGACATAGGGCGCGCCGGTGTCGGGGTGATCGGCGTAGGCCAGAAACTGCTGCCCGAGGCAGAGCACCTCGAGAGGATGGCGCTTGATGCCCCGAAACGGTGCGGTCGTGCGATAGACCAGCATACGCTTCGGGGCGCGGCCGATGCGCAGCGCGGGCGTGTCGCCGAGGCGCGCCCGGGCCAGCGCCTCGATCTGCAATGCCAGTTCGGCGTCCGCCGCGATGTCGATATCGACCGCCGCTACCGCTCCACCGACGATGCCGATGCCGCAATCGGGCCAAGCAGCCCAGGTCGCGACCTCAACCTCCGTGGTCGGGCGTTCGGCATGGCGGTTCCATTCCGGGTAATCGGCCCAACCGCCGCGCTGGAACCGGCCTGGTTTCTTGGTGCCCGGGCCGATCGGCAGGATGGCATAGCCATTGGTGACGAGCCGCGCGCCGAAGCGCGTCATCCAGGACGTGTCGGCCATCAGAACGGCACCTCCGGCGCCATCGCGTCGAGCCGGTTGCGATCCTTCGCCGCCAGCGCGCGCAGGTGGTCGCAATAGCCGGTGACGACGGCATCGAGAAACCGGGCCCATTCCTCCTCGGACAGGGTCGCGAGGTCGGATTTGCCGATGGCTTCCAGATATTCGCCGCCCATCTGGCCGCCCGTGGCCATGGCCTCGGTCTCATTCGGGGTCGGATCGATCATGCCCTTCCTCCCATGGCAGAGGTCCTGACAGGCGCGGCTGCAGAACCGCTTGCGGCTGGCGTCGCGCCGCGGGTCGGTGCGGCGGAACCCCGGCTCGAACCAGCCAAAGCCGCGAGGTTCCCGGTGGCAGACGGCGCAGAGGCCGGGGTCGGATGGGCGCATGGGGCGAACCTGTAACCGGAGATCTCAAGATAGCGGCCCGAGGGGCGGACCGAGATGTCGCTGGGGCGCGCAAGCCGACTCGTCTGCGCGAGGGCCTCGGCCACGCTTATGGGCACGGGGCAGCCGGGCGCGCGCTTGCGCCACCACTCGACCGCCTTCTGGCGGGCATAGCCCTGATGCTCGAGGCAGACCCATTCGCTGTAGGTGGCAAGGCCGCAGCTATAGGTCACCTTGAGCGACGGACGCCCGCCCGCCTTGTCGTGGCGGCTGTAGGAAACACCCGTGACCGGGAGCCATCGTTGCTTCGGCGAAAGCAGCGGCAGGGTGGCGGCCGTAGGGGCGATCTTCACCTCGCGCGCCGGGAAGACATAGCCGCAATCCGGGCATTCCGTCGCCGAGAGCGCGATGATGCTGTCGCAGTCCGGGCAGACCTTGGTCGGCGCCTCGCCCCCGCCGCCATCAGCAGGGCGTTTGGGGCGCACGAGGTCGATCGGTCCGTGACGCCGGACATTGCCCGCGAAGTCCAGCACCAGGCAGTTTTCCTTTCCCGGCGCGAGGCGGGTGCCGCGCCCGACCATCTGCACATAGAGCCCGGCCGATTGCGTCGGGCGCAGCAGCGCGATCAGATCGACCCCCGGCGCGTTGAAGCCAGTGGTCAGCACGCCCATCGAGGCGAGCGCCCGGATTTCGCCGCGCTTGAAGGCGGCAAGGATCGCATCGCGCTCGTCCTTCGGCGTGTCGCCGAAGATCGTGCGGCAGCTGATGCCCTGGCGACCGAATTCCTCGGCCACATGGCGCGCATGCTCGACACCCGAGCAGAAGGCCAGCCAGGATTTCCGGTCACGGCCATGCTCGATGATTTCGGTGACGGCCGCGCGGGTGATGGCATCCTGGTCGACCGCTGCCGCCAGATCGCGTGCAATGAAATCGCCAGCGCGGGTGCCCACCTTCGAGACGTCGAGCCGGGTGGCGGGCTGCTTCGAGACCAGAGGGCTCAGATACCCCGCGTCGATCAGCTCGCGGACCGGGGCCTCATAGGCGATTTCGGTGAAGAGCGCATTTTGCCCCTCATGCAGCATCCCGCAATCGAGCCGGAACGGCGTGGCGGTCAGCCCGATCACCTTCAGTGCCGGGTTGATCGCCTTCAGCGCGTCGAGGAAGCGCCGATACATCGTGCTCGACTTGCCGGGGATCAGATGCGCCTCGTCGATCAGCACCAGATCGGTGTGGCCGATCTCGGCCGCGCGGCGGTGGATCGACTGGATGCCGGCGAAGAGGATCCGCGCCTGAGCTTCGCGCTTGCCGAGGCCCGCCGAATAGATGCCCGAGGGCGCATCGGGCCAGAGGCCGATCATCTCGGCGTGGTTCTGCGCGATCAGCTCGCGGACATGGGTTACGATCAGGATGCGCTGATCGGGCCAGGCCTTCAGCACGCCCTCGATGAAGGACGCCATGACGAGCGACTTGCCGCCCGCGGTCGGAATGACCACCAGCGGATTGCCGGTGTGGGCTTGGAAATAGCCGTAGATCGCGGTGATCGCGGCCTGTTGATAGGGGCGCAGGGTCAGCATGGCGCGGCCTCCGGGGAACGAGCGTCGTTGGTCCAGGTCGAGCCATCGGCCATGCGGTAGGTGACGACATCGTCGCCCGCATCGATGACCTCGCCCGGGATGAGATCGGGGATGAAGAGATGGCGGCCGCAGGCGGCGCGCTGCTCCGCCTTGGGCAGCATCCGGTCGTGCCGCGCGCAGTGCCAACCAAGGTCGACCGGCGTTGCATGCAGGCAGGACCGGCAGGTCACTGCGGCCCCTCCGCCGTCATGGCAGGCCGCATGGTGATCGCAGAACCGGCATTCGAACCAGGCCGGGTCCTCGCTGATCCGCGCGGGCGGATGCTGGGCGAAGATGATGCGCCCGGCCTTTTCCAGCAGGCGCTCGGCCATGGCGCGGTCCGCCTCGATGCGCTCGACATGCAGCGCGTCGGTATCCTTGCAGACCGCGACGTACATGGCGCGGGTGATCCCCGTCAGGTGCATGTAGATCTGCATCTGCGCGGCGTGCTGGGGCTTCGCCAGAACGACGCCCTTGGCGGTCAACTCGTTGAAGCTTTTGACCGAATGGGTCTTGAACTCCAGCACATGCCAGGTCTTCGGCGCCTCCAGGAGCCCGAGGGCCACGCCGTCGAGCGAGCCACCGAAATGGCCGCCATGGTCCTCGACCCGGAACTGGCGGCCGGTCTCGGGATCGACTTCGAGCACGGTCGCCCCGGTGGCACGCAGGTTGCGCACGAGCCGGTCCTCTTCCAGCTGACCCGTCTCGAAAAGGCGCAGCAGGCGGCCGGAATGGCGCGCGGGCGTGATCCAGCGGAAATCATACCAGAGCGCCCGGGCACAGGATTTGCCGATGATCGAGGCGCCGAGGTGATCGCGGAAACCGTCGCCTTGGCGGGCCTCATAGTCGGCATAGATCGCCGTCAGCGTCGGCGTGGGGGCTTCGGGTAGCTCTGCCATCACAGACCCTCCCGTTCACTGCGGGCCTGCGCCTCGGCCAGAATGCCATCCCAGGTCTCGGGGTCATGGCGTTCGCGCAGAATGCCGATCAGCGCGTCCTTGAGCTTTTCGCGGCGGCGGCGGCCGGTGCCTTGGGCGAGCAGTTCCGCGCGCTCGCGGCACAGGTGGCGGAGCGCCGTGCGGGCCCGGTGGAACCAGTCCGGGTCGATCGGCTTCTGGCCGCGCTGGCGGGCCAGATCGGCCGTCGCGATCTGCGTGCGGATCTTGGCGATGGCATCGTCGAGTTCGATCAGCCGCCGCTGGTCTTCAGGCAAGCCTGGGCTGTTCACGGCCACGGGGGCCGCGTTGATCATGTCAGTCATGGGAATTTCCTCAGATGGGGTTGCGCGCTGCCCCGTCAGTCAGGGCGCAGGGCAGCGCGAAGGATCAGCCCTTCTTGTTCCAGGGCGCGGAGGCCATTTTCGGCGGCACCGAAGAGCCGGCCGGATCGGGCGCGGGCCTCAATGGACGGGCGGCCGGGGCCGAACTCCGCTCGGGCGGCAGGTAGGCAATCGCGTTGCTCTCGCCGTAGCCGTTCTTTGGCGGCCGGATTTTCACCTGGATCGTCATGGGGATCAGGTGTAGCTCCTCGCTGTCGCTGACATGCATCCGGCCCGTGGCGTGGCAGATCGCCGAGAGCGTGCGCTGCGCGATTTCCACCGTGGTCGGGTTCGGGTTCACCAGGTTCAGCTGGTCGAAGATCTTCCGGCCCTTGTGCTCGCCCTCAAGGATGTCGAGCATCAGCCAGAGGAACTGGCCCATGCCGTTCTTGGTGACGCGCATCTCGCTCTCGACGATCTGGGCGCGGTATTTGCCTGCGGGCAAAAGCTCGTAGGCGGTGGTGGGCTCGACGCTGGTGGCGTCGAAGGGCGTGTCGAAACGTGCCATGGTCTTGTCCTTGTTCAGTTCATTGGGATTGGGGCATGGCCGCGAGCAACTCCGACCACATCAGCGGCAGGGTTTCGGCCAAGCCGTAACGGTTCTTGGCGAGAAAGGCGGGGCGCTCTTCGGTGTGCATGACGCGCGCACCGGACCCGAGCGCCCGGGTCACCTTCTTGTTGAAGCCGACATCGGATTTCGCGACCGAGATCTGATAGTTGGCGAAGAGCACCACGTCCGAATGCTCCTGCAGCAGCGCCGAGGCGCGGCTCTGCAGCTTGATCACATAGCGGTCGTAGGGCTCGTGCTCGGGGCTGTCGAAACGCTTGATGTCGGTATGGGCGATCTGGATGACCACCATGCCCTTGCGGTCGCGCAGCGCATTGAGCCGGTCGAGATATTCGCGCCAGATGGTCAGCGCCTCGGCATAGCCCTTGCCGAACCCCGGCGCCTCGATCGAGGCCCAGCCGTTGCGCTTGCAGGCCTCGGCCCAGATCAGCGGCTCCAGCCAGTCGACGCTGTCAACGACGACCGTGCCGAAATCGTGGTCCTCGTTCAGCAGCGCATCCAGCGCCTCGGCCACCTCCGCATAACTGGTCGCGAGCGGAAAATGCGGCACCTGCAGCTTGCCCAGACCATCCTCGGTCATGAGGAAGACGGGCCGGTCGGCATCGGCCGCGAAGGTGGATTTTCCCACCCCGGCCACGCCGTGGATCAGGATGCGCGGCGGGGTCAGCACCGAGGACGTGCGCAGGGACGCGAGCGAAATGGCCATCAGCGCACCTCCTCGTTCAGCACGAGGCGGAACTTCGGCTTGCCGGTGCGGACCGTGCGCGCGGGCTCGAAGCCCTTGCGCCAGCTTTCCGGCAGCGCCGTGTATTTGCGTTCGGACACCGACAGCTTGGTTTCGATGAATTCCGCCGGGTCCTCGCCCGCCGCGGCGATGTTCTCGGCGATCTGCGCCAGCAACGCCTGATCCCAGTCGATGCGCTTGGGCAGTTCGGCGATCACGGTGACGCCGTCATCCTCGAACCGGATCGTGCCGGTGTCCTTGCCCGCCTCCTGGCGGGTGTCCTGGGCGCGGTCGGCGTATTTCAGAGAGATGGCGCCGTCGAGCCAGTCCGCGACCGACTTCGCCTGCGTCAGTTGCTCGTCCGCCGCGCCTTTCAACAGGGCGAGCTGATCGGCGGGCAGCGCTGCGATCTGGCCCACCGGCATGCTGTGGATATCGGCCAGGGTGATGTGATTGGAGATCGTCATGTTCCGCCCCCTCACGCCGACATCGGACGATGGGGTTCGTGATCCACGCCGCGGATCTGTTCCGCCTCGAAGGCCTCGACATCCTCGAGCCGGTAGATCACCCGGCCGCCGAGCTTGATGAATTTCGGGCCTTCGCCCGTCCACCGCCAGCGCTCCAGCGTGCGGTGCGAAATGTTCCAGCGAGCCGCCAGCTCGATCTGGGAAAGGTGCCTGGTCGCCATGTGAACCTCCTTGGGATTTCTGCGAACGCTTGCGGGTTCAACATGGCGGAGGGCGTGGGAGGGCTTAGGGAGGCGAAGGGGGGGCGTTCGGGGAGGAATTGAGTTCGTCAGAAAAATCCTCTACTTTTCTGACAAGAAAAAGCCTGCAACGACCGCCCAAATGACTGCAATTTCTGATAAAATGCTGAAGCGGATTTCCTCAAAAGGCCGTGGGAAGTGGGTTTGCACACCCAAAGACTTCCTCGACATCGGCAGCCGTGATGCTGTCGATAAGGCGTTGTCGCGATTGACAAAGAACGGTGACCTCCGTCGCATCGGCCGAGGGCTTTATGATCTGCCCCGCACCAGCGGCGTCCTTAAGCGGCCTGCACCAGTCGATATTGAAAAGGCGGTCGCCGCCATCGCGAGGCGTGACGGTGTCCGCATCATGCCCGATGGCATCTTCGCAGCGAACCAGCTGGGCCTGACCAACGCGGTTCCAGCGAAGACAAGCTATGTGACGGACGGGCCGACGCGAGACGTGAAAATTGGCAGTCGCACCATCCATCTGCGGCATGCGAGCCCGAGTGTGATGGCTTGGACAGGCAGGACCTCTGCGCCCGTTGCGCAGGCACTGCTCTGGCTCGGATCAAAAGCAGCGTCGGACACTCGGGTTGTGACCACGCTAATGCACAAGCTGCCAGATGCAGTGAAAAGGGATCTCCTCCACTATAGCAATGGCCTGCCGAGCTGGGCATTGCCTATCGTGCAGAGCATTATGGAGGTGGAATAGACGAAGGCTGCCTTTTTCGGGCAGATCGAGAACAGCGCAATCAATCGGCGTTGGGACTATCGGCCTCCAGAAGTTCCCTGATGCGAAGCCGACAGGATCCGCCCGCCACCTCGATCAAATCCTGCCAGTCCTTGTGGCCTTTGAAAATGTCCCTGATCCTGCTTTTCAAGCCGAACTCGAGCTCTGCGAGCATAACCTGAGAGCTGACGTTTTCGTCACCGTCTTCCCAGGCATTGAAGAGGTACTCAATGATCTGACGTTGTTTGTCGCCGCTAAACTTGAACTCCCGTTCGCCCACCCAGAAATGACGGAACCCAGCGGCGTGGCGCACGGGATCGCCTGCATGGGTCGCCGTGCCTGCCTTCAGCTGGGCAGCAAGATACGTTGGTTCGATGACCAGCGCCGCACCGATAATTTCGAGATCCCCCAGCGCGATGAACTGATGCCGGGACAGGTCCGCCTCAGCGAGACGACGGGTCGCCGACGTGGTCACCACCACCCTGAAATCTGCGGGCGGACGTCCCCCGAGGTAGTTGACGACCTGCTGCCAGGTCTCGCGATCCGTGAGCCGTCTCGCATACCAGATTGGGACACGGGCACCGCGCCCGGGCAGTCTGACATCGCCCAACTCCCATAGAAGACCCGGAATGCGTTCTGCAGGGCGGGCGGAGCGCGGCAGGTCAAGGCGAGATGTCACCCGACCGAGGAACGCGTTGGCATCGAAGCGGAAAACCTGAAGGCGTTCGCTGTCGACGGTCACCCATCCCGCTGCCGGGCTGAAATACCCGTAGGCGCGCTGCTCTGGAGACCATTCCAGATTCACTGGCTCATCCTCATGGTCAACCAGAGAGGTGGCAACCAGGACCGGCGCATCCGGCACCAAGAGACCAGCGCCGATCAAAGGGGTGGCGCTGGCCGCGTGATAGTCGTGAAGGACGGCCCCGGCGATGCGCGCGCTTTTCGTCTCGACGATGCTGACGAAAAGCCGGGCAGACCGCTCGTCAATCGTCGATGAGGATCGGGTCATCGACCACAACTCCCCACCGGCGCAGATACTTCTCGCCGATCAGCTGCTCTTCTTCCGTCTGATCCTTGAGATTGCAGCCATGCGGCATGGTGATGGTCAGGGGCAGCGTGCGACCACGCCGAGCCCCAGGCTTGGGCTGGAACTTGATCACGAGCTTCGCCTGCGTCGCCACCCAGCCGCCGGTGAGGGGATTGTCCGGGCCAAGCCGAGCCTCTGCCATCGTCCAGATGTCGCGTTCAGCCTTGCTCATCGCCTCCAGCGTCACGCGCTCACCCACGGCATCGATCGGCATGAGCCTGAGCTGCCGGACTTCCACCCGCTCGATCCCGTCCTCGATGTCAGTCGGGAACGCATGGGGCGCAAGCAGCACCGCGAGATCATAGCGCCGCATGGGCACCTTCTCGTCCCGGAACTCCACGCCGAGCAGGTCGCGGGCCAGATACTGCGCCATCTCCGCGCGGCTCTCCCGATCATTGGCAACGACTTCGATGACCCCGGAGGCGGGCTCATAGGTCATCGCGGCCTCGAAGACGGGCCGATAGGCGCGGCGCACCAATTCGCCCTCGTCGAAAGCGAACTGATCGTCCGGCAGACCCTCGCGGTAAACCGTGATCTGAACCAGATCGCAGTCCTCACCTTCGAAGGTCGGACGGACGCGCTCGAAAATGTCGACATGAACATTCCGCGACGCGAACCTCTGGCACAGGGCCGTCTTGAACGCGTTGAGCGCGAGCTCGTCGCGGCGGAGGTTCAGGTTCGCTTCGCAGATGAAGCCGTCCCAGCTCCGCCCGCGGCGGCGCTCATCGGTGAAACGGACCTCTTCCGCATGGCGAAACCGGTTCAGATCGTTGATGAACAGCCACATGGCGCGGGCATGGCCATTTTCGAGCTCATCGAGGACCTCCCGGTCGTCGACAACACTGTAGAGCGCCGTCTGACCCGCGACATCGGCCATGGCGCCAACGCGCTCACCATCGTTGATGACGCGGCCTCGCGCTTCGTCATCCATCTGGTCCACCGCTTGAAGCAGCGGCCGGACGACCTCCGGCTCAGGCGCATCCCAGTTTACGGGCGTCGGAAACTCGATCCCGGCCGCAGTGAAATAGTCGCGCAGCGACGCGAGCGGGGTATTGCGGATGAAGTTGGTCACCGACGCCATGTCTTACATCTCCTCAGCCCTTGATGTTGCGGGGGTCGTTGCCGTGCGAATCCGACTGCGCGATCCGTCCGTCACGATTGTGGATCTTCAGTTCGGTATCCGCATTGCGGCTGATTTCGCGCGCACGCTGGACGGCGTCCTGCTTGGTATCAAAGTGCCCGCTCGAGCGCGCCGCACCACCGCGGCGGACATCCCAGCCGCCTTCTGCATTCGGCACGACGTGATGCGTGCCCGGGTTCTTTCCAACAGCCATTCTGGCCTCCTGGTCTTGTTTCAACGGGAATCAAAGTTCGTAGTAGCGAACCTGCGCAGAAGATAGGGATTGCGCGTATGGCGTGTCAAGGACTAGAAGTTCGTAAAAACGAACCACCAACGAAAAGGGTATTGCCGTGCCAACACCACTAGGGGAGCGCGTTCGCGAACAGCGGCGAAAGCGCGGATTGACCCTGGAGGGACTCGCCGAGCGGGTCGGCTCCAGCAAGAGCTACATGTGGGAAATAGAGAACAAGGAAGTCGTTCGCCCCTCGGCCGAGAAGCTGGCGATGATCGCCACCGCGCTCGACACCACAGTCGAGTACTTATTGGCCGGTGACGGCGAGAAAGAAGAGGAAAACGCCGAGGACATAGCTTTCTTCCGGAAATACAAGAAGATGGCGGCACCGGAGAAAGAACGCCTGCGACGCATCCTGGATGCTTTGGACGACGATTGATGACAAGCGGAAAGCAGAAATCTCCCCAGCAAGAGGCAAACCGGCTCTCGATCATGCTCCGGCATGTTCTGGGCGAAGACCGCTTTCCGGTCGACGTCGAAGCCCTGGCGCGAGAAGTCTCCCGCAACAACGCGGACCCGATCGGGAAAATCGTGGGTGGCGAGCTCCCGGGTTTTGAGGGAATGCTCCGGCCGCACCGAAAGCGCCCGGAATGGCACATCGTCTATAACGACGACCCCCGGTATCGCGGCCGCGTTCGCTTCACCATCGCGCATGAGTTCGGTCACTACCAACTTCATCGCCCCGTCCTGTCCGATCGGGATTACAAGAGCGGAACCCTCCAGCGCGATTGCGATTTTCAATGCAAACCGCTGCTGCCGAATGCCTGGCAGGAGGCAGAACGACAACGCGAGGAAGAGGCGGACACTTTCGCCTCCTACCTGCTGATGCCGCTCGATGACTACCGTGAGCAGGTGAACGGCGAAGAAATGACCGTCGACCTTCTGAACCACATCACTGATCGCTACGGCGTTTCGCTGCTGGCCGCCTGCCGGAAGTGGATCGATTTCACGGACCGGCGGGCCGTCATGATCGTCGCGCGTGACGGTTTCGCAAGGTGGGGGCGTGCCAGCAAGTCTGCTCTCAAGAGCGGGATCTTCGTGCGATCGGGCATGCAGATCCCTGACGATGCGCTGGCTGCCCTCGGCGCCGACGAGAGGGGATTTGTCTCGGACCGGCCGGTCCAGCGACCGGCTGGCGTCTGGAACTTCAGTCGCGGGTCCGAGCCAGTGCGGGAACTGGCATTGGTGTCCGAGTTTCTGGACTTGTCCCTGACCATCTTGCAGTTCGACGACGCCGTCTATGGTCGAGACTTCGAGGAGGAGCCGATCCTCGACAGCTACGACAAGTTCATGGACGGGTGGACGAGTTGATTCGGCGCATCCGCCCGACAGAAAGGTCGGCGTGGGAACATATCAGCTACGCAGATTTTCGCCACGGTGCGCAGCGACCGAGTAATTCCGTAATAAACTGATTTACTTGATATTTTTCTGATTTCGCGACACATTTCGCCTATCACAACAGTCGCGAAAACCCGCCATGTCCATTCCTCCCGAAGACCCGGTTTCCGGGCCCAATCCTCTATGCCCTGAACGCATGTCCCCTGATGCCCGGCTTGCCGAGTTGGGCCGCATTCTCGCCGCGGGCGTCGTTCGCCTGAATGCCGGGAAGTCCAGTTCTTTATCGCCCGCCGACGGAGACAGTTCCGTGGACTACCCGCCCCGAAAGAGCGGTGGTCGTCGCAGGAAACGCATCCGCATCGGAGGAATTGATGAAGCATCACAGTAAGATAACGCCGCCCAAACCCGGACAGGACGCGCGCCTGGACCAAAGCATCCTGTCGCGCATCGCCGCCCTCAAGACCATGTCGGTGAAAGAGCTGAAGACCGAATGGGAACGGCTCTTCGGCAGCGCCGCGCCGAACAACAGCCGCGCCTTTCTCGAGGCCCGCATCGCCTATCGGCTCCAGGAACTGACCTACGGTGGCCCCGATCACGAGACCCGCCGCATGCTGGACCTGCTCGCCGACGAGGTCGAGGGCGTCTCTCGCCGCAAGAACCAGATCGCGGATCCCCGCAATCCGGTGGCAGGCACGCGGCTGATCCGGGAATGGAACGGGGTCGAGCACACCATCACCGTGCTGAAGGACGGCTTCGAATGGCAGGGCCGCAAGTACAAATCGCTCTCGGGGATTGCCCGTGAGATCACCGGCGTGCGCTGGAACGGCTATCGCTTCTTCGGGCTGCAGGTCCGACCGCGGGAGGTTTGACCATGGACATGAACATGCGCCCCGGCCGCCGCCTGCGCTGCGCCATCTACACCCGCAAGTCGAGCGAGGAAGGGCTCGACATGGAATTCAACAGCCTCGACGCCCAGCGGGAGGCCTGCGAGGCCTATATCGCCAGCCAGAAGTCCGAGGGCTGGGTGGCCACCCGCGACCGCTATGACGACGGTGGCTTCTCGGGCGGCAATCTGGACCGACCCGGCCTGAAACAGCTGCTGGCGGACATCGACGACGGGCTGATTGACGTGGTGGTGGTCTACAAGATCGACCGGCTCAGCCGCGCCTTGGTGGATTTCTCGAAGCTGGTCGAGGTCTTCGACCGCAACGGCGTCACCTTCGTCTCGGTCACGCAGTCCTTCAACACGACCACCTCGATGGGGCGGCTGACGCTGAACATCCTGCTCAGCTTCGCCCAGTTCGAGCGCGAGGTCATCGGCGAACGCATCCGCGACAAGGTTGCCGCCTCGCGCAAACGCGGGATCTGGATGGGTGGCTATGTGCCGCTTGGCTATGACGTGCAGGACCGCAAGCTGGTGATCAACGAGACTGAGGCCGCCTCGGTGCGCCGGATCTTCGACCGGTTCGTCGAACTCGGCTCGGCCACGATGCTGGCGAAGGAGCTGCGGCGGGAAGGGTTTCGCAGCAAGCAGGGCACGCTGATCGACAAGGGCTATCTTTATCGGGTGCTTCGGAACCGCGTCTATCGCGGCGAGGCCGTCCACAAGGGCAAGGCCTATCCCGGCGAACACGAGGCCATCGTCACCGACAAGATTTGGGATCAGGTCGACGCCATCCTTCAGGGCAACCGCCACGCCCGGTCCAGCAACAGCCGCATGCAGACGCCCGCGCCTTTGAAGGGCCTGATCTTCACCGACACCGGCGCGGCGATGACGCCGACCGCGACCAAGAAACGCGGTAAGCTCTACCGCTATTACGTCTCGATGGACGTGATCAAGAACCGCACGACGCAGGACGACAGCGGTGGCGATCATGCACCGGTCCGCCTGCCTGCGGGCATGGTCGAGGACGCCATCGTCACCGAGGTCCGGCGCATTCTGCAGACCCCCGAGGTGGTTACGCAGGTGCTGGCGGCGCTGAAGCGCGATCAGGTGTCCGAGGCCGAGGCCATCGCGGCGCTGCATGATTTCAACACGCTCTGGGCCCAGCTGTTTCCGCTTGAGCAGTCGCGGATCATCCAGCTGCTGGTCCGGCGTGTCACCGTCACCGCCGCCGGACTCGAAGTCGACATCCGGCGCGAAGGCGTCGCGGGCGTGATCCGCGAGATGATCGCGCCGCGCGACATGGAGGCCGCCGAATGACCCGTGGCAATGGCACGATCCGCGTGCTGATCCCCCTGAAGCTGCGCAAGAAGAACGGGCGGCCCAAGATCATGCCGCCCGCCGATTACAGCCCGAGCGAGGATCAGGCGCAGGACCCCCACATCCTGCGCGCCATCGGCCGGGCTTGGGGCTGGCGGCGGCGTATGGAGGCAGGTGAATTCGTCACGATCCAGGAACTGGCCGAGGCCGTCGGTCTGGCCGAACGCCATGTCAGCCGCCAGCTGCGCCTCGCCTATCTGGCGCCGGAGGTGCTCAAACGCCTGACCTGCGGCCGCGAAGCATCGGCGGTCAGCCTCTATGACCTGTGTTTTCTGGCGGGGGAGACATGGCAGGAGCAGGCTGAGCGGGCGTTTCGGTGATTAAGCGGACTGCTTTGCCTTGAACGGACGAGCGGCCAACAGGGCCTGACGCTTCTTAACGGAAGAAATCGCCTCACCGGTAGCGCCGCGTGACCCCGACACGACGAGTTTGATGTTCTTCTCGATGTCGCGATTGATCGTACCGATCCGCGTCGTCGTGAAAGAGCTGAATGATTTCGGTGCTTTACTCATCGCTAGAGGTTCCTTCGGCATGCGTCGCCTCTCTTAACCTGAATACTGCCACAAACTGTCCCACTTGTGCAGCAAAATCTTGCAGCGCTGCAACGGCCAGTCGGCGCTCTTCCTTCACGTTCTCGTCGCCATGGTTCTCATCGGAGTTGGCAAAGCGCATCGGCACATTGCTCGTCACGATCAAAACACCGACCGGATCTTCCGCATTTACTCCAATTGGCACTGCCGCAAGCGACACGTATCGTTCATCATCACGATCGTCAAAGTTCGCTGGTGAGGCACTAATCCACGGCTTGATATCGGGTGCCGATGCGTCTCCGCAAATCAATTCCCGCTGCAATTCGAACGCTTTACCGACATGCCCCTCGCCGACTTTCCATGTTCTATGGTCACCAAGTGCATCAGATGGACGCGATCGATAACAGGCAATGCATTCCAGAATCCCTCGTTCGGCGGAATGTTCGTAAATAGAAATGTTGCAGTATTCATCTGCGATCCGAAACAAGGAGAATTTATAGTCCGCGAGGATCTCCACAACAGCGGTAAAAATAGCCTTTTTCTTCTCGGGGTCGAGTTCAGAGGTAGTTAGCGCCTGATCCAACAGCTCAGCGAGAAGTTTTGTAACCGACTGCCAAGAAAGAAGGATTTCTTCTCGCCTTTCCAAGTAACGAATATGGTCCGACTGCTCGCCGACCATTACCTCACTTGCGTTAAGGTCGAGTAACAGTGACGCGCTATCTTTCTCGAAGAACAGTAGGATTAATCCGGTGACGACAATCGCGCCGACCCCGCTCCAGAATATCATCGGCGCCCATTCAAGCTGCCATGCCGTTTGCGAAGTCATCCAGGTTTGACCGACGGCTATCGCCACCACTCCCAGAGCACTGGTTATCAACCTCGCGGCTTTCAGAACCCGAGCGATCGGCCGAATGTACTCCAGTAGATAATCTGACGATAGTTTTGCCAAGTTGCCCCCGCGCGCGCTTCCAGTCGCCGAGGCTGACAGATGGCAGGCAGGGCGTAATGCCCTCGATTGTTAGAAGGTTTTCTGTCGGTTTCAAGATGCGTGCCCGCGTTGCTTCGAGCAAGCACGTACCACCACGCCGCCCGTGTCGCTTCTCCGTCTGCTTTGAAACAAGCCGGAACCCGCGAAACAGGGGCGCAGCGCGATCCCATCAGTTCTCTGAAATATATATGGATTTTGAATCCGTCTTGCTGAGGGCGAAGGGCGGATGGAAAGAGACGGTGGGCGTTTGGAGACCGATCTCGCGCGGTTGGCCAGTCTCCGAAGGGCGGACGGTCCCTGCAAACCCCTTTGGCACATAAAGAAAAAGGCCCCGCGAGGGACCTGTTTTCGGGTTTGCAATGTGCAAGTGGCGGGCCGAGAACGACGAAACTGAGAACTACGTCTACGCCATAGCCCTCTAAAACATACCTATCACTGGCGAGTCAGGGTACTGCGCTCAACGCGCACAAAAAGAGAACATCTTGGTCTTGTAAAGTGTTGCTTTACGGTGCACAGTAGCCCGAAAGGCGCAAGGAAACGGTCATGGCCGCAACGAATCGCATTCGATTGAAGGACCCTGCTCATCCTGGTGGGTTCGTGAGAAGTGAAATAATCGAAGCCCACGGGCTATCGGTGACTGACGCCGCGCATGCGTTGGGTGTCACACGCCCTGCGTTGTCCGCCCTTCTAAATCAGCGCGCGCATCTATCACCGGAGATGGCACTCCGAATTGAGAAGGCCTTTGGCGTGTCATTGGACACCCTCATGCGTATGCAGAATAGCTTTGATATTGCCCAAGTTCGGAAACGGGAGAAGGACATCAAAGTCTCCCCATTCCGCATGCCGCTGACACGGCAGTCGAGTCGCCCATGAAATTCGTCGAATCGACATCTTTAGATACCTTGCAGCCAGCGGAGCGGAGTGCCCGCATGGCGCTGATCCGCAGTAAGGACACTAGACCTGAACTTGCAGTGCGCCGACTCGTGCATGGAATGGGCTATCGTTATCGATTACATGCGCGGGATCTGCCTGGCCGTCCTGATCTCGTTTTTCGAGCACGGCGCAAGGTGATATTCGTGCATGGCTGTTTCTGGCATAGGCATGACGATCCAAATTGCAAACTTGCTCGCCTCCCGCGTTCCCGTCTCGATTTTTGGATGCCTAAATTAGATGGCAACAAGGCGCGCGACGAGCGGGTTATCAGAGAATTAGATGGCATGGGCTGGAAGGCCATTACCATCTGGGAATGCCAATTAAAAGCAACGGCTTCGCTAGAAGCAATTGTTAGGGAGTTTCTTGAGAGATGAAATCAATAGAATTGTTCGCAGGTGCTGGCGGACTTGGCATGGGGCTCCATGAGGCTGGATTTCATCCTTTACAGGTTGTGGAATGGGATCGTGATTCCTGTGATACGCTTCGCGATAATAAAACACGTGGGCAGAAGCTCGTGAGAGATTGGCCGCTGACTGAAGGAGATGTTCGCGATGTAGGGTTTAAAGCCTTCGAGGGCAATCTCGATCTCGTCTCGGGTGGCCCTCCCTGTCAACCATTTTCGCTCGGCGGAAAGCATGGGGCGTATAGCGATGCTCGTGACATGTTTCCACAGGCTATCAGGGCAGTGCGTGAGGCTCGCCCTCGTGCATTCCTGTTTGAGAATGTGAAAGGTCTGACACGCGAAGCATTCCGCAACTATTTTGAGTACATTCGATTGCAGCTCGAGCATCCTGAAGTGATGTTAAAGAGTGACGAGACATGGACCGACCATCTTGTGCGTCTGGAGCGCCACCATACACGGGGTCGCAGGAGCGGCCTGAACTATCAAGTGGTAACTCGCGTACTTAATGCGGCCAACTATGGCGTTCCCCAGAGGCGCGAGCGTGTCGTCTTCGTCGGGTTCCGCGATGATCTACACGTTTCGTGGAGCTTCCCAGAGGGAACACATTCCCTCGATGCCCTGCTCTGGGAGCAAGTAAGGGCTAACGATTATTGGGAGCGCCACGAAGTCGCCCGTAAAGACCGGAAGCTGTCTGACCGGGCCATTGCACGCGGTAAGGCCCTCCGTGAGAAGCCAAGTAGTCTGCCTTGGCGAACCGTTCGCGACGCTATCCGCGATTTGCCGGACCCGGAAACTCGCAAAGCGTCAACCATCCCAAACCATCGATTTCAGGCAGGTGCCCGATCATACACCGGGCATACGGGCAGTCCATTTGACGAGCCCGCCAAGACACTCAAGGCTGGAGTACATGGCGTGCCGGGTGGAGAAAACATGTTGGCCCGAGCCGATGGCTCAGTGCGCTATTTCACTATCCGAGAAAGTGCGCGTTTGCAGACTTTTCCCGACGACTACCTGTTTCATGGATCGTGGACGGAAAGCATGCGTCAACTTGGCAACGCTGTTCCAGTGCAGCTTGCACGGAGAATTGGTGAGGACGTCGCAAAACATTTGATGGTCGCGGCATGAATTGGCCTCAACGGAGTGTTGGCCAATGACTCGTGGCTATCGTGAATTCGAATTCGATCTCCCTGGAGCGCTGCTCGATCATCTCGTGCGCGCTCTGGATGAATTGGAACAGGCACCGCTCGATGCAATCAATCTTTCTGGCGTTCCTGAGGCGCAAGGAGTTTACCAACTATTCTTGGACGGCCAACTTGTCTACATTGGCAAGACCGATGCCGAATCGGGCCTATTTAGACGGCTAACGCGGCACTCCACAAAGGTAAATCATCGATCTGGGCTTGATCCGGCGCGTGTGAGTTTTAAGGCCATTCGTATTTTTGTCTTTACGGCAATGGACCTCGAGACTCAGCTTATTAAGCATTATACGGCAGGTGATGGGACCCGCTGGAATGGCAGTGGATTTGGATCAAATGATCCCGGCCGCAACCGCGATAACTCAACGCCAGGCACGTTTGATCGGGAGTTCCCGATTGATATTGACTATCTATTGGATGCAGATTTTTCCGGCACGAAGTCGGCTGCGGCGGTAGCAAATCAACTTAAGGCACTCCTGCCTTATACGTTTCGCTTTCAAACTCATCCTCCACGCTCTCGGACACCGCATCCCGATCTCGCCAACACAGAAGTTACGATGCCCCATGGTCAGATGACCGCACGGCGCGTCATCGAAGAACTGGTACGTCAACTTCCGCCAGGTTGGCAGGCAACCGCCCTTTCGGCGGTACTTATTCTTTATCGTGAGCAAGTGGACACCTATCCACAGGCAACGATCTTGGTGCGGTCATAGTGATTTAGTTTCGGAATATGCGCCTGCACAACAAAATAAGTGTCATTTGGGGGGACTATGAGCGATCAAGAGAGCGACTGGCTTGAACAACTCGACCGGCACTTAGCATCACCGTGCCTATCTTGGCTGCTGGGTGCGGGCGTCAGCTACGGCGCGCGAATTCCTCTTATGTATCCGCTCACTGCGCGCGTAAACGCGATGGCGATCGATTCTCCCCATGAACCGCTGATCAAAGCTATTTTGGCTGAGTTGCCGGAAGACTCGCACGTCGAGCACCTGTTAAGCCATTTGGGTGATTATACGGCCTTGGCGGAAAGATCCCGGACGCACAGCGTTCAAGTGGGTGCCACGACATATTCCCATGAACAACTTACTGAAGCGCATGAAGCGATATTAGGTTGGATTGCGACCACTATCCGTTGGGGCTACATCCCCGCGTTCGAAGGGCAGGTCGAAAGCATTGGCTCGCCAGAAAACGCCCTTACTCGAATTGATGAGCATAGCGCTTTCATCGGAGCACTGTTCCACACCGCCCAGGCGGGCCTTCAGGACAGGCGACGTCCAGTACGCATTTTTACGACTAACTATGACACGCTCATAGAGGATGCCGTTGCCTTGGCGCACATCCCTTATTGGGACGGCTTCTCCGGCGGTGCCGTTGCTTTTCGTTCACACCGTTTCGGCCAGGACGAGCCGAAAACCGGAATTCGCGCATGTGTCGTGAAACTCCATGGTTCGATCGACTGGCACCTTGGTGAAGACGGAAAGGTCTGGCGCGTCCGCGATCTCGACTCTTACCCCACCCGTAAGGGGTTGATCCTTATTCATCCGCAGGCGACCAAGTATGCCGCGACTCAAAGAGATCCGTTTGCCGCGCAGTTCGATCTGTTCCGTCGTGCGCTTTCCGGCGGCGAAGACAATGTACTTGCGGTGTGCGGCTACAGTTTCGGCGATGATCACATAAATCAGGAAATCGAACTCTGCATGGAGAGAGTAGATAGCCGGACAACCTTGCTCGCCTTTGTGCAGGAAGGTGAGGAAATGGCCGAATGTTTGGTTCGTTGGAAAAACTCCATCTGGGGTGCAAGGGTTTATGTGGTGACCGAGAAGGGCCTCTACATCGGAAAGCAGGGGCCATTTCACGCGCCTGAGGGTGGCAAAACACGCAACTGGTGGACCTTCGCGGGTGTAACAAAAATTCTTCGCGATGGCTCGGAGGGAAGCCTGTGACCTCGCCCTTTGAATCCGTCGCAGACCTCAAAGTCGGCACCATCGTTGAAGTTTCTGGCTCAACCGTCAAGGTTGAGTTGTCCGGCGACGTATCAGAACTCACCCGTAGTTACGGCGGGCGAGTTTACCCGATTGGACAGATAGGGAGCGTGGTGAAGGTTCATTTTGGTCGCCGCCTCGTATTTGGCTTTGTCACGCTTTTGCGGATGCGTTCAGAAGAGCTCGTCGAAATCGCTACGCCGATCCCTGCGGATGCAGATCAGCGGGTCATGGAGATCGAATTGTTCGCCGAAGGCGTTTGGAATTCGAGTGAAAGCCGTCTTACATTCACCCGGGGTGTCTCCACCTATCCGCTGCCTCGCCAGAACGTCTATCTGCTGACCCGGGATGAAGCGGGACTTTTGTACAAATCCGCCGAAGGTCAGAGGCCGGACGGGGCCGACCCCCTGGTTCCTTTCGCAACCTATGTAGGTGCGGATGCTGCGCAATGTCGGGCTAATATCGACAAGATGTTCAGCCTTCATTGCGCGGTTCTTGGATCAACCGGTTCCGGAAAATCCGGTGCCGTTGCCGCAATACTGCATAGCGTGCTCGACCATCATCCTGTCGAGGGCACCGTATGCCGACCCCGGATCGTTATAATCGATCCACATGGAGAATATGGACGTGCATTTGGCGCGCGAGCCGTAGTCTACCGGGCATATGACCCGATCGGGACGGAAGAAACAGCGGGCACGCCAATCCAGCTTCCCTATTGGCTCATGTCCGCCGAAGAATTCCGTCTGCTTGTCAGCGGCAAAACGGAATTCGAGGCCACTTCGCAACACAACATCGTATATAAAGCCCTCACTCACGCCAGAATGGTGACGGCAGGCATGGTCGATCCCGCGCCTACATCTTATGACTGGAATGCTCCCACGGACGGTTCGGCTCATGACGAGCCGAAGCCCAAGGCAGGTGTAGAAGCTTCCAAGCTCGCGGAGTTCGATCGCGATAAGCCCCGTCCGTTCTCCCTGACGGAGTTCACCAACCATATCGCATTTGTCCAAGCGGCCCGTCCAAAGAAAGACGGCAAGATGGAGCGGGTGACAGAATCTGAATTCGCCAAGGGCTTCAAGTCAATCTTGGACAAAGTCGCTGTGCTTCGCCGCGATCCCCGCATCCGTTTTCTTATGAATGATTGGACTCCAACTGATACGCAACTCGGCGGTCTGATCGCTCAGTTCATCGGTGATGCATCCACCGCGCCCGGAGATAATCGCGACCTACGGATTATCGACATTTCCGGCCTGCCCAACGAAGTTGCTGGACCTTTAGCGGCTGTAATTGCCCGGCTGCTTTTTCAGTACAAGCTCTATCAAACTCAGGACGAGCGGAAGCGCGACCCTATCCTTCTCGTATGCGAGGAAGCACATAGATACGTGCCCGACAAAGGCGAGGCGGAATATGCTGCAGCCCAATCGGCAGTCCGGCGCATCGCGCGTGAGGGACGAAAATACGGTATTGGTCTCATGCTTGTAAGCCAGCGCCCGGCCGACGTGGAAAGCACGGTCATTTCTCAATGCGGCACTTGGCTCGTTCTTCGATTGACCAATGCTGCAGACCAGTCACATGTTGCGCGGTTTCTGCCGGATGGTTTGTCAGGAATGACCAGAGCTTTACCGACCCTCGCTCAGCAGGAAGCCCTGTTCGTTGGTGAGGGAGCTTCACTACCAGCGAAAATAAAAATCCGTGATCTACCCGACACTAAACTTCCGCGCTCTGCGAGCGTTCGGTTTGCAGAAGGCTGGGCGGCAGATCGGCTCAATGCGGCTGAGATTGGCGTGGTCGCAGCGCGAATGGATGGAACTGCCTGAAGCGCACTAGTTTTGAAAGTTTAGAAGGGATTTCTAAGGGCGCTGCCCTCGCGCGGCGCAAGAAAACTCTTCGGCCTTTCGCGGCATAAACGGCCCGCTCCCCGCAAGCGGGTCCCCTCCATATATTCCACGGTGCCGAAGACTTCTCTGGCACCTTGCTACCCTGGTCTCGCCGACGGGCAAGGGTTCAGGAGCGCGCGCTTCGCTGCTCTGAACCCCAAACCCGAAGGATTAGAGAGATGACCAACAGCACCCAGGCCCCCCGCAATGTGATTTTCAATGACGATTGCATTGACGTGATGCGGTCCTTTGACCGGGCATCGATAGATTTCATCCTGACCGACCCGCCCTATGTGACCAACTTCCGCGACCGGCAGGGCCGCACCGTTGCCAATGACGATAACGGTCGCTGGCTTCGCCCCGCGTTCAACCAGATGCACCGCGTTTTGAAGGATGGCGGCTTTTGCGTCAGCTTCTACGGATGGAACAAGGTCGATTTGTTCATGGACGCATGGAAGGCGGCAGGCTTCCGCGTTGTCGGGCATCTAGTTTTCCGCAAGCGTTATGCGTCATCGGCCCGCTTCCTTCGCTATGAGCATGAGCAGGCTTATTTGCTGGCAAAGGGTAATCCGACCTTGCCCGCACAGCCCATCCCCGATGTGCTGGACTTTCCTTATACCGGGAACAAGCTGCATCCGACGCAGAAGCCCATCGAAGCCCTGACGCCGCTTATCGAGGCGTTCACGAAGCCGGGCGACCTTGTGCTGGACCCGTTCAGCGGCAGCGGTTCGACCCTGGCAGCCGCGCAGCAGACCGGGCGCGACTGGACCGGCATCGAGCTGGACAACGGCCACTACCACACGGCCAGCAAGCGCCTTGCAGCCCTGCAACGTCACCGGACGGCAGCATAACCCCCTTTGCACTGGCGCCCGTCAACGGGGCGGGCGCCGCCATTTCCCAACTTCATATGAGAGGATTTCACAATGCGCTGGATTGTTACGATTGACCACCATGGCGGTTGCATGGGTTTGGGCGAGGACGTGGACGGCGTTCCGGCACGCGGAAACCCGGAGCAAGCCGAAGCCCTGCCGATGGATTTCCGGCTTCACCTCGCCAGCGGTGAAGTGCTGTTCGAGGGCCGTTGCAGTGACATTGACGCCGATTGGTGGCACGGTTTCGAGCCGTTGAATTACCTATGGCAACCGTTCCGGTGCCGCCGCCTGTCATACCGCCGCGCTGGGGCGGATGAACCTTGGCGCTGGCTTCGCCCATGAAGCAACCGCAGGGCTGAAATCGCCGCCGCCGACCCTAACGGGCCGGCGGCCTTCGCGCGTCCCCTAGACTGCGCGGTGGAAAACTCGCTCGCCGGGCGGCGCCCGGCTCGCCAGACAATGCAAGCATTGTTAAGAAGGAAATAACCAAGGAATTTATCGGGTTACGAGCATCAGTTATCTCCTTGGCGCGGCTACCCTTACTTTTCGACTTCTCACAAGCTCTCTGTTCGAGGTTTGTCTTGCACAACCCCAAATAGAGAGGTGACGCCATGCTAAGCATCGAGTGGCGCTCGCCGGCGGCATACAGACATGCGAAGAAGATTGTGACTGCCGGACTCGCCTGGGAATATCTCCGTCGTCATGACGGATACCGTCATGACTTCCTGTCGATCACCCGCATCGAGCGACCGGAAGCGGAACAACTGGAATCATTCGCCCAACGCTGGGGTTTGCGATTTCCCGTGCGATCCCGATACGCCGCCTGACGGTCAGCCCCTGTTCTGGTCGCCCCGGCTCCAGCCGCACGCAGTCATGCTGTCGCCTGTCGAGAACGAAACGGCCGAGACCGAGCCCGTCGTCACGCTCGCTCATCTCGACGGTCTCGACCTTCGCCGCGCCTCTGATGGCTGGCATGGCATCTGGCAGGTCGATGGTGTCGCGCATCAAATCTGGTTGCTCGACGCCGTGCCGGACGCTGCGACCCTTTACGTCGCGCGTCTGCCCATGGACGCTTTCATGGAGCTTCGCTCGCACGCCGCGCGCCGCCTCTGGCGGTCGGTAGCGAGACGGTCGCCTGGGCCGTCTTTCGGCGAACTACCCGACCAGCTCCGGCAATGGCATATCCTGTCCCTGCGCGCGCTCGACGCGAGGTTGCGCGGCGAGAGCTACCGCACCATCGCCGAAGTTCTGCTCGGCTTTCATGGCAACAAGGAAGATTTCGAGAGCGATCCACGCAAGAACAAAGCCCGCCGCCTCGTCGCCCACGGCCTCATGATGATGCACGGCGGCTATCGTCTGCTGCTGCATTATCCGATCAAGCGCGGCAAGCGCTGATCCGGCTTCGCCGTCACCCCTCGTCTGCGGCGTCCTGCTCCAGAAGCCGCCTATAGCCTTCGCGAGAGAACCATTCGGCGCGCGCGAGGTGACTTTCCCAGCAACGTCGCGTCTGTGCTTCATCGTCAACCGGATCGCGGTGCAGGACGATTTGCGCCACTTCTTTCCAGTCGGCACCGTCCGCCTTAGCGTCCAGAAGGCGCAGATAGGTCACATGGTGCTGTTCGTCATAGGGTGTGATGTCGTTTCCCGTTGGCGCTAGATCGTCCACATCGGGGTCAAGTTCGACCGGAACCCGCATCGTCATTCCCCTTCATCCTGGGAGAGCGATGGCTTGCGGTTCGCCCCCGCAAACAAAAACTCTCTGACTCCTGGTGATCGGGGAGTTAGTAACCGTGACTAGACGGCCCCATGGCCTTTAGCTCGGAAAGCCTGTTGTATACGCCACAGGCTCCCCGACCATAGGGTCAAGGAGTATGGTGCCGTCACGGCCGGCACCAACCGCTAGTCAGGGGTTACTACGCCCCCGGAGCAGCGCGTCTGCTCCGTCCTTATTCTTAGCCGAAGTGCGCGCGAATGTCTTTCTCAATTCGACGCGGCAGGCAATGAGCCGCTGAAATATCTCGCCTTTTCCGGCCCCGCTGACACGCGCAGGGGTGCCGCCAGCGCACAGGCGCAAATGCGGCACGCTACACGCCGCCGGTCCCTCGCCATGGTTCGCCACAGCCCGCTGTCCCCTCGACGGCCTGCCTGTTTGACCAATCGGAGGCGATACCATGACCAACGGCCGCAAAGCCGACCTGCCGCCGCGCCTGCTTCGCACGCAGGAAGCTGCGCGCTTCCTCGGCATTTCGCTACGCACCCTTGAGAAACACCGGACCTATGGCACCGGCCCCGTCTATCGCAAGATCGGCGGCCGCGTCCTCTATGCCGTCCGCGATCTGGAAAGCTGGTCGTCGATCGGCTCCCGCAAATCTACCCGCGACAAGAACGCCGGCAAGGTCTTTCCCGCGCGCCCGCTGACACCTGCCGAGCGGGACGAACTCTGAAATGCTGCGCGACGACAATCATAGACCGGCGCAGCCCGAAACCGTCAGCGAACGCAGTCACCTTGACGCTTTCGTGGTGGTGACCGGAGACGCCGCGCCACGCGACCAGCGCGATCTGATGGAGCGGCCATTCTTTTCGCTGGGCAAGCGCCCACGCCTGAAACCGATTCTCTACAAGGCCGCCGATGTTGAGGTGCAGGTCTTCGCCATGCCCGAGCATGGCATGGCGACCATCTGGGATGCCGACGTGCTCATCTGGGCCGCGTCGCAGATCGTCGCAGCCGAGAACAACGGCATCCCGACCTCACGTTTCTTCCGCTTCACGCCCTATCAGTTGCTGCGCGCCATTGGGCGACCGACCGGAAATCATCAGTATCTGTTGCTGAAGGCGGCGCTCGCCCGTCTGCAATCCACCGTTATCGCCACCACCATCCGTAACGGCACACATTGGCGTCGGCGGCAATTCTCATGGATCAACGAGTGGGAGGAAATGACGACGCGTACGGGCCGCGTCGAGGGCATGGAGTTCGTCCTGCCCGAATGGTTATACCAGAGCGTCATCGACCGCTCGCTGGTCCTGACCATCGACCCGGCCTATTTCCGGCTGACTGGCGGCATCGAACGCTGGCTCTACCGGGCCGCCCGCAAGCACGCCGGCCACCAGCCTGACGGCTGGGCTTTCGAGATCAGCCATCTTCACGAAAAATCCGGCAGCCTCGCACGGCCGTCCGATTTCGCGCTCGACCTGCGCCGCATCGCCGCCCGCCAGCCGCTGCCCGGATACCGGCTCGAAATCGAGTGGGAGGATCGGCGCGAATTGCTGCGTTTTCGTCCCGAAAACTTATCCACAGTGCCTGTGGATAACCATGTGAAACCTATCGGCACATTAGGCGCAAACAGTATCGGCACATTAGGCGCAAATCACGCCGCGCACTTTATAGAAGAATCTAACAAAGAATCTAACTTCTATTCTTTGACGCGCGCACACGCGAAGCATGGTGCCGGTGCCGCACGGCGAGGTGCGCCATGATGCGCGCCCTCGACCTGTTCAGCGCAGCGGCCGGAGGCTGGTCGCTCGGCCTGCATCGCGCCGGCTTCCTCACCATAGCCGCCTGCGAAATCGTCGAGTGGCGGCGCATCCTTTACGCAGAGAACAATCCCCATGTCCGCATCTACGACGACATCCGTGGACTCACGGCAGCTCGACTTGTTTCCGACCTGGGCATCCTTCCCGACATCATCGTCGGCAGCCCGCCGTGCCAAGACATCTCCAGCGCCAACACCAGCGGCAAAGGGATCGAGGGCGAACGGTCGGGCCTTTACCTCGAAGCCGTCCGCCTGGTCGGAGATTGCCGCCCTCGCTGGTTCGCTTTTGAGAACAGCGCTAATCTCCGAACTCGCGGCGCTGACCGGCTGCTCGGCGAGCTGGACGCGCTCGGTTACGCCGTTGAACCGTGCGTGGTGGGTGCTTCGGATGTCGGCGCCAACCATGTCCGCAAGCGGTCATGGCTCATCGGCTACGACCCCCAACAGCTTGCCAACACCCGTATCGCAATCCCAGCAGGGTGGCATCCGTCTGGAGGGCGGTTCTGGCGCGCGCCGGGCGATGAAGGAATCAGGTCTTTACGAGCTATTCCGCAATCGTCCGCTGCCGACGCCGATGGCATCGGACGGGATGAAGGATGGCGCGGGCGGGGGCGCAGGATCGACGTATCCGCTGCGCATGATCCTGGCGACGCCGAGGAAGTCGGATGCGGATCGCGGCGGTCGGGGCGACATTCTCAGCCAGTTGCAGGGCCATGCCAGCCGCCATGCGGGAATGATCGGAACGCCGACAGCGAACCCGGCCCCGCGGGGGAGCGTTCTGCGCAAGCACAAGGACAGGATGACCTCGGACCAGGACGATTTCGACCGAACGCCGACGATCAGCGAGGCGCTGCATTTCGACAGGCTGGAAACGTCCTACGGTCTGATGCCAACGCCGGTGAGACCGAATGGCGGGCGCAGGTTGAGCGCGCAGGAGATCGAGACAGGAAAGCGATTGAGCGGCGCGAAGGCGCAGATCGACACACCGAACCTGTTGCGCCACGCGGCGGAAATCCTGCCGACGCCGACGAAGCGCGACAGCAGGATGGACACCTGGAGTCCGGCCTACGACCGCCGGAAATCCCCGACCATGGACGCGGTGATGGATGGTGCGATGACGGATCGCGCGCCGGACAAATGGGCGCGCGCGCGGGCGCTGGCGACGATGCTGCAGAGCCATGGGCTGACTGGAACGGCGGCCTTGCCCATCACCTACGGCTGGATGATGGGCTTTCCACCTGGGTGGCTGACACGCGCATTGCGCTCGGCAGTCGCAAAGGGACTTCTGCGGCCAGTCTGATCGTCGAAGCGTTCGGCGACGCGGTTCTTCCGCAAATCCCCGAAGCCATTGGTCGCGCCATTCTCCGCACCGAAGCCGCGCTCGACGCGGTGCTCGCCCGCACATCAACCGACATCCCCGGAGACGAACAATGACCCGTCGTTCTCACAGGAACGCGCATGGCCGTCCGCTGCCGGACGGGCCTGCGCCCTTCACCACATTGGTCGATCTGACCTTCCAGAAGCAGAAGGTCGAGCAATGGATACGGTTCGGCCGCAAGAGCTACGAACAGATTATCGACCGCCGCCGTAGCATCGTCGGCTTTGCGCCGGGCAACATCTTCGCTTTCGTCCGATGGGCGGCGAACGACTTTGGCACCGTCGTCTCGCGCCTCGACATCCTGCGCGCCATCGGACGGGGCGAACCATTCCAGACTGTTCCTTTCGTCCGGCCCGGTGGCGACACTCTCCTGCGCCTTAATGGCTGGGAGAAGGTGCAGCGGGCGCTTGCCGTTATCGACGCGGTGGAAGCCCTCGGCTTCGATCCGGCTGACGTGTCCCCCGACTACTGGCGGCACGCCCACAACCGGCTGACCGCCAATCTGGAACCGAACGCCTACACGCCCGAGCGGCATGCCGCCTGGATCGGGCGGCGGAGGATCGAACCATGACGCGGTTCGGCTACGTCATGGCGACATATTTCGCAGCAATGGGCATCACCATCGCCGCGTTCATTCCGACGCCCACGAAACTCATCTGGAACGCTACCGCGAGCGCGCCCATCGGCTTCTATACCGTCGAGCCAGCCGAGCGGATCGAGGTGCCGGAACTGGTTGTCGTCATGCCGCCCGAACCGCTGGAACAGTTCATGGTCGAGCGCGGCTATATCGGGCGCGGCGTGCCGCTCCTGAAGCGCGTCGTCGGCCTGTCCGGGCAACGGGTTTGCAGACATAGCCGTACCATCACCGTGGACGGCATCGAGATGGGCGAGGCGCTGGAGCGCGACCGGATAGGCCGCGATCTGCCCGTCTGGCAGGGCTGCCGCGTCATCGGCGACGGCGAAGTTTTCCTCATGAATTGGGAAGTCCGCGACAGCCTCGACGGCCGCTATTTCGGACCCATCCCCGCAAGTTCCGTCATCGGCCGGGCGCTACCGCTCTGGACCGATGAGGAAGGCGACGGCCGCCATGAGTGGCGCGCGCCAACGCACTGCCCCCCACCATCGAAAGGAATCTGGCAATGTCATCCACCATCTTTGAACCCACCGCCAACGGTTACGCGGGCCGCGTCCGGCACTTCGGTATCGACGAGGCAATCGTGCTCGTCGCCATTGAACCGGGCGACGCCGAGAATGTGCCGGACTACCGCATCCACCTCGACGACGAGGACGGTCCCGACATCGGCGGAGCCTGGAAACGTGTCGGTGAACGCGCCGGAGATTATATCGCGCTGGAGCTCGACAGCCCACTTTTCTCCGCTCTGTTTCGTCCGGCGCTGTTTCAGGCTGACGACGATGGACGCACCTTCCGGCTGGTCTGGAAGCGGCAAAGGCCGCGCGAGGATCGGAGCTGATCGGTGCGCCTTCCGGTCATCCCTTTGTTCGCGGGAAAGCCGTCTCATCCCTTCGTCCCGCTCGCCGACCGGACGGCCGGCGAGCGCAGCGAAGGTCAGGGGCGGCCTCCGGACGGCGCTTCGCGCGCACCCTTGACCGCAGCGAGCACGCTGGCAGGCTGGTGGCGTAGCGGAGACAGGACGACATGGCGTTGTGCCGTCCTGTTGGTCGCCGGGGCGCTTTCCATCTGCACCGGATCGGGCGGCGCGGTCGCGCAATCTGCGCCGATTGTCCGCCCGGTCGCCGTCGATCCTTATGCCGCCCACATCGCCGAGGCGTCGCAGCGGTTCGGCATCCTCGAACACTGGATTCGTGCCGTGCTGCGCGCTGAAAGCAATGGCGATGTGAGCGCGGTTTCTCGGGCCGGGGCGATGGGATTGATGCAGGTCATGCCCGACACCTGGGCGGGCCTGCGTGTCCGCTACCGGCTCGGCCGCGATCCCCACGACCCACGCGACAACATCATGGCGGGTGCGGCCTATCTGCGCGAGATGTGGGACCGATATGGCAATGTCGCCGCCATGCTCGCGGCCTACAATGCCGGTCCCGGCCGCTATGACGAATATCTTTCGACGGGCCGGACATTGCCCGCCGAAACCCGCGCCTATGTCGCCGCTCTGGTGCCGGTTATCGGCGGCTCGACCGCATCGGCATCGCCAGTTGCGGTACCTGCACCCCCGCCCGACTGGCGCGAGGCTCCGCTGTTCGTCACGCGCCCGGATGACAGGCGGATTGCTGCCGCACCGTCATCCGAGGCGCAGCCCGGCGACACCCGCGCGACCGTTCCGGTGCGCGATCTCGCCCGCACGGAGCCACAGGACGGCAGCATTTTCGTCGCCCGCGCTGATGACGGGGGAGCGCCATGAGGACGGCGTTCCTGCACCCGGTCGCATGCGTTTCAGTGTCCAGTCAGGCAGGTTCGTGTCTGGCTGGATTCCGGGCAGGTTGGGCGAAAAGGCCGGAAGGAAGGGAGGGCCGGCCGTAATCGGCGGGCCGGCGCCGAGACCGAACGGCTGCCGACCGGCGGCGATTTAGCAAGTAACTTGCCTGGAACAACCAAACCCAGGAGGCGACGGCAGATGGAATTCTTTTGCGGGCTTGACGTGTCGATTGACGAAACCTCGGTATGCATCGTCGATGATCACGGTGAGGTGCATCTTCAGACGACGGCGGTGACGGACGCCGCAGCGCTGTTCGCCGTGCTCGAACCGTTCCTGCCGAGGCTGCGCCGGGTCGGCCACGAGGCCGGCTCGCTGTCGCCCTGGCTGCACCCGGAAATGCTGAAACTCGGCCTGCCGGCGATCTGCCTGGAGACGGTGCATGTGCGCGCGGCGATGTCGGCGCAGCGCAACAAGACCGACAAGGCGGACGCGCTCGGCATCGCGCATCTGATGCGCACCGGCTGGTTCCGCCGCGCGCATGTGAAGACGCAGAGCTGCTACCGGATGCGCCTGCTTCTGACGCATCGGCGCAACCTCAAGCGCAAGTTCCTCGATCTGGAAAACGCCGTCCGTCACTCGCTGAAGGCGTTCGGGATCAGGCTCGGCGGCACGGGGCGCGGCAAGTTCGACGCTGCCGTGCGCGAAGCGGTCGCCGACGATCCGTTCACCGCTGACCTGATGGAGGCGATGCTGGCGGCGCGCGCGGCGCTGTGGAAGGAATACTGCCGGCTGCACGACCTGGTGGTGAAGATCGTCGCCCAGAGCGAGCTGTGCCGACGCTTCATGGCGATCCCCGGCGTCGGGCCGGTGACGGCGCTGTCGTTCATGACGGCGATCGACGATCCGTCGCGCTTCCGCCGCTCACGCGACGTCGCCGCCTATTTCGGCTTGACGTCGAAGCGATGGCAGTCGGGCACGTCGATCGACGTGAAGGGGCGGATCTCGAAGGCCGGCGATGCCGATGTGCGGCGCGCGCTCTACGAGGCGGCGTCGGCGCTGATGACGCGCTTCAAGGGCAAGGACGACCTCAAGACCTGGGGCGCAGCGCTCGCCAAACGCAGTTGTCACCGCAAGGCGACGGTCGCCGTGGCGCGCAAGCTGGCGGTGATCATGCACGCCATGTGGAGCGGCGGCACGGCCTATGCGGGCATCCCGGCCGCCGACGTTGCTGAGGCCGATGCGCGCCACATGCGCAAGGAACGCAAGCTTCTGGGCGCGCACGCATGACCGCGACGCCGCTGATGAAAACGCCGCGGCCGTTATGGTGACGGACGCGAACTAGGTAGAGGAATCCGCGCGAGCGGATGAGGACTGGTGCAGACGAGGAACGACGGGAAGCACGCTATCTTGCCTGCGGCCGCGCCGATCGAAAGACGGCCGGGCCGCGCCGGAGTGCCTGTGATGTGCCCCGTGAATCCGATGGCAAAATGCACCGCGACGGACAAAGCGCTGCCGTTCGACAGCAGCCCGACCATCCCGTCGCAGAGTGCGGACGAGTGCACGGCGCGCCAGAACTCATGCTTGCGGAGGCTCTCTTGCGGACAAACAGTGTGCAGATCATCATGAGGAAGAAGGATGAACCAAGATGACCAAGAATGTCGCGAAAGTAGTGCCGATTACGAGGGCAAGATAAAGGAAACCGGCACTACGCTGGCCGGATTTCTGAAATTGTTGTTGTCTGCACACTGGTTAGGTGCGCCGCGAGCGGCACCTTGTTTTTGGACGGCGAGAGCCGTGATCTTGCGCAAAGCCTTGGCTTTGCTGGGTTTCGACCGGCACCATGGCCGCCGAACGCCCGATTTTCTCGGATTTCGGCCGGAGGCGCGTCGATGAGCGCCGACGACGAGAACCGCTTCCGTCCGAAACCCGGCCGCATCCGCGCTGATGCCCCAAAGCTCGGCAAGGCCAAGAGCTTTCTGACGCGGGCGAAGAAGCTGGCGCGGCAGCACAGCAACAGCCCTTCGCGGTCATCCGCATCATCCTCGCAACGCTCCAGATCGTCAGCCACCACCAAAGGCGGCAAGGCATCGCGGGGGAGCAGCGGGCCGGGCCTCAAGCGTGGACGCGGCGCGTCGTTCGTGCGTGCCCGCACCTTGTCGGGCGGTTGGAAGCACAGCACGCCGGGAATGCGCCGCGTCGTCGTGAAAACCCGCTATGTCCAGCAGGCCGGAAAGAACGGCAAGGCCGCCGCCCATCTGCGCTACATCCAGCGGGACGGCACATCACGCGACGGCAAGCGGGGCCAGCTCTATTCCGCCACCGACGACCGCGCCGATGGCGACGCTTTCCTTGATCGCGGCAAGGACGATCGCCACCAGTTCCGGTTCATCGTCTCGCCGGAAGACGGCGCGGACCTGACCGACCTGACCGGGCACACCCGCGACCTCATGCGCCAGATCGAAACCGACCTCGGCAGCAAGCTCGATTGGGTCGCGGTCAATCACTACAACACCGGCCATCCCCATGTGCATGTCATCGTCCGGGGCAAGGATGACCTGGGCGAGAATCTGGTCATCAACGGCGACTATCTCGCCAATGGCATCCGCGAGCGGGCGAGCGAGCTGACCACGATGGAGCTTGGTCCCGTCACCGAGATCGAGCAGACCCGCAAGCTGTCCGCCGAGGTGGACCAGGACCGCTTCACCCGCATCGACAGGGCGATTACCGAGGAAGCCGATGAGCACTTCATCGACCTGCGCCATGAACCCGACAATCCGCGTCGCCAGTTCGACCGGACGCTACGCCTGCGCCGTCTGCGCAAGCTGGAGCAGATGGGCCTCGCCACCGAACACGCGCCTGGCGTCTGGGAATTGAGCGAGCGGATGGAGCCGACCTTGCGCGAGATGGGCGAGCGCGGCGACATCATCCGCAACATGGACAAGGCGCTGAAGGCCGACGGGCTGGAGCGTGATCCGATGACCTTCCAGCTTCATGATGCCGCGCCCGAGACGCCCATCGTCGGCCGGGTCGTGGACAAGTATCTCACCGACGAGATGGGCGAGAACCTGACCCTTGTGGTGGATGGGATCGACGGCCGGACGCATCATGTTCCTGGCATCGACCCGGCCCGCGTCGAAGATGCCCGGATCGGCAGCGTCATCGAGATCGGCTCAGCCGACACGGCGCAGCGACCATCCGAACGGACTATTGCCGCCATCGCCGAGGACGGCACCTATCGGCCGAGCCGCCATCTCGAACAGGCGAAATTCGAGGGCCGCGTTCCGGGCGGCGACTATGAAGGCTTTGTCGATGCGCATGTGCGCCGGCTGGAAGCGCTTCGCCGCGCCGGGATCGTCGAGCGGATCGACGCCGACCAATGGCGCATCCCGGAGGATTTCGAGGGCCGCGCCGCCGGCTATGACGCCGGCCGCAACCGGCAGGCCAGCATCCGTGTCATCTCGACCTTCAATCTGGAAAGCCAGATCGGTTCGGACGGCGCGACCTGGCTTGACCGGCGACTGGTCACGCCTGACGCATCAGATCTCGTTCCGGCCGGTTTCGGGCAGCAGGTGCGCGACGCCATGGACCAGCGCCGCGAGCATCATATCGAGCAGGGCGACGCCACCCGAGCGCGGGACGGCCGCATCTTCTATCGACGCAGCCTTCTCGCCACCCTTCGCGAGCGCGAAGTCGCCCGCGTCGGCGCGGAGATGGCCGAGAGCAAGGCAGTGCCATTCCGCGCTGCTGCCGATGGCGAGAAGATCAGCGGCAAATATACCGGCACCGTGCAGCTATCGAGCGGGAAGTTCGCCATCGTCGAACAGAGCCACGAGTTCACTCTTGTCCCATGGCGGCCGGTAATCGACCGCCAACTCGGCCGCGAAGTCGCGGGCATCGTGCAGGGCGGGTCGGTATCTTGGCAGTTGGGGCGGCAGCGGGGAATGGGAATTTGAACATGCCTACTCCGTCCCCAATCATCTCCGGATACTCCCGAGCCACTATTCCTGCGCCGCGCGCGATACTTCTGCCCAAGCTTCCCACGTCGCAAGGCGGCCAGCATACTCCTTGTGAGCGAGATCCAGGTTCCCGTTCCCCAAGAAGAGTCGCAACGGCGGCTCAGCAGTGTCAACGACGCTCAGAATTGCGGATGCCGTCGCGGACGGATCACCAAGCTTCCGCCCGACACTCGCAGTTTTGATCATGGTTCGCAGTTCGTCATATTCACTCATTGGCGTAGTCAGCGTCGATGAAGGGCCGCGCCAATCGGTTGCGTATCCGCCCGGCTCTATAAGAGTTACCTTAATTCCGAAGCTATTGACCTCGGAATTGAGCGTCTGGAGAAGACCCTCTACCGCCCATTTCGACGCATTGTAAATTCCTGCGGTGGGGAAAGTGATGACGCCGGCAAGGCTCGACGTTGCAAGGATATGACCGCCTCCCTGCTGACGCAGATAAGGAAGGGCGGCCTGCACGACCCACAGTGTCCCGAAGAAGTTGGCGTCAAACTGCGCCCGGCTTTCCAATTCTGAACTCTCTTCAATGGTTCCGAAGAGAGCATACCCCGCGTTGCTCACCACGACATCAATATTGCCGAAATGAGCGAAGGCCGTCTTCATGGACTCGAAAACGCTGTGCCGATCGGTTACGTCAAGAATGATCGGAAGGAGGGAATCTCCATACTGGTTCGCCAACTCCTGCAAATCGTCGATGTTTCTGGCCGTTGCGGCGACCTTATCGCCTCTTTTAAGTGCGGCCTCGGCCCATGCGCGTCCGAGTCCACGGGAGGCTCCTGTAATGAGCCAGTTTTTTGTCATTGCTCATTCTCCTTTTTGAAGCAGATTCAACCTCGTCGTTATTCTTCTTCGTCCGCTGTCGCCGTCGAAGAACGTCTGCGCTTGAAGAGCGAAGCGATCCGATCCGCGGTTTTCTCAACGAACAGGTAAAATGCCGGGAGTGTTATGAGGGTCAGCAAGGTGGCTAACGCCAATCCACCAATGACCGACACTGCGAGGGGTGCCCTGAAACCGCCACCGCCTCCATGGCCGAGCGCGCTCGGGACCATTCCCGCGCACATGGCAAGGGTTGTCATCAGGATTGGACGCGCGCGTATTTGGCAGGCGTGAACGATGGCGTCAGCGCGTGAGCGTCCCTCTTTGACGCCGATCTGGGCGAAATCGACCAACATGATGGCGTTCTTGGCGACGATGCCCATCAGCATCAGCAATCCAATCAGCACCGGAAGGCTGACTGCCATATTGCAAAGCAACAAGGCCACGACAGCACCCGAGATCGACAGAGGTAGCGAAAGCAGGATCACGATCGGCTCGCGCACGCCCGAGAACAGAAGAACCAGCACAGCGAACATCAACGCTACGCCGAGAAAGAGGGCGGAGACAAAACCTGTCGTCACCTCGTCCATAACCTCGCCGTCGCCCGTGGGGCCGACGACAACACCAGCAGGAACAGAACTGGCTTCCTTTGAGGCAAGCACTTCTGCGAGCGCGCCGCCGAGCGCGGCGTTTGGCCCAAGATCGGCTCCGATCACCACGCGACGTTGCCGATCCAGTCGCTCGATGGACGATGGCCCGCTTCGGAAGGTGACGTCAGCAACGGCGAACAATGGGATCGGCATCCCGTCAACACGAGCGACCGGCAGGCTATTCAGCATCTCAGGATCGTTGCGACCAGCAGAATCAAGACGGGTCCGCACCGGAATCAGACGATCCTGATCTTTCATCTTGGGCAGCAGCGATTCGATGTCACCGGCGGCTGCCAGGCGCACGGCCGTTGCGATTTGTTCGGTGGTCACATCCAGACGCGAAGCGTCATCAAGACGCGGTATTACATGCAACTCGGTTCGCTTTACGCCGGATTCAGCCGCTACATTAGTCAACTGAGGAAGGGTGCGCATACGACGTTCCAGCGCTTCCACCGAGCTATCTAACAAACTGTCGTCTCCCGACGAGATCGAGACCTCCACCTCACGACCGCCGTTGTCGTTTAGTGGCCAGGCGCGAATGTCGTCCGAGACACGCAGATGATCGCGAATTTCCTGTTGAATGACACGTTGGGAGCGATGTCGTTCACCATGAGGCTTCAACCGGACGATAAGCGTCGCCCGTCTTGCATCCCGCGCCCCATTGGGCGCTACGCCTCCACGCACGAGAATTTGGTGAATATCAGGAACTTTAGCGTGCAATTGACGTGCGACGGTATCCGTCGCATCGGCCAAAGTGCCGAGATCACCTCCAGGCGGTATTTCCAAGGCAAACACAAGCCTTCCTGTATCTTCCAGTGGGATCAGATCGTCGGGCAACTGACTCGAAGCCACAATGGACAGAGAAAACACCCCCAAGCTGGCACCGATGACGAGACCTTTGCGTCGTGTCGTCCAGCGCAGAAGCCGACCATAAACTGCTCCCAGGCGGCTTTCGCGATGCTCGTGTTTGGGATTGTGGTTGAGAAAACGCGCCGCCAAGATTGGCGTGATGAGCCGGGCGACAAGCAATGAGAACAGCACCGAAACTGCGACGGTGAGACCGAATTGTTTGAAATACTGGCCCGCCACGCCTGTCATGAAACTGACGGGTGCAAATACCGCCGCCACACTCAGAGAAATGGCCATCACTGCCATGCCAATTTCGGCGGTAGCATCTATGGTCGCCTGAAGGGGAGGCTTGCCCATCTCCATATGGCGTTCGATGTTTTCAATCTCGACGATCGCATCATCCACCAAGATGCCGGTTACAAGCGTAATACCCAGAAGGCTGATCGTGTTTAAGGAGAAGCCCGCGAGAGCGAGCACCCAGAATGTCGGCACGATTGCCAATGGCAACGCAACGGCCGCAACAAGGGTTGCGCGCCAATCTCGAAGAAAGAGAAAGACCACGATCACCGCGAGCAGTGCCCCTTCGATGAGGGTGCTCATGGCTGCCTTAAAAGTATCTTCGGTTGCTGTGGTGGTTTCGTCGATCCGGGTGAAGGTAACGCCCGGCATCTCGTGCTGCATATCCGATAGTGCGCTCGCCGTAGCACGCGCCACCGATACCTCGTCAGCGCCACGAGCCCGATAAATCGAGAAGGCAACGACCGTCTGCGCACCATCGAGACGAGCAAATTCGGACGGGTCTGCGTTGGTGTCGATTATATCGGCAATATCCCCAAGGAGCAGATTGCGTCCATCGGCCGGGAGCGGCGTGTTGCGAATGTCCTCGACAGAACGGGCGCGGGCCAGGACGCGAATCGGCTGGCGGCCAACATCCGCCTCCCAGCTTCCGGCGGCGTAGTCGCTTAATGCGGTTCGCAGGTAGGTGTTGATGTCGCCAACCGTCAGTCCTAGCGCAAGCATTTCGCGGGTTTTAAATGCGATCTGGATTTCGCGAGGCGCGCCACCAATACGCTCAACATTCCCGACACCGGGGATGCCGCGCAGGCGCTGTGCCACGCGGTCGTCGATAAGACGGGAAAGATCAGCAAGAGATTTATCGGGAGATGATGCACTCCATATCGCGAGACTTTGGCCCTCGACATCAACCTTGGAAACAATAGGTGGATCTATATCCGAAGGCAGTTCGTTTCCGAGAGCGTCAACACGGTTCTTCACGTCGAAAAGCGCCGCATCGCTGTTGACCTCTAGCTGGAATTCAACGGTCGTGGTCGAAACTCCATCTGCAATGGATGACCGGATATGCTTGATACCCGTGATCCCTGCCACCGCGTTTTCAATCGGTCGCGTGACTTCCGCTTCCAGTTCCTCGGGTGCAGCGCCCGAGCGTTCGACCGTCACCGTAACTAGCGGCATATCAATATTAGGCGCACGCGCGACCGGCAAACCCTGGAAGGCAGACCAGCCCAACAGCATCAGAACCACGAACAACACTATGGACGGGATAGGACGACGTATGGCCCACGCAGAAATATTGAACATCACCTCGCTCCATCCTGAGACGGAGCGGAGCGTATGGGATCGCCGTCCCTGAGCAGCGACCCCGCACGCGCCACGACCTGCGCGCCCGAAGCGAGGCCCGCTTCGACCAGTGCTCCGTCAGCGGTCATCGGCCCGGTTTTTACTCGCCTGATGTGGGCTCGTCCCTGTTCCATCACGAAAACAAAGGGGCCTTGCGCGTCAAATTGCAGGGCGGTCTGCGGAACCAAAACACCGGATACCGGAGGCAGAATAAGACGAGCTGTAGCGGCTTGACCGGAGACAAAACGGTGGTTGCCAGCGGGAAAGGCAACCCACGCACGATGCAGTCTCGAACGCGGATCGGCAGCTCCAGAAAGGCGTGCTACGCGGCCGGAAATGCTGGAACCGTCTGATGCCGAGATTTCGACGGACTGACCGACGGCACTTTGAAGCCAAACGGTTTCGCTCAGGTCGAGCACCAGTTCCAGTGCATCTCCGGCGGCAATTTCAAACAGGGCTGAATCGCCGGTAATGTCACCCTTTTCTGCGGTTCTCTTTGTTATTCGGCCATCTACCGGAGCGCGGATGTTGGTGCGCTCCAAGTCTATTGCCAATGCGCGTTGGCGCGAGAGAGCTTGCGTATGCTCGGCCGAAGCATCGTCGCGTTCTTTTGCAGAACCAGCATTGCGAGCAAAAAGGGCCTCAGCCCTCGCTAGAGCTAGCTGTGTCTGGCGAACTTGTGCGGCTATACCTTCCTGTTCGGCACGCAGCCTATCCGAAGAAAGACGCGCCATGATTTGGCCGCGTCGAACGAGCTGACCTTCCTCAACGAATAGTTCATCGATCGCGTAGCCTTTCAGTTCACTCTTCACATAGGCGAGTTCGGCTGGTTCAAACGTCCCGGCGACGAGACGCGACGTTGCAACATCCACCACAGGCCGGGCAGGAACCAATGTGACACTCAGCGCCGATGGTTCTGCTGGTGTAGCTAAGGGTTCGCCGCAAGCCTGAAGCGTCAGCAGTGTGGCAGCAGCGGTGACAATAAGGCCCAGAGCGGGGCGGGTATTTGTTGATCGATGATACATGGCGTCTCTCACGGAATATAAGTCGGAGAGCGCGGGCCGGGCTCTCCCATAGTCGCGGTGGCGGCCGACAAAGCGGCGTGAGCAAGGAGAGCTTCAGCCTGGAGATTGATCGCTTCGATCCGGCTCTCCAGCCAGACCACCTTTGCTTCCAGAGCTTCCAACTCGTTCGACACGCCAACGCGATGGCGTTCAACCGCCCAGTCGAGGGTTCCTGCGTTGGCTGCGACAACGCCTGTCTTGTGCTTCCCGTCTGCCAAGGCGGCGTGAAGGTCGTTCATTGCTTGAGCGACTTCGCCTTGGGCATTGAGAAGAACACCGCGATACTCGGCCTCGGCTACCGTTCGTTCGGCTTGCCTTGCAGACAGAGCCGCGCGTCGCCGGCCCGCATCAAGCAATGGAATATCAATGGCGGCTTCTCCGCCGCCGCCGCGAAACCCTTGTCCGTCCAGGCGAAGGAGGCCCACGAATCCCATCAGATTCAAGCTGGGGTAGAAGGCTGCGCGAGCCTGATCGACACGGGCTTTCGACGCGCGGATTCGAGCGGCAGCCGCAATCACATCGGGGCGGAGACTGCTGGCTTCGCCAGCATCAGTGCGCGGCGACGTCAACAGAAGGTGATCCAGATGCGGAGGTGCCAACGGTTGCGAACCGGGCGAGCGTCCAACAGCGACAGCCAGTGCGTCACTAGCGGTCGCAAGGCTCCTGTCCATACGATCGGCTTGGCCGGCGATTGTCTCCACCTGGGCTTCTAGCGGCCATATCGACGACGCCGGTTCGGCGCCAACCGCCGCCCTGTGTTGGGCAATGTCGAGAGCGGATCGGCGTGCAGCTAGAATTTCGCGCATGAGTTCACGGCAAGCCGCCAGACGCCCTAATTCAATCCAGCCCTCAACGATCGAAAGTGCGAGGCGACGACGTGCGTCGTCAGCATCGGCCCTTGCCGCTTGGGCATCGCTATACGCCGCATGCTGACCAGCCCGACCGCGGCCCCAAAGATCGGGAGACCAGTCGAGTTGAGCGAGAGCTTGGCGGGTTGAGCTTTGTAACGGGTCCGTCGACAAGCCTGAAGCCTGTGCGAGGCGCGCATCGTTGGCAGTGAACGCGAGGCTTAGACTTGCTGCGCTTGCAGCCTTGGCCTCGCGTATTGCCGCGCGAAGGGCTTCGGTTCGCGCTTCAGCGGCATGTATGTCGGGATTATCCGACAGGCCCTGCGCAATGAGGTCATTTAGCGCGACGTCACCATAGAGACGCCACCAATTGTTTCCCGCTGGCGCTGCTGCTGGCGGTGCCACCGACATGTTGGCGGGCTGGGGCAGCGACGCACATGCGGTGAGCAAGCCGCAAGCCAGCACCAAGCCGGAGCTACCGGAGTGTGACATGCGATTTTCCCTAACACTGTTAGTTGACTTGCACCCTTACTCTAACTGCGTTAGGCTGTCAAACAGTGTTAGGGAGATTTCATGGCGATACAGCGCTCGAAAATCGTGGCAGAAGCGCTCGATCTGTTGGATGCTGAAGGAATTGATGGTCTGACCATGCGCCGTCTAGCGCAGAGACTTCAGATTCAAGCGCCCTCGCTCTATTGGCATTTCCCCAGCAAACAGGCGTTGCTGGATGGCATGTCAGACGCCCTGATGGAAAGCGTGGCACGGGATGTCGATTCGGCTGCCTCTTATGAAGAGCGCGTTCGTCAGGTCAGCCACGAAATCCGCAACGCGCTGCTGTCGCGGCGGGACGGCGCACAGGTGTTTTCAGGAACTTACGTGTCAACGGAGAATGTCCTGCGCGTCGGGGAAAGCCTGATCTCTGCCCTACGGGACGGCGGCCTTGATCCGCGCTCAGCAAGTTGGGGAGCTTTCAGCCTTCTCTATTACATTCTTGGCTTCACCATTGAGGAACAAGGATTGGCGGCGCTGGATGAAACTGCGTTCCACAAGCAGCAGGAGGCATTCCGTCAGATGGCGCAGGCCCAATTTTCCAATGCCTTCGCTGCTGCGGGGGAGTTGTTCGAATCTGACCCGGAAGACCGGTTCACTTTCGGCATTGACCGCCTGATCGCGGGTTTGCGGCCAAGCGAATAGCGAGAAGTATCGACGTCAGTGAAATGTTGCTCGCCATGCTCCAGGCGTTATTCCGTTACTGCGTAAAAACACGCGGGTCAGATGCGCCTGATCAGCAAATCCACAGGCAAGAGCAATGTCAGCCAACGGATTTGTGCTGTTGCGCAATAACCGTTTCGCTTGGGCGACGCGCCGAAGCATCAGCCATTGGTAGGGAGCGACACCCGTTGATCGTTTGAATGCGTGAGAAAACTGGCTCGTCCGAAGACCGCAGATGCTGGCAAGCTCTGCAAGTCCAATGCCCTCCACCAGACAGGTTTCGATCACGTCCTTTGCCAGCCGCTCTTGCCATGTGCTTAACCCTCCCACGACCGGGCGACGAGCGGCGAGACCGCCATAGTGGGCGCACAGATAGATGCCGAGGCTCCACATATAATGATCAGCATAAAGGGGATCGATCGTCGCGGGCGCATCGAAGAACGGATGGATACGGAGGGCAATGCTTCGAAGGATCGGATCGTCAGCGACATGATAGCGGCTGGCCGCCAGGTCGGTGATATACGGCACTTCGAGATCATCGGCGATTTCACGCATGAAGCTGCGCTGTAGGATCACCTCCTGACTATGCCGGGGGGTGGTGAAGTCGATATGCGCGAGGTCAGATACGTAGAGGAACTGCGTCTCTCCCTTCCTGATCGGCCGCGAAAAATGTTGGCTGTCGAGGAAGACTTCACTTTTCTCGTCGGCAAAATGCACGCCGATGCTGTAAGCCCCCTCCCAGGACGGAAACGTCGGGTTGCTATCGGCCGCCTTGAAGCCATAGCTGACGTCCGCCGCGATCAGCCGCGAACTGGCAAGCCCCCGAACTGCGAGCTTCAAGTCCGTCTTGTGCGGCAGGCCGATCGGCACGGTCGCGACTTCGACCAATTTCACGTTGAGGGTCATTTGTTCTCCTCCGCTTTCCCAACCGCAGACCGGATTTTCTATATTTCCATCTCAGCGATCAAGAATCCCTCATATAAGAGTAGAAATCGGCCTTGCTCGTATATTTTGCATCGCGTGTGTTCGCTGTAAGAGCATCACCCGTCCGCAGTCACCTTTTGATTTGGACGGATGATGCCTAGCTAGGTGTGGTCGCCGCGTCTATTTACTTTATCGACGTAGCAGCCTGCTCGATCAGCTTGGCGACAGCCGCCGGATTCGAGACATAGACGGCGTGGCTGCCGGGCACCTCGACCGTGGTTGCGCCAGCACGCTCGGCCATGACCCGCTGTGCAGCCGGCGGAATCATCTTGTCATCGGTCGCGACGAGATACCAGCTCGGCTTGGTCTTCCAAGCGGGCTGGGTGACTTTTCCATCCAGAGCCGCAACGCCCCACGGAACCTGCGAGTCCGCGAGGAAAGCAGCCAGGTCCGGACGCACGTCCGCCGCAAAGGAGTCCCTGAATTTCGACTTGTCGAGCAACAGGAAACCGTCGACCGGCGGCAGGATGGGCGGAACCGGGGCACCGGGCGGCGGGTTGGCGATCAGGCTCGAAACGGATTCGCCGGCATCGGGCGCGAAGGCCGCGATATAGACGACACCGGCAACCTTCGGGTCGGTGCCGGCTTCCGACACGATGACACCACCATAGGAGTGGCCGACGAGGATAACGTCGCCCGATGCTGCCGCAATGGCACGTTTGGTGACGGCAACGTCGTCGTCGAGTGAGATCGTCGGGTTCTGGACGATGGTGACGTCATACCCATCCTTCTTGAGGATTTCATAGACCCCCTCCCAGCCGGAGCCGTCGACAAAACCGCCATGAACAAGGACAACAGATTTCACGTTCTTATTCTCCGCTGCTTGGATTGGTGTAGTGATGAAGCCGATGCCGACAGCTAATGCTGTAGCAGCGGCAACTAAAGTCGATCTTATCGACATTAGAGTCTCCTTTCAGACTATTACATAGCGGGAGCGCGCGGCTGTCTGGATTGCCAAACGTCCGGACATCTCTTCGCGATACAAAGCCTAAGAGGAGTGATGCTGCTGCGATTGAACGATCTTGCAGTGTTCCTGCATCACGGACAATCCGGGCAAACAGTCTTGGCACCGTTGAGTATGAGGGTCAGACCGAACTCGAAGCGCCCCTCAAAGTCGAAGAAGCTCTGAGCGAGGACGGCGGCATCCAAATGCCGATAAGTCGGCTGCGCCAGCACGCCTTCGATCGCATCCATGAACGGAGGCAATGCATCCCGCAGCCGCTCGGGCAACCCTTGCTGCTCCAACGCCTCACCAAGAGCAAATGAGAAGAGGCTGGTCATGGTCCAAATGGCCTTTTCCTTCGCGAAACCAGCCTGGATTAGGAGCCGCATCATCACTTCAGCAGTCTTCAAAGTATTGCTCTTTGCGTCATAGCTGCCGCCAACGATGCGCGCGCCATCCCGGTGCCGTAGCAGCGCCTGTCGCAGGCGGCGCACTAACTCTCTCAGTCCCTCCAGAGGCTCATCTTCCGGCAGCCCTGCGAGGTCTATATCGCCTATGATGGCTTCAGCCATCGCATCCACCAGATTGCGTTTGTCAGAGAAATATCGATAAAGAACAGGTGGTTGGACATCGAGCGCATCTGAGAGGGCGCGCATCGTCAAGCTGTCTAGCCCCCCCTCGTCGACGAGCCGCAACCCGACGGCAACGATCTGAGCCTGCGTCAGCTTTTCCATTTTGCGGCGCGTGCGGCGTGTGCCGATCGCCTTCGTGCGTTCGTTCATGCTGTTCTCGAACCTTCGATCATTCCTTGACATATTACCGATGTTAACATATCGGTCAACAGATGATATTAACGTCGTTAATAAATGCATTGGCTAGCACACGACACATCGGAGCCTTCCTCATGGCGAAGCCCTCATCAGCAGACTTCTTCATCCTTCACGACGTTGCGCACTTTCCGCTCGTTCACCTGAACTCCGAGCGCATGAAGCCAGGATTTGCGGAGCAGTGGTGCAAGGAGCAGGAGCGCCTTCTTGATGCACGTGTGCCGTTTGTTCTGCTTCTTCAGGAGGGCGACGACGATCACGAGTCGATTCAAGATCGAAACGAGGTCGTGCTCTGGTTCAAGAAAAACAGGCAGTCGTTCCGCGGTGTCTGCCGGGGAATAGTCGGTATCGAGCCTGACGCGATAAAGCGTGCGCTTTTATATGCGCGCGCTCTGGTTCTTGGTCCTGTTTTCGGTGTCACAACGACTGTAGCTGCTGACGGCCGCGAGGCAGGGACAATCGCCAGGAACCTTCTGGCCAACGGGAGCAATGAATTCCAGCACAGAGAGATGGATTGAAAGGATGCGCTTCCTACGACTGACGAAGCGGGCCGGTGGAGGAAAGACCTCGTCAATATCAGGCGGACGTATCCTGATGGCCGGTTATGGTTTTGCATCATCGCGCTGGTTCGGGGAGAGACTGATGTGGGGCGATTTGCCGAGACTTAAATCCCCCCACGTAAGACAGCTTAGTCTTTAAGCGGGCAATCGGTCATGCGCAGGCGATCGCTTCGGCACATGACGGCAAAAGTTGAGCCTTCTTTGCTTTGCGGCCGCATACCTATGGCGGCTTTGGTGCAGATGCTTGCCGTTTCAGAATACCTCAGCTTTCATCGTGCGGCCAAGGCTCTTGGCACCAGTCAGTCGAGTGTCAGCGCACGGATTAAGGCGTTGGAAGAAGACCTTGGCGTTGTCCTCTTCGATCGCAACACGCGCGGAGTCCGCCTGACAGACGCCGGTCGATGCTTTGTCGATCAGGTCGATAGCGCCATGGGTATCCTTGACCATGCAATCAAAACGGCCGGGATGCAGGCACGCGGCGAAGAGGGAAAGCTGGACATCGGCGTTCATGTCCTTGCGGCTGAAGGCTTCCTTGACCGCTTGCTCAAATGGTTTCACGGAAAGTATCCGCGAATCCGATTGCATATTACCGAAGGCACGGCGCGGGACACGCAACTCATGGTGCGCGAAGGCAGGCTCGATGTCGCCTTCATGGCGTTTTCTCACGACATTCCAGACCTTAATTCCCGTGTGATCTGGCGCGACCGTCTGATGGTTGCGCTGCCAACACGGCATCCATTGGCGACCCGGCAGGATGTCGAATGGCGGCAGCTTGCAGAGGAAACCTTTCTCGTCCGCCAGGGCGGCACCGGGCCGCAGGTTCATGACCTGATAGTGTCCCGCTCGACCGGAAAATGGCTGACACCGACGATTCTTCGTGTCGATGTCAGCCATTGCACGTTGCTGCCGATGATTGCGGCCGGGCATGGCATTTCGCTTTTCGTCGAGGAAGGAGCCGCAGCCGGCGCAGCGAATGTCGCCTTCCTACCGATTACCGACGAGCCGGAAACCATCCCGTTTTCGGCCGTCTGGTCCCCCCGAAACCGTGACCCAGCGCTTTCGAACCTGCTCACCTTGGCGACGAAAATGGCCAACTCAGAGCCGAAATCTGATTCGCTGTAGTTCACCTCGGCCGGAGTGCCGGTGCAGTGCCGCGACAACCCATCCTATTTGCCGCCGATAGTATCCGGTCGCCCTATCGCTCCACCTTTATTGTTGATTACCGCACAATTGCCCATTCTCTGATCGGCTCCGTCACTTTTCGCCGATTGGAGCCTGTATGCGCGGAGGCCGAATACTCTGGGGTCAGATTGCCGTCGTTTTCATCATCGTTCTGGTGATGACCTGGGCGGCGACGCAATGGGTCGCCTTTCGCCTTGGCTTCCAGTCCCAGCTTGGTGCGCCATGGTTCGAACTAGCAGGCGTGCCGGTCTACTACCCCCCGGCCTTCTTTTGGTGGTGGTTCTCGTTCGACGCCTATGCGCCCGCGATCTTCATGGAGGGCGCGGCCATCGCCACGTCCGGCGGCATCCTCGCCATCGCCGCCGCCATCTTCATGTCGATCATCCGGGCGCGCGAAGCCCGCAACGTCGCCACCTACGGATCGGCGCGATGGGCGGAAGACAGGGAAATCCGCAGCGCCGGACTGCTCGGTCCCGATGGTGTCCTGCTCGGCCGCTATACCCATGACTATCTGCGCCATGACGGCCCCGAGCATGTCCTATGTTTCGCCCCGACCCGGAGCGGCAAAGGCGTCGGGTTGGTGGTGCCGACGCTGCTGACCTGGCCGGGAAGCTGCATTGTCCACGACATCAAGGGCGAGAACTGGACCCTGACAGCGGGCTTCCGGGCGAAGCACGGCCGCGTGCTGCTGTTCGATCCGACCAATGCGAAGTCATCCGCCTACAACCCATTGCTGGAGGTGCGGCAGGGCGAATGGGAAGTCCGCGACGTGCAGAATATCGCGGATATTCTGGTCGATCCCGAAGGCAGCCTCGACAAGCGCAACCATTGGGAAAAGACCAGCCACAGCCTGCTTGTCGGCGCGATCCTGCACGTCCTCTATGCCGAACCGGACAAAACCCTGTCCGGCGTCGCCAATTTCCTGTCCGATCCCCGCCGCCCGGTCGAGGCGACCTTGCGCGCCATGATGGACACGCCGCATCTGGGCGAGGCTGGCGTTCATCCCGTCATCGCCTCGTCGGCGCGTGAGCTGCTGAACAAGAGCGAGAACGAACGGTCGGGCGTGCTGTCCACTGCCATGTCGTTCCTCGGCCTTTACCGCGATCCGGTCGTGGCCCGCGTCACGGATCGTTGCGACTGGCGGATTGCGGATCTGGTCGGCAGCCGCCGTCCGGTCACGCTCTACCTCGTCGTTCCGCCGTCCGACATCAACCGCACCAAACCGCTGATCCGGCTGATCCTCAACCAGATCGGCAGGCGGTTGACCGAGGAACTGACCACCTCCGGCAAGCGCCATCGCTTGCTCATGATGCTGGACGAGTTTCCGGCGCTGGGCCGTCTCGACTTCTTTGAATCGGCGCTCGCCTTCATGGCGGGCTACGGCCTCAAGTCCTTCCTGATCGCCCAATCGCTCAACCAGATCGAGCGCGCCTATGGGCCAAACAACAGCATTCTCGACAACTGCCATGTGCGCGTCGCCTTCGCCACGAACGACGAGCGCACCGCCAAGCGCGTGTCGGACTCGCTTGGCACAGCAACCGAGATGCGCGATTCCACCAACTATGCCGGCCATCGCCTCGCGCCCTGGCTCGGGCATCTGATGGTCTCGCGGCAGGAGACGGCGCGGCCGCTGCTCACGCCGGGCGAGATCATGCAGCTTCCGCCCGCAGACGAAATCGTGATGGTCGCGGGAACGCCACCGATCCGGGCGAAGAAGGCCCGGTATTTCGAGGATGCGCGATTGCAGGAGCGCATCCTGCCGCCGCCCGAACTGCCATCCGTTCCGGCGACTAAGCCGGCAACCGACGACTGGACGAGCCGCGTCATCATAGCGGCGGACAGGCCAGCGACGACCGCTGCCAATGGCGCGGAGGGCGATCCCGACAATGCGGGTATCCGCCGCGAGCCGGAATTGCCCGAGCATGAGGAAATCGTCCCGCCGCCGACCCCGCCAGCCCAGGAGTTCGACATTCTGGACGACGAGCCGGACGTGGATGCCGCCAAGGCCCGCGCGCTGCGCTCGCGGATGCGAATGATCGCCCGGCAGGCGTCGATGAACCCCGATGACGGTATAGAGCTTTGAGAGGCCGCCCATGACGACGCGCAATCGCATGAATGTCTATTTCGACCCGGAACTGCTCAAACAGGTCGAGGCGCTATCGTTGCGCCGACAGGTCTCAAAGTCCGCCATCATCGAGGCGGCGGTCGCATCCTTCCTGTCGGGCGACACGTCTGACCGGCTGGAAGCGGCCATGTCGCGCCGCCTGGACAAGATCGGCAGGCAGATCGGCACGCTGGACGAAGATCTCGCCGTGCTCGGCGAGACCCTTTCCTTATTCGTCCACTTCTGGCTAACGATGACACCGCCGTTGCCCGACAGCGCCAAGCAGTCCGCACGGATCAAGGGGAACGAGCGGTTCGAGGGCTTCATGCAGAATCTCGGCCGCAGGCTTGCGACAGGAGACAGGTTCCTGAAAGAGTTGTCGCGTGACATGGATTCGTTTCACGCCAGTCCGCCGAAAGATCAGACTGGGACCGATGGTGACGCTGCTTAGATTTTCAACCCATCCTATTTGCCGCCGATAGCCGCCGATCACCGCAACCTATTAGATACTTGTTGAATCGGCCTGATTTCAGGCTCTTTTAATCGACCCCGTTGCGGGGTCCGTCTGTTGCGCCCCGCGAGAACAAGGGGCCGACATGACGACACATCACCAGAAACCGGAGGCGATTGCACGCGGCGCGCGGATGCTACGCACAGCGCTTGGCGCGTCCATCGCGCGGTTTCTCGAAGACCCGGCAGTCATCGAGGTGATGCTGAACCCGGACGGTCGCATCTGGATCGACCGGCTATCCGAAGGTCTGGCCGATACAGGCGAGATGCTGTCCGCCGCCGATGGCGAGCGCATCGTCCGGCTGGTCGCCCATCATGTCGGCGCAGAAGTCCACCCCCGCGCCCCCCGCGTCTCGGCAGAGCTTCCCGAAACCGGCGAACGCTTTGAGGGGCTTTTGCCGCCTGTCGTCGCTGCGCCCGCCTTCGCCATTCGCAAGCCCGCCGTCGCGGTGTTCACGCTCAACGACTATGTGGCTGCCGGCATCATGTCCACCGATCAGGCAGTGACTCTCCGCGAAGCCGTTGCGGCACGCGCCAACATCCTCGTCGCGGGCGGCACCAGCACCGGCAAGACCACCTTGACCAACGCGCTGCTCGCCGAGGTCGCGAAGACGCAGGATCGCGTCGTCATCATCGAGGATACGCGCGAGTTGCAATGCGCCGCGCCCAACCTCGTCGCCATGCGGACGAAAGATGGCGTCGCCACACTTTCCGATCTGGTGCGCTCCAGCCTTCGCTTGCGGCCTGATCGTATTCCCATCGGCGAGGTGCGCGGCTCCGAAGCCCTCGACCTGCTCAAAGCCTGGGGAACGGGACATCCGGGCGGCATCGGCACCATCCATGCCGGCACCGGCATCGGCGCGCTGCGCCGCCTCGAACAGCTCATTCAAGAGGCCGTCGTCACGGTCCCGCGCGCGCTGATCGCCGAGACCATCGACCTCGTTGCCGTCCTGTCCGGTCGCGGCTCCGCGCGCCGGCTGGCCGAACTCGCCCGCGTCGAAGGGCTGGGATCGGACGGTGACTACGCCATTACCCCCGCAACCACCTCGAAAGGAGACCTCTCATGATCCGCACGATTTCGCGCGGCTGCCGCATCATGGCGACCGCCGCAGCCACTGTTTCCATCAACCTGATGCTGGCGCCCGCCGCACACGCATCCGGCTCGTCGATGCCCTGGGAAGCGCCCCTGCAATCCATCCTTCAGTCGATCGAGGGGCCGGTCGCCAAGATCATCGCGGTGATCGTGATTATCGCCACCGGCCTCGCGCTCGCGTTCGGCGACACCAGCGGTGGCTTCCGCCGCCTGATCCAGATCGTCTTCGGCCTCAGCATCGCGTTCGCGGCCAGTTCCTTCTTCCTCAGCTTCTTCAGCTTTGGCGGCGGGGCGCTTGTCTGATGGCGGGCGGCCTCGAACAACTCGACGCGGTGCCGGGATTTTCCGTCCCGGTCCATAGGGCGCTGACCGAGCATATCTTGCTCGGCGGCGCACCGCGCTCCATCGCCATCATGAATGGAACGCTCGCCGGGGCCGTGGGCCTCGGCCTGCGCCTCTGGCTCGTTGGCCTCGCCATCTGGGCCATCGGTCATTTCGCCGCCGTCTGGGCGGCAAAGCGCGATCCGCTCTTCGTCGAAGTGGGCCGCAGGCATCTGCGCATCCCCGGCCATCTCTCGGTCTGACGGAGGCGCACATGATGAACCTTGCCGAATATCGCCGCACCGCCAGCCGTCTCGCGGATTTCCTGCCCTGGGCGGCGTTGGTTGGCGAGGGTGTCGTCCTGAACAAGGACGGCTCGTTCCAGCGCACCGCGAAGTTTCGCGGTCCCGATCTGGATTCCGCCGTCGCCGCCGAGCTGGTCGCCGTCGCAGGCCGCATCAACAATGCCATGCGCCGTCTCGGATCGGGCTGGAGCATCTTCGTCGAGGCGCAGCGCAGCGAAGCCGCGACCTATCCCGACAGCCGCTTTCCCGAAGCCGCATCCGCGCTGCTCGACGCAGAGCGCAAGGCTGCGTTCGAGGAAGCCGGGACGCATTTCGTGTCGGGTTATTTCCTGACCTTCCTCTGGCTACCGCCCGCAGAGGACGCCGCCCGCGCCGAAACCTGGCTCTATGAGGGCCGGGAGAAAACCGGCGTTGATCCATGGGAATTGCTGCGCGCCTTCATTGACCGCACCGACCGCGTGCTGGCGCTGCTCGACGGCTTCATGCCGGAATGCCGTTGGATGGATGATGGCGCGACGCTGACCTACCTCCATTCCACCATCTCGACCAACAGGCATCGCGTGCGCGTGCCCGAGGTGCCGATGCACCTCGACGCGCTGCTCGCCGACCAGCCGCTGACCGGCGGGCTGGAGCCGCGCCTTGGCGACCAGCATCTGCGCGTCCTGACCATCGTGGGATTCCCGACCGCGACCACGCCCGGCCTGCTCGACGAGATGAACCGCCTGCCGTTCCCCTATCGGTGGAGCACGCGCGCCATCCTCATGGACAAGACCGACGCGACCCGGCTGCTGACGAAGATAAGGCGGCAATGGTTCGCCAAGCGCAAGAGCATCGCCGCAATCCTCAAGGAAGTCATGACCAACGAGGCGTCCGCGCTTGTGGACACCGACGCGGCGAACAAGGCGCTCGACGCGGACATGGCCTTGCAGGAGCTTGGGGCGGACGTGGCGGGCATGGCCTACGTCACGGCCACCATCACCGTCTGGGACGCCGACCCGCGCCTGGCCGACGAGAAGCTGCGCCTCGCCGAAAAGATCATCCAGGGCCGTGACTTCACGGCCATGCCCGAAACTGTCAATGCCGTCGACGCATGGCTCGGCTCGATCCCCGGACACGCCTACGCGAATGTCCGCCAGCCGCCCATCTCGACGCTCAACCTCGCCCACATGATCCCCTTGAGCGCCGTGTGGGCGGGGCCGGAACGGAATGACTATCTCGGTGCCCCCCCCTTGCTCTACGGCAAGACCGAGGGAAGCACTCCGTTCCGGCTATCCCTTCACGTCGGGGACGTCGGCCACACCCTCGTCGTCGGCCCGACCGGCGCGGGCAAGTCCGTGTTGCTGGCGCTCATGGCCTTGCAGTTTCGCCGATACACCGACGCACAGGTCTTTGCTTTCGATTTCGGCGGTTCGATCCGCGCCGCATCGGTCGCCATGGGCGGTGATTGGCACGACCTGGGCGGCGGAATGACGGAAGGGGATGAGGCGTCCGTCTCGCTCCAGCCGCTCGCCCGCATCCACGACACCTATGAACGCGCCTGGGCCGCGGACTGGATCGCCGCAATTCTCGGCCGTGAGGGTATCCCGATCACACCCGAGAACAAGGAATATATCTGGACGGCGCTGACCTCACTGGCGTCCGCCCCGGTAGGCGAGCGCACCATCACGGGCCTCTCGGTTCTGCTGCAATCCAACGATCTGAAACAGGCATTGCGGCCATATTGCATCGGCGGGGCCTATGGGCGACTGCTCGACGCAGAGGTTGAACATCTCGGCTCCGCTACGGTGCAAGCCTTCGAGATCGAGGGACTGGTCGGCACCGGAGCCGCGCCCGCCGTGCTGTCCTACCTGTTCCACCGGATCGGCGACCGGCTCGACGGGCGACCGACGCTGCTCATCATCGACGAGGGCTGGCTGGCGCTGGACGATGAAGGGTTCGCCAGCCAGCTCCGCGAATGGTTGAAGACGCTCAGGAAGAAGAACGCCAGCGTCATCTTCGCCACGCAAAGCCTGTCCGACATCGACGGCAGCAACATCGCGGCCGCCATCATCGAAAGCTGCCCGACGCGGCTGCTTCTACCGAACGAACGGGCCATCGAACCTCAGATCACGGCCATCTATCGGCGCTTTGGTTTGAATGACCGCCAGATTGAGATTTTGGCGAGAGCCACGCCCAAGCGGGATTACTACTGCCAGAGCCGCAGGGGGAACCGCCTGTTCGAGCTTGGCCTGTCCGAAGTCGGCCTCGCGCTTTGCGCCGCATCGTCCAAATCCGATCAGACCGCCATCGAACGTATCGTCGCCGAGCATGGCCGCAACGGCTTCCTCGCCGCCTGGCTGCGCCTGCGCGGCGTCGATTGGGCGGCCGACCTCATCCCCGACCTTACCAACCTCATCTCTCAGACCGAGAAGGAGTCCCAACCATGACCATCCGTCGTTCCCGCGCCTGCCGCTTCGCCGCTGTGCTGATCGCCGCGCCGATTGCCGCCTTGCCTATGTTTCTCGCGCCGTCAGCGTCGGCGGCGTGGATCGTCTATGACCCGAGCAATTATGCGCAGAACCTGCTCACGGCCGCACGCACGCTGGAGCAGATCAATAACCAGATCACGTCGCTCCAGAACGAAGCGCAGATGCTCATCAATCAGGCGAAGAATCTGGCGAGCCTGCCGTTCTCGTCGCTCCAGACGTTGCAGCAGAACGTGCAGCGCACGCAGCAGCTTTTGAGCCAGGCGCAGAACATCGCCTTCAACGTGAGCCAGATCGACCAGGCGTTCCAGCAGAAATACGGAAACATCTCCCTGTCGGCGACCGATACGCAGCTCGTCACCGACGCCCGCTCGCGCTGGCAGAACACGGTCGGTGGCTTGCAGGATGCCATGCGCGTGCAGGCCGGCGTCGTCGGCAATATCGACACCAATCGCACGCAGATGTCGGAACTGGTCGGCCAGAGCCAGAACGCTGCCGGTGCGCTGCAAGCCACGCAGGCCGGCAACCAGCTTCTCGCTCTCCAATCGCAGCAGCTTTCCGACCTGATCGCGCTGATGTCGGCCAATGGCCGGTCGGAGGCGCTGATCGAAGCCGAACGCGCGACCGCCGCAGAACAGGGACGCATCCAGCGCCAACGCTTCCTGACGCCGGGCAGCGGCTACCAGCCGGGCAATGCCCGAATGTTCGGCAACGGCAACTGACGCGCGAGAGGGGCTGTCATGGACGGCAAGATGCTGGCCCGGCTCGGGGCAATCATATTCGTCGCCATCGCCATCACCGCCACGGTGATCGAAATGACCCGGCAGGACGAGCCGATGCGCGGCAGGCCCGCGCCCGAGCTACAGCGTCCCGCCGATCCGCTGCGCCAGAGCCTGCGCAACTGCCAGCGTCTCGGCGAGGCGGCCGCGAGCGATCCGGGCTGCCTCGCCACCTGGGCCGAGAACCGCGACCGCTTTCTTGGTCGGACGCCTGCGCCGGTTTCGCCACGCCCCAGCGAAGGAGAGTGATCCATGGGCGGCACAGGCGTCATCGACAACTTCCTCGGCGTATTCACGTCCTACATCGACAGCGGGTTCGGCCTGCTCGGCGGCGAGGTCGGTTTCATCGCCACCACGCTGATCGTCATCGACGTGACGCTCGCCGCCCTGTTCTGGTCCTGGGGCGCGGATGACGACATCATCGCCCGGCTGGTCAAGAAAACCCTGTTCGTCGGCGCGTTCGCCTACATCATCTCGAACTGGAACAATCTGGCCCGCATCGTTTTCGAGAGCTTCGCCGGTCTCGGCCTGAAAGCATCCGGCACCAGCTTCTCGACCGCCGACCTCATGCGCCCCGGCAAGGTGGCGCAGACCGGCCTCGACGCGGGCCGCCCGCTGCTCGACTCCATCTCCGACCTGATGGGCTACTGGAGCTTTTTCGAGAATTTCATCCAGATCGCCTGCCTGATGTTCGCCTGGGCGCTGGTATTGCTCGCCTTCTTCATCCTCGCCATCCAACTTTTCGTGACGCTGATCGAGTTCAAGCTGACGACATTGGCGGGGTTCGTCCTCATTCCGTTCGGGTTTTGGGGCAAGAGCGCCTTCATGGCCGAAAAAGTCCTCGGCAATGTCGTTTCGTCCGGCATCAAGGTTCTGGTGCTGGCCGTCATCATCGGCATCGGTTCGACGCTGTTCTCGCAGTTCACCGCAGGCTTCGGCGGTGCGACACCGACCATCGACGACGCCATGGCGATCGTGCTCGCGGCCCTTTCTCTGCTCGGCCTTGGCATCTTCGGCCCCGGCATTGCTTCCGGCATCGTCTCGGGCGGGCCGCAGCTTGGCGCGGGCTCTGCTGTTGGCACCGGCCTTGCCGTTGGCGGCGCAGCCCTTGCCGCAGGCGGTGCGGCTGGTCTTGCCGTCAAGGGAGGCGCTGCCGCCCTGTCAGGTGGAGCCGCAGCCGTGCGGGGCGGTGCCACCGCGGCGGGTGCGGCAACCGCAGCCTATAGCGTCGGCTCGCTCGGCCAGTCCGGCGCAGCCGGTGTCGCTTCCGGCCTTGGCGGCGTTGCTCGCGCAGCAGGTTCCGCCGCTGTCTCGCCCTTGAAGCGCGCTGCCGCGAAAGCAACCGATAGCGTCAAATCCAGCTTTTCCGATGGCGCGCGCGCGGGTTTTGGCGTGACGGGCGGCTCATCCACCGCCGGCACGGTTGGCGGCGCAAGCGCCGCTCCCGCAGCCGCAGCGCAGGCATCCACAACCGCCGGTCCCCCGGCCTGGGCGCAGCGGATGCAGCGATCACAGGCCCTGAACCACGGCACCACCATGGCTGCCCATGCCGTCCGATCCGGCGACAGCCACGGCGGCGGCTCTTCCGTCAACCTTTCCGAAAGTGACCGCTCATGAGCATCTTCAAACGACCATCAACCCATTACGGCAAATCACCCGAACTCGAAACGCCATACCAGCGCGCCGCGCAAGTGTGGGACGAGCGCATCGGTTCGGCCCGCGTGCAGGCGAAGAACTGGCGCTATATGGCATTCGGCTCGCTGATCCTTTCAGCAGGTTTCGCTGCCGCCCTTGTCTGGCAATCGGCGCGCGGGACCGTGGTGCCGTGGGTGGTGCAGGTCGACAAGCTCGGCCAGGCGCAGACGGTCGCGGCCGCCGTCGCCGACTATCGCCCGACCGATCCGCAGATTGCTTTCCATCTGGGCCGCTTCATCGAACAGGTCCGCGCGATCCCGGCCGACCCGATCATTGTCCGGCAGAACTGGCTCCGCGCTTATGAATGGACGACCGACCGGGGCGCGGCGGCCCTGAACGACTACGCCCGCAGCAATGACCCGTTCACGAAGGTCGGAAAGCAGCAGGTCGCCGTCGAGGTTTCCAGCGTCATCCGGGCATCGAACGACAGCTTCCGCGTGGCCTGGACCGAGCGCCACTATGAGAACGGCCAGCTTTCCACGACCGAGAGATGGACCGCGATCCTGACCATCGTGATCCAGACGCCACGCGACGCTGAAAGGCTGCGCGCCAATCCGCTCGGCATCTACATCAACGCAATCTCTTGGTCGCGGGAGATGGGCCAATGAAGACGAGCATCCACACGCCCGCCATTGCCGCCGTGCTGCTTTCCGCAACCATGCTCGCAGGCTGCGCGACCAACAAGCCGCCGCAATTCAGCTACGACGCCGACGTGCCGTCGCTGCCCGTCGTGCCTGCCGCCGTCACCGATGACCGGCCCCGGCCATTGCACACGCCGCCCGCATGGACCGTCGCGCGTGGCGGGACCGCTGCCGGAACACCGGCGGGCCGTGTCGAGAACGCCAATGCCGCCGCGCGCGTCGAGCCGCGCCGCGAGGGCTACTATAACGCCATCCAGATTTATCCCTGGTCGGAAGGCGCGCTCTATCAGGTCTATGCCGCACCGGGGCAGATCACCAACATCGCGCTGGAGCTGGGCGAAAGCCTGACCGGCGCGGGACCGATTGCCGCCGGCGACACCGCCCGCTGGATCATCGGCGATACCGAGAGCGGCAGTGGAACGTCGCGGCGCGTCCATATCCTCGTCAAGCCGAGCCGCCCGGACATCACAACCAACCTCGTCGTCACCACCGACCGGCGCACCTACATGATCGAACTGCGCGCCCGCGAATCCCTCTATATGCCGTCCGTCGCATGGGCCTATCCGGCGCAGCCAGCAGGCCAGCGCCAGACTGTTCCGGCAGCGCCGATCATACCGGCCGAGGCGGCACGCAACTATCGCTACGGCCTGACCGGCGACAGCCCGCCCTGGCGACCTATCTCCGTCTTCGACGACGGCCGCCGCATCTATGTCGTCTTCCCGCGCGGCATCGAGCAGGGCGAGATGCCGCCGATCTTCGTTATCGGTTCCGATGGCGAAACCCAGATCGTCAACAGCCGCATCCATCAGAACATCCTGATCGTGGACCGCCTGTTCGGCGCGGCCGAACTGCGCCTCGGCAGCGGCGACCGCCAGCAGACGGTCAGGATCGTCCGCATCGAGCAACGGCAAGCCGCACAGCCTGCAAAGGCAACCGGAGAATCCCCGTCATGACCGAGAACACTCCCACGGACACACTGGCGCCCATGCGACTGCGCGCCGAAGCCCCTCGCGTCACCCGCCTGTCCCGCAAGATGCTGGCAGGCGTCGGAGCCGTCGCGTTGTTCGGCATCGGCGGGGCGCTGATCTATGCGCTCCAGACCCGCGACATGGGCGGAGGCGGCGAAGAACTCTATTCGACCGAGAACCGGCCCACGGCGGACGGTTTGTCCGGCCTGCCGCGCGACTATACTGGCCCGGTCCTGGGGCCGGCGTTGCCGGGCGACCTCGGCCGTCCGATCCTCGATGCGCAGAACCGGGGACAGCCGGTCGCGCCGCCCGTCATGACGACGCCCGCCGTCGATCCGGCGGAACAGCGCCGGCTCGCCGCGGAAGAAGCTGCGCGCGTCAGCCGCGTCTTTTTCCAGACCGCACCGGGAACGGGAACCGCAAGCCCGAGCCTTGCCGGCCTTGGCCTCACCGCGCAGCCAGGTGCTGCCGGCACGCAGGACCGGCATACGGCCTTCCTCAATGGCCCGGTGGATCGGCAGACGGTCGCTCTGGATCGCATCGCCGCGCCAGCCTCGCCCTACATCCTTCAGGCCGGGGCCGTGATCCCGGCGGCGATGATAACCGGCATCCGTTCGGACCTTCCCGGCCAGATCACCGCGCAGGTCACGGAAAACGTCTATGACAGCCCGACCGGCAGCCTGCTTCTGATCCCGCAGGGAACGCGCATCATCGGCCAGTATGATGCCGGTGTGACCTTCGGCCAGCGCAGGGTGTTGTTGGTGTGGAACCGCCTCATCCTGCCCAACGGCCGCTCTATCGTGCTGGAGCGGCAACCGGGCGCGGATGCTTCCGGCTATGCCGGGCTTGAGGATGGCGTCGATTATCACTGGTGGGATCTGATGAAGGCGGCCGGACTGTCCACGCTGCTCGGCATCGGCACCGAACTGGCGACCGACGACGAGGACAGGCTGATCCGCGCCATCCGCGACGGGGCGCAGGACACCATCAACCAGGCCGGACAGCAGATCGTCCAGCGCGAGTTGCAGGTCGCACCGACGCTGACCATCCGGCCTGGCTTCCCTGTCAGGGTCATCGTCACCCGCGATCTTGTGCTCGAACCCTACAGGAGTTGACCATGGCGAAGCTGAAACTCGGCCCTCTGGCCGACGACAAGCCGGTGAAGGTGACGGTGGAGTTGCCCGCGCAGCTCCACCGCGATCTGGCCGCCTATGCCGAGGTGCTGGCGCGCGAAAGCGGCCGGTCCGCCGCCGATCCCATCAGGCTCATCGTGCCGATGCTGGAGCGATTCATCACCACGGATCGCGGTTTCGCCAAGGCGCGGCGGCAACCTCTCTGATTCTTTACCGTAGGGGTGCCGCCAGCGCACAGGCGCGAATGCGGCACGCTACAGCCCGCCGTTCCCCCTCCATGGTTCGCTTAATTCCGGGGCTTTAGCGCCCCGGAATCCACCTGCGAACCAAGGAGGATTCCATGTGCGCCAGGCACCGCCGCGCCCCGAGAGGGCGTCCCCGGCATTCGATCCCGCAAGCGTTTCCTGATGACCTCTATGACTATGCCAACGATCCGACGCCAGCGGAGCGCCTACCACGTCGGGAGCCGTCGCCCCATATCTTTGACATAGAGAAGCTGCCCATCATCGACGACTGGCCCGAGCGCGTGCCGGTCACAGAGGCGGAAATCGACATCTTCGAGCGGTATTTCGGCGACGTTCTCGACCGGCTGTTCGGCCCCGTCGATGCCGATCCGGGCAATGACAGCTTGCCACCGTTAACATCTAATGGTAACAGTAAGTCATGAGCGGGGATCGCGATCCGAGCCTCGACACGCTTCTGGACCTGGACGGGCAAGTGCTTGTCGTCGATCCCGAAGGCGGTCATTGGGTAAAGTTTGTCGTCACGCGCATTCCGGCTTCGCCGGAAAAGCCGCACGGCCTCGACTACTCGCTCACGCTTCATGGGCCTTCGGGCGAACGGCTGGTCGGCTTCGACAACGCCCATCCGGTCGGCCGGGGGAGACGCGGCGAACCGATGGATCATCGGCACCGCCTCCAGACCGTGAAGCCTTACGCCTGGGAGGATGCGGCCGCCTTGCTGGCCGACTTCTGGCAGGCGGTCGATGCGGTGCTGAAGGAGCGAGGTGTGCTATGACCACATTGAAAGTCGGGATCGCCGACTATGACGAGATGAAGGACCGCACCATGCGGATTGCGCGCGGCGAGGAAAAGCCCGCGCCCGACGATCCGAAGGTGTGGTTCACGTCCACGGAATCCTTCGCGCAAATCCTGTCCAGCGGGAACCGAGAGCTGCTGCGTGTCATCTACGAGCAGTCGCCCGGATCGCTGGAGGAATTGTCGCGGATCACCGGGCGAACGAAGCCCAGCCTGTCTCGAACGCTCAAGACGATGGCGAACTATGGCCTCATTCGCATGGACCCCGGCGAGGGCCAGAAGCTCGTGCCGAAGGTGCTGCATGACCGCGTGGCGCTGGAGTTGCCGCTGATCGAACGCCGGGCCGCGAAAGGAGGCGCGCTATGAATATGCAGAGTCCCCACGTCGCGCTGCGCGCCGCGCTCTACCTGCGCGTTTCTACGACGCGGCAGGCCGAGCATGACGTGTCGATCCCCGACCAGCGCAAGCAGGGCGAAGCCTATTGCGCCTCGCGTGGCTACCAGCTTGTCGAAACCTTCGTGGAAGCCGGAGCATCTGCGACCAACGACCGCCGCCCCGAGTTCCAACGGATGATTGAGGCCGGCACCAGTAAGCCCGCGCCCTTCGATGTCGTCGTGGTTCATAGCTTCTCGCGTTTCTTCCGCGATCACTTCGAGCTGGAGTTTTACGTCAGGAAGCTGGCGAAGAACGGCGTGCGCCTTGTCTCCATCACGCAGGAGATGGGCGACGATCCCATGCACGTCATGATGCGGCAGATCATGGCGCTATTCGATGAATACCAGTCCAAGGAGAACGCCAAGCACGTCCTGCGCGCCTTGAAGGAGAACGCGCGGCAGGGCTTCTGGAACGGCTCCCTGCCGCCCATCGGCTACCGCGTCATCGATGCCGAGCAGCGCGGATCGAAGATGAAGAAAAAGCTGGAGATCGACCCGCTTCACGCCGACACCGTGCGGATGATCTTCCGGCTTGCGTCGGAAGGCGACGGCACGTCCGGCCCGATGGGCGTCAAGGCCATTGTCAACCATCTGAACAAGAACCGCATCTTCACCCGCAACGGCGGGCGGTGGGGCATCGGCCAGCTTCACCGCATCCTGACCCGCCGCACCTATATCGGCGAGCATCAGTTCAATAAGCGGTCCAAGGCCAAGGAGCTGAAACCCGCCGAGGAAGTTGTCACCGTCGCGGTGCCGCCGCTGATCGACCTTGAGACGTTCGAGGGCGTCCAGAAGCGGTTGCAGGCTAACAATCCGAAGGTGACGCCGCCGCGCGTCGTCAGCGGGCCGAACCTGCTGACGGGCATCTGCTATTGCGGCAACTGCGGCGGGGCCATGACGCTACGCACCGGCAAGAGCGGCCGCTATCGCTATTATGCCTGCTCGATCCGGGCGCGGCAGGGCGATACCGGCTGCAAGGGCCGAGCCATCCCCATGGACAAGCTCGACCGCATGGTGGTCAACCATATCGAGGAAAGGCTGCTCGACCCCGAGCGGATCGAAGAAATCCTCGCCACGCTGCTGGATCGCCGACAGGAAAGCATCGAGCGGCGCGGCCAGCACATCGCCGAACTGAACCAGCGCGCGGCCGAGGCGGATATGCGCCTCAAGCGGCTCTATGATGCCATCGAGTCCGGTTCGCTCGATCCTGCCGAGTCCGCCCTTGGTGAGCGGATTGCAGGGCTGACCGCTCTACGGGACCAGGCGCGAGCCGATGCCTCACGAATCGAAGCCATGCTCGCAAGCTCGGCCCATCAGGGCCTGACAGGCATTGCCGTTCGGGAAATGGCGACCGAAGCCCGCAGCCGGATGAGGCTTGGAAAGGGCGGCTATCGGCGGGAACACGTCCGGGCCTTCGCTCAGCGCGTCGAGGTCGCCGACGACGCGGTTCGCATCATGGGATCGAAAAACACCCTGCTGCGGACATTGGTGGCTGCGAAAGGAGGGAAATCGGCGGGAATCGGCGTTCCCGGTTTTATACCGAAGTGGCGGAGAGAGAGGGATTCGAACCCTCGATACGGTTGCCCGTATACACGCGTTCCAGGCGTGCGCCTTCAACCACTCGGCCACCTCTCCAGACATTGACCCCGGAACAGAATTCCGTGACGCCAATCCCGCCGCCGTTGTCGCCATACGAATACCTTCGGAGACAACCCCGTCAATGACGACGACATGGCATCATCAGTGGCAGGCCGACACCGTAACGGTTTCGCATCAGGTATCGATTCCAGCGCAGACCGGAACCGCAACGAACATGCGACAGCAGGAGTGGCTTCTACCCATTTGTCATGCCGGTGGCAAGGGCTGTTTTGAACGAACCGGCAAACATTCTCCCTTTTCCACCATGCGCCGTCGGCAACCCCGCTGCCGCAACGGCCGTCAGGTGTGAACGCTCCCGATGAGGCGCTCGCGCACCATCCGCGAGATCTGATCGAGCAGGCCGACCGTGATCAGAATCAGCAGGATGATGTAGGCCACCTCGTCGAAACGCATCACCTGCCAGCGCGATATCAGCTCGAAACCGATGCCGCCGGCGCCGACGAGACCCAGCACGGTGGCCGAACGCGTGTTCGATTCGAAAAAATACAACGCCTGCGACACGTAAACCGGCAATACCTGCGGCAACAGGGCATAGCGCTGTACCGTCACCGGAGATGCCCCTACCGATTGCAGCCCCTCGACAGGCCCCTTCTCGGTGTTCTCGATCGCCTCCGCGAAAAGCTTGCCGAACGTGCCCATGTCGCTGATGAAGATCGCCAGAATGCCCGCAAGGGGCCCGAGGCCGACCGCCGAGATGAAGATCAGCGCCCAGATCACCTGGTCGATGCCCCGCGCCACGTCGAACAGACGCTTCGTCAATACCCGCAGGATAAACGCCGGAATCACGTTGCGCGCCGCCAGGAACGCCAGCGGCAGCGCCACGAGGGCGGCCAGCGAGGTGCCGATGAACGCCATCGCCACGGTTTCGCCCAGCGAGCGGAAAATATCCGCATGCGCGAAATTGGCGAAGTTGGACCAGTCGAAAAAATTCGCCAGCAGCAGGCCGGCGCGCGGATCGGGCGACAGCAGGCGCGCCGGCGTCAGGCCATAAGCCATGTGCAGCCATACGAGCATGGCCAGCGCCGCCGCGAGGCCGCAACCCACAAGCGTGCGCCGCGATGGCGACAGGCCGAAAGCCCCCGGATTGTAAAGCCGCGCGGCGCGGATTTCCTCAGGCGTAACGGCGTCGAGACGGATGGGGCGCATATCTTTGGTCCATTTGCTGTCGATCCACAGGCACGCCGGGACGGTGCGCGTCAAACCACCCGCGCGTCGCGGATGAGCCGCTGGCGCAGGAAGCCGGACAGCGCGTCGATTGCCACAACCAGCAGCACGATCAGAAGGATCACGGCGCTGATGTCCTCATAGCGGTTGAAGTTGATCACCTTCTTCAACTCCTCGCCGATGCCGCCGGCGCCCACCACGCCGATGATGGCGGAAGAACGCACGTTGATCTCGAAACGCAGCAGGCCGTAGCTCAGAAAGCCGGGCAGCACCTGCGGCACGATGGCGTAGCGGATCGTCTCGAACCAGTTGCCGCCCACCGCCCGGATGCCCTCCGCCGGCCGCGGACTCGCATTCTCGTTCAGCTCCGAAAACAGCTTGCCGAGTGCGCCGGCCGAATGCAGCCCCATTGCGAGAATGCCCGCGAGCGGGCCGATGCCGTAGCAGAACACGAAGAACAGCGCGAAGACGAGATCGGGAATCGATCGCAGCACCTCGAGGAAGCGGCGCGATATCCACACGATCGAACCATGCGGAGACAGGTTGTAGGCCGCCGGGAAGCTCAGCACGAAAGCGACGGAAAAACCAAGCAGCGTCGCGAGCACGGCCATGGCCACGGTGTCGAGCAACAGGGCCAGAAACGTGTTGATGTTGTAAAACCAGTAAAGCAGGGACTGCTTCGTGTCCCAGTCGCCGAAAAGATGCGACAGGGAGAGAATGGGAATGCGCTCCGCGGAACCCTGCGCCACGGGCGTCGAGAACAGTTTCGAGACATACTCGCCCAGTTTCGGCAGCCCCTCGATCACCGGCAGGAGACCGAAATCCGTCCACCAGGCGGCAAGCGCGAACAGGGCGGCGAAAATGACCACGCCGGCCAGCGTGGCGCGGAATTTCTCGCGGCGATGGTCATCGATGCGCCGACGCATGATGTCGTAAGCGCCGGATATCGGGGCACCGGATGTCTCGACTGACGTCATGACGCACACACTTCTCGCGGTTGCGGGAACACGGCCTGGTCTTTTGGTTCTGAGCGATCAGAATGCGCTCCTAGAGCACGAAGCGATCAGATTGAATCGCCATCCTGCTCTCAACTTCACATTTTACCGCGACTTGCGTTCAACTCGATGGATCGACTTGAACGCAAACGGCTCCAAAGAGCAGGCGGACGCGGACCGATGCGGCCCGCCCCGGCCGAAACCGGGCGGGCCGCATCAGGCTTGCGTGGATCAGTTCTTGCGGCCGCCCGTGGCCTCGGCCTGACGCAGCTTGATGATGTCTTCGTAAAGCTCAAGCGTCGCCTTCGCGTAGCCCTTGCCGGTGCCGCGCTCGATCGCCTGGTAGATGGCGGGGTGCTTCACGGGCAGATCGAGGTGGATCTGAAGCAGCTTCTCCTTCAGATCCGCCGGCAGATCGGCGCGGATCGCAACCGGGCCGTTCGGGATCTTGCCCGACTGCCAGATGATCTTGACGTCCTTCATGTCGAGGAGCTTCTTGTCCACCATCGCGCGCAGATTGCCGCGCGAATAGCCCTCGTTGATGTCGCCCTGGCCCGAAGTCCACGTCACGGCGACGTCATACTGCTTGTTGAGCACCGCGAGCACGCCCTGCTCATGGCCGCCGGCGAAGCCCACGCGCGAGAAGAACTTCTCGGGGTCCTTGCCCTCGGCCTTCAGCGTGGCGTTGGGGATCAGGTAGCCGGACGTCGAGTTCGGGTCGGCGAAGGCAAGCGACTTGCCCTTGGCGTCGTCGAGCGAGTTGATGCCGCTGTCGGCGCGCGCCACGGCGACCGAATAGTAGAAGGTGGAACCGTCGTTCTCTTCCGCGACGACGAGCGGCTCGATGCACTTGTTGCAGTCGAGATAGGCGCCGGCGAAGCCCGAGGCGCCGAAGGCGGCCAGCTCGACCTGCCCGGCGCCGATGGCCTGCATGATGCCGGCGTAGTCCGTGGCCGGATAGAGCTTGACCGGGATGCCGAGTTCCGTCTCGAGCAGCTTGCGGTAGTCCTCGTTGCGGGTCAGCAGGTCGGTGGCGTTTTCGCCGCCGATCAGACCGACGCGAAATTCCTTGACGGTATCCTTGTAGCCCTGGGCAGCGGCAGGGGCGGCGAGCGCGAGCGCGGCGGCGGCCGCGAGCATCAGCTTGCGAAGCATGGTGGTACTCCGTGAGAGTTGACAAGAACGGTGGGGCATGGCTCTTGCGCCCGCTGCCGGAAACCCCGCCGGCGGCGGGGTTCAGGCGGGAGTGGCCTCAGGTGCGAGCTTCCTGCCTGGAACGATGCTGGTCGAGGTGATGCGCTCGTCGAGAGCCGCGCCGTCGGTCCCATAGATCTGCCGCACCACGGCGTCGTCCAGCTCCTCCGGCGTGCCGTCGAAGACGATGCGGCCGTTGGCCATGCCGACGATCCGGTCGCAGTAATGGCGCGCGGTGTCGAGCGTGTGCAGATTGCAGATGACGGTGATGCCGTCCCGCTGGTTGATGTCGCGCAGCGCGTCCATCACCACCTTCGCGTTGAGCGGATCGAGCGAGGCGATCGGCTCATCCGCCAGAATGATCCGCGGCTCCTGAAGCAGGGTGCGGGCGATCGCGACGCGCTGCTGCTGGCCGCCGGAAAGCGTATCCGCGCGCTGCAAGGCCACTTCCGCGATGCCCAGCCGCTCCAGCGCGCGCAGCGCGAGCGTCCGCTCGGCGTCGGTGAAGGTCTTGGTGAGCGAGCGCCACAGCGGCACGTGATTGAGGCGGCCGGTGAGCACGTTGGTGAGCACGTCGAGCCGGTTGACCAGGTTGAACTGTTGGAAGATCATCGCCGCGCGCGAGCGCCAGTTGCGCAGCGCCGCGCCGCGCAGGCGGGTGATGTCCGCATCCTCGAACAGGATGCGCCCTTCGGTGGGATCGATCAGCCGGTTGATCATGCGCAGCAGCGTGGACTTGCCGGCGCCGGAGCGCCCGATGACGCCCACCATGCTGCCGACCGGAATCTCGACCCGCGCATCGGCCACCGCAGCCTTGTCGCCAAATCGCCTTGTCACGCCATCAATGATCAGCACCGCTCATGTCCTCATGTCGCTACCCGCCACGACAGATGCGTTGTGACAGTGTTGCGCAACACAACGATGACAATCGGCACCGGAACCGCCCATCCGTGTCGGAAGTCTTCCACGGACGGCCAGGAAATCAACCGTCCCGCATCAGCCGCCGATACCGAGCGACTTGAGCTTGCGGTGCAGTGCCGAACGCTCCATGCCGATGAACTCGGCGGTGCGCGACACATTCCCCGAAAAGCGGTTGATCTGGGCGATCAGGTACTCGCGCTCGAAAATCTCGCGCGCGTCGCGCAGGGTGAGGCTCATCAGCTTCTCGCCGCCCGCGCCCGCGGGCGTGGTGGGCACCAGCGTGCCGATTTCGGCCGGCAGCATGTCCGCCGTGATGGCGGCGTCGGGCTCGCCGCCGGCCAGGATCATCAGCCGCTCGACATTGTTGCGCAACTGGCGCACGTTGCCCGGCCAGTCGTGGGACTGGAGCACCGCCAGCGCATCATCGGCGATGGCGCGCCGCGGCAGGCCCGTCGCCTGCGAGATCTGGTCCATGAAGAAGGTGATCAGTTCCGGCACGTCCTCGCGGTGCTCGGCGAGCGAGGGCACCCGGATCGGCACCACGCTGAGCCGATGATAGAGATCCTCGCGGAAGCGCTCTTGCGCGATCTCGTGCGCGAGGTCGCGGCCGGTGGAGGCGACGATGCGCACATCGACATGCACCCGCGCCGTGCCGCCCACGCGCTGAAAGTTCTGGTCGACGAGCACGCGCAGGATGCGGCTTTGCGTCTCGCGCGGCATGTCCGCGACTTCATCTATATAAAGCGTGCCGCCGTGGGCCTCTTCCAGCGCGCCCACGCGCCGCCCGCGCCCGTCGCCGCTCTCGACGCCGAAAAGCTCCTGCTCCATGATGTCGGGCGTGATGGTGGCGGCGTTGATCACGACGAAGGGCGCCGACGCCCGGCTGGACATGGTGTGGATGGTGCGCGCGACCAGCTCCTTGCCCGCTCCGGGCGCGCCGGTGATCAGCACGCGGGCGTTGGTGGGGGCCACGCGCTCCACGGTGAGGCGAAGCTGGTTGATGGCGGCGGAATGGCCCACGATGCGGCTGGCCTGCACGGAGCGCGCGCGCAGATCCTTCACCTCCCGGCGCAGGCGCGACGCCTCCAGCGCGCGTTCCGCCACCAGCACGAGGCGGTCGGCCTTGAACGGTTTCTCGATGAAATCGTAGGCCCCGCGCCGGATCGCGGAGACGGCCGTCTCGATATTGCCATGGCCGGAAATCATGACGACCGGCAGCTCGGGATTGTTTTCCTTGACGATATCGAGCACCTGCAACCCGTCCAGCCGGCTGCCCTGCAACCAGATGTCGAGGAAGACCAGATGCGGGCGGCGTGCCTCGATGGCCGCCAGCGCCTCGTCGGAACTGCCCGCCGTGCGCGCCCGGTGGCCTTCGTCCTCCAGAATACCCGCGACGAGATCGCGGATGTCCGCCTCGTCGTCGACGATGAGAATGTCAGCGCTCATGCCCTGGCTCCCGGTTCTCGCCGCCGACCCTCTCATAGGGCCGGACAGGCTCGGTTGATGCCGCCACCTTTTCCGGCGCGGCCTGCCGCCCCGCCGTGCCCTGCAGGGGCAACCACAGCACGACGCGCCCGCCGCGCCCGCCAGGCGCGTCGAGAAGCTGGATGCCCCCGCCGTGGTCCTCGAGGATCTTGCCGACGATGGCGAGGCCAAGGCCGGTGCCTCCCTCCCGCGTGGTCATGTAGGGTTCGAGCAGCCGGTGGCGGTTCTCGCGCGGAAAACCCTTGCCGTTGTCCGTCACCTCGATGACGACGCGGTCCGCCTCGCGCCGGACGGCGACCGTGATGCGGCCGGCCCCGCGCTCGGCCTCCGGCACGGCCTTGACCGCCTCGGTGGCGTTCTTGACGATGTTGGTCAGCGCCTGCGACAGCAGCCGGCGGTCGAAATGGGCGACGATCGGCGCTTCCGGCAGCTCCTGCGCGAACACGATGTCGGGAGAGCCGACATGCATCAGGAACAGCACCTGCCGCACCGTCTCCACGATATCCTCATCCGCCTGCGCGGGCTTGGGCATCCGCGCGAAGGAGGAGAACTCGTCCACCATGCGCTTGATGTCGTCGACCTGGCGCACGATGGTTTCCACGCATTGGTCGAACACCTGCCGGTCCTCGGTGATCACCTTGCCGTATTTGCGCCGGATGCGCTCGGCCGACAACTGGATGGGGGTCAGCGGGTTCTTGATCTCGTGCGCGATGCGCCGCGCCACGTCCGCCCATGCGGCGGTGCGCTGGGCGGAAACGAGCCCGGTGATGTCGTCGAGCGTGATGACGAACCCGCGATCCTCGCCTTCGTCCTTCTCGCTGGTGACGCGCACGTTCAGCATGCGCTCGTCGCGCCCGCCGCGCGCCAGCGACACCTGCCCCTGCGACACCTGCCCCTGCGCCAGCGCGCGCCCCTGCGCCTGCGCGCGGCGCACGCTTTCCAGCGCCTCCGTGACCAGATCGGCGATTTCGGGAATGACCTCGGCGGCCGGGCGGCCGATCAGCTCCGCCGCCGGGGTGCCGATCAGCGCCTCGGCCGAGCGGTTGACGATGTTGACGATGCCCTCGCCGTCCGTGCCGATGACGCCCGCCGAGACGCCGGCGAGCACCGCCTCCGTGAACCGCCGGCGCTGGTCGATCACCTCGTTGGCGGCCACGAGCCCGTCGTGCTGCTGGCGCAGCTCCGTGGTCATCTTGTTGAACGTGGTGCTGAGATGGCCCAGATCGCCCTCCGTCCGCAGCACCGGCACGCGCACGTAGAAGTTTCCGCTCGCCACCTGATCCGTGGCGTGGATGAGGCGGCGGATGGGCGACACAAGCCTGTTGGCGAGACTGAGCCCGAACCAGACCGCCGACAGCAGCACGATCAGCGCCACCAGCGCGAACATCAGCGCGAAGACGACCTGGATCGTGACCTTCTTTTCCTCGAGCGCCTGATAATACGCCACCCCCACCTCCGCCACGGCGGGAAACTCCACCGCCCGCGGGTCGACGGGCCGGGCGACGTAGAGCAACGTCTCTTCCTCCCATTCCAGACGCAGGATGGAGCGGAAAAGATTGCCGGATTGGGGAATGAGGCAGATCGGATCGCGCGAATTGGCCGATTCGATGTCGTCCGGGCTCGGGCCGGGCAGCCGCTCGTTCTCGTCCGCGTCGACGCGCTCGACGATGGTGCCGTCCGGCTTCACCAGCATGGCGACCGGAAAGCCGAGAAAAGTGGCGCGCGAGCGCAGGAAATCCTGAAACAGCTTGCGGTCGGCCCGGTAGAGCACCAGCGCGCGATTGAGGTCGGCGGCCATCAGGTCCGTCTCGCGGGCCAGATTCCGGCATTGGCTCTCGCGATAGGCGTCGGCGATTTCCGACGTGTTGGCGATCAGCGCCTTCAACGAATTGGTGAACCAGGGATCGAGCCCGCGCTCCAGCGTGATCGAGGCGACGACAGCCACCAGCACGGCGGGAAACGCCGCGACGAGGCTGAACAGCGAGACGATGCGCACATGCAGGCCCGCCGCAGCCGCCCCGGCCCGGCGCGCCCGCACGATCGCCCACGTCTCCCACACCACGATGCCCGCGAGCAGCGCCACCAGAATGCCGTTGCTGACCAGCGCCCACACCACCACGGAATGCGTGGGCAGGATCGGCGTCAGCCCGGCGAGCACGAGAAAGGTGGCCAGCGCCGAGCACAGCCCCAGCCCCACCGCCACGGTGCCGAGGATGCCCGAGACGCGCGCCTCGCGCTTGCGCCGTTTCTCCGTAACCTGAACCAAGCCGCCGCCGCCCTCACGCCAGCAGGACCACGCCGCAGCCGCGCCACCGGCAACCCGATTCGCGGCAATGGTGTATCCGTACAACACTGTTGTATGGATACGACAACCCGCCGCTCCTGTCAGCAGTTTTATTGATCGCCAGAGTGGTTCGGAACGTCGAGACGGTTCGGGTCGCCGTGTTCGTCGATGACCTGCATGACGCGGAAGCCGAGATCGGCTTTCGCGCCGTCGCCCGTCAGCGCCGCCGCCGTGCGCCGCAGCCGCTCCAGCGTGACGGCGAACATGGTGGGAAAGCCGGCTTCCCATGCCGATGACGTCCGCCAGCCGCCGCCGGCGCGGGGCTGGCGCGTGGGCTCGGGGGATTGCACGAGGATGAAGCGGCGCCGGAAGCCGGCGGCGATATCCGCCCGCCACAGGCCATGCGCCGTGGAGCCGGAGCCGGCGAAAAAATCCATCACCGCATCGCCGTCTTCCGTCACCATGTCGATCAGGTAGGCCATGAGGCCGGAGGGTTTGGGATAGGGCATGACATCGGCCCCGAACAGCGCCCGCAGTTCCGCCGTTCCGTCTTCGTTGGTGGGCACGCCGTTGGTGCGGTAGGAAAGCAGGCTCGCGGTCTTCTTGCGCGCCTGCGACCGGCTCACGAGATTGGGCCGGAAGGGGACCTTGCGGATGGTGATCCGCGCGCCCTCCGCCACGAGGGCATCGAGCGTCGCCTGTGCATAGCGCCATTCGCCCTTCAGCCGGAAGGCGTTGCGATTCGCGCCGTCGCGGATTTCCACCGCGTCGAGCAGTTCGGTGACGATGTTGCCGGCGGACATGTCCTGCGGCGCAATGAGGCCGTCGCCGCAGCCGAACGAGACGGACGCAGCGGGAAACGTCAGCACCTGCAAGCCGTTCCCTGCATTGTTGAACGGATATTTCTTCCCCGACGTCACGGAGCCGGCCGTAAAGGCGGGGGCCCTGGCGCGGTCGCGGGCGAAGCAGACGATGAACTCCGTCACCCGGCCCATGCGCGCATCGAGAAACGACGGCTTCTTCTTCCGCTCCCAGATCAGATGTCCGCAGAAATTCTCGTCGCCGAAGATCTCGCGGCCGATCTGCGTCAGGCTGTCCAGTTCCTCGTCGCCGATGCTGATGAAGATCAGCCCGTCGTCGCGCAGCATTTCGCGCGCAAGCACGAGACGAGGGTACATCATCGACAGCCATGCGGCATGCGGCCGCAACCACACGGGCGCCCGCTCCGCATCCGGGATGCCCGGATCGGCCGCACGAAAATCGTCGCGATAGGGCAGGGGCCTGCCGGTGTTGTAGGGCGGATCGATGTAGACGAGCTTCACGCTGCCGGCATGGTCCGCCAGCAGCAGCTTGAGAGCGTCGAGATTGTCGCCCTCGATCAGCAGGTTGCGCGTGGCGTGCGGGGAAAGGCCGGCCTCCGGCGCGTCGCGCAGGCGAAGCGGCGTCGGCGTGCGGGCGGCGCGGCGGGCCTCCGCCTTGCCGGGCCAGATCAGGCCGAAAGCGGGCAGGGAATCGCTCTCCGGCGCGTCGTCAGGCGATCGAACATTCACGCGGAGCGGTCTCCCGCCGCCGGCCACCATGGCAATGCATCATGAAAACACGCCATATGAAAATACGCCATGAAAACCCGGCAAGGAACTCGGTCGGGGAATCCGGGCAAGGAACCCTGGCAAGAGAACTCAGTAAGAAAACGGCCCCCGGAGCGTATCCGGGAGCCGTCAGACTTCACGCACATCCTGCCTCGCGCACGAGGAAAGCGGGGGCATCAACCCTGACGCGCCTTGTAGCGCTTCTGCGTCTTGTTGATGATGTACACACGGCCCTTGCGACGCACGAGCTGGTTGTCGCGATGACGGCCGCGGATCGACTTCAGCGAATTGCGAATTTTCATCGAACCGTTCTCCGCCCGGCCCAGCGCATGGCCTGCCGGTCAAAAAAATAACAATTCCCGCGCGCCGCATGTGCTGCGGCACCGGGAGGCTTCCGCTCATTTCAGAGCATGGTTCCTAGCGGTCCAGCCGCTTCCGGTCAAGTCCGATTTGCCGGCTTGCCGCAATATCCACGCCCTCCGCGCGTCGCGCAAGCAAAACGGAATCGTGAAAGGCGTCATTATACCGAGGAACGGCCTCACGGTGCCGATTCGTGTATCCTGTCCGCTCCCGCTGACCCGCATGGCCGATGCCGTGTCGCATCTGCCTTATCGGAGCCGTTCCATGACAGCCGAAAATCATACGCAAAACCTGTGCACCCGCCGCAATCTGATGGTGGGCTCGACGCTGGCGATCGCCGGCCTGGCCATGCCGCAGATCATGACACGCGCCGCGCAGGCCGAGACGCCGCGCGCGAGCGCGGACGCGCCCGGCTTCCGGCGCATCCGTATCGGCGATTTCGAGGTCGTCACGCTGCTCGACGGCAAGCGGGCGGCCGACGGGCCTCACCCCATCTTCGGCGCGGACCAGACGCCGGAAACGGTCGGGGCCCTGTTGCGCGAGAATTTCCTGCCCGAGAATCGCTTCGTCACCGGTTTCGCGCCCGTGCTCGTGAATACGGGGAGCGACCTCGTCCTGTTCGATACCGGCTTCGGCGCGGATGGGCGCGGCAACGGGCTGGGGCAGCTTGAGGCCAATCTGCGGGCGGCCGGCTATACGCCGGATGCGATCACCATTGTGGTTCTGACGCATCTTCACGGCGACCACATCAACGGGCTCACCGGCGGCGGCAATCCGTCCTTCCCCAACGCCCGCTATGTCGTCGGGCAGATCGAGTACGATTTCTGGACCGATTCCGCCAGGGCGGGAACGCCGGCGGAGAACAATGCCAAGGCGGTGCAGGCGAAAGTCGTGCCATTTGCCGAGAAGACCACGTTCATCAAGGCGGGCGACAATGTCGTCAGCGGCATCACCAGCATCGCGGCCTTCGGGCATACGCCGGGGCATCTGGCCTTCCACCTTCAATCCGCCGGCAAGCAGATACTGCTCACGGCCGACACGGCGAATCATTATGTCGTGTCGCTGCAACGTCCCGACTGGCATGTCGCCTACGATATCGACAAGGCGCAAGCCGCCGCGACACGCAAGAAAATATTCGACCGGATCGCGACCGACCGCTTGCCGTTCATCGGCTATCATTTCCCGTTTCCGTCGATCGGTTTCGTGGAAAAGGCGGAAACGGGCTATCGCTACGTTCCGGCAAGCTATCAGTTCGATCTTTAGAAGGAATCGGAAGGTTTGCTCTGATTTCTTGATTTGAAGCATCCTTGTCGACCATAGGAATGCGCACCTTTCTGGACGATGCTCCTCGCGGAGGCGTACTGGCGCGAACCGAATCGGGATGTCGGCGCTTTTCGTTTGAGTGCCGACGCCGCTTCGCAACGCTCTCTGGTCGGCCCGATCTCATCCGGCACTGTAAAATGACGGGCATTTCATTGACCTTCCGGTTTCGATAAAGTAGGTAGCCCGGTATACCTCCTTTGGAGGGATTTTATGAAATGCCCGGACCCCGTGCGGAAGATAGCGCCCGAGAGCGGTTGCTCCGGGCTGCCGCCGCTCTCTTCTATGACAACGGCATTGGCGGGACGGGCATCGACGCCATCGTTCTGAAGGCAGGTGTTGCGAAGAAGAGTCTTTATAACAACTTCGCTTCGAAATCGGATCTGGTGAACCGGTATCTGGAAGCCCGCCATGCCGAATGGCTCGGCCTTTATCGCGCCCGGTTGAGACATGCGACGACGCCGCGCGACAAGGTCCTCACCGTCTTCGATGCCTATCGGGACCATGCGGAGCAAGCCTATGAGCGGGGTTTTCGCGGTTGCGGCCTTCTCAATGCCGCGGCCGAACTTGCCGCCGACGATGCCGGCCGGCAGGCCGTCAGGCGTCACAAGGAAGAAGTCGAAACCCTGCTGACGACGCATCTGTCGGAACTGCTCCCGAACGACGCGGGCCGGGCGGCCCGCCTGGCAAGACAATTGGCTTTTCTGCTGGAGGGAGCGATGACGCGGGCCGGGCTCGAAGGGAGCGGCGCCCTCGTTCTGGACGCCCGGGCCATGGCCTCCGACATGCTGGAGGCATTGTGACCGGCTCTTCACGCAATCACAGAATCGGTGTCACCGCAGTCCTGTTCGCGGCAATCGTATGGGGCACGACCGGCACGGCCGCCACTTTCGCGCCCGATGTCAGCGCGGCCGCGATCGGTGCGGCCGCCATGGGAGTCGGCGGGCTGCCGCAGGCGATGCTGGCGGGGAGAGGCATTCTCCGCGCTCTTCCCGACCTGAGGCGACATTGGCGCCATCTCCTGCTGGGCGGGCTGGCGGTCGCGATTTACCCTCTGGCTTTCTACGGCTCCATGCGGCTGGCCGGGGTCACGATCGGGACCGTCGTCACCATCGGGTCCGCGCCGCTGCTGTCCGCCCTGATCGAATATTTCCTCGATGGCGCGCTCCTTTCCCGGCGGTGGTTGTGCGGAGCCTTCATCGGGCTTCTCGGCATGGTGGTCCTTCTCTGCATCGCCGAAGGTGCGGCGCATGAACAGGCGACGACCGGCAGCGCGACCGTCGCCGGCGTCGGGCTCGGCCTTGTCGGCGGGCTGACCTATGCCCTGTATTCCTGGACGGCGCGTTGGCTGATGTTGCGCGGCATAAAATCGTCGGCATCAATGGGGGCCACTTTCGGGATCGGCGGTCTGTTGCTCATGCCCGTCCTGATCGCCGCCGGCGGGCCATTTCTCGCTTCCTGGAACAACGCGGCGGTCGGAATCTACATGGCGGTCGTGCCCATGTTCCTCGGCTACATCTGCTTCGGCATGGGGCTGGCCCGGATTCCGGCGAGCATGGCGACAACGATCACGCTGATCGAGCCGGTCGTCGCGGCGGTGCTGGCGGTCGCGATCGTGGGCGAACGGCTGCCGCCGCTGGGCTGGGTCGGTGTCGGGCTCGTGGTCTCCTGCCTGATCGTCATAACGGTCCCGGTGAAGCCGGTCAGGCGCAAGCTGTGGGTAGCGGCGCAATGATCGCGTCGACGCCACGCCGGACAGGCTCGAAGCAATGTCGGGAATGGTCGGCCTGATCCAGCAGAAGATTCGCGAATCACGCTCGCCCGCTCCCGCGGGTTTGACGCAAAAACATCCGACGAGAGAAGCGGCAAGCGCTGTCCATGCAAGCGCTTATCCATGTAAGGCGCCCGGCGGACGCAGCTCTGCGGATTTTCGGATGGTCGCCGGCAAAATGGTGCTGTGAGAGAGGATTGAACTCTCGACCTCTCCCTTACCAAGGGAGTGCTCTACCACTGAGCTACCACAGCGTCGGAGGAATGCCTGAAGTCAGGCCCCCGAGATGCGCGGAGCGTTGCCCCACGCAGGGCTACCCGGCATGATCGGCAACGGGAAACCCGCAGGCGAAGCGCGATAACGTTTCGACCATGTGCTCACCCTTAAGCGGGCCGGACACACGCGTCAACCCCCCATCTGCACGAAACGGGGGATTGTTGTGCAGGAGCCCCCGTTCGATGCCGGGGGCGCTTCAGGCCGCCGCGCGCGCGGCGTGCAGGGGAAGATCCAGCTTGCGCCAGACGGCGACAAGCGCTTGCGCCAGCTCTTCGATCAGCGCATCGCTGTGGAACGGCGTGGGCGTGATGCGCAGGCGTTCCGTGCCGCGCGGCACGGTCGGGTAGTTGATCGGCTGCACGTAGATGCCGTGCTCGTCGAGCAGCAGGTCGCTCGCCGCCTTGGTGCGCTCCGGGTCGCCGACCATCACCGGCACGATGTGAGTCGGGTTGTCGCGCACGGGAAGACCGGCCCGCGCCAATACCTCCTTGGTGCGCGCCACCTGCTGGCGATGCGCCTGGCGTTCGCTGTCGCTCGTCGACAGATGCTCCACCGAGGCGAGCGCCGCCGCCGCCACCGCAGGGGGCAGGGCGGTGGTGAAGATGAAGCCGTGGGCGTTGGAGCGCACGGCGTCGATGATCGCGGCCTTCGCCGAGATATAGCCGCCGATGCAGCCGAATCCCTTCGCCAGCGTCGCCTCGACGATATCGAGCCGCTCCTGCGCGCCCACCTCCTCGGCATAGCCGGCGCCGGTGGCGCCGTAGAGACCCACCGCATGCACCTCGTCGATATAGGTAAGGGCGCTGTAGCGCTCCGCGAGATCGCAAACGGCATGGATGGGCGAGACGTCGCCGTCCATCGAGTAAACGCTCTCGAACACGATCATCTTCGGGCGCTCCCGCCCCGCCGCCTTCAGCAGATCCTCCAGATGCTCCAGATCGTTATGGCGGAAGACGACCTTCTCCGCGCCCGAGCGACGCACGCCCTGGATCATCGAATTGTGGTTCCACTCGTCCGACAGCAGCAGGCAATCGGGCAGCAGCTTCGCGATGGTCGCGATGCCGGTCTCGTTGGAAACGTAGCCGGAGGTGAAGACGAGCGAACCTTCCTTGCGGTGCAGCTTCGCCAGCGCCTTCTCGAGCGCTACGATCGGGCCGCTCGTGCCGGAGATGTTGCGCGTGCCGCCCGCGCCCACGCCCATGCGCTGCGCCGTTTCCACCATCGCGCCCACGGTGTCGGGGTGCCGGCTCATGCCGAGATAGTCGTTGGAGCACCAGATGACCACGTTGCGCGTGCCGTCGTCCGTCTGGCGGGTGGCGTAGGGGAAGCGGGCCGCATCCTTTTCCAGCGTCACGAAAACGCGGTACCGCCGCTCCTGATGCAGGGTATCGAGGGCGGCGTTGAAATAGTGATCGTAATCCATCGGCTGTCCATGAAGGCCGGCGCGGGGCGAGCGAAACCGCCAGCGGCTGCAAGCAATTGTTCCCTGATCGGGCGACATCAGGCAGAAAACCGCCTCACCCGTTCGAGTATCGTTATAATCAACGATAAATCAACACTTCCCACGGCATGTCGGTGGGCGCAAGCTGTCGTCTCGCCGCAGGCGGCCGGTCGCCGCGCCGCGGAACCCGGTCATATTCCTGTTGCATACGGCCGTTCGCGTGGCTATCGCTGTGCTTCCGCCGCCGGCCGCCGGTAGCGAGCCTTGCGTGCCGCCGTCATCGGGTGCCATGTCATGAATACGTCGACGCCGGACCGTCAGACCCGCCTTGCGCTGGCGTTGCGCGAAAACCTCAAGCGCCGCAAGCGCCAGACCCGCGAACGGACGCGCGAGGCGCAGGAAAGCGCCTCCGGGACCGCGCGACCCTCCGGGACCGCGCCGGAAACCGGGGCCGGAAGCGGGGAGCCGGGTGCGGGAGCGCACGGCGACGACGAGGTGTCGGGAGCGGACGAGAACGATTTGCACCGTCGCTGAATCGGGTGCCGTTGTGCAAACCGCCCGGAGGTCTATAGTTTTCTGCGGCCTGCGTTCAATCCGGTGCTCGGGGCGAACGCGGGCCGCCACAATCGGCCGGCGAGCGGCGCATTAGATGAGGGAAAGCGGCTGGATGGACCAGATTCGTATTGTCGGCGGAGAAGCGCTGAACGGCGCGATACCGATTTCGGGCGCCAAGAACGCGGCCTTGCCGCTGATGATCGCGAGCCTTCTCACCGACGAGACGTTGCAGTTGCACAACGTGCCGCGGCTTGCGGACGTGGCGCTGCTTCTGCGCATCCTCGGCAATCACGGCGTCGACCACGGCGTCGCGGGCAAGCGCCCCGGCCAGACGCCGACGACGGGCCAGAGCATCCGGCTGCGCGCGCGCGACATCATCGACACCACCGCGCCTTATGAACTCGTGTCGAAAATGCGGGCGAGCTTCTGGGTGATCGCGCCGCTGCTGGCGCGCATGGGCGAGGCGCGCGTGTCGCTGCCCGGCGGCTGCGCCATCGGCACGCGCCCCGTGGACCTGCTGCTGATGGCGCTGGAGCGCCTCGGCGCCGACATCGAGATCGACGGCGGCTATGCCGTCGCGCGCGCGCCGAAGGGCCTGCGGGGCGGCGACATCGTGTTTCCGAAGGTGACGGTCGGCGGCACCCATACGGCGCTGATGGCGGCTGTGCTCGCCCGGGGCACCACCGTGATCGAGAACGCGGCGCGGGAGCCGGAGGTCGTCGATCTTGCCGACTGCCTCAACGCCATGGGCGCGCGCATCTCGGGCGCGGGCTCGGCGCGCATCGTCGTGGACGGTGTGTCGCGGCTGGGCGGCGCGGAGCACACCGTGCTGCCGGACCGCATCGAAACCGGCACATACGCCATGGCCGTGGCCATGACCGGCGGCGACGTGCTGCTCTCGGGCGCGCGCCCGGATCTGTTGCAGGCGGCGCTCGACACGCTGGAGCAGGCGGGAGCGGAAATCACCGCCACCAACGAGGGCATCCGCGTGGTGCGCAACGGCCACGGCATCTCGGCCGTGGACGTGACGACGGAGCCGTTTCCCGGCTTCCCCACCGATCTCCAGGCGCAGTTCATGGCGCTGATGACGAAGGCGCGCGGCACCTCGCGCATCCGCGAGACGATCTTCGAGAACCGGTTCATGCATGTGCAGGAACTCGCCCGGCTCGGCGCGCGCATCCGGCTCGACGGCGATCTCGCCTATGTCGAGGGCGTGCGCCGCCTCACCGGCGCGCCCGTCATGGCGACCGACCTGCGCGCGTCGGTGTCGCTCGTCATCGCCGCGCTCGCGGCCGATGGAGAAACCACCGTCAACCGCGTCTATCATCTCGACCGCGGTTTCGAGGCGCTGGAGCACAAGCTGGGACAATGCGGCGCGCGAATCGAACGCATCAGCCAGTCCTGACCGGGGCTTCGAGGGAGCCCGATATCCGCTGATATTTGCGTGATCGCACGGCGGCGGCCCTTGCCACGGGACGGCGGATGCTCCAGTTTCACCGGTGGCGGCGTTACGTTCCGGCCGGGAGCGCGGGGCGGCCGCAGGATGGTTTGCTGCCGTTGGAGACAGGACAGATGACGACACGTCGCAATGTGCTCACAGGAATCGCCGCCGGCGCGGCTGCGGGGCTTTTCGGCCCCGGCTACGGCGCGGCCCGTGCGCAGGATGCCTCCGTCGTCGCGCTCGCCGTGCCCGGCCCGCTGGGCGACGCGGTGCTTGGCGCCGATGACGCCAGGGTGACGGTGATCGAGTACGCTTCGCTGACGTGCTCCCATTGTGCGGCCTTCCACAACGAGACGTTCGCCGCCTTCAAGGAAAAATATGTCGATACGGGCAAGGTGAAGTTCATCCTGCGCGAGTTCCCGCTCGACGATCTGGCGTTGCTCGGCTTCATGCTGGCCCGCTTCGGCGGCGGCGAGAGGTATTATGCCGTCACCGATCTGCTGTTCAGCCAGCAGGGCAAGACCTGGGCGAAGCCCGGCGACGACAAGCCGCTCGATTCGCTGCGCCAGACCGTGCGGCAGGCGGGCATCACCCAGGAAGATTTCGACACCGCTCTCAAGGATCGCGCGCTTTACGACGGCGTTGTCGCGGTGCGAGAGCGCGGCGAGGCGGAGTTCCGCGTCAACGCCACGCCCACCTTCTTCATCAACGGCAAGCGCTATCCGGGCGCGCTGTCGCTCGCCGATCTCGACAAGGCGATCGAGCCGCTGCTCGCCGGCGGCTGAACGGCGCCGGTTGCGGGTGTGAGGGAACGCGGTGAGGCTTAACCGGCTGCGTATCGTCGGTTTCAAGACGTTCGTCGAACCGGGCGAGTTCCTGATCGAGCCCGGCCTCACCGGCGTGGTGGGGCCGAACGGCTGCGGCAAGTCGAATCTCGTCGAGGCGCTGCGCTGGGTGATGGGGGAGAATTCCTACAAATCCCTGCGTGCATCCGGCATGGACGATGTCATCTTCGGCGGTTCGGCGGGCCGGCCGGCGCGCAACAGCGCCGAGGTCGTGCTGTCCATCGACAATTCCGCCCGCACCGCGCCGGCCCATTTCAACGATTCCGACATTCTCGAGGTCTCGCGCAAGATCACGCGTGACAGCGGCTCGGTCTACCGCGTCAACGGCCGCGAGGCGCGCGCGCGTGATGTGCAGCTTCTGTTCGCGGATGCCGCCACCGGCGCGCGCTCGCATGCGATGGTGCGGCAGGGGCAGATCGGCGAGATCATCGCCGCGCGCCCGGTGGCGCGCCGCCGCATTCTGGAGGACGCCGCCGGCATCGCCGGCCTCTACAGCCGCCGGCACGAGGCGGAACTGCGCCTGCGCGCGGCGGAAGAGAATCTCCAGCGCCTTGAGGACGTGATGCGCGAGATCGACGGGCAGGTCGACGGCCTGCGCCGGCAGGCGCGGCAGGCTGTCCGCTACCGGGCGCTGTCGGCCGAGATTCGCAAGTTCGAGGTGGTCGGCTACCTGATCGCGTGGCGCGCGGCATCGGCGCAACTGGTGGCCGCGGAAGAGGCGACGCGCGCCGACGCGCAGGCCGTGCGCGCCAGCGGCGAGACGCAGGCGCAGGCCGCCTGTGCGCAGGGGCTTGCCGCGCATGCGCTGGCGCAGGCGCGGGCGGGCGAGGAAGCGGCGGCGCAGGCGTTGCAGCAGCAGGAGCGGGCGCTGGCGGAACTGGAAGCGGGCGAGCGGCGCGCCCGCGATCGCGCCGCCGACACCGCGCGGCGCATCGTGGAGCTTGAGCGCGATCTGGAGCGTGAAAAGGGGCAGGCGCGGGACGCGGGCGTGATGACCGCGCGTCTGCGTGACGAGGATGCGGTGCTGGCCGCGCGGCTCGACGGCGCGCAGGAGGAACTGGCCGAGGCGGCCGAGATCGTGGCGCAGGCGCAGCTTCTGCTGGATGATGCCGAGGCGGAACTGGCGCACACGCAGGCGGAGGTGGCGGATGCCGGCGCGCGGCGGTCGGCGTTGCTGCGCCATGTCGCGCAGGAGGACGAGCGCCTGGCGAAGCTCGCTGTGGAGCGCCGCCGCGTGGCCGCGGATCTTGAGGCGCTCGCGGCGCGCATGCGGGAGCAGGAGGATCTCGATCTTCTGCGCGAGGCGGCCGAGGCGGCGGAGACCGCGCATGGAGACGCGGAGGAGCGGGCGCTCGCGGCGCGCGCGGCGCTCGCGGCGGCGCGGGAGGCCGAGGCGACGTTGCGCCGGCCGCTCGACGAAGCGGTGCGGCGGGCCCAGCGTCTTGCGGCGGAGGTCGACGTGCTGGCGCGGCTGGTCGCGCCGGCCGCCGGCGGGGGCTTCGCGCCGGTGCTCGATTCGCTTCGCGTCGAAAAGGGATATGAGGCGGCGCTCGGCGCCGTTCTGGGCGACGATCTTCTGGCGTCGACCGATCCGGCGGCGGCCGTGCATTGGCGCCGGGCGGAAGAGGGCGAAACGGATATCGCTCCGGATGCCGCGCTGCCGGCGGAGGCGGCGGCGCTCTCCGGCGTCGTCGATGCGCCGGCGGCGTTGACGCGCCGGCTGCGCATGACGGGCATCGTGACGCGCGAGGCGGGGCTGCGCCTGAGCGGGCGTCTCGCGCCGGGGCAGCGGCTGGTGTCGATCGAGGGCGACGTCTGGCGTTGGGACGGGCTGACGCGCGCCGCCGATGCGCCTTCCGCCGCGGCGCGGCGGCTTGAGGAACGCAACCGTCTGGCCGATCTGCGGCGGGAGGCGGAGGAAGCCGAAGCCGCCGCCGGGACGCTGGGACAAAGCTTCGAGCAGGCGCAGGCGCGCACGCGCTCGCTCGCCGGGGAAGAGGCACAGGCGCTGGAAGCCCAGCGCGCCGCACGGCGCATGGCGGAAAGCGCGCGCGTCAGGCTCGCGGAGGCCGAGCGCGCCGGCGCTTCCGTCGCCGCGCGGCGTGCGGCGCTGGAGGAGGCGCATGCGCGGCTGACGGCCGGGGAGGCGCAGGCACGGGAATCGCTCGATTCGGCGCGCGAGGAACTGGCCGCGTTGCCGCCGGCCGACGAGGGGGCGCTCGAACGGACCCGCCACGCCACGGCGCAGGCGCGGGCCGCGCATGGCGAGGCGGCGCGCGCGCTGGAGGGTCTGCAACGCGATATCGCCGCCCGCGCCCGCCGCCGCGAGGCGATCGCCGCCGAGCTGCGCGCCTGGGAAGAGCGCGTCTCGCGGGCGGATTCCGTCCTGTGCGATATCGCGGAGCGGCTGTCCGTGGCGCGCGAGACGCTGGCGGAATTGACGGAAACCGCCGAAGACATGTCGCTGCGCCATGACGCGCTTTCGTCCGGGGTCGCCGGTGCGCGGGCGGCGCAGGCGGCGGCGGCCGGTGTACGTGCGGAGGCGGAAAGCGCGCAGGCGAAGGCGGACGAGGCGGCGCGCGGCGCGCTCGATGCGCTGGCGGCGACGCGCGAGGCGCGGGCGCGCTCGCAGGCGATGGAGGAAGCGGCGCGCGAAAGGCTTGCCGACGTCGTCCGCCAGATCGGTGATTCGCTCGGCATCGCGCCGGACGCGCTGGCCGGCCATGCGGGCCTCGATCCGCAGGCGGCGATACCTGATTCGCAGGAGATCGAGCAGCGCCTGTCGGCGCTTCGCCTGGATCGGGAGCGTCTGGGCGCCGTCAATCTGCGGGCCGAGACGGAACTCGCGGACGCGCAAGGCAAGCGTGACGGGATAGCCGCCGAGCACGATGAACTGGTCGAGGCGATTCGCCGTCTGCGGCAGGCGATCTCCAACCTGAACCGCGAGGGGAGGGAGCGGCTGATGGCCGCCTTCGATGTCGTCAACGGCCATTTCCAGCGCCTGTTCACGTCGCTGTTCGGCGGCGGCACCGCCGATCTGACGCTGGTGGATTCCGACGATCCGCTGGAGGCGGGTCTTGAAATCGTCGCCCGCCCGCCGGGCAAGAAGCCGCAGGTGCTGACGCTGCTGTCCGGCGGCGAGCAGGCGCTGACCGCCATCGCCTTGATTTTCGCGGTATTTCTGACGAACCCGTCGCCCGTGTGCGTGCTCGACGAGGTGGATGCGCCCCTCGACGACGCCAATGTCGAGCGTTACTGCGACCTGCTGCGCACCATGGCGGGGCAGACGCAGACGCGCTTCATCGTCATCACCCACAATCCCATCACCATGGCGGCGATGGACAGGCTGTTCGGCGTCACCATGGCGGAGAAGGGCGTGTCCCAGCTCGTGTCGGTCGACCTCGCGCTCGCGGAGCGAATTCTCGACGCCGGATGAGAGGGGAGGGGACAGTGTTGCGCGGAAGACCATGCCGCCGGAAATCTTCGCCGGCGGGGCGAGCAATTCCGAAGTGATCCGTATTCCGTTTATATTTCATGATGTTAAGCCGTGCCCGGACAGTGTTGACACCGGGTGAGACACTCACTATGTTGCGCCGCATTCCTTGTGGGTTGACGGTTGCAGGCCGGTGGCTACGGGGGGCGGCGCAGGTCGGTGCCGGCAGGGGCCTTGGAATTGTTCCGGTTTCGGTGATAGTGCTGAAAACGCATTTGTCATGGCTGGAGTTCTTGGCATGTCGGAGAACGGCGAGCGCGGCAGACAGCCCGATGACCGGGAGCTCGCCGAAAGGCTTGAGGCTCTTGGCCGCCGGTTGTCCGCAAAGGAGGAGGAGGCTCAGGCCGCCCGCAGGGCGCAGGAGCCGCGGCCGGGCGCGGATGCGTCGGCCCTCTCCGGTGCCTTGCGGCTGTCGGGGGAGTTCATCGCCGGCGTGGTGGCCGGCGGGGGCATCGGATGGGCTGTCGATACCTATCTGGGGTTTTCGCCCTGGGGCATGATCGTTTTTGTGTTGCTCGGCTTCTTGACAGGCGTCTGGAACGTGCTACGGGCGGCAGGATATCTGAAAACGTCCCGCGACCGGGAGCCGGGCGGGCGTTGACGGTGTGAGTTCCGGGCGGCGCTGATGCCGGTCGGATGACGAGGCTTATGCGGCGGGCGACCGCGCGCGACCAGACAGGCGGGGGCTGATCGGCCATGGCGAGTCCTACCGAACAATTCGAGATTCGGCATTTTACCGGACCGTTGTTCCATCTGGGCGACTCGCCCGTCACCTTCAGCAACTCGGCGCTGTTCATGGTGCTGTCGGTGGCTGCGATCACGGTTTTCCTCGCTGTCGCGACCGCGCCTCGGGCGATCGTTCCGGGGCGGTGGCAGAACCTCGGCGAACTGCTGTACGAGTTCGTCGCCAGCACGGTGCGGCAATCGGCGGGCAAGGACGGTCTCGTGTTCCTGCCGCTGGTCTTCTCGCTCTTCACCTTCGTTCTCGCCGCCAACCTGATGGGGCTTCTGCCGTATGCGTTCACGGTCACGAGCCATATCATCGTCACGGCCGCGCTGTCGCTGCTGGTGATCTTCACCGTGATCGGTTACGGCGTCGCCAGGCACGGATCGAAGTTCCTCAACATCTTCATCCCGTCGGGCGTTCCGGGCTGGTTGCTGCCGCTGATCGTGGCGATCGAGGTCGTCTCCTTCGTCTCCCGTCCGGTGAGCCTCTCCGTCCGTCTTTTCGCCAACATGCTTGCCGGGCATATCGCCCTCAAGATTTTCGCGGGCTTCGTCGCCGCGCTGCTGACGGGCGGTTTCGTCGCCATCCTGTCGCCGCTGCCGCTCGCCTTCACTGTCGCGCTGACCGCCCTGGAAGTTCTGGTGGCCGTGCTTCAGGCTTACGTTTTCGCCGTGCTGACTTCTCTCTACCTGCACGACGCCCTGCATCCCGGCCATTGATCGAGTTGTAACCCGGCCGGTTGTCCCGCCATCACCTCACGATTAACCTCGAAGGAGCTTTCCATGGAACTCGCTCTCGCTGCCAAGTACATCGGTGCCGGTCTCGCCACTTTCGGTCTCGCCGGCGCGGCCCTCGCCCTGGGCAACCTGTTCGGCCAGTTCTTCGCCGGCGCTTTCCGCAACCCGGCCGCGGCCGACGCGCAGCGCGGCACGCTGGTTCTCGGCTTCGCGCTCACGGAAGCGCTCGGCATCTTCTCGCTTCTGATCGCTCTTCTGCTTCTCTTCGCCGTCTGATCCTGATCGAAGCGGTGACGGCGGCCTTTGTCTTCGGGAATTTTTCCCGGAGACGAATGCCGCGGCAGGGCGCCGCTCGCCGGAAAGGCGGGCCTTCGGGCCTGTCTATCTGTTGAGGCACCGGTGGATCGGGTCGCTCTCGCCAAGCTGAGGCGGGCAAGGTCTGGTTCGGTGCGTGATCCTCGTCTTGGGGAGGGAGTTGACAGATGGCTGAAGCGATCAACACCGGGGCTGAAGTCGCGCATGAGGTCGGCTTTCCTCCGTTTAACGCCGAAACCTTTGCGTCGCAGCTTTTCTGGCTCGCGCTCACTTTTGGATTTCTTTACTGGTTCGTGTCGAAGATCGCCCTGCCGCGTATCGCTGCGGTGATCGACGAACGCAACCAGCGTATCGGGACTGATCTCGGCGAGGCCGCCCGCCTGAAGGCTGAGGCGGATACCGAGTTCAAGGCCTATGAGGCGGAACTTGCCGCGGCCAAGGCGAACGCCCGCGCCATCGCCGAAGAGACGCGCGCGCGTCTGGCAGGCGACAGCGAGGTGCAGCGCAAGGCCCTCGAGCAGGATCTCGCCACGAGGATCGCCGGCGCGGAAAAAACCATCGCAGATACGAAGGCGCAGGCCATGAGCCATGTCGGCGAGATTGCCGGCGAAGCGGCGTCCGCGATCGTCGAGCGTCTTCTCGGCGCGGCGCCGGCTGCGGGCGCGGTGGATGCGGCGGTCAAATCCGCTCTCGATGGCCGATAGGAGACAGCCATGTTTCTGGAAGCTGAATTCTGGGTCGCCGTCTCGTTCTTCGTGTTCGTCGGCATCGCCCTCAAAGCGGGCGCCGGCAAGCTGATCATCGGTCCGCTCGACGATCGCACGAAGCAGATCGCCAACGAGCTGGCCGAGGCGCAACGGTTGCGCAATGAAGCGGCCACTCTGCTGGAGTCTTACAAGGCCAAGCGTGTCGCGGCGGAAGCCGAAGCGCAGGCGATCGTGGACCATGCGCGCGCCGAGGCCGAGCGCGCCGCGAAGGAAGCGGGCGAGCGTTTGAGCGACTTCGTCGCACGTCGCACGGCGACGGCCGAGGCCAAGATCGCGCAGGCGGAAGCGCAGGCGGCCACCGAAGTAAAGGCTGCTGCGGCCGAGGCTGCCGTGCAGGCTGCCGAAGGGGTGCTGCGCGCCAGCCTGAAGGGGAAGACGGCCGACCGGCTGTTCGAGGAGAGCCTCAACGAGGTTCGCACGCAGATCCACTAAAGGCCGTGCAGAAAAGCAGGTATCGCCTTTCGCCGACAAAATGCATAAAATCGAGATATTAGAGCGCCATTTCTGGTTTCATCAGAACGATTGGCGCTCTAAGCATCTGAAAAATAGCCGCAGGGCGAAAGATGAGAATACCGCGATCCTGAAGAGTAGTTGCGCTCTTCGGGATCGTTGCGCAAACAGAGTGTTTGTCTGCCGGCTGATCCAGGAAACGGAGCGGGTTTATGAAGCAGGTCGTATGTTGCCGCAGATTTCCGCTTCGTTTCGCCATGACAGGCGCACTTGCCGTCGTTCTCGCGTCGTGCGCCGGCAATCCGCGTGGCGTGCTTGCGCCGGTGGTGGAAACCGCGCCAGACGCCACGAAAGTGGAAATGCTTGTCGCCACCACACGCGGCAAGGCGGCGAGCAGGGGAGAGTTGTTCTCCGGTGACCGTAGCACCACGCCCGCATTCGCCGATATCGTGGTCTCGATCCCGCCCGCTTCTGCGCGCGCCGTCGGCGAGGTGCAGTGGCCGCGTCGCCTGCCGGGTAATCCCGCGACCGATTTCGTGACGCTGCGTGCGGATATCGTGAATCAGGAGGAGGCGGTGCAACGCTTCCGCCGCGTCGCGTCCAAGGTGCCGCAGCGGCGTGTGCTGATCTTCGTTCACGGCTTCAACAACCGGTTCGAAGACGCCGTATTCCGTTTCGCGCAGATCGTGAACGATTCGGATGCCAAGGTGGCGCCGGTGCTGTTCACCTGGCCGTCGCGCGGCAGCATTTTTGCTTACGGTTATGATCGTGAGAGCGCCAATTTCTCGCGTGACAATCTCGAGAATCTGCTCACCACCCTCGCCAAAGACAAGCATATCGGCGAAATCTCCATCCTCGCGCATTCCATGGGCAATTGGGTGACGATGGAAGCCTTGCGGCAGATGGCGATCCGCAACAACGGACGCCTTGCCCCGAAGATCGCCAACGTGATGCTGGCGGCGCCCGATGTCGATGTCGATGTTTTCCGCACCCAGGTGGCGCAGATCAAGGGCAGCGGTCCGAAGGGGAAGCCGGGCGGCGCCAATTTCGTGCTCTTCACGTCTCGCGACGACCGGGCGCTGGCCCTGTCACGCCGTATCTGGGGCAGCACCGCCCGCCTTGGCGCGATAAACCCCGAATCGAAGACGACCATCGCGGAACTGGAGCGGGAAAAGATCGCTGTGGTCGATCTTACCGGCGTGCGCACGGCTGACAGGCTCAACCACGGCACGTTTGCGGAAAGCCCGGAAGTCGTTCAGCTGATCGGTTCACGTCTCGCCGGTGGTCAGGCGATGACGGATTCGCGCGTCGGGCTGGGCGATCACATTATCCAGATCACCGCCGGGGCCGCATCTTCTGTCGGCACGGCTGCGGGCCTTGTTCTGGCGGCGCCGGTTGCGGTCATCGATCCGCATACGCGCGACAACTTCGGCAGCCAGTTCCACGAATTCGGCGAAGGGCTGGCCGACACGGCGCAGGCCGTCCGCTGACGCGGTATGCGCCCAAATCGATCCGTCGAATTGAGCGCCGGGAGCATCAAGCCGATAAGCCTGATCCGGTTTCGTCAAACCGGATCAGGCTTCAAAGTGTTCAGCGGCGACGCGCGGCAACGCGCACGGGAATCGGGGCACCTGCCGGAGCGGAGACGGGGGCGAAGCGAAGACGCCTTCCCCGCGGCGGCTGTTGTTCCTCCTGCCCGAGTTGCATGACCGCGACGCCCATCTGGATGCTGCCGAAGGTGAGGCAAAGCAGGAACGTCAGCGCGCCCGCAGCGATCATTCCGACAGGGGAGCCCGTGACAAGGCTGCGCAGGCCGGCGGCATCAAGTCCGAACAGCATGCCGGCGAACAGCAATGCGACGCCGAAGCCGATCAGCGCATGGCGGACGAGAAACCAGGTGAGTGGCGTCATGGAAACCTCCCTGTAAAGAGCCATGATCGCATGTTGGCATACCGTCATCAAAACGACAATCGTCGAATAATACCAATGGCGGATGAGTTTGACTCACTGACCGTCGGTCAGGCCCGCACAGCGCATGAGCGAGGCCCGTTCGGCATCGCTCGAAAGCCGGGGCTGACGGTATAACGTCCGCTGGCGTGTTCGATTCGGAGAACGCGCCGGCGGAGCGGGTGGTCCAGACTCAAACCGTAACGATGAGCTTGCCGAATACCTTGCGGCTTTCCAGCCGGTCGAGGCCGTCCTGGAAACGATCGAGGCTGTAAACCGTGTCGATGACCGGCCGGATGCCCGCCGCCATCTTGTCGAGCGCCTCGCCGATGTTGCGGATCGTGCAGCCGAAGGAACCGAAAATGCGGTATTGCTGCTGGAACAACTGCATCAGGTTCATCGTGGCGGAAACGCCGGATGTCGATCCGCAGGTGACGAGCCGCCCCCCGCGCTTGAGGCACAGCAGCGAGCCGTTCCAGGTATCGGCGCCGACATGTTCGAACACGACATCGACACCCTTGCGGCCGGTGAGCTTGCGCACGACGCCCTCGAATCTGTCCGTGCGGTAGTTGATGACGTGATCGGCGCCGAGCGCCTTCGCCTTTTCGCCCTTCTCGTCGTCGCCGACGGTTGCGATGACGGTGCAGCCGATGGCCTTCGCCATGAGAACGGCGGCCGTGCCGATGCCCGACCCGCCGGCATGCACCAGCACGGTTTCGCCGGTCTCCAGCTTCGCATTGTCGAACAGCATGTGCTGGACCGTGCCGAAGGCGATGGGCGCGCAGGCCGCCTCCTCGAAGGAAACGCCATCCGGCACCTTGACCAGCAGGCGCTCGGGCATGTTCACCCGCTCGCAGGTGAAGCCGTCGACGTGAAAGCCCATGATGCCGGCGACATTCTCGCACAGATTGTCCCGCCCCTCGCGGCAGGCCTTGCATTCGCCGCAGGTTTTGGCGCCATAGAGCGCCACGCGGTCGCCGACGGAGAAGCCGTGGACATCGTAGCCGACGGCGGCGACCTCGCCGGCCGCCTCCGCGCCGACGGTGAGGGGCAGCTTGCGCCTGGCGAAGGCCATGCCGCGAAAACCCCAGACATCGATGTGGTTGAGGCCGACGGCACGGATGCGGACCTGCACTTCGCCGGGGCCGGGCGCGGGCGGCGCCTCGACGTCCACGAGGCGCAGGTCGCGATCACCGAAGAGTTGCAGGGCGCGCATGACGAGATCCTTTCAATGGCAGGGTGGGCGTCGGTCAGCGGTGGATGCCGATCTGCGCCGTCAGTCCGCCGTCGACCGGCAGCACCGCACCCGTGATATAGGCCGCGGGCTCCGAAAGCAAAAACGCCGCGAGCCCCGCCACCTCCTCGACGCGGGCGAAACGCCCGGCCGGAATCTGCTTTTCCATATTGGCGCGATAAGCGGCGTAAGGCGCCAGCATGTCGGTATCGATGAAGCCCGGCGCGATGTAATTGACGGTGACGCCGCGTCGCGCGGTCTCCACGGTGAGCGTGCGCAGATAGCTGAGCAGCGCGCCTTTCGATGCCGCATAGGCGGCGTTGCCGGGATTGCCGTTGAGCGCCGCGACCGAGCCGATGGCGACGATGCGTCCCTCCCGCGCGCGGATCATGGGGCGCACCAGCGCCTTGACCAGCCGCGTGAGCGACCAGAAATTCACCTGCATCACCGCCTCGGCGCTCTCCTGCGCCATCACGGCGGCGAGCGCGTCATAGGATTGGCCGGCGTTGTGGACGAGGCCGTAATAGGGACCTTCCTCGATCGTCGTGCAGAAGGCGTCGAGCGCGGCGGTGTCGGCGAGATCGAGGGGAAAGGCGCGCACGGTCCGCCCATCGGCCGTCAGCCGCTCCGCCAGCGCCGCCGCCGCATCGCCCGAGGAGCGGTAGGTGAAGTCGACATCGAATCCCGCTTCCGCGAGCGTCGCGACAATGGCCGCGCCGAGCCCCTTCGCCCCGCCGGTGACGAGTACGCGCCTGCTCAAACGATCGCTCACGCGCCGGGCTCCGCTGCAATGACAAGACAGGTGTTTTGGCCGCCGAAGCCGAACGAATTGGACAGCACCCGCTTCACGGAAGCGTCGCGCGCGGCGTTGGGCACCACGTCGAGCTGGATCGCCGGGTCGGGCACGGCGTAATTGATGGTGGGCGGCAGGCGGCCGTTGAGGATGGTGAGCAGCGAAAACACGGCCTCCACCGCGCCGGCGGCGGTGAGCGTGTGGCCGATCATCGACTTGTTGGAGGAAATCGGCAACGAGCCCGTCTGCGGATCCATGCGGGTTCCGAACACGGAAAGGCAGGCCAGCGACTCCATCTTGTCGTTTTCCGGCGTGCTGGTGCCGTGCGCGTTGATGTAGTCGATGTCGTCGGGCGTCAGACCGGCGTCCGCGATGGCGTCGCGGATCGCGGCGATGGCCGGCGCGCCGTCGGGGCTCGTGCGGGTGCGGTGAAAGCCGTCGCCGCGCTCGCCGCAGCCGGCGACGATGCCGAGGACCGTCGCGCCGCGCGCCCGCGCCGCGTCGTAATCCTCCAGCACGAAAGCGCCCGCACCCTCGCCCATGACGAAGCCGTCGCGGTTCTTCGAGAAGGGGCGGGACGCGCCTTCCGGGTCGTCGTTGTGGGTGGAAAGCGCCGACAGCAGCGAGAAACGCACCAGCGCTTCCGCATGCACGGAGCCGTCCGTGCCGATGGCGAGCGCCGCCTGTGTTTCGCCCCGCCGGATGGCTTCGACACCGAGCTGGATCGCGGTCGCGCCAGACGAACAGGCTGTCGACAGCGAGATCGGCGAGCCGCGCGTGCCGAAGCGCTCGGCGATATGCTCGGCCACGGTGCCGAACAGGAAGAGGTCGTGCCATGCCGAAAAGGCGCCGGAACCGGCCGCGCGCAGCAGATCGGCATAGGTGACGTCGCCGCTGCCGCCGGCGGCGCGCGCCAGCGCCACGCGCTGCGGCCATTCCATCTCGACGGGCGGGACGGCCATGAACAACGCGCCCGGAAAATCGCCCGGCGCGCCGATGCCCGATTGCGCGACGGCCTCGCTGGCGGCGAGCACGGCAAGCTGCTCGGACAGTTCCGGCGCGCTGGTAACGGCGCCGATATCATCGACCGTGGCGGCGATCGTGGTGCGCAGGTTCTCGGTGCTGAAACGCGTGATGCGATGCACGCCCGAACGGCCGGAGGTCAGCGCCGCCCAGTTGTCCGCCTTACCGCGCCCGAGCGAGGTGACGACGCCGACGCCGGTGATGGCGACGACGGGGCGGCCGCGCGCGTCGCGGGTCGGGGAGGAAAGGGAAGTCATGATCAGCCTCCGTTCGGAGCGGCTTCGACAAGCGCGACGCCCTCGCCGCGCTTGTGGCCGACGCTGGTGACGACGGCGTGATGCAGCCGCCCGGCCTCGATCGCCACGGCGGCGAGCGCCAGGCCGAGCGGAAACTGGGCTTCGAGCGTGTGCCCGAACAGATCGCCCGTGGCGTGAACGGGAATGCCCGGCACGAGCTTCGTCAACGAGCCGCGCTCTTCCTCCGTGATGCCGGCGATGCCCGTGGCCCCGGAGAAAACCGCGCCGCCGATGCCTCGGAACGGCTTGGCGCTGTCGTTCCACAGCTTTTCAACGGACGCGCCCACAGAGCCCGGATGCCGGCGGGTGTAGTCCGAAGCGATGCCGCGCAGCACGCCCAGCGCCCGCGCGCCGCGCGCCTCGGCATGTTCGCGCGCCTCGAAGACGAGAAAGGCCGCGCCGCTGCCGAGGATGAAACCGCCGCCTTCGCCGGGCCGATCCCACACGGAAGAAAAATGCTCTTTCCACAGATAGCCGCCGAGTTCGTAGATCAGCAGCGCATCGGGACGCTCGGCGTTATAGGAGCCGCCGACGAGGAAAATGTCGCCCTGGCCGGCCGCGATCCGCCCGTGCGCGATGCGCACCGCGTCGACGCCCGCCTGTTCCTCGCCCATGAAGGTGCGCGAGGCGCCGGTGACGCCGTGCACGATGGCGATGTTGCCGGCGAGCAAATTCGACAATTGCGCCAGGAAGAGCGTGGGGCGCAGGTCGCTCATCAGGCGCTCGTTGAGAAACGCCTCGGGGTTCCCGGCGGCGTCGATGCCGGACAGGATCTGGCCGTCCACCGCGTAGTCGCGCTCGCCGCCGCCGGCCGCGACGATCATCTGCGCCGCATGGCGCAGCGCCGAGTCGCGGGCAAGCCCGGCATCATCAAGGGCGAGGCCGGCCGCGTAGACGCCCAGCTTCTGCCAGTTTTCCATCTGCCGCTGGTCGGCCTTCCTGGGGATCTGCCGGCTCCATTCGAGCGGCACGGCAGGATGCACGGGGAAGGGCGCGAAGGTATCGGTATCGACCTGCGCGGCGTTGTCGCCGTCAAGGGCGGCGAGATGCGCGGCGCGGCCCTCTCCCAGATTCGATACGATACCGATCCCGGTGATCCAGACATCGCGGTTGTTCTTGCTGGCGGGGGCGCTGGCCATTCAGGCATTCTCCATTCAGGCGTTTTCCCGCCCGGCGGTTATCCGCTCAAGTCCGATGTCCGCCGCCTGCGCGCGCATCCGGGCCGAAAGACCGTCGGGAAAAGGCATCAGCTTGAACATCAGTTCCGCATTGCAGATGGCCTTGCCGTCGCTGGCGATGCTCGCCCGCGTCACCGCATAGCCCGAGCCCTGATGGGTGCGCGTCGCGGTGATGACGAGCGGCGCGCCGGGACCGACGAAGGAGCGGAACTTGGCCTTCTCGACCCCCGCCAGAAACGGCATATGCGAGAAGTCGATCAGCCCCAGAATGAGATAGCCCGACGCTTGCGCCATCGTTTCCGTCAACAGCACGCCCGGCATCAGCGGGTGGCCGGGGAAATGCCCCTCGAAAACCGGGCTGGCCTCGGGCACCGTCGACTGCGCTTCAAGCCGCTCCTCCGCCTCGTCGAAAGAGGCAACGCGGTCGATCATCTGAAAATATTCAAGGCGCATGGATGCGTTTTACCTTACGGCCTGACAAGCGCTGAACCGGGCTTTCCCGTGCGGGGCGGCGGATGGAGGCCGGATTTCATGCGAAAGCAAATCCACGTTGCATGAAAGTGCTTCCGATCACGTTAACGACAAGCGTCGGAACGTACAACGGATGAGCGGATCCTGTGCGACGCGGGCGAATACTCCCGATCAGGGTCCGATCCGCAAGTGAATGTCCGCTGCCCATGGACCCGCCGTTCCCGCCCCGTTCAGCCCTTGGCGGCGACAAGCTCGTCGATGCGGGCGGCGAGGTTCTTCAGCACGAAATACTGCTCCGCCGGCACTTTGCCCTCGTTGACTTCCTGCGTCCACGATTCCAGGGGCAGCTTGATGCCGAACGCCTTGTCGATGGCGAAGGCGATATCGAGAAACGCCAATGAATCGACGCCGAGATCATCGATCGCATGGCTGTCGGGCGTGATCTGCTCGCGCGGGATATCCGACGTTTCGGCGATAATGTCGGCGACGGTCTCAAATGTGGATGCCATCGCGGTACTCCTGATTCTGCGGCCTGCGCGGTTGCGTCGTGGCGGACCAATGGCAAATCAAAGGCTTGCGCGCGGCTTGCGCCGCACGACGCCGATCTGGGATGTTTCCATATACATGAGCACCGGCGCTTATCCAAGCGCCGGTGCCCGTGATTGTTGCATTACAATGACGTGGCTTCAAACGCGACCCGCATCACGGGAGAAGTTGTCCCGCAGGTGAAAGCCGCGTCGGGATCACGCCGCAAGCTGGCGCAGCACGTAGTGCAGGATGCCGCCGTTGCGGAAGTACTCCAGCTCGTCAAGCGTGTCGATGCGGGCGATCAGCGGCACATTCTTCACCGCACCGTCGGCGAAGGTGATTTCGGCGGTGAGCTTCTGGCGCGGCTGCAACGTTTCCCCGAGACCGTGGATCGTGACCTGCTCGTCGCCCTTGAGGCCCAGCGTCTCCCACGAGGTGCCTTCCTCGAACACGAGCGGGATGATGCCCATGCCGACGAGGTTGGAACGGTGGATACGCTCGAAGCTCTGCGCGATCACGGCGCGGATGCCCAGAAGCTTGGAGCCCTTGGCCGCCCAGTCGCGCGAGGAGCCCGTGCCGTACTCGCGACCGGCGAACACGACGACCGGCACGTTCTCGGCCTTGTAGCGCTCGGCCGCATCGTAGATCGCGAGCCGCTCGCCGGACGGGAAGTGAACGGCCCAGCCGCCTTCGACCACGTTGCCGGCTTCGTCGCGCACCACCTGGTTCTTCAGGCGGATGTTGGCGAAGGTGCCGCGCATCATGACTTCATGGTTGCCGCGGCGCGTGCCGTACTGGTTGAAGTCCTGCGGGCGCACCTGATGGTCGCGCAGGTAGCGGCCCGCCGGGCTGGCTTCCTTGATCGAACCGGCCGGCGAGATGTGGTCGGTCGTGATCGAGTCCAGGAAGAGGCCGAGAATGCGCGCGTTGACGATATCCTCGACCGGCTCCGGCGTCTTGGTGATGCCTTCGAAGTAGGGCGGGTTCTGCACGTAGGTGGAAGACGAATCCCACTGGTAGGTGAGGCCGCCCGACACCGTGATGCCCTGCCAGTTCTCGTCGCCGGTGAACACGTCCGCGTAACGGCGGCGGAACAGCTCCTGCGTGATGTTCCGGTCGATGAACTCCTGGATCTCCTGCGAGGAGGGCCAGATGTCCTTCAGATACACGGGCTCACCGTCCGAACCCGTGCCGAGCGGCTCGGTGGTCAGATCGATCTGGAGCGAGCCGGCGATCGCGTAGGCGACGACGAGCGGCGGGGAGGCGAGGTAGTTGGCGCGCACGTCCGGGCTGATGCGGCCCTCGAAGTTGCGGTTGCCCGACAGCACGGCGGTGGCGATGATGCCGTTGTCGTTGATCGTCTTCGAGATTTCCTCGGCCAGCGGGCCGGAGTTGCCGATGCAGGTCGTGCAGCCGTAGCCGACGATGTTGAAGCCCAGCGCGTCAAGGTCCTTTTGCAGGCCCGACTTCTCCAGATACTCGCCGGCGACCTGCGAACCGGGCGCCACCGAGGTCTTCACCCACGGCTTCGACTTCAGGCCCCTGGCGACGGCGTTGCGGGCGAGCAGGCCCGCGCCGATCATCACGCTGGGGTTCGAGGTGTTGGTGCAGGAAGTGATGGCGGCGATCACCACATCGCCGTGGCCGAGATCGAAGTTCTTGCCCTCGACCTTGTAGCGGCTGGCGATGTCGGCGGTCTTCTTGAACTCGGTCTCCATCGCGTCGATGAAGCCCTTCTTCGTGTCGGAGAGCAGGATACGGTCCTGCGGACGCTTGGGACCCGCCATCGACGGCACGACGTCGCCCAGATCAAGGGAGAGCGTGTCGGTGAACTCGGGATCGGGCGTATCCGTGGTGCGGAAGGTGCCCTGCGCCTTGGCGTAAGCCTCCACCAGCGCGACGCGGTCGTCGGCGCGGCCGGTCTTGGCCAGATACTTGACGGTGGCCTCGTCGATGGGGAAGAAGCCGCAGGTCGCGCCGTATTCCGGGGCCATGTTGCCGATGGTGGCGCGGTCTTCGATGGTGAGGCCGTCGAGGCCGGGGCCGTAGAACTCCACGAACTTGCCGACGACGCTCTTCTTGCGCAGCATCTGCGTCACGGTGAGCACGAGGTCGGTGGCGGTGACGCCTTCCTTCAGCTTGCCGGTGAGCTTGAAGCCGATCACTTCGGGAATCAGCATGGAGAGCGGCTGGCCGAGCATGGCCGCCTCGGCCTCGATGCCGCCGACGCCCCAACCGAGGACGGAGAGGCCGTTGACCATGGTGGTGTGCGAATCGGTGCCGACGAGTGAATCCGGGTAAGCGACGGTCTCGCCGTTTTCGGCGCGCGTCCACACGGTCTGCGACAGGTATTCGAGGTTCACCTGATGGCAGATGCCGGTGCCGGGCGGCACGACGCGGAAGTTGTCGAACGCGTCCTGGCCCCAGCGCAGGAAGCGGTAACGCTCGCCGTTGCGCTCGTATTCCTTCTCCACGTTGTCGTGGTAGGCGCGCGGCGTGCCGAATTCGTCCACGATCACCGAGTGGTCGATGACGAGATCGACGGGCACCAGCGGGTTGATCTTCTCCGGGTCGCCGCCGAGCTTGTTCATGGCGTCGCGCATGGCGGCGAGGTCGACCACGCCGGGCACGCCGGTGAAGTCCTGCATCAGCACGCGGGCGGGGCGGAAGGCGATTTCCTTCTCCACCTTGCCCTTGTTGTCCAGCCAGTCCCGCACGGCGATGATGTCGTCGCGCTTCACCGTGCGCTCGTCCTCGAAGCGCAGCAGGTTCTCGAGCAGCACGCGCGTCGAGAACGGCAGACGCGAGGCGCCCTCAAGGCCGTTCTTTTCCGCTTCGGGAATCGAGAAATACGTGTAGGACTTGTCACCGACCTGAAGGGTGCGGCGGGACTTGAAACTATCGTTGGAGGTCGTCATTGCGTGATCCTTGCGGGGATGAGTGACACGAATGCCAAGCCTTGAAGCGCCAGAACGCGCGCGCCGCCCCGGGAGTGCCCAGGTCCCCGCGCGTCACGCGCGCGGCGCAGCCTGCGAGCTATATAGCCACTTTCGCGTCCGTGCGCTAGACCGTTAATAGCGGTTCTAAAGAGCTTGCCGCGCAAACGCAATTGTTTAGAGAGGATTTAATCTCGCTTTGCACATTCTCGCCGAAAACCTCGCCTGCCGGCGTTCCGGGCGGCTTCTGTTCTCCGGCGTGGGCTTCGCGCTCGCGGCCGGTCAGGCGCTTGTCGTCACCGGGCGCAACGGAGCCGGCAAATCAAGCCTGCTGGCCATCCTGGCCGGCGCGCTGAAGCCGGCTGCGGGCATCCTGCGCCTGGTCGGCGCGGACGAGCGCACGCTGCCTGAAGTCGTCAACGCCGTCGGCCACCGCGAGGGGCTGAAGGCGATGCTGACGGCGGAGGAAAACCTCGCCTTCGCCCGCGATGTGCTGGGCCGGCCGGCGCTGACGCCGCGCGCGGCGCTGGAGAAGCTCGATGTCGCCCATCTGGCGCGGCTGCCGGTGGCCTATCTGTCCGCCGGCCAGCGGCGGCGCGTGGCTTTGGCGCGGCTTTTTGTCACGTCGCGTCCCGTCTGGCTGCTCGACGAGCCGACTTCCGCGCTCGATGCGCCCTCGCAGGCGCTGCTTGCGGCGTTGATGCGCGAGCATCTGGCGAATCGCGGCCTGATCGTCGCCGCGACGCATCTGCCGCTCGCTCTCGACGGCGCGCTGACGCTGACTGTCGCGCCGCCGGAGCCGATGGAAGAGCAGGGAGAAATGTGGTGATTCGCGCGCTCAAGGCCATCATTCGGCGCGATCTGAGCATCGCGGCGCGCATCGGCGGGGCGGGCGGGCTGTCGCTGGTGTTCTTCCTGATGCTGGTGACGCTCATTCCCTTCGCCGTCGGCCCCGATCTCAACCTGCTGTCGCGCATCGGCCCGGCGATCCTGTGGCTTGCGGCTGTGCTCTCCACCCTTATCGGTCTCGACAGGCTGTTTCAGGCCGACGAGGAAGACGGCTCGCTCGCCATCATGCTGGCGAGCGAGACCCCGCTCGAACTCGTGGTGATCGCCAAGGGCGTGGCGCATTGGCTGACGACCGGCCTGCCGCTGGCGCTCTTCGCGCCCCTGCTGGGGCTGATGCTGGCGCTGACGCCGCAGGCGATGCTGGCCGTGTGCGCCACCCTCGTCGTCGGCACGCCGGCGCTCACCTTCATCGGCATGGTCGGCGCGGCGCTCACAGCCCGCCTGCGCCGGGGCGGGCTCATCCTCTCCGTTCTGGTCATGCCGCTGATGGTGCCGACGCTCGTTTTCGGCGTTTCGGCGGCGCAGGCGGCCTCGGGCGGCACGGTGCCGTTTCTCACGCCGTTTCTCGTGCTGTGCGCGTTGAGCCTCATGACGCTGGTCATCGGAGCCGCCGCCGCCGCCGCCGCGCTGAGAGGGCACGAATGAGCGCGCGGGGGCGGAACATGCGCGAATTATCGCATTGTCGGGCGGGACGGCAGCCGTTACATCGGTTACAATCTGGAATTTATCCAGTGCCGCCGACATGGCGGCTACCGTCGAACCCTGACTGACGGAACCGGGGATGGCCGAAAAGAACTCGATAGTCACCGCGCTTGCCAATCCGACCCGCTTTCTTGCCCTTTCGGCGCGCGTGCTGCCGTGGGTCGCCGGCCTGTCGGCCCTGCTGCTGCTGGCGGGGCTGTGGCTCGTGTTCTTCCGCGTGCCGGACGACTACCAGCAGGGCGCGACGGTGCGCATCATGTATATCCACGTTCCGGCTGCCTGGCTGTCGCTGTTTCTCTATGCGATGATGACGGGCTCGGCCATCGGCACGCTGGTGTGGCGGCATCCGCTCGCGGATGTGGCGCAGAAGGCCGCGGCCCCCATCGGCGCGGCCTTCACCTTTCTGTGCCTCGTCACCGGCGCCATCTGGGGCAAGCCGATGTGGGGCACGTGGTGGGTGTGGGATGCGCGCCTGACGTCGGAACTCGTGCTGCTGCTCATCTATCTCGGCATCATCGCCCTCTGGCGCGCCTTCGAGGAGCCCTCGGCGGCGGCGCGCGCGGTCGCGATCATGACGCTGGTGGGCTTCGTCAACATTCCCATCGTGAAATTTTCCGTCGACTGGTGGAACACGCTGCACCAGCCGGCTTCCGTGTTCCGGCTCGGTGGCTCCTCCATCGACGCATCCATGCTCTGGCCGCTGCTGGTGACGGCGGCGGGCTTCACGCTGCTGGCCGTGGCGCTGCACCTTTCCGGCATGCGCACCGAAATCCTGCGCCGGCGCGTGCGCGCGCTGAGCCTGATGGAAGCCCAGCAGCGGGAGCGCGCGCCCGCTCCCGGTATCATCGGCAACGAGAATCCGGGCGCTGAAAATCTGCGCACAGGAGCGTTGTCATGAGCGGCGCGCACACGGGCTACATCGTCGCGGCCTACGCTTTCGCGGCGCTCGTCGTCGGCGGGCTGATCCTGCGCGCCGTGCTCGACCACCGGGCGCAAAAGCGCGCGCTGGCCGATTTCGAGGCGCGCGGCGTGCAGCGCCGCTCGCGGCGGAAGGCGCAATCATGAGCGCTTCCGGGCCGGAGAAACCGCGCCGGCGTCTCGTCGTGCTGCTGCCGCTCGTCGCATTCGGCGCGCTGGCGGTGCTGTTCCTCACGCGCCTTCTCGACGGCGATCCCGCGCGCGTGCCGTCGGCGCTGATCGGGCGGCCCGCGCCGGCTTTCGACCTGCCGCCGCTCGACGGGCTCATGCGCGGCGGCGCGCCGGTGCCCGGTCTCGCGACGGCGGATCTGCGGGCGAACGGGGTCACGCTCGTCAATGTCTGGGCGTCGTGGTGCGTGCCGTGCCGGCAGGAGCATCCGCTGCTGATGAAGCTCGCGGCCGATCCGCGCGTCACCGTGGTGGGCATCAACTACAAGGATGCGCCGGAGAACGCGCGCCGCTTCCTCGGCGCGCTCGGCAATCCGTTCGCGCGCGTGGGCGCGGATACCGGCGGCCGCGTCGGCATCGACTGGGGCGTCTACGGCGTGCCGGAAACCTTCGTGGTGGCGGCGGACGGCGCCATCCGCCACAAGCACATCGGGCCGCTCACGCCCGAAGCGGTGGCGACGACGCTCGAAGCCGCCATTGTGGCGGCCGCGGCGGCGCCCTGATCACTCTTTCGACGGTTCGTCCTGTGGGGAATGGCGCAGGATGAGCCGCGTCTGCGCCAGCGCGAAGGCGAGCGTGATCGGCATGAAACCGAACACCTTGAAGCTCACCCAGAAGTCCGTGCTCTGCGTGCGCCAGACGATTTCGTTGATCGCGGCGAGCACGAAGAAGAACGCGCCCCAGCGGAAGGTGAGCTTGCGCCAGCCCGCGTCGTCGAGCTGGAACACGCTGCCGAAGATGATCGGCAGCAGCGGCCTGTCGAACAGGAACAGGCCGCCGAGCAGGATGGCGCCGAAAAGGCAATTGACGATGGTGGGCTTGAGCTTGATGAACAGGTCGTCGTTGAGCCACAGCGTCATCGCGCCGAACGCCACCACGACGACGCCCGACACCAGCGGCATGACGGGCACGCGCCGCTCCAATGCGTAGTTGACCGCCAGCGCCGCGATGGTCGCCAGCATGAACACGGCGGTGGCGGAAAAAATGCCGGCGTGTTCGGGGCTCATGCCGGCCGGCAGCAGCGGGCCGATCAGCGGGCCGAACAGGGCGGGGCGGGCGTTCGCCGCGAAGAACAGCAGCAGCGGCCCCATTTCCAGCAGCAGTTTGGTGAGGGGCGGCAGGCCCGCTTTTCCGGTTTCGGCAGTGTGTGTCATGGTCCCTGATCGTCCAGCCCGGCGATGGCGCGGGCAAAATCCTTCGCGGCGAAGGGTTCGAGGTCGTCGACGCCCTCGCCGACGCCGATGAAATGCACCGGCAGGCCGAACCTGTCGGCGAGGGCGACGAGGATGCCGCCGCGCGCGGTGCCGTCGAGCTTGGTCATGACGAGGCCGGTGACGCCGGCCGTCTGGCCGAATATCTCGACCTGACCGACCGCATTCTGCCCCGTCGTGGCGTCGAGCACCAGCAGCACGGCGTGCGGGGCGTTCTCGTCCCGCTTCTTCACGACGCGGATGACCTTTTCCAGCTCCGCCATCAGCCCGGCCTTGTTCTGGAGGCGGCCGGCGGTGTCGATGAGCAGCACGTCGGTGCCGCTTTCCTGCGCCTCGCGCAGCGCGTCGAAGGCGAGGCCGGCGGCGTCCGCGCCCTGCTCGCGGCGGATGACGCGCGCGCCGGTGCGCTCGCCCCATACCGAAAGTTGCTCGATGGCGGCGGCGCGGAACGTGTCGCCGGCCGCCAGCATCACGGAGCGCCCCTCGGCGCGGAACTTTTGCGCGAGCTTGCCGATGGTGGTCGTCTTGCCCGATCCGTTGACGCCGACCATCAGGATCACGAACGGCCTTTTCGCGGCATCCACGACGAGCGGCTGCGCGACGGGGGCGAGCACTTCCTCGATCTCGGCGGCGAGAATCGCCTTCACCTCGTCGGGCGCGATGGTCTTGTCGTAGCGCCCCTTGCCCACCGCCTCCGTGACGCGGGTCGCCATGCCGACGCCGAGATCCGCCTGGATCAGGATGTCTTCCAGCTCCTCCAGCGTGTCGCCGTCGAGCTTGCGGCGCGTGAAGATGCCGGTGATGCCGGAGCCGATGCTGGAGGACGTGCGCGACAGGCCGCTCTTGAGGCGCTGCCACCAGCTCGCCTGCACCGGCGGCTCTTCCTGCACGGGCAGCTCTTCCTGCGCCGGCGGCGCCTCCTGCGCGGGTTCCGGTTCCGCCGGCTCAGGTTCCATCGGTTCGCGCCCGGTGCGCTCCGACCTTTCGGACTCTTGCCTTTCGGGCGCTCGCCTTTCGGATTCCGGCGCGGGCGATTCGGGCGGCGGCTCGATCGGGACGAGGCTCCCGTCGTCGCTGGCCGGGATGTCGGGCGGCGCCTCCTGCTTGCGGCCGAAGAGGCGGGAGAACAGGCCGCGCTTCTTGCCGTCCTGCCTGTCGTCGTCGGTCATGGGGCTTTCCGTCGTTGCAGGGTCCGATGGTTCGATGGGCCCGCCCGGAAGGACCGGCCCGGAAAGACTTGCTATCGCCTCGCTTCCTCGATAGCCCGAACGGCATGAACGGGGAAGTCACAGAAGCCGATATAATGCGCCGCGTGCTCTATCGCGATGCCCTGATGCTCGTCATCGACAAGCCGGCCGGGCTGCCGGTGCATCCGGGGCCGCGCAACGCCGCCTCGCGCGGCGCGGGCGACGCGGATGTCACGCTGACGCAATTCCTGCCCGCGCTGCGTTTCGGCCTGCCGCGCGTGCCGGAACTCGCCCACAGGCTCGACCGCGACACCTCCGGCTGCCTCGTGCTCGGCCGCCATCGCAAGGCGCTGGAGCGGCTGGGCAAGCTTTTCGCCGGGAGCGCGGCGCACAAGACCTATTGGGCGATCGTCGAAGGCGGCCCGCAGGCGGATGCGGGGGAGATCGACCTGCCGCTCGGCCGCCGCGACCCCGATCGCGGCTGGTGGATGAAGGTGGACCCGCAAGGCCAGCCGGCGCTCACCCGCTGGCGCGTGCTGGGGCGGGCGCAAGGCCGCACCTGGCTGGCGCTGGAGCCGGTGACGGGGCGCACGCATCAGTTGCGCGTGCATTGCGCGGCGAGCGGTTTTCCTATCCTCGGCGATGCCGTCTACGGCAACGCGCCGCGTAGCGGCGGGCCGGGCCTGCATCTGCATGCGCGGGCGATCACGCTGCCGCTCTATCCCAGGCGCGCGCCGATCCATGTGGAAGCGCCGCTGCCGGCGCATATGGCGCAAACCTTCGCGGCGCTCGGGTTCAACGCGCCGGCGCCGTCAGGCGGCGAGCAACTGCCGCCCGTCGTGGGCGGCGATGGTGACGGGCAGGAACTGGCCGGCGGCGGGTGAGCCGGGCAGTTGCACGGCCGTGAACGCTTCCGTGCGGCCGATGCCGCCGCGTTCCGTCAGCACGGTCCGCCGCTGGCCGATCTCGCCGGCGAGATGGCGCTCCAGCAGGCGCGCGCCGATGGCCCGCAGCCGCGCGGCGCGTTCCTTCACCGCCTCGCGCGCCACCTGCGGCATGCGCGCCGCCGGCGTGCCGGGGCGGGGCGAGAACGGAAAGACGTGCAGGTGCGTCAGTCCGTAGGCGACGACGGCCTCGCAGGTGCGCGCGAACATTTCTTCAGTCTCGGTCGGAAAGCCGGCGATGATATCCGCGCCGAACACCATGTCCGGGCGCAGGCGGCGCACTTCCTCCACGAAGGCGAGGGCGTCGGCGTGGGAGTGGCGGCGCTTCATGCGCTTGAGGATGAGGTCGTCGCCCGACTGGAGCGAGAGATGCAGGTGCGGCATCAGGCGCCTGTCGGTGGCGACGGCTTCCAGCAGGTGCTCGTCCGCCTCCACCGAATCGATGGAGGAGAGCCGCAGCCGCGCCAGATCCGGCACATGGCGCAGGATGTTCTTCACCAGCAGGCCGAGCGTCGGCCGGCCGGGCAGGTCCGCGCCGTAGCTGGTGATGTCGACGCCGGTGACGACCGCCTCGCGATAGCCGTTGCCGGTGAGGCGCTTCAGCCCCTCGACCACCGCGCCCATCGGCACCGAGCGCGACGGCCCGCGCCCGAAGGGGATGACGCAGAACGTGCAGCGGTGATCGCAGCCGTTCTGCACCTGCACGAAGGCGCGCGTGCGGTCCTCGAAGGCATCGGCCATCTGCGGCGCGGTCTCGCGCACGGCCATGACGTCGCTCACCGCGACGCGCGCGGGAGCCGGCGTCATCCATGTTTCGGGGCGCATCTTGTCGGCGTTGCCGACGACGCGCGCCACCTCCGGCATGGCGGCGAAGCGCTCGGGCTCGATCTGCGCCGCGCAGCCGGTGACGACGATGCGCGCATCGGGGCGCTCGCGCTTGAGGCGGCGGATACTCTGGCGGGCGTGGCGCGTCGCCTCCGCCGTCACGGCGCAGGTGTTGACGATGACGATATCGTCGCCGGCGGCTTCCGCGTGGCGGCGCAGCGTCTCCGACTCGGCGATGTTCAGCCGGCAGCCGAAGGTGACGATCTCGACCGCCATCACACCGCCGCGTCGCCGAAAAGGGCCGGCGGCAGGCTGTCCGACCATTCGAGTTCGGTGGGCCCCGTCATCCGCACGCCCTCGCCGTGCTCGTCCTTGCCATGCTCGTCCTTGCCATGCCATTCGATGACGAGTTCGCCGCCCGGCAGCACGACCGTGACGCGCGGTTCCGCAAGGCCGCGCGAGATCGCCGCCACCGCCGCCGCGCAGGCGCCGGAGCCGCAGGCGCGGGTCTCGCCCGCGCCGCGCTCCCACACGCGCAGCAGCAGGCGGTCGCGGCCCGCCATCTGCGCCAGCGAGATGTTGGCGCGCTCGGGAAACAGCGGATCGTGCTCCAGCGAGGGGCCGAGCGCGGCAAGGTCGTAGGCCGCCGCGTCGGTGACGAAGAACACCGCATGCGGGTTGCCCATGCTCACCCCGAACGGCCTTTCCAGCGCGGGCAGGCCGGGCGCTTCCCGCGACAGCGGGAGGGCCGCGGTATCGGGCACCGGCCCCGAGAGGGGAATGTCCTGCCAGCCGAAACGCGGCGCGCCCATGTCGACGGTGAAGACGTTCTCGCCGCGCCGCGTGCAGGCGAGAATGCCGGCGCCCGTCTCGACGGCGGTTTCGGTGCGATCGGTGCCGCGCAGCACGGCCCAGGCGACGCAGCGCGTGCCGTTGCCGCAGGCGCCCGCCTCCGAACCGTCGGCGTTGTAGATGCGCACGAAGGCGTCCGTGTCTTCCGAGACGGGATCGTGCAGCACCATCAACTGGTCGAAGCGCGCCCGCTCGAAGCGCCCGATGGCCCGCACCTCTTCTCCCGTCACGGCATGCGAGCGTCCGCGCAGGTCGAGCACCACGATCTCGTTGCCGAGGCCGTTCATCTTGAGGAAGGGCAGATTGGAAAGCGTGTTCAAAATTTTGTCCGTCAAAGAGATTGCAGATGAGATATATGATGCAATTCGCGCATGAAGACCAGTCCCGGCGGCTCCGCCCTTCAGCCGTAATATTCGTGTGCTATGCGATAGAGCACGATGCGCGGCCCGGCTGCCGGCGGCGCTGACCCCTGGAGCAGCTGACCCTTGGAGCAACGGATGACGGCGCGTGTACGATTCGCGTTTCTGGCTTGCCTCGTCCTGACGGGGCCTGCGCATGCCACGCGCCTTGAGGCGCTCGACACCCGGCCCGCGGCGGTCCAGCCTCCCGGCTCCGTGCCGGAGACGCCCGCCGTGCCGCTGATTTCTCCGCCCGACGCCGGCGCGTCCGCCGGCGAGAACGGCGATGCCGCGCGGACGCCCGATGCGTCGCGGGCGACGCTCGCCCCGCCGCCCGCCGATGCGAGCCGCATCGACGCGGTCGAGATCGCCCCGCGCACGACGCTGGTGCTGTCGCTGAAATCGAGCTGGGAAAAGGGCTTCGAAAGTCTCGCGGCCGCTTTCCGGCTGCTCGACGAGATCGCCATCGCCGCCGGTTTCGACGTGACGGGCAGGCCGTTCGCGGTCTTCACCAGGACGGATGACGACGGCTTCGGCTTCGACGCCATGCTGCCGGTCTCGGGCCCGGATCGCGACACGCAGGCGAATGCCGATGCGGCCATGCGGGAAGCTCTCGCGCAGGCGGTCGCGGAACATGCCGCCGCCGACGGCGGAAAGGACGAGAACGCGCGCGCCGTCAGGCTCGGCGCGGGTCCCTCCGGCAAGGCCTATCGCTTCGTTCATGCCTCGCCCTATGACGACATCGACACCACCTACGAGGCCGTCACCGCCTGGCTCGACAGCCGCAACATCGCGGTGCGCGACGCCTTCATCGAGGAATACGTCTCCGACCTGACCGAGCCGACGGACGAGGCGCTGGAGGTTTATGTCTACGTGCAGCCCGTCGACGGGCCGGCGGGCGAGGGAACGGCGCCGGACGAAGACCCGCTGCATCCGCCGCCGGCACCGGCGCAGACGCCGCAGCCCCGGATGCCGCAGTCCCAAATGCCGCAGTCCGATGCGCCGCAGCCGTCCGATCCGCAGGCGCCCGCGCCGGCCGGCAGGTGAAGCCCTCCGTTCGGCTATCGATCGGGGCTTGACTCCATGCCCCGATCGATAGCATAAAGCCCGGATATATCCGCCCGAACCTTCGTTCGCGAGCCGCCGACCGTGCAGGGGTTTCATGCCCCGCCGGAGGTCCACGTCCGACAGCGCGTTGCGCCCTCGGGCGCGTTCGGCTTTGCGCATACGGATTCACGGCGCGGATCGCAGGCGGAGAGAAGCATGGTTGGCGAAGCGGCCCGTCCGGGCGTGCTGCCGGGTCTGGACATCGGGCGTATGGCCCCGCACATCCCTGAAGGGCGGATGCCCCCGCGGGGCGGGATCGCGCGCGCCCGCGCGGCGGCGGCCAACGGATAACCGGAGACAGCCATGTTCGAGAGCCTTTCCGAAAAACTTTCCGGCATTTTCGATACGCTCACCCGCCGGGGCGCGCTGACCGAGGCGGATGTCGGCGCCGCGCTGCGCGAGGTGCGCCGCGCGCTGCTTGAGGCGGACGTGGCGCTGGAGGTGGTGCGCTCCTTCACCGAGAAGGTGAAGGCGGCGGCCGTGGGCGCCAATGTCGTCAAGTCGGTGACGCCGGGGCAGATGGTCGTCAAGATCGTCCACGACCAGCTCGTCGAGATGCTCGGCACGGAGGCGATCGGCATCGATCTCGATGCGCTGCCGCCGGTCGCGATCCTCATGGTCGGCTTGCAGGGCTCGGGCAAGACGACGACCACGGCCAAGATCGCCCGCCGCCTCACCGACAGGGAAAAGCGCAAGGTCCTGCTCGCCTCGCTCGACACCCGCCGCCCGGCGGCCATGGAGCAGCTCGCCGTGCTGGCCAAGCAGGTGGGCGTCGATGCGCTGCCCATCGTGGCCGGCCAGTCGGCGGTGCAGATCGCGAAGCGCGCCATGGAGGCCGCCCGGCTCGGCGGCTATGACGTCGTGATGCTCGACACCGCCGGCCGCGTCACCATCGACGAGGCGCTGATGGCGGAAGTGGCGCAGGTGAAGGCCGCGACCGATCCGCACGAGGTGCTGCTCGTCGCCGACAGCCTCACCGGCCAGGATGCGGTGAACACCGCGCGCGCCTTCGACACGCGGCTCGGCGTCACCGGCATCGTGCTCACCCGCATGGACGGCGACGGGCGCGGCGGCGCGGCGCTCTCCATGCGCGCCGTCACCGGCAAGCCGATCAAGCTCGTCGGCACCGGCGAGAAAATCGACGCGCTGGAGGACTTTCATCCCAAGCGGGTGGCCAACCGCATTCTGGGCATGGGCGACATCGTGTCGCTCGTGGAGAAGGCGTCCGAGACGCTCGACGCCGAAAAAGCCATGCGCATGGCCGAGAAGATGCGCAAGGGCCAGTTCGATCTCAACGATCTGCGCGATCAGATCGGCCAGATGGAGCGTATCGGCGGCATGAAGGGCATGCTGGGCATGATGCCGGGCATGGCCAAGATGAAGAGCCAGATCGACAACGCCGGCCTCGACGAACGCATCCTGAAGCGTCAGAAGGCGATCATCGATTCGATGACGCCGAAGGAGCGCCGCTCGCCCGATATCCTCAAGGCCAGCCGCAAGAAGCGCATCGCCGCCGGCTCCGGCACGAAGGTCGAGGACGTCAACAGGCTCCTCAAGATGCATCGCCAGATGGCCGACGTGATGAAGGCCATGGGCAAGGGCGGGCGTGGCGGCATCGCCGGAGCGCTCGGCAACATGTTCGGTCTCGGCGGCGGCGGTCTTGGCGGCGGCATGCCGAACATCGATCCTTCCAGGCTCACGCCGGAAATGATCGAGGAAATGAAGAAACAACTGCCGGCGGGCCTTGCCGGCGGTTTGCCGGGAGAGGGTTCGCCCGGCGGCCTCCCGAAGCTGCCGCCGGCGGGGCTTGGAAACAAGGGGAGCGGCACGCCGAAGCTGCCCGGTCTTCCCGGTCTTGGCGGCGGTTCCGGCGGCGGTCTGCCGGGGCTCGGAAAGCCGGGCGGGTCGTTCAATCCGTTCGGCAAGAAGAAATAAGTTTTTGCAAGATTTCTGGTTGAAAGGAAAAGTGAAAAAATGGCTCTGAAGATTCGTCTCGCCCGTGGCGGCGCCAAGAAGCGCCCCTATTACCGTATCGTCGTTGCCGATGCCCGCGCGCCGCGCGACGGTCGCTTCATCGATCGCATCGGCGCCTACGATCCGCTGAAGGCGAAGGACGACCCGGCGCGCATCGCCATCGACATCGAAAAGGCGAAGGAATGGCTCGCCAAGGGCGCGCAGCCGACCGACCGCGTGCTGCGTTTCCTCGATGTCGCCGGCGTCACCACGCGCCCCGCGCGCAGCAACCCCAAGAAGGGCGAGCCGGGCAAGAAGGCGCAGGAACGTGCCGCCGAGCGCGCCGAAGCTGCGGCGGCAGCCGCTGCCGCCGCCGCAGAGGCGACCGGGGAAACCGCGGAAGCGTGATCGCGGGACGAAACGTCATCCTGGACACCGGCGGAGCGGGTGCGGATCATGGCTGAGGCGAGACGCGAGCGTGTTCTTGTCGGCGAGTTCGGCCGCGCCCACGGTGTCCGTGGCGAGGTGCGGCTGAAATCGTTCACCGGCGATCCGGCGGCGATCGCGTCCTACAACCCGCTTCAGCGCGAGGATGGCGGTCCGGTCGTGCTCGTCGGGCTGAGGCCGGTGGCGGGCACGCACGACATGTTCGTCGTCCGCGTCGAGGGCGTCGCCACCCGTGAGGCGGCGGAAGCCTTGACGCGCGAGCGCCTTTATGTGCCGCGTGAGCGGTTGCAGGTCGAGCTTGACGACGACGAGTTCCTGCAAGCCGATCTCGTGGGCGCGCGCGTCGAGGATGGCGCGGGCAAGGCGATCGGCCGGCTGACGGCGTTCCACGATTTCGGCGGCGGCGACGTCATCGAGATCGCGCCCCATCCCTCGCTCGGGCGGCGCAAGCCGGCGCTGCTGCCGTTCACGAAGGCTTTCGTGCCGGTGGTCGACGCGGCCGGCGGGCGCGTCGTGGTGGCGGCGGATCTGTTCGGCGATGACGGCGACGATGAGCCCCGTGATTGAGGCGCCGCGTCCCGTGTGGCGCGCCAGCGTGCTGACGCTGTTTCCCGAGATGTTTCCGGGGCCGCTCGGCATCAGTCTGGCGGGCGAGGCGCTGAAGCGCGGCGACTGGTCGCTCGATGCGCACGACATCCGCGATCACGGCCTCGGCCGCCACCGCAGCGTGGATGACACGCCGGCCGGCGGCGGGCCGGGCATGGTGCTGCGCGCCGATGTGCTGGCGGCGGCGATCGACGCCGTATGCGCCGGCGACGCGCGGCCCCGCCTCCTGATGAGCCCGCGCGGCCGTCCGCTCGCGCAGGCGCGGGTGCGCGCGCTGGCGGAAGGGCCGGGCGCGGTGATCGTGTGCGGGCGCTTCGAGGGCGTGGACGAGCGCGTGATCGCCGGGCGCGGGCTTGAGGAAGTATCGATCGGCGATTACGTGCTCTCCGGCGGCGAGCCGGCGGCGATGGTCGTGATCGACGCCTGCGTGCGCCTGCTGCCCGGCGTCATGGGGCACGACGCTTCCGGCGCGGAAGAGAGCTTCGAATCGGGGCTGCTGGAATACCCGCACTACACCCGCCCGCGCGTGTGGGAGGGCCGGGAGATTCCCGAGGTGCTGCTGTCCGGCAACCACGGTGCCGTCGCCCGCTGGCGGCGCGAGGAAGCGGAGCGCATCACCCGCGCAAGGCGGCCCGATCTGATGCGAGGATGACGCGAGCGGCTCGACAAGCGCGCCCCGCTCGTGTATAGGCCACCCTTCTCTGCGCAAGCCCGCCGGCCGGCGGCGCGCGGGGGAATCAAATGACAACAGCGCGCCGAAACGCTGGCACCCATGTGTGCCCCGGCAGGAGTATGTGATATGAGCAACGTGATCGAACAGCTCGAGAAAGAGCAGATCGAAAAGCTTTCCGCCGCCCGCGAGACCCCGGCCTTCCAGCCCGGCGACACGGTCATCGTCAACGTGCGCGTGAAGGAAGGCGAACGCAGCCGCGTTCAGGCTTATGAAGGCGTCGTGATCGCCCGTGGCGGCTCCGGCCTGCACGAGAGCTTCACCGTCCGCAAGATTTCCTACGGCGAGGGCGTGGAGCGCGTGTTCCCGATCTACTCGCCGATCATCGATTCCATCAAGGTCGTGCGCCGCGGCAAGGTGCGCCGCGCCAAGCTGTATTACCTGCGCGACCGCCGCGGCAAGTCCGCCCGTATCGCCGAGCGCGTGGACCGCAACCGGACGGCCGGCAAGAAGGGCGCTGCCGCGCCCGCAGCCGAATAAGGCTGTCCGCCGCCGGGTAGAGCATGATCTTCCGGGAGCATGCTTCAGGCAATGCCGTTCAGGGCGATCCGATACGTTGTCGGGTCGCCTTTTTGTTATTTTGTGTCGCCCGTGCCGCCTGCATAAAAACAATTGTTCGCCCCCTCGGGCTGTGTTAAGAACCGTTCTTATGACGATGACGTTCCCGCCCCTGTTCCTGCCTGTGACGGCGCGCGCCGCCGCCCGGCAGGTCGCGCGGCCCCGGTGGCCGACGACGCAGGAGTTTGCGGCGTTGCATGATCACGCGCGTCTGCCGTGGCGTTTCTTCGGGCGTTTCTCCGCCTCGCTTGCTGCCGGCCTTAGGCGCTGACGCCTTCGCGGCGTCGGTCGCGTCCGCCTGCATGGCGCGGTGGACGGGCCATTCGTTTCCCCAATATTGCGAAGATGGCGCGCAATCGCCGCCGATCTTCCGATATTTCCGCCAGTCTTCCGATATTTCAAGGTGCGGTCATGGCCGATAGCCTGCACGACAATGCGAAACCGCGTACACTCTATGACAAGATCTGGGACGACCACGTTGTCGCCCGGCAGGAGGATGGCACCTGCCTGCTCTATATCGACCGCCATCTCGTGCATGAGGTGACGAGCCCGCAGGCGTTCGAGGGGCTTCGTGTCGCCGGGCGCAAGCTGCGCGCGCCGAACCGCACGCTGGCGGTGGTCGATCACAACGTGCCGACCACCGACCGCTCGAAGGGCATCGACGATCCCGAAAGCGCCCAGCAGGTCGCGACGCTGGCCGAGAACGCGCGTGACTTCGGCGTCGAATATTACAACGAGCTGGACAAGCGGCAGGGCATCGTGCACGTCGTCGGGCCGGAGCAGGGCTTTACGTTGCCCGGCACCACCATCGTCTGCGGCGACAGCCACACTTCCACGCATGGCGCTTTCGGCGCGCTGGCGCACGGCATCGGCACGTCCGAGGTGGAGCATGTGCTCGCCACCCAGACGCTGATCCAGAAGAAGGCGCGCAACATGCGCGTCACCGTCGACGGCCGGTTGCCCGAGGGCGTCAGCGCCAAGGATGTGGTGCTCGCGATCATCGGCGAGATCGGCACGGCCGGCGGCACGGGCCATGTCATCGAGTTCGCCGGCGAGGCGATCCGCTCGTTGTCGGTCGAGGGCCGCTTGACGGTCTGCAACATGACCATCGAGGGCGGCGCGCGCGCCGGCATGGTGGCGCCGGACGAAAAGATCTACGACTATCTCAAGGGTCGTCCCAAGGCGCCGCAGGGCGCGGCGTGGGAGGCGGCCGTGCGCTACTGGGACAGCCTGCGCACGGACGAGGGCGCGTTCTTCGACCGCGAGGTCGTGCTGGACGGCGCCAACCTGCCGCCCATCGTGACGTGGGGCACGAGCCCCGAGGACGTGGTGTCTGTCGCCGGCGTGGTGCCGAACCCGGACGACATCGCCGACGAGATGAAGCGGCAGGCGAAGTGGCGCGCGCTCGACTACATCGGCCTCAAGCCCGGCACGAAGATCACCGACATTCCGGTGGATCGCGTGTTCATCGGTTCCTGCACCAACGGCCGCATCGAGGATATCCGCGCGGCGGCGCGCATCGTCGCCGGCCATCGCGTGCATGAGAGCGTGAAGGCCATGGTGGTGCCGGGCTCCGGCCTCGTCAAGCTTCAGGCGGAGGCGGAGGGGCTCGACCGCATCCTGATCGATGCCGGCATCGAGTGGCGCGAGCCGGGCTGCTCCATGTGCCTGGCCATGAACGCCGACAAGCTGGAGCCGGGCGAACGCTGCGCTTCCACCTCCAACCGCAATTTCGAGGGCCGGCAGGGCTTCAAGGGGCGGACGCATCTCGTCTCGCCGGCGATGGCGGCGGCGGCGGCGATCGCCGGGCGCTTCGTCGACGTGCGCGACTGGCGCTGAACGGAGGACAGCCGATGACGGACGAGACGCCGGACAGGATGGAAATCTGGGGCAGGCGTCTCGGGCGCGGGCTCGCCTGTGTCGCGCTCGGCGTGCTGTTCGTGCTGTTCGTCATGAATTTCGGGAGCGAGCCGTGAGCGATGGCATAGACCGCTGGCGCGACGCCATGGCGCCGGGTCTCGACGTATTCGAGGATCTGGCGGCGGCCGCCTTCGCCGCGCTGCCGGAGGAATTCCGGCGGCTGGCGCGCGATGTCGTCGTCCGCATCGAGGACTTTCCCGACGACGAGACGCTCGACGCGATGGAATGCGAGACGCCCTTCGACCTGCTCGGCCTCTTTCAGGGCAACGGGCTGGCGCAGGGCGGCGGCCTGCCGTGGACCGGGCAGATGCCCAACATGGTGTTTCTGTATCGCCGGCCCATTCTCGATTACTGGGCCGACCACGAGGAAACGCTGGGCGGCCTGATCACCCATGTGCTGGTGCACGAGATCGGCCACCATTTCGGCCTTTCCGATGCCGACATGGAAGAGATCGAGCGGCGCGCCGGGCAGGACGAGGGCGACGGCGGCTCGGGCTGAGGCATCAACGGCTGAAACGCGGCGTTATCAGCATAAGGATTTTCACGATGGAAAAATTCAACCAGTTGACCAGCGTGGCGGCGCCGATGGAAATCGTCAACGTCGACACCGACATGATCATCCCCAAGCAATATCTCAAGACGATCAAGCGCACGGGTCTCGCGCGCGGCCTGTTCGCGGAAATGCGGCTCAACGAGGACGGCACGGAGAACCCCGATTTCGTGCTCAACAAGCCCGCCTACCGCAAGGCGCAGATTCTGGTGGCGGGCGACAATTTCGGCTGCGGCTCCTCGCGCGAGCATGCGCCGTGGGCCTTGCTCGATTTCGGCATCCGCTGCGTGATCTCGACCTCGTTCGCGGATATTTTCTACAACAACTGCTTCAAGAACGGCATTCTGCCGATCCGCGTCACGCCCGAGGAACTCGACCTGCTGATGGACAACGCCCGGCGCGGCGAGAACGCGCGCCTCACCGTCGATCTGGAGGCGCAGACGATCACGGCGTCAGACGGCGAGGTGGTGGCGTTCGACATCGACGCCTTCCGCAAGCACTGCCTGTTGAACGGTCTCGACGACATCGGCCTGACGATGGAAAAATCCGGGGAGATCGTGGATTATGAGGCCCGGAACGCCGACGAGCGCCCGTGGGTGTGACGCGCGGGCGCGTCGGTATCGATAACCAACAATCAGAAAAGGCGTGCGTCGATGACATCCCACAATCTGCTGCTCCTGCCGGGCGACGGCATCGGACCCGAAGTCGCGGGCGAGGTGGAAAAACTCGTCAACTGGTTCTCGCAACGCGGGATCGCGCGGTTCGAGGTGGAGAAGGATCTCGTCGGCGGCGCGTCCTTCGATGCGCATGCCACGGCGCTGACGGATGCGGCGCTGGGCCGGGCGCTGGCGGCGGATGCGGTGCTGTTCGGCGCCGTCGGCGGGCCGAAGTGGAACGACGTGCCTTACGGCGAGCGCCCCGAGGCCGGCCTGCTGCGGCTGCGCAAGGATCTGGGCCTGTTCGCCAACCTGCGCCCGGCGATCTGCTATCCGGCGCTCGCGGAGGCGTCGGCGCTCAAGCGCGAGTATGTGGACGGGCTCAACCTCGTCATCGTGCGCGAACTCACCGGCGGCGTCTATTTCGGCGAGCCCAAGGAGATCGTGACGCTGGAGAACGGCGAGAAGCGCGCCGTCGACACGCAGATCTACACCACGCACGAGATCGAGCGCATCGCGCGCGTGGCCTTCGAGCTGGCGCGCCGGCGCTCCGGCCGGGTGGCGTCGGCTGAGAAGCGCAACGTGATGAAGACCGGCGTGCTGTGGCATCAGGTCGTCAGCGAGGTGCACAAGCATTATCAGGATGTCGCGCTGGAGCACATTCTCGCCGACAATTGCGGCATGCAGCTCGTGCGCAACCCGAAGCAGTTCGATGTGATCGTCACCGACAACCTGTTCGGCGATCTCCTGTCGGACGTGGCGGCGATGCTGACCGGCTCGCTCGGCATGCTGCCGTCCGCTTCGCTCGGGGCGGAAGATCCGGCGACCGGCAAGCGCCGCGCGCTCTATGAGCCGGTGCACGGTTCCGCGCCGGACATCGCGGGGCAGGGGCTCGCCAACCCGCTCGCCATGATCGGCTCCTTCGCCATGGCGCTGCGCTATTCGTTCCAGCTCGGGGAAGAGGCGGATCTGGTGGAAAAGGCGGTGGCCAACGTGCTCGCGGCCGGCATTCGCACCAGGGACATCGCCGCGCCCGGCGCCAACACCGTCGGCACGGGCGAGATGGGCGACGCGATCATCCGCGAGCTGGAATCGCTGGTGCAGTAAGCGCTTTACTCGCCTTCGCCTTATTCGCCTTTCGGGGGCACCGGCTGCGGCACGCCGCCGCATTCGGGCCGCCGGCGTTCGTTGGCGGCGGCGAAGAGCGCGGCCGCCGGCGTTTCCCGCGCGGCTTCCGTCACCGCGAGGTGATCGAGGAAGCAGGCGATTTCCAGCGGCTCCACCGGCGTCGAATCGCAGAACCAGCCCGATATCTGCCACCCCGCGACATCCGTCTGCCTGAACGCCTGGCAGACGCGCTCCGTGCCTTCGTGGTTCAGCCGCACGTCGGTGATTTCCGCCGGGCCGAACTTCGTGTCTTCCATGGTCAGGCGGCCCATGCCGGTGATGCCGACACCCGCCTCCGCCGACCGGCGCGCGAGATCGACGAAAAAGGTCGACGCCGGCGGCGCTTCGCGGCCGAGGCGATAGATGGACAGGCGCAGATGCAGCCCCTCGTCGTGGTAATCGCCGAAGGCAAGCACATCCTCGCGTCCGCCGAGCGCGTGCTCGCGGGCGACGTAGCGCGCGGGAAGATCGATCAGTTCGCGCGTGCGCAACCCGTAGAGCGGCTCCGCCGCCGGAATGGTCGTCCAGATGGCGGGCTTGTCGTCGAGCGCGTCGATGGCGGGCGTCGGGCGGGCCACGTAGGTTTCCGGCGGGGTGAGAAAGGCATCGCCGTTGCCGGGGCCGATGCCCGGCACCTTGAGCGCCGCGATGCCGGCAACCAGCGTGACAGTCAGCACGAGCGACACGACCGATACGCGTTTGCGCCGCTGCCGGCGCGCCCGTCCTCCGGGTTCCGGCTCGCCGGACCGGCTGTTCTCGTATATGTTGCCTGATGCCGTGAACGTCATCGCCGTTTCCAGGGTGAATGCGTCATCGCCGCGCCCGCGCCGCAGCCTGTCCGGCCCGCCAGCCTGAACGCCGCCCGAACCGCGTGCATCCTACACGCACCGAAGCCCGGCGGGGCGACGGCGGCGCGAATACCTGCCCGCAACGTAAACGGAAAGTTACCGTAAAAACGTTTTCCACAGGCTTTGCACAGGCCGCGCTCAGGCTTGCCGTCGCAACCGTGCCGCGAAGAACCCGTCGAGGCCGGCGAGGCGCGGCGTCTCGTGCGGCAGGTGGTGGGGCAGGGTGCGCAGGTCTCCCTGCGCATTGACGATGCCCGTAATGCCGCCGGCTTCGTCCGGCGTGGCGGGGGCGCGCTTGAAATCGGGATGGCGGGCGAGAAAAGCGGCGATCTGGTCCTCGCCCTCCTCGGGCTCCAGCGAGCAGGTGCTGTAGACGAGCCGCCCGCCGGGCCGCACCAGCGCGGCCGCGCGGTCGAGCAGCGCGGACTGGAGCGCGGCGAGGCTCGCGATTTCCTCCGGCTTCTTGATCCAGGCGACATCCGGGTGGCGGCGGATGGTGCCGGTGGCGGAGCAGGGGGCATCGAGCAGCACGGCGTCGAAGGGCTCGGCGCTGAAGGTGCGGGCGTCGGCCGCCACGGTCTTCACGTCGAGCCGCAGGCGCGCCATGTTTTCCGCAAGGCGCGCGAGGCGTTCCGGCGAACGGTCGAGCGCGGTGACGGCCGCGCCCGCCGCCGCGAGCTGGGCCGTCTTGCCGCCCGGCGCGGCGCACAGGTCGAGAACGCGCTCGCCCGGTTGCGCGGCGATCAGGCGGGCCGGCAGGCTCGCCGCCGCATCCTGCACCCACCATTCGCCGTCGGCGTAGCCGGGCAGCGCCGGGACGTGCAAGCGTTCGTGCAGGCGGATCGACCCGTTGGGAAGCAGCAGGCCGCCGAGACGCTCCGCCCAGCCCGGCGCGTCCGACTTCACGGAGATGTCGACGCCGGGCTCGAAGCGCAGCGCCCCGGCGATGGCGCGCGCCGTCGCCGCGCCATAATTCTTGCGCCAGCGCTCCAGCAGCCAGGACGGCAGGTCGTCGGCTCCGGTGTCGGCGAGGATGGCCTCGCGCGCTTCCGCCACCCGCCGCAGCACGGCGTTGACGAGTTTCGCGTAGGGAAAGGCGCGCCGGTCCGCCTTTGCGTGATGGACGGCGAGATCGACCGCCGCGCGGGCGGGCACGTCGAGCAGCAGGATCTGCGCCGCGCCGACGATCAGGATTTCGGCCAGCAGACCGGACTTCGGCGGCAGGCCGCGCGGCAGGCGTGCGTCGAGCGCCGCGCGGAGGGTGCCGAGGCGGCGCAGCGCGGCGGTGACGATGGCGCGCGCCAGCGCCCGGTCGCGCTCGTCGAGCGTCGGGCCGTCGCCCTGCGAAAACTGGCGCTCCAGCGCCTCGTCGAGCGCCAGCCGTTCCAGCAGGATGTCGGCGAGCGTCCATGCCGCGACGCGCCGCGCCGCAAGGCCGCGCGGGGCGGGAGGGGCCGCGCGGCGGGGGCGCGGGGAAGGGGCGTTGCGGGGAGCGTCGTCTCCCGGCCGGTTGCGCTGCACGCTGTTGTGTCCTTATTATGCGTTACGAGAATGGCTGTTTCGGTGCGCCGGACAACACCGGATCATTTCCGCGTTTTTCATCGAGCGCTTTCCGACCGGAAGGCGCTCAAAGGAGGCATGATGTCGTCGCGACCTGAAAAGAACCTTGCCGACCGGCAACTTCCGCCCGTGCCCGTGACGCGCAAGACGCTGACGCCCGCCGCCGAGCGGGCGCTGGCGGAGGCGGCGAGCCGGCGCGCCGTCATCGACGGCAAGGCCAACGCGCTGGCCGAGCGCCGGGAGGTCAACGGCCGCGGCGGATTGGAACCGGTGCGCTATGACGACTGGGAAGTCAAGGGCATCGCCAGCGATTTCTGACGCCGCGGCAGGGGCGGGCGCCATATCCGGCACATGACAAAGCCGCCGCCGCCGCATAGAACGGTGCGCGGAAGCCGGAACCTCTTTCCTGCATTCATGCAAACGGCGTCAGGAGAACATCGATGGGCGATGGAGCAGACAAGCGGCTTGCGGCGATCCGCCGTCTCGTCGCCCATGTCGCGGAGAAGGCGCCGCTCGGCCTTTCCGTCCGCCTGTGGAACGGCGAAACGCTGCCGCTCGGCCCCGACGCGGGCGATCTCGCCGTCGTCATCCGCTCGCCGGAGGCCGTCACGCGGCTGGTGCGCGCGCCGCGCCTGCGGACGCTCGTGGAACTCTTCGGCGCGGGCGAGATCGACATCGCGGGCGGCACGCTGTTCGACCTCGCCGCCCGCCGCGGGGAAGCCGGCAAACGGTTGTGGAAGCGTCTCGACAAGGGGCTCGTGCTGCGGGCGCTGCTGCCGTTCGTCTTCGGCGCGGGCAGGGGAGACGGCCCAACCTATGCCTACACCGGCGCACAGACGGCGCGGGACGCGCAGGGGCGCGACAACAAGGCGCTGGTGCAGTTTCACTATGATGTGTCGAACGCCTTCTACGGGCTCTTCCTCGATCCCGAGATGCAATATTCCTGCGCCTGTTTCCCCACCTGGGAAACGGAGCTTGCCGAGGCGCAGCAGGCCAAGCTCAACATGATCTGCCGCAAGCTGCGGCTCCGGCCCGGCGAGCGCTTTCTCGACATCGGTTGCGGCTGGGGCGGGCTCGTCTGCCATGCGGCAAGCCGCTACGGCGTGAAGGCGCACGGCGTCACCTTGTCGCAGGCGCAGTTCGATTTCGTTCAGGACAAGATCGCGCATCTCGGCCTTGCCGACCGCGTGACGGTCGAGCTGAAGGATTACCGCGCGCTCGACGGCGCGTTCGACAAGATCGCCTCCATCGGCATGTTCGAGCATGTCGGGCTCGACAACCACGCCGCCTATTTCGGCAAGCTGCACGCCCTGCTGCGCCCGCGCGGCCTGCTGCTCAACCACGCCATCACCCGCCCGGCCAAGAAGTCGAAGCGCGCCTTCCGGCGCAAGCGGCCGGAATATGCCGCGATCGTCGACTATATCTTTCCCGGCGCCGAACTCGATCATATCGGCGGCACCGTCGCCGGCATCGAGCGGCATGGCTTCGAGGTTCATGACGTGGAAGCCTGGCGCGAGCATTATGCGCGCACCACGCGGCTGTGGTGCGAGCGACTCGCGGCCAACCGCGACAAGGCCGTGGCGGAGGTCGGCGAGGCGAAGACGCGGCTGTGGCTGCTTTATCTCGCCGGCGTGTCGCTCGGCTTCGAGCGCGGCACCATCGGCATCTTCCAGACGCTGGCCTCGAAGCGCGCCCGCGGCGCATCCGGCCTGCCGCCGACACGCGCCGATCTTTACGTCTGATCGTCTCCGGCGCTTCCGGGAGCGAGGGGCGGAAACGGCGGCCGGGCAAGGTCGTTGCCCGGCCGTAGCGTGATCACGCGGCGCGCGCGTGTTCGAGGAAGGTGCGCACCTTCTCCTTCAGCTTTTCCGCGCTGCCGGCCAGGTCGCTCGACAGCGTGAGCACGTAATGCGACGATTCAGCCGTATCGTGCATGCTGCCCGCGATGCCCGCCGTGTTCTGGGCCACTTCCGAGGTGCCCGCCGCGAGTTGCTGGATGTTGTGCGAAATCTCGTGCGTGGCGCCGCCCTGCATCTGCACGGCGCCGGCCACGGCGCGCGCGACGTCGTTGAGCGCGCCGATCACCTCGCTGATCTCGTGGATGACCTTGACGGCGTTCGCCGTGGACGCCTGCACGCCGGCGATCTGCGTGCTGATCGTCTCCGTGGCCTTGGCCGTCTGGTTGGCGAGCGTCTTGACTTCCGTGGCGACGACCGCGAACCCGCGCCCATGCTCGCCGGCCCGCGCCGCCTCGATGGTGGCGTTGAGCGCGAGCAGGTTCGTCTGATCGGCGATCCCCGCGATGATGCTCACGACATCGCCGATGTTCTGCGTCTCCGTCGACAGTTCTCCGACCTGGGTTTCCGCCCGGCTCGCGCCTTCGCGCGCGTGGTCGGCGAGTTCGGCCGCGTCGGCAACCTGACGCGAGATCTCGGCGATGGAGGCGACAAGCTCTTCCGCCGCGGCGGCGACGGCGTGAACGTTCGCGCTCGTCTGTTCCGAGGCTCCGGCGACCGCTTCCGTCTGCCCCAGCACGCGCTGCGACATGGAGGATATCTCCGCCGCCATCTTGTTGAGCCCGCGCGCGCTTTCATCGAGATGCGAGACGATGCCGCCGACCGCGCCCTCGAAATCGTCGGCAAGGCCGTTCACGGTGGCGGTACGCTCCCGCCGGCCGGTTTCCAGGTAGATGCCGATCACATAATCCATGTCGAGCATCACGGCCTTCGTCAGCGCCTGCTGCAAGGCAAGCCCGTCGTTCTGCCGCAGGTAGGCCGGCCACCACGCGGGCAACTTGCCGCCGCCTCCGTTGCGGGACTTCCCCGTCGCATCGAGCAATGCGCAGAGCAGAAAGTTGTAGCCGCCGATGTACCATTTCGGCTCCAGCCCGATGCGGCTGTGGACCTCGCCGATCTTCGTGACGGAAGCGAGATATTCCGCGCCGAACTCGGCATCCAGGATGATCTCCCAATGCCGGATCTGCATGGCCTTGGCATGCATCATGTGATCGCGGCTGCGGAAGAACGCGCTGGTTTCCGGGAACAGGGAAATGTAATCGTAGAACTTGTCCATCACGTCGGGAAGAAGCCCGAGAACGATATCCTTGTTCTGCTTCAGTATGCGTCTTTCAGGCTCCATGATGCCATGAAATTCATGTCTATTGGAGGTGGTCAGGGGT
>NZ_JBMNUS010000013.1:0-135442 GCF_050946405.1 Pseudochelatococcus sp.
CGACTGATCGGCGGCTGACTCTCTCTAATAATGTCCATGGCTATAACACCGTCCATATTGACGTCGATATAGCCTGAGCTTTCCGAAAAGGCTCAGATATGCAAGGCGGCCCCCGGCGTATGGATACACATCACCTCCTTATTTTTGGTTTAATGCAACAGCCTTAACCAACAAATAATCGCGGTTTTCTGATATGGAATTCGTCTACGGACTAAGTTTTCTGTTGCTGTTCAGTCTGAGCGCTATCGGCGGTTTGGTGCTGCGACAGTGCCTTGATGAAGGACACTTCTCCAGCGAGAACATGGATGCGGTGCGCCTGGTGACCGGGCTGCTCGTATCCTTTGCGGCGTTGATACTGAGCCTTCACCTTTCTACATCGAAAGCCGCGTTCGATGCCGCCAGCCGTGATCGGGCGACCTATGCCGCGCATCTGGCGAATCTCGATCAATGCCTGCGAAACTTTGCTCCGCAGATGGAGCCGACGCGCCTGCGTCTTCGCCAATATACCGCCGCGGTTATTATCAGTACCTGGCCTGGGGAGGAGGCGCCGGACATTGAAACCGGCTTCGACACCCGGCACATGGCATTGCGCGGAGAAGATGCGGGGCTCACAAAATTGATGAACAACATCGGGCTGGCAATTGACTCCCTCGCTCCGACAGATGCTACCGGGCAAAATGTTCTTGCGAGATGCCGGGCGGAATACGGAACGGTGCTGGCCGGGCGTTGGTCCGTTATCGAAGATACATACGCTCCCTCAGGCAAGCTATTCACAGTCGTCATCAGTTTTTGGCTGGCGCTGGTTTTCCTCAGTTTCGGACTTCAGGTGCAGCGGCGTGTGCTGAGCATGACCGTGCTCGCCATCGGCGTCCTCTGCGTTTCGACCGCCATGTTCGTTATCATCGACCTGCATTTTCCCTATCGCGGCGTCTTCGGGATATCCAGCACCCCGATGCGCAACGCCCTGACGGACATGCGCCGCGAGTAGAGTGACGGACATTCAAACGGAATCGCGCCGTCGCTCTATCCCTTTGTTTGCACATCAAGTTTTTCCGAAAAGTGCATGCGTTTTCTGGTCTGTCACCGTTGGGCCGGAGAACTCGCGGCCGCCCCTGCCCGATTGGCTATGGAAAAGTGAGCCTGCCACGCCGCGAAAGCCCGGGTGATTGCGGAAAACTTTAGCGGTGACGCCGCAGTGCGCCTGTTGGGGCAAACCCGGCATGATCGTGCTGAAAAAACCTGTCGACCGGTGCGGTTTTTTCGCGCTCCGGAAGTCATTCGCTCATGAAGCAATCGAATCGCGGGTGGAGGCTGCCAAACCGGAGTGGCGTTTTCTCGCACGCTCGCGGCAATCCCGAGCGAGAATCATGTTGCGGGGTCGGTTTGAATGTTCGCCGCCGGTTCCTTGTGTCGGATTCCGGCCGGGCCATGCCAATCCGTTATGGGGGAAATCAAATACATGTATTTGTGAAATGGCCGCAAATTTTGAATGAACGAACGGGCAAGAAAATTTGACGGGAGGGTAGTCGATGACAGTGCCAGCCGATGTCGGCCTGGGGCCGCAGGCGACATATGAGGCGTTTCTCGCCGAAGGCCGATTCATGATCCAGCGGTCTCGTTCCACCGGCGAATACGTGTTCTGGCCGAAGGTCATGGCCCGGTCGGGCGCGATGGATCTGGAATGGGTCGAGGCCGGCGGGCTCGGCACCGTCTATGCCATCACCGTCAACCGCAAGCAGGGCGGATCTCATAACGTGGCGCTGGTCGATCTCGCGGAAGGTCCGCGGATGATGTCGCACATCGCCGGCGTCGAGACCGTGCCGATCGGCACGAAGGTGCGCGCCCGTGTAGAGACGGCCCCCGTGCCGCGTGTCGTGTTCGATCCCGTGAGCGAGGAGGTTGCGTGATGGCGCATCCGATCAGAGGCAAGACCGCCATCGTCGGCATGGCGACCGCGGGCGTGGGCGAGGCGCCGGGCTTCTCGGCCATTGAACTGCTGGGACAGGCGACCATGGGCGCGCTGGACGACGCGGGGCTGAAGCTCTCCGACATCGATTCGGTGTTCGCGGCGACCAGCGGGCATGCGTTTCCCACGATGAGCGTCGTCGAATATCTGGGCATCCGGCCGAAATATTTCGATGCGACCAATGTCGGCGGATCGAGCTTCGAGTTGCATCTGTTGCAGGCGTCGCTGGCTATCGAGGCGGGGCTGTGCGAGGTGGCGCTGATCTGCTACGGCTCGAACCAGCGCACGGCCGGCGGGCGGCTGGTGTCGATGTCCGAGCCGCAATGGCACGAAACCGCCTATAATCCGCGCCATCCGATCACCGCCTATGCGCTGGCCACCAGCCGTCACATGTATCAGTACGGCACCACGCGCGAACAGCTCGCCGATGTCGCGGTGGCCGCGCGCCAGTGGGCGAACCTCAACCCGGAAGCCTTCGCCCGCGGCCCGCTGACGCGCGCGGACGTGCTGGGCAAGCGGATGGTGTCCGATCCGCTGACCTCGGGCGATTGCTGCCTCGTCACCGACGGCGCCGCGGCCTGCATTCTGGTCAGCGCCCGCCGGGCGAAGGATTTTCCCAACAAGCCGGTGTATTTCCTCGGCTCGGCCGGCGCCAACTGGCACCGCTCCATCGTGGCCATGCCGGACCTGACGGTGACGGCCGCTTCCGACAGCGGCCCGCGCGCCTTCGAGATGGCGGGCGTGAGCCATTCGGACGTCGATCTGGTGATGGTCTATGACGCCTTCACCATCAACACGATTCTTTTCCTTGAGGATCTCGGCTTCTGCCCCAAGGGCGAGGGCGGGCGCTTCGTGGAAAACGGGCGCATCGCGCCGGGAGGCGAACTGGCCGTGAACACCAACGGCGGCGGGCTGTCGTGCGTGCATCCGGGCATGTACGGCATGTTCCTGATCGCCGAAAGCGTCGCGCAGATTCGCGGCGAGGCGGGCGAACGGCAGCTTGCCAACTGCGACATCGCGCTTCTGCACGGCAACGGCGGCACCTTGTCCAGCCAGGTCACCGCTTTTCTGGGATCGGAAAATGCCCTTTGATCCGCAAAATCTCCTGAACTACGACATTCTGGAAGTGCGTCAGGATTACGGCCCGAGGGAAACGGCCTTCTACGCGCTGTCGATCGGGCTGGGGCGCGACCCGATGGATCGCCGTCAGTTGCGCTACGCGGGCGGAGCGGCGCAGGTCACGCCGTTTCCGACCCTTCCGCTGGTTCTGGCCCATCCCGGTTTCTGGCTGGCCGATCCGCGCACCGGCGTCGATCCGCTCAAGGTGGTGCATGGCGAGCAGGGGCTGACGCTGCATGCGCCGCTCAAGCTCGCCGGCACGGTCGTCGGCAAGACCCGCGTGACCGGCCTCGTCGACAAGGGAGAGGGGCGCGGCGCGCTGCTCTATTCGGAAAAAACGCTGCACGACGCAGCGGACGGGACGCTGTTGGCCACCACGCGCAACACCACCTTCCTGCGCGGTTGCGGCGGCTTCGGCGGATCGGGCGTGGCCGAGAAGCCCACGCACCGCCTGCCGGAGACCGCGCCCGATTTCACCGTCGATACGCCCACCCGGCCCGAACAGGCGCTCTGGTACCGCTGGAACGGCGACGACAACCCGCTGCATCTCGATCCGCAGGTCGCGGCGCGGTCGGGCTTCGAGCGGCCCATCCTGCACGGCCTCTGCTCGCTCGGCGTGACGGCGCACGCGCTGCTCGCGGTGCTGTGCGACTATGACGAGACGCGCTTTCGCGGCCTCGATGCGCGGTTCACCGCGCCGGTCCTGCCGGGCGAGACGCTGCGCACCGAGATCTGGAAGGACGGTTCGTTCCGCACGCGGGTGGTCGAGCGCGATGTCGTCGCCATCGGCAACGGCCGTTGCGATTTCGATTGACGAGCATTCGCTCGATAATGAAACGCGGGGCATCCGGCGATCGTGATCGGTCGAAAAATGCCCTGACGGGAGGAAGAACGATGAGCCAGAAGGCCACCCGTCCAGACGGGGGAGCGTGAGCGATGTCCGTTTCCGCGCTGATGAACGATGATGTGTTGATCCTGACGCTGGACGACCCCGGCCGGCGCAACCCGCTGAGCGTCGCCGTGCGGCGGGATCTGACCGCCGCGCTGGCCGAGGCGGAGGCGAACGAGGCCGTGCGAGCGGTCGTGCTGACGGGCGCCGGCGGGCATTTCTGCTCGGGCGGCGATCTTGCGGCGCAAAAGAAGCTCGATCCGCTTGCGGCCCGTGACCGCATGGCCATTGCAGCCGAATTGATCCGGCGCATGGTGCGCTATCCCAAGCCGATCATCGCGGCCGTCGAGGGCTGGGCCGCCGGCGCCGGCTTTTCCCTTGCGCTCGCCTGCGACGAAATCGTGGCCGGGGAGACGGCGCGTTTCGCCGCCAGCTTCGCCAGGGTGGGGCTGATCCCCGATCTGGGAATGATGGCCACCTTGCCCGCGCGCGTCGGGCCGGCCGTGGCGCGACGGCTGATGCTCGCGCCCGAGCCGCTCGGTGCGGACGAGGCGCGCGCGCTGGGCATCGTGGACGAGATCGTGCCCGCGGGAGAGGCTTTACGGCGGGCCGCCGGGCGGGGCCGCGCGGCGGCGGAACGCGCGCCGCTGGCGCAGGCCTGCATGAAGGATTTCTTCGCCCGCGCGGTCGACGACGCGCTGCGCTACGAGATCGAGATCCAGCCGTTCCTGCTGGCCAGCGCGGATGCGGCCGAGGGCCGGGCGGCCTTCTTCGAAAAACGCAAGCCGGTTTTCAGGGGAGCCTGACGACAGGCGAGGATGGACGAGCAGCGCGGCCCGGCCGGCGCCGGGCCGCGACAGTGACGCATGTTGACGGAGGGAACCGACAATGACAATCGATCTGGGGCTGACGGACAAGGTGGCGATCGTCACCGGCGCGGGGGGCGGCATCGGCCGCGCCATCGCCGTGGAATTGGCGAAGGCGGGGGCGAAGGTCGTCATCAACGACATCGGCGTGTCGCTGGGCGGCACGGGAGGCTCGGCCAGTCCGGCCGAGGAAACGAAGGCCCTCATCGAGGCCGCCGGCGGCGCGGCCGCCGTCAACACCGACAGCGTGTCCGACTGGGACAGCGCGCGGAAGATCGTGCAGTGCGCGCTGGACAACTTCGGACGGCTCGATGCGGTGGTGAACAACGCCGGCATCCTGCGCGACGCCATCTTCCACAAGATGGACCCGGCGGACTGGCGTTCGGTGATCGACGTGCATCTGAACGGCAGCTTCTACGTCAGCCGCGCCGCGGCCGAGACGTTCCGCGCGCAGGAGAGCGGCGCCTATGTGCACATGACCTCGACCTCCGGCCTGATCGGCAATTTCGGGCAGGCGAACTATTCCGCCGCGAAGCTCGGCATCGCCGCGCTGTCGAAATCGATCGCGCTCGACATGGCGCGCTACAACGTGCGCTCCAACTGCATCGCGCCCTTCGCGTGGAGCCGGATGACCAATTCCATCCCGGCCGACACGCCGCAGGAGATCGCCCGCGTCGAACGCATGAAGAAGATGACGCCCGAAACGAATGCGCCGCTGGCGGTGTTTCTGGTCTCGGACGCCGCCCGTGAGGTGTCCGGCCAGATCCTGGCCGCCCGGCTCAACGAGGTGTTCCTGTTCAGCCAGCCGCGCCCCGTCCGCAGCGCGCACAATGCCGAGGGCTGGACGGCCGCGACCATCGCGGAGCGCGCGCTTCCGGCCTTCCGCTCCGGCTTGACGCCGCTGGAACGAAGTGGCGATGTCTTCTCATGGGACCCCATCTGATTTCGGGATCCGATTTGAGACCATGCCATGATTCGCTACGATGACCGCGGCCTTGCGGCGCTGGTCGCCCAGGTCTGCATCTGCGTCGTCGTGGCGATTTCGGTCGCCGGGATTTTCGTCGCCGCCCCGGCGCTGAGCCTCGTCGCCGGGGCGGCGCTTGCCGTCTACTTCATGTTGAGCTGGCGCAGGTTCTCCATCGCGACATGGGTGCCGGTGAGTCTCTCGGTGCTGCTTCTGGCGATATCGTTGTGGCAGGGGCTTGGTCCGGACACGTTGATCCGGGCCATCGAGCGGATGACGTTTCTCGCCGCCCTGCTGGCGTTTCTCGGGGTCTTGCGCCTCGTGGCCTCGGAGGCGCCGGAGATTTCGCGGGCCGGCCGGTATCTGACGTCGCAGCCGCCGGGGCGGCGCTATCTGGCGCTGAACTTCGGCGGGCACGTTCTGGGCGTTCTGGTCAACATGGGCAGCATAGCGATCCTGCTCGACATGGCCAGGCGATCGGTGCTGCATGACTCGCAGCATCTGCCCGAGCACCTGCGGGAATTGAAGCTGCGGCGGATGACTGTCGCCGTGCTCCGGGGCTTCAGCCTCGTGCCGCTCTGGGCGCCGTTCGGCTTCGGCATGAACATCCTGCTGATGTCCCTGCCGGGACTGCACTATGCGCAGATCGGGCCTGTCGGCTTCGCCCTGTCGTTCGTCTTCGTGCTCTGGGGCTGGCTGATGGACAGGCTGACCGCGCCCGCCGTCCTGCCCGGCGCTCCCGCGCCGCCCGATCCCGCCGATCGCGGCGCGGTGCCGCTGCTGCTCGGGCACGTGGCGGCGCTGGGGCTATCGACCTTCGGTCTTCACTTCGGCACGGGTCTGGGCTTTCAGCAATCCCTGCTGGTGGCGGTGCCGGTCTACAGCCTGGCCTGGGCGGCGCGGCTGGGCATGCTTCGGCCCGAGGGCGCGGCCGGCGCCGTGCTGCGCGTCGTGGGCGCGTCGATCCGGCAGTTTCCGCTGGCGGCGGGCGAGATCGGCGTGTTCGCCTCGGCGGGGCTGTTGTCGGTGCTGGCGCTCGAACTGATTCCGGTCGAGCGGGTGCAGGCGGCCTTCACCACGGTTTCCGTCGATTCATGGCAGATGATCATCGCGATCAACCTGACGCTGTTCTGTCTGGGCACCATTGGAATCAACCCGATCATCACCGTGTCCATCCTCGGCAGCCTGATGTCGCAACTCGCCGTGCCGGGGCTGAGCGATCTCGCCATCGCGCTCAGTCTGGCCGGCTCCTGGTCATGCGTCATGGTTTTCACGCCGTTCATCACCACCGTCGCCTATGCCAGCGCCCTGACGGGGCGCCCGGCCGCGACGGTGGGCTTTCGCTGGAACGGGCTCTACAGCCTGTCGGCGCTGGCGTTATGGACAGCGGGCATGGCGGCCGCCGTCGCTGTCGGCCTGTTCTGACCCGCGCCGCGGGCGGCGGTCCCGCCACGTTTCATATGCGCCGGTCGCGCTCCGGGGATATGATCCGCGCATCATGGAGATTCGGCAGCTCAGGAATTTTCTGGAAATCTGTCGCATGCGCAGCATCACGGCGGCGGCGGAGCGGCTGAACATCGCCCAGCCCGCGCTCACCCGTCAGGTGAAGGCGCTCGAGGAGGAACTGGGGGTCGAACTGCTGCGCCGGCATGGCCGGGGCGTGACGCCGACCGACGCGGGCGAATTGCTGGCGTCGAGCGCGGCCCGGTTGCTGGATGGCGTCGAGCAGATGATTTCAGAGGTGGCTGGCCGGGACGGCGAACTGCGCGGCACGGTGACGCTCGGCCTGCCGCCGGCGCTGGCCGAAACCCTGACCGTGCCGCTCGTGGATCGTTTCATGTCCGAGTATCCGCACGCGATGCTGCGCGTGGCTTCCGGCTTCACCGGCCATGTGCGGGACTGGCTTCAACGCGGCACGATCGACCTCGGCATCACCTATGAATTCGCTCCGGTGCGCAGCGCGCGGGCGACGTCGCTGCTGCGCGAGCAGCTCTACCTCGTCGGTCCGCCCGGAGACGGCACGACGATGGAGCCGGTGACTTTCGCGAGCGCCTGCGAACGTCCGTTCGTGCTGCCGAGCCCCGCCCACGGGCTGCGCCAGATCATCGATCTCGTGGCGGCGGTCCATGGCGCGCCGATGGAGGTCGTGCTGGAGATCGATGTCGTCTCGGCCATCCTCTTCTTCGTCGAGCGCGGCATGGGGCGCACGATCCTGTCCATGAACTCGGTCGAGGACATGTGTCGTCAGGGCCGGCTGACGGTGCGGCCGATCGTCGAGCCGGAACTCAGCCGGACCCTCGTCCTCTGGGTGCCGGAACTGCGCCAGGCCGACCGCCTGATACGGCACTTCTCCGATATCCTCGTCGCGCATATCCGCTCGCTGGCGGCAGACGATCGCTGGCCCGGCATGAAGCGGTAGTCCGGCCTTCGGGCGCTCCCGTCCGCCCGCCGTTCCCTCGTCCCGGAAGAACCGAAGCGCCGCGACCGCGCCAAAACGCTCCGGCGCGCTTTCCCTGCGGAAACCGGCATCCGCTTCATTCGGCGGTGCGTCGGATGCGCGCAGGAATAGCGAAAATCGAAAATCATATACCGCTATGCGAAATTGATTGTTGCATAATCTCCTTGGACGGAGTAGAAAAGTGGGAAATAACAAACATTGGGAGGGTTAAATGCATCGCATGTCAGCGCCGCTTTTCGGCGTGATTCTGGCTGTCGCGTCGGTCTCGACGGCCCGTGCCGAGACCGTCACCTACGGGGCCTATCTGTCGCCGAGCAACCCGGTCATTACCGGCGGTCTGGAGCCCCTGCGGGCGCAGATAGCGGAATCCACCGGCGGCGGCCTTGTCATCGAGCCGCAGATCGGCGGCTCGATCGTCAAGGAGAGGACGACGCTCGAGGGCATCGAATCCGGCGTCGTCTCGGCGGGCTACGTGGTCGACGCCTATCTGCCGTCGGAGCTTCCCCACAGCACGCTCATCAACGATCTCGGCATGGGGCCGGCGGATATCAGGGCCGGCAGTCTCGCCGTCACCGAATTCCAGTTGCTCGGCTGCCCCGGCTGCGCGGGCGACCTGAAGCGGGCGGGCGTGAACAGCCTCGCGATACACCGCATTTCCGATTATTACCTGCTTTGCCGCCAGGGGATCACCAGCTCGGCCCAGTTGAGCGGCAAGAGAATCAAGGCGACCGGCAACTGGAGCATGATCGCGACCAATGTCGGCGCCAGCGTCGTCAACGTTCCCGCCAGCGACATGTACGAAGCCTTTCAGCGCGGGCTCATCGATTGCGCCATCGCGCCGCATTACTGGCTCAGGACGATGAGCCTGTGGGATTCGATCAAGGTGGTCTTCGATCTGCCGCTCGGCGCCTTCCAGGGCGGGCACATGATGACCGTCAGCAGCGAAGTCTGGGAGGATCTGGGCGACAGGCACCGCGCCGCCGTGCTCGATGCGATGCCCGACATGATTCTGGGCGTGTCGAACGAGTTTCTGTCGATCGAGGCCGATGTGCGCAGGGAAGCGGCCGAGCACGGCGTCAGCTACGTGCCTGCGGACGACGGACTGGTCTCCGCCTTCGAGAAGGCGCGCGAGGAAGCGGTTCGCAACGCGATCGACCGGGCGCGGCGCGCGCGCGTGGCCGACCCGGAGGCGCTCGTTTCCGGCTTCCGCGATACGCTGGCGAAGTGGGAAAAGATCCTCGATGAGACGGGCGAGGATCGCGCCGCGCTTGCCGCCCGTGCGCGGTCGGAGATCTACGACCGCATCCGGCGGTAGCCGAAGCGATCGTCTCCGCTGCGGCCGTGCCGCCGGAGAGCGGCGGCGTCCCCGCGTTTCAAATCTTCGGGAGGAAGTCGACAATGGGCATTGTTAACGGCCTGCGGCGTCTTGTGACGGTTATCGCCTATGCGGGGTTTGCTCTCGGCGGCCTCAGCATCATGGCCATGATGGTGCATATCGGGGCCGACGTCATCTTGAGAACCTTCTTCGGCCATTCGTTGCCGGGCACGCTTGAGATAACCGCGCACTGGTACATGGTGGTGACGGTTTTCGCGCCGCTGGCGTTGCTGCAACTCAATGGCGATCATGTCATCGTCGATATCGCAACCCATTCCATGACGCCGCGCGGCAGGGCATTGCTCAATGCCTTTGTCGGCGTGCTGGCGGTCGTCTTGCTTTACTACTGGTTTTCGGCGGCTTTCGAACTGGCCCTGCGCAGAACGGCCCAGCGCGAATATGTCGAGTACGGCATCGAGATGCTGCCGGTATGGCCGGTCAGGTGGATCTACGTGGCGTCCATCGCCGCGCTGCTGCTCGCGTTCTGCGTCACGACCATCGAAAATATCTGCATCGGTGCGGGATACCGCAGGAAAACGGCATAGGGCGCGTTCCGGTTAAATGAAATCGTTTAATCGATCAGAATTCGCTCGAAATTAAAAAGTGAGAGGACTTTCCGCGTTTCAACGAAACGCGGAAAGTCTCCGGACCGCTTTCCGGTCATCACGGGCCGGAAAACGCTCCGGCGCACCGCCGCGCGCCATATCGGGCGAGCCGTGCAAGCCGCCGCCGTCCGCAGCCCCCAACGCCCTGGATCGTCAAATGGACCCCACCACTGTCGTCATTCTCGTGCTGATCGGACTTTTCGTTCTGCTCGCCATGCGCATGCCGGTCGCCGTCGCGCTGCTGCTGCTTTCCGTGATCGGAATCTGGGCGATACGCGGTCCGCGCGCGGCGATGTCCTCCCTTGCCGGGATTCCCTATGAATTCGCCGCGCACTGGTCCCTCAGCGCCATCCCGATGTTTCTGCTCATGGGCGCGTTCGCGCATCGCGGCGGGCTGACGTCGTCGCTTTTCAAGGCGGCGCGGCTATGGCTCGGCGCGCTGCCGGGGGGGCTTGCCGTCGCGACGAACGTCGCCACGGCGATGTTCTCCTCCGCGTCGGGTTCGAGCCTCGCCACGACGGCGGCGATGTCCCGGCTCGCCGGTCCCGAGATGCTCAAGGCGGGCTACGCCCCGTCGCTGGCGACCTCCGTCATCGCGGCTTCGGGCACGATCGGCGCGCTGATCCCGCCGTCGATCCTGTTCATCGTCTACGGCTGGTATACCGAGCAGCCGATCGGCCAGTTGCTGATGGCCGGGCTGTTGCCGGGAATTCTGACGGCGGCGATATATTGCGTCATCATCGTCGTGCGCTGCATGCTCGATCCGTCCGTGGCGCCGCGAACCCGCGAAACGTCGACCTGGAGCGAGCGGGTCGCGGTTCTGGCCGAAATCTGGCCCGTGCCGCTGCTGATCGTCGTGGTGATGGGCAGCATCTACACCGGACTGGCGACGGCGACCGAGGCGGCCGCGATCGGCTCCATCGCGACGATCGCCATCATCGCCCTGCGCGGCCAGATGACGCTGGAAATCGCGAAAGACGCGCTCCTGGACGCCCTGCGCAGCTCGGCCAGCGTGTTCTTCATCGCGATGGGCGCTTCGCTGTTCGCCAATCTGATCGCGGTGTCGGGCATTCCGCACCAGATGGGGATGCTGATCGAGGCGACGAACCTCACGCCGGGGCTCCTGCTCGCGATATTCATCGCCCTCTATCTGGTGCTGGGAATGTTTCTCGATCCGATCGGCATCATGCTGATCACCTTGCCGATACTCCTGCCCGCCTTCAACGCGATGGAGATGAACCTGATCTGGATCGGCGTGCTGGTGGTGAAGATGATCGAGATCGGTCTGATAACGCCGCCGGTGGGGCTGAACGTGTTCATCGTGAAGGGCGTGCTCGGCGATCAGGTGAAGCTGATGGACATCTTCCGCGGCGTCACCTGGTTTCTCCTGGCCGAGATCGTGATCGTCGCGCTGCTCATCGCCTTCCCCGCCATCAGCCTGTTCCTGCCGAGCATGATGGCCGACTGATGCAACGCCTGTGGCGGAAGCCGTTCCCGTTTCAAGCTGCGGCAGGCTACTCCTGCCATTCAATCTTCGCTATGCTGGAAATGGAATATCCGTACCGCAATGGAGAAGATCATGCCGGATTCTAGCCTCGCCGGGTTGACGCAAGTCATCGACACGGCCGGACAGCGAAATTTCGAACGACGGGTTCCGATTTCGGAACTCGAGGCGACATACGGCGACGACCGCAAGTTCATATGGTCGGTGGCGCGGGCGCTTCAGCTTCTCCAGGCATTCCGGCCGGGGCAGGGCGCTCTCGGCAACGCGGAATTGTCCGAACGCACGGGCATCGCCAAGGCGACGGTGACGCGGCTGACCTACACGCTGACGGAGCTCGGCTATCTGCGCAAGGACAAGGCCCGCAAGTTCTATCCGGCGCCGTCGCTGCTGTCGCTCGGCTTCTGCGTGCTGGGCAACATGCGCATCCGGCAGATGGCGCAAAGCAGCATGCAGGAACTTGCCGAACTCGCCAAGGCTTCGGTGGCGCTCTCCTGCGCCGACGCGGATTCGATGATCTACGTCGCGGCCAGTTCGTCGAAGATGTCGAACTCCCTCCTGCTCGATGTCGGCAGCCGCGTCGGCATGGCGACGACGGCCAGCGGCCGCGCCTATCTCGCCTGCCTGCCCGAGGCGGAACAACGCGAACACTTCGACAGGTGGCGCCACGAATACGGCCCGGAATGGCCCGATCTCGAAAAGCGGATCATGGCTTCCCTCGATGACGTGCGCCGGCGCGGCTATTGCATCGTCGACCGGGAGTGGCGCGCCAACGTGCGGGCGGTCGCGGCCCCCGTCTACGACGCCGAGCACGACATCTACATGGCGCTCAACTGCGGCGGGCCGGCTTACGCCCTGAGCATCGAGGACCTCGAAAACGAGTTCGGCCCGCGCCTCGTGCATATCGCGCACAGCCTGGGCTGGAAGAGCCCCAACGGTTAGAGCGGCGAACATTCGAACGGAATCGGGCTGCCGCTCTGTCCTTTTGTTTACGCATCAAGTTGCCCGAAAAGTGCACACGCTTCTCAGTTTAACGCCATAGCGCGGTCGCGCCGATATTCGTCATGCAAGGATTTCGCCGATGGAACGTCTTCCCCTGTCCGGTATTCGCATTCTGGATCTGACGCGGCTGCTTCCGGGGCCGTTGTGCAGCCAGCACCTCGGCGACCTCGGGGCGGATGTCGTCAAGATCGAGGATACGGCGGCCGGCGACTATGCGCCGGCGGAAATGCGCGCCCTGCTCAACCGCAACAAGCGCGGGCTGATCCTCGATCTCAAGGCGGAAGCGGGCCGCGACGCCTTTCTGCGCCTCGCCGAAGGCGCGGATGCCGTCATCGAGGGCTTCCGCCCCGGCGTGATGGAACGGCTCGGCATCGGCCACGCCGCGTTGCGGGCGCGCAACCCGGCGATCGTCCTGACCTCGATCACCGGCTATGGCGCCGACGGCCCCCGCGCCGCCCTCGCGGGGCACGACATCAACTATTGCGCGCTCGCCGGCGTCGCCGATCAGGTCGGCACGCCCGCGGGCGATCTGGCGCTGTCGAATCTGCCGCTCGCGGATATCGTCGGCGGCGCGATGACGGCGGCGATGGGGACGCTCGCCGCCGTCATCGACGCGCGCGCGACCGGGCGCGGCCGCCATGTCGACATCGCGATGACCGAAGGCGTTCTGGCGGCGGCGGCGATGGTTTTCGCGGGCCTGCGGCGTGACGGCCGCACGCCGCCCACCGGCGGCGACACGTTGAGCGGCGCGCTTCCCTGCTACGGTTATTACCGCACCGCGGACGGCCGCCACCTCGCGGTCGGCGCGCTTGAGCACAAGTTCTGGACCGCGTTCTGCAACATACTCGGGCGGGACGATCTCGCGCCGCTCGGGCGCCCGGCGGATGCGCGGACGCGGGCGGCGGTGCGGCGCGACCTCGCCGCCGAAATCGCGCGCTTCACGCTTGCGGAATGGCGCGCGAAGCTTGCCGGAAGCGATTGCTGCGTGACGCCGGTGCTGACGCTCGAAGAGGCGATCGCGGACCCGGCGCTTGCGGCGCGCGGCGCTTTCCTGAACGTCGACGACCCGGAGATCGGCCGTGTCGTCGCGCCGGCGAGCCCGGTCAGGATGGACGGTTGCGTCTTCGGCCTGCGCCGCCGGCCGCCGCGCGCCGGCGCCGACAGCGCGCAGGTGCTGGCGGAAGCCGGCTTTTCCGAAGCCGAGATCGGCTCTCTCGCGCGGGCGGGCGTTCTCGGGCCCGCATGCGCCGCCTGAAGCCGCCGGGCGGCTTCACGAAATCGGTCACATGAAATCACCGGAGGGTACACATGCCTCAACACGCGGATGTTTCCACGCGCCTGCACGCGCTCAAGAACCGGTTGTCGCTGCCGATGATCGGCTCGCCGATGTTCCTCGCTTCCGGCGTCGATCTCGTCGTCGCGCAATGCTGCGCCGGCATCGTCGGAACGTTTCCGACGCTCAACGCCCGCACGGTCGCCGATCTCGCCGCATGGATCGACGAGATCGAGACGCGGCTCGCGGCTTTCGCGCGGCGGACGGGCCGGACGCCGGCTCCCTACGGCGTCAACCTCATCGTCAACGAGGTCAACCCGAGGCTCGACGAGGATCTCGCCCTGTGCGTCGAGCGCAAGGTGCCCATCATCATCACCTCGCTGTCGGCTCCCGACAAGGTGGTGGAGGCGACGCGCGGCTACGGCGGCCTCGTGTTTCACGACGTCGCGCAGACGGCGCATGCGCGCAGGGCGGTGGCGGCGGGCGTCGACGGGCTGATACTCGTCTGCGCGGGCGCGGGCGGGCACGCCGGCTCGCTCAGCCCGTTCGCCTTCATCGAGGAGGTGCGGCAAATCCATGACGGGCCGCTCATCCTCGCGGGCGCCATCGCAAACGGCCGCGCGATCCTCGCCGCGGAAATCCTGGGCTGCGATCTGGTCTACTGCGGGACGGTGTTCATTCCGGCGGTCGAGGCCATCTCTCCGCAGGAGCACAAGGAAATGATCGTCGGGGCGCAGGCGCGCGACATCCTCTACACGCCGCTGATATCGGGCACGCACGCCAACTTCCTCGTTCCCAGCATCGTCGCCGCCGGCATCGACCCGGACGAGGCGGCCTTCGCCCGCCCGCGCCGCATGAAGGGAAGCGCGCATGAGGACCGCCCCAAGGCGTGGCGCGACGTCTGGAGCGCCGGCCAGGCCGTCGGGCAATCCACGGATGTTCTCCCGGCGGCCGAGATCGTCGCCCGTCTTGCGCGGGAATATCACCAGGCGCGGGAAGACGCCGCGGCGCGCCTGAGAGGCGATCTGTGACCCGTTGCCGCGCGTGTCCCGTCATCGCGCATATCCATTCATGAAAAACCGGGAGGAAGCCAACGCATGTCCAGGAAATCCGAAGAAACGGACGTCAATCAGTCCAGCATCAGTCAGGAGAGCGCCGGTCTCACCGCGGCGGTTTCGGGATTTGCGGAGCTGGTGCGCCATTGGGCGTCCGTCGACCCCGGCAGGACGGCGGTCGAACACGACGGCGCGGTTTGCAGCTACGGCAGTCTGGACGCCGCCGCCGATCGGGTGGCCGATGTGCTGCGATCGCGCGGCTTCCGGCAGAACGACCGGCTGTTCATCGTCGGCGAGAACACCATCGGCACGCTGATACTGGCGCTTGCGTGCAACCGGCTCGAGGGCTGCGCGAGCATCGTCAACGCGCGGATGGCGGTGGCGGAGATCCGGACGCTCGCCGCCTTCGCCGATCCGAGGCTGTGCGCCGTCGCGTCCGGGGGATCGGCGAGCGCCGGGCTGTACGCGGACGAAGTTTGCACCGAGACCGTGCATGACGAACTCGGCGGCGAGATCCGTCTCTCGCCGGTTCGCGCCGAAAGCGAGCCCAATCCCGCGGCGGCGGACCGGCGCGGCGACATCGGCCTCATCATGTTCACCTCCGGCACCACGGGCACGCCCAAGGGCGTGATGCTCACCAACGCGACGTTGCTCGCGCAGGCGCAGGCGCAATGCGCCGCGCGCAGCCTGACGGGCGAGGACCGGCTCTATCTGATCTCGCCCCTCAGCCACAGCGTCGGGTTCGCGAGCAACCTGCTGGCGACTTTCGCCGCCGGCGCGATGGTGACGATACGCGTGCGATTTTCGGTCGCGCATCTCGTGGAATCGCTTCTCGCCGGCCGGGTCAGCGTGCTGATCACGGTGCCGCAGGTCTACACCCAGATCCTCGATTACGCCGAACAGCACGGGCTCGCGTTTCCGCCCGATTGCCTGCGCGTGGCGGGTTGTGGCGGCGCGTCGCTCGATCCCGACGTGAAGGCGCGCGTGAAGGAGAAATTCGGACTGATCCTCGGAAACGGCTACGGCGCGACCGAGCTGGTGCCGATCGCGCGCGTTCCCGAGAATCTCGATGTCGAGAGCAATGTCGTCGGCGCCGTCCATCCCGATGTCGACTTGCGCATCGTCGACGACGAGGGCCGCGACGTGCCCGCGGGCGAAGCGGGCGAGATCTGGGCGCGCGGGCCGTTCTTGATGGCGGGTTATTTCCGCAATTCCGAAGCGACGGCGGAGGTGATGCGGCCCGGCGGCTGGCTCGCCACGGGCGATATCGGCAAGCTGACGGCGGACGGTCTGCTCGCCATCGTGGGGCGCAAGAAGGAAATCATCATCCGCTCGGGCTTCAACGTCTATCCCGCCGACGTCGAGGCCGCGCTCACCAGCCATCCCGATGTGGCCGTCGCCGCGGTCGTCGGGCGCGCCGTGCAGGGCAACGAGGAGATCGTGGCCTTCGTGCAGCCTTTCGCCGGCCGCCATCCCGATCCCGAAGCCGTCCGCGCCCATCTGCGCGAGACCCTCACGCCCTACAAGGTGCCCTCGGAAATCGTCGTGCTCGACGAGCTGCCGGTCGGGCCGACGGGAAAAATCCTCAAGAGCGCTCTCAAGAAATTTATCGGCTAACGCGTTTTCAAGCAAAGCGGACGCCGCTCTGTGTTAAGAAAACGCGTAAAAACAAAAAGATAGAGCAGTTTGCGTTAAAATCGATCAAAGGCGAAGACCGGCGATACCGGCCTTCGCCTCGTTTCATGCCTATACGCGCTCGATGATCGCGGCCGTGCCCATGCCGCCTGCGACGCAAAGGGTGATCAGCGCCGTTGCCGCGTCGCGCCGCTCGAGTTCGTCGAGCGCCGTGCCGAGCAGCATCGCGCCCGTCGCCCCGAGCGGATGCCCGAGCGCGATGGCGCCGCCGTTGACATTGACCTTGCCGTGATCGATCCCGAGTTCCTCCATCGTGAAGAGAACGACTGAAGCGAAAGCCTCGTTGATCTCGAAAAGGTCGATGTCGGAAATCGCCATGCCGGCGCGCTCCAGCGCCAGCCGGGTTGCCGGAACCGGGCCGGTGAGCATGATCGACGGTTCGGAGCCGATGTTGGCCCATGCCCGCAGGCGCGCCCGCGGCTTGCGTCCCAGCTTTCCGGCCGCGCGCGGCGAGCCGAGCAGCACGGCCGCCGCCCCGTCGACGATGCCGCTGGAATTGCCGGCGGTATGGACGTGTTCTATGCGCTCCAGCGCCGGATATCGCAGGGTTATCCGCGCATCGTAGCCGGCCTTGCCCGCATCGGCGAAGGCAGGGCGGAGCTTCGCGAGATCGCCGGCGCCGGTGCCGGGGCGCGGATGCTCGTCCCTCGCGAGCACGATCCGCCCGGCGACATCCGCCACGGGCACCAGCGACCTGTCGAAGACGCCGGCCTCCTGCGCCCTTGCCGCCCGCGCCTGGCTCTCGGCGGCGAAACCGTCCACGTCGGCGCGGCTGTAGCCGCGCTGCGTGGCGATGACATCGGCGCCGATGCCCTGCGGGACGTAATGGCTCGCCAGGGTCTCGCGCGGGTCGGACGCCCACGCGCCCCGGTCCTCGCCCATGGGCACGCGGGTCATGTGCTCGATGCCGCCGCCGACCGCGATGTCGATCTGGCCCGCCCCGATCTGCCCGGCCGCCGCGCAGACCGCATCGAGCCCCGATCCGCAGAAGCGGTTGATCTGGACCGCGGGCACCTCCTGCGGCCAGCCGGCGGCCAGCACGGCGGCGCGGGCGATGTCGCCGCCCTGTTCGCCGACCGGCACGACGCAGCCGAGAACGACATCCTGCACGGGCTGCCCGGACAGGTCGTTCCTCGCCGCCAGGGCGCGCAAGGGCGTGGCGGCGAGCCGTATCGGGCTGATCGGCGCCGCGCCCCCGCCACGTTTGCCGCGCGGCGTGCGCACGGCGTCATAGATCATGATGTCGGTCATTCCGTGAGTCTCCCCTGTTTCATTTTTAGCATGATAATTTCATTCTGCGGTATTGCAATGGTCGATTTAACAAAGTAGTGTCCGCAAAGTGAATGAAATAAGCAGAGGAAGCGACAGGAATGGGCGAACTGGTGACGACGACGATCAGTCCCGACGGCATTGCGATCCTGACCCTGGACATGCCCGGTCAGTCGGTGAACGTCCTTTCTCCCGAGGTGCGCCGCGCGTTCGTCGAGGCGGGCGACGCGATCATCGCCGACCCGGCCGTCACGGGCCTCGTCGTGACGTCGGGCAAGGATTCGTTCATCGCCGGGGCCGACCTGCGTTTTCTGCAAACGCTGCGCGGTGCGGCGCCGGAGACCGTCGCGGAGCAGATGGCGCTGATGCGGGATTTCCTGCGCCGGCTTGAGCTGTGGGGCAAGCCGACTGTCGCCGCCCTCACGGGAACGGCGCTCGGCGGCGGCCTCGAGATCGCGCTCGCCTGCGGCATGCGGGTCGCGGCCGACAACCCGGCGGCGCAATTCGGTTTGCCGGAGGTGACGCTCGGCCTGCTTCCGGCGGCGGGGGGCACGCAGCGCCTGCCGCGCCTGATCGGCATCGGGAAGGCGCTGCCGCTCATGTTGAAGGGCACGCGCCTCGGCGTCGGCGAGGCGAAGGCGTTGGGGTTGATCGACCGGGTGGTGTCGGCGCGGGATCTCCTGTCCGCCGCGCGGGAGATGATCCTCGCGTGCGAGGACCCGGCGCGGCCGTGGGACGGTAAGAATTTCGCGGCTCCCGGCATGCCGATCGACAGCCGCGAGGCGCAGCAGTTCTTCGCGGTGCAGTCCGCCGCGATCCACGCCGAGACGCGCGGCAACTTCCCGGCGCCGCCGGCGATTCTCTCCTGCGTCTACGAAGGCATGCGCCTGCCGATCGACGCGGCGCTGAAAGTCGAGCTCGGTTACATGATCGGGCTCGTGACCGGCGACGTCGCCCAGAACACCATCCGCACCTTCTTCTTTTCCATCGGCGACGCGCGCAAGGCGAAGGGGCGTCCGGCCGCGCCGGCGCTCGAACTGTCGCGGCTCGGCGTGCTCGGGGCCGGCACCATGGGCGCGGGCATCGCGGAAGTCGCGGCGGGGAACGGTCTGGACGTGGTGCTGATCGATCGCGACAAGGCGGCGGCCGAGGCGGGGCTGGGCCAGATCGCCGCATCGCTCGACAAGCGCGTCGGCCGGGGCCTCCTGTCGCGGGAGGCGCGCGACGCGACCCTCGCCCGCATCGCGGCCACGGGCGATTTCGCCGATCTCGCGGGCTGCGAGGCCGTCATCGAGGCCGTGTTCGAGGATCGCGACATCAAGCGCGACGTCACCCTCAAGGCGCTGGCCGCGACGGGCCCGGACATCCTTTTCGGCTCCAACACGTCCAAGATTCCGATCACCGATCTTGCGAAGAACGCGTCGCGGCCCGACCGTTTCATCGGCCTGCATTTCTTCTCCCCGGTGCCGCGCATGGAGCTGCTCGAAATCATCCGCGGCGCGGAGACCTCGGACGAAACCCTCGCGCATGCGCTCGATCTCGCGCGGATCCTCAAGCGTGTGCCGATCGTCGTCAACGACGGGCCGGGCTTCTTCACCTCGCGCTGCGTCAGCACGTTCCTCAACGAGGGCATGGCGCTGCTGCGCGACGGCGTGGTGCCGGCGGTGATCGAGAACGTCGCCAGGGCCGTCGGCATGCCCGCCGGGCCGCTCATGCTCGCCGATGGCGTCGGCCTCGATCTCATGTTGCAGATCCGGCGTCAGGAAGCGGCCGATCGCGGCGCGCCGGACGAGATCACGCCTGAAATCGCGGTGCTCTCGCGCCTCGTCGATGCGGGGCGCTTCGGACGCAAGCACGGGGGCGGCTTCTACGACTACGGCGCCGACGGCGCGCGGCTCTGGGCGGGGCTCGCCGACCTCTGGCCGCCGGCGTCCGCGCAGCCGGACGCCGCGGTGATCGGGCGGCGGCTGTTGCACATCCAGGCGATCGAGGCGGTCAGATGCTTCGAGGCCGGGGTGATAGACAGCCCGGTGACGGCCGACATAGGCTCCGTGCTGGGCTGGAGTTTCGCGCGCCACACCGGCGGCGTCTGTTCGTACATCGAGACGGTGGGGACCGCGCGTTTCGTCGCGGAGTGCCGGGAACTGGCGGAAACCGAAGGCGCGCGTTTCGCGCCTCCCCGGCTTGTCGAGGACATGGCCCGCGACGGGCGGCGCTTCTACTGAGAGGAGACGGACGATGCAAAGGCCCTTTCGCGAGGACCACGAGATGCTGCGCACGGCCGCGCGCAGGTTCATCGAATCGGAGATCGTTCCCTATCATGCGGAATGGGAGCGCGATCACATCGTCCCCAAGGAGGTGTGGCGCAAGGCCGGCGCGGCGGGGCTGCTGCTTTGCGCGATCCCGGAGGAATACGGCGGCGGCGGCGGCGATTTCGGCCACTCGGCGGTGATCATCGAGGAACTGTCGCGCGTGAACGCGACCGGCCCCGGCTTCGCGCTCCATTCCGACATCGTGGCGACCTACCTGAAGAACTTCGGCACGGAGGAGCAGAAGCGGCTGTGGCTGCCGCGCATGGCCGCCGGCGAGGTGATCGGCGCCATCGCGATGACGGAGCCGAGCACGGGCAGCGACCTCGGGGCCGTGCGGACCGTGGCGCGGCGCGACGGTGACGCCTACGTGATCAACGGCCAGAAGACCTTCATCACCAACGGCCAGAACGCCGGCCTCTACATCGTGGTCTGCAAGACCGATCCGGCGGCCGGGCGCAAGGGCATCAGCCTGCTCCTCGTCGAGGATACGCGCGAGGGCTTTTCGCGCGGCCGCTCCATCGAGAAGCTCGGCCAGCACGCGCAGGATACCGTCGAGCTTTTCTTCGAGGATGTGCGGGTGCCCGCCGCCAATCTGCTGGGCGAGGAGAACAAGGGCTTCTACTATCTGATGCGCGAACTGGCGCAGGAGCGGATGATCATCGCGCTGCGCGCGGCGGCGACGCTGGAGGCGACCCTTGAGCAGACGATCGCCTACACGCGCGAGCGCAAGGTCTTCAATCAGCCGGTTTTCGAGTTTCAGACCGCGAAATACCGTCTGGCCGAGGCCAGGGCGGAGATCGCCATGTGCCGCACCTTCGTCGACGCCTGCCTCGCGGATCACCTCGAAGGCAACCTGACGCCGGAACTCGCGGCGATGGCCAAGCTGACGTCGAGTGAAATGCTCGGCCGCTGGGTCGACGTCTTTCTGCAATTGCACGGCGGCTACGGCTACACGCGCGAATACGCCATCGGCCGCGCCTGGGCGGACGCGCGCGTGCTGCGCATTTACGGCGGCAGCTCCGAGATCATGCGCGAGATCATCAGCCGCAAGCTTTAAAGGGCTTGTCGATCAAAATCAAAAAGCCTCCAGGAACAACGGGGAGAGGGCCGATGGCCAACAACAAGGGTGTTGACGAGGACGTTTTCGGGCATCTGCTCGACCAGGTTCGCCGCTTCGCGCGCGAGCGGCTGTTGCCCGCCGAGGAGCGGGTGGAGGCGGAGGACGACATTCCCGCCGAAATCGTCGCCGAGATGCGGGAACTGGGGCTGTTCGGCATCTCGATTCCCGAGGAATACGGCGGCATCGGGCTCAACATCGTTCAGGAAGCGCAGGTGGTCGAGGAGCTTTGCTACGCCTCGATCGTCTTCCGCTCGTTGATCGGCACCACCGTCGGCATCGGCTCGCAGGGGCTCGTGATGGATGGGACCGAGGAGCAGAAGCAGAGCTACCTGCCGCGCCTCGCCACGGGCGAGATCATCGCGTCCTTCGCCCTGACGGAGCCCGATGTCGGTTCGGACGCGGCCCATATCCGCACCTCGGCGCAGCGCGACGGCACGGATTTCGTGATCAACGGCACCAAGCGGTTCATCACCAACGCCACGCGCGCGGGCATGTTCACGCTTCTGGCGCGGACCGACCCGGATAACCCCGGCGCCGGCGGCATATCCGCCTTTCTCCTGCCCGCCGACACGCCCGGCATCCGGCTCGGGAAACCCGACAGGAAGATGGGCCAGCGCGGCACGCGCACCTGCGACGTCATTCTCGACGACGTCCGGCTGCCCGAGAGCGCGATCATCGGCGGCCCGGCCAATCTCAACAAGGGCTTCCGCACCGCGATGAAGGTGCTGGACCGCGGCCGCGTGCATGTCGCCGCCGTGGCGACGGGCGCGGCGCAGCGCATGGTCGACGTCGCGACCGCCTATGCCGCCGAGCGCCGGCAGTTCGGCGTGCCGATCGGGCAGCATCAGCTCGTCCAGGCGCTGCTCGCCGACAGCCAGACAGAGCTGCTCGCCGCCCGCGCGCTTACCCGCGCCGCCGCCGAGCTCTACGACCGCGAGGGCAAGGCCGTGATGGAGGCCGCCTGCGCCAAGCTGTTCACCACCGAGGCGGCGGGGCGCATCGCCGACCGCGCGGTGCAGATCCACGGCGGAGCGGGCTACATGGCGGAATACGCCATCGAGCGGCTCTATCGCGACATACGCCTGCTGCGGATCTACGAGGGCACGAGCCAGATCCAGCAGATCATCATCGCGCGCAACATGCTGGCCAGCTTGTCGAGCTGAGCGCGGCGGGCCGCCGATAACATCCGGCGCGTCAGGCGTACCGCCCCGAAACCCTGCCGGCGATCCAGGCGATGAAGGCGCCGACCAGCGGGTTGTGCTGGGTCTTGAGGGGCGTCACGACATAATAGGCGCCCGGCCCCGCGTAGGGCGTCTCGCTGAGCTTCACCAGCCGGCCGTCGGCCAGTTCCTGCTCGACGAGGAAGCTTGGCACGAGCGCCACGCCCATCCCCGCCATCGCGGCCTGAATCGTCATGGCGAACTGGTCGAACATCGGGCCGCGATAGGGGTGGGGATGGTCGGCGCCGACGGCGTCGAACCAGTGCCGCCACAGACCGGGCCGCGACGCCTGTTGCAGCAGCGTCGCCTCGCGCAGATCGGGCGTCTCGCGCAATCCCCGCTCCCGGACGTGGCCGGGGTTCGCCACGGCGATGATGTTCTCGTGGCAAAGATAGGTGGCCTCGCCGTGCGGCCATGTGGGCGCGCCGTAATGGATGGCGACGTCGACGGATTTTTCCGAAAAATCGAACGGCCTGGGCTCCGACATCAGGTTGACGGTGAGCGACGGGTGGGCCGCGATGAAATCCGGCAGGCGCGGAATGAGCCATCGCGAGGCGAAGGTCGGCAGCACGGCGACCGTCAGCGTCGTGCCGCCGCCCGCCGCGGCGACGATGGCGTGCGTTTCCAGCTCATAGTCGCGAAGGATCCTGCGCACCGAGCGCAGGTAGTGTTCCCCCGTCGAGGTGAGCGTGACGCGGCCCTTCGTGCGGTCGAAGAGCACGATGCCGAGCGTTTCCTCAAGCTGGCGGATCTGCTTGCTGACGGCGCTTTGCGTCAGGGCCAGTTCCTCCGCCGCCCTGGTGAAGTTGCCGTGCCGTGCCGCGGCTTCGAAGGCCGTCAGCTCCTGAAAGGACGGCATCAGGCTGCGTGAGAACGCCATCGCGGGCTCCTGTCATTCCAGAATGTCATGAGGCGACAACATACCATCGCTTGCGACGATCTCGGGAAGCGGAAAAATCATGTTCGACGCCATCCGGTCCCGCGTCGCTGCGGGAGGGCCGCGGCGTCGGAGCGGCCCGTGTTCCGCCCGATCCGTCGAGTTGAACGCAAGCTGCTGTCGATACAGGTTTTATTGCGCCGACAACGCGCCCACGATAACGTTCCAGAGGCCGGCATGCCCCGTTCGCTTATTGTCCATGAGAATTTCCTGCGCCGTGTCGCGGCCGGCGATTTTCCGCCGGGGAGCCCTCCGGCAGGCGGGCTGTCGAACGCCGAGGCGGTCGGTCTCTACCGGGCGCAATGCCTCAGCCGCGCGCTCGACCGCACGAGCCGCGCCATGCAGAAGGCCGGGCAGGGGTATTACACCATCGGTTCGTCGGGCCATGAGGGCATGGCGGCGGTCGCCCATGCCCTGCGGCCGACGGACATCGCCTTCCTGCACTACCGTGACGCCGCCTTCCAGATCGCCCGCGCGGCGCAGGTGCCGGGTCAGACGATCGCCTGGGACATGCTGCTGTCCTTCGCCGCCGCGAGCGAGGATCCCATTTCCGGCGGCCGGCACAAGGTGTTGGGATCGAAGGCGCTCACCATTCCGCCGCAGACGTCGACCATCGCCAGCCATCTGCCCAAGGCGGTGGGGGCGGCGTTTTCGCTGGGCCTCGCCCGGCGGCATCCGCCCGAGCATCGCGCGCTGCCGGTCGATGCGATCGCCATGTGCTCCTTCGGCGACGCCTCGGCCAACCATTCCACCGCGCAGGGCGCCTTCAACACCGCCCAGTGGACGGCCTATCAGGGAACGCCGCTGCCGTTGCTGTTCGTGTGCGAGGACAACGGCATCGGCATTTCCACGAAGACGCCCACGGGCTGGATCGCGGCGACCTTCTCGAACCGGCCGGGGCTGGCCTATTTCCACGCCGACGGCCTCGATATCCACGATACGTTCCGGGTGGCGCGGATGGCGGTGGATTTCGTGCGCCTGCGCCGCAAGCCCGCCTTCCTGCATCTGCGCACGGTGCGCCTCTACGGGCACGCCGGCGCCGACATGCCGACCACCTACATGAGCAGGACCGAGGTGGAGGCCGAGGAAGGCAACGATCCGCTGCTGCACACCGCGCGCCTGCTGAGCGAGGCCGGGGCGCTGGAGCCGGCGCAGGCGCTGGCGATCTACGAGGAAACCTGCGCCCGCGCCGAGCGCATCGCGGCGCACGCCGTCACCCGGCCGCGGCTGCGCGACGCGGCGGGCGTGATGGCGAGCATCGTGCCGCCCGCCCGCGCCTGCCGGCAGGGCAACGGCCCCTCGGCGGAGGAGCGCGCGGCGGTCTTCGGCGGCGACATCCGCGCCATGGACGAGCCGCAGCCCATGAGCCGCCTGATCAACTGGGCGCTCGCCGACCTGATGCTCCCGCACGGCGAGATCGTGCTCGCCGGCGAGGATGTGGGGCGCAAGGGCGGCGTCTACGGCGTGACCCAGAAATTGCAGGGGCGTTTCGGCCCGGACCGGGTGATCGATACATTGCTGGACGAACAGGCCATTCTCGGGCTCGCCATCGGCATGGCGCACAACGGCTTTCTCCCGGTTCCCGAAATCCAGTTCCTGGCCTATCTGCACAACGCCGAAGACCAGCTTCGCGGCGAGGCGGCGACGCTGCCGTTCTTCTCCAACGGCCAGTACGCCAACCCGATGGTTGTGCGCATCGCGGGCCTCGGCTACCAGAAGGGTTTCGGCGGCCATTTCCACAACGACAACTCGCTGGCGGTTCTGCGCGACATTCCCGGCCTTGTCATCGCCTGCCCCTCCACCGGCGCGGATGCCGCGCGGATGCTGCGCGAATGCGTGCGCCTGGCGCGCGAGGAACAGCGCGTCGTCGTCTTCGTCGAGCCCATCGCCCTTTATCCGATGCGCGACCTCCACGCGGAAAAGGACGGGCTGTGGATGACCCGCTACCCGCCGCCGGACGAGCGCATCGCGCTCGGCGACATCGGCGTTCACGGCGCGGGCGCCGATCTCGCCATCGTCACCTACGGCAACGGGCACTATCTGTCGCGGCAGGCGGAAAAGACCCTGCGCGAGCGCGGCGTCGACCTGCGCATCATCGATCTGCGCTGGCTCGCGCCGCTGCCGGAAGCGGCGCTGCTCGACGCGACCCGCGACTGCCGCCATGTGCTCATCGTCGACGAGTGCCGCCGCACGGGCAGCCAGTCCGAAGCGCTCATGGCGCTGTTCGCCGAGCGCACGCGCACGCCGGCGGCGCGGATCGCGGCGGAGGATTCGTTCATCGCCACCGGGCCGGCCTACGCCGCCACGCTCCCCTCGGCGGAGGCGATCGTGGCGCGCGCGCTCGAACTCGTCGGGGAAAAGGCATGAAAACCGCTGTCGTCATCTGCCCCGGACGGGGCACCTACAACAAGAGCGAACTCGGCTATCTCGCGCGCCATCACGCGGACAAGGCGTCCCTCCTCGCCGCATTCGATGCCGAGCGCCGGGCGCGGGGGCAGGAGGAACTGGCGGCGCTCGACGGCGCGGCGACGTATGCGGTGGCGCGCCACACGCGCGGCGACAACGCCTCGGGCCTCATCTACGCCTGTTCCTGCTTCGATTTCGCCGATATCGACGGTGAGGCCGTCGAGATCGTGGCCGTGACCGGCAATTCGATGGGCTGGTACTCGGCGCTGGCCTGCGCGGGCGCGCTCACGCCCGAGGACGGCTTCACCGTCGTCAACACCATGGGCACGCTGATGCAGGAATCGCTCATCGGCGGCCAGATCATCTATCCTTTCGTCGGTGAGGACTGGGCGGACGACGACGCGCGCCGGCGGGAGCTGCTGGCGCTGGCCGCTTCCATCCATGCGCCGCCGCTGCGTCATCTGGCGTTGTCCATCGATCTGGGCGGCATGCTGGTGCTGGCGGGCGACGCGGCGGGGCTCGACGCCTTCGAGGCCGCCGTGCCGCCGTTGCAGGGCCGGTTCCCCATGCGCCTCGCCAACCATGCAGCGTTCCATACCGCCTTGCAGGAACCGGTGGCGGAGCGCGGGCGTGCCATGCTCGACCACGGGCTGTTCGGCCAGCCGCGATTGCCGCTCGTGGACGGGCGCGGGGCGATCTGGTGGCCGCATGCCAGCGATCCCGCCGCGCTGCGCGATTATACGCTCGGCGCGCAGGTGACGCAGCCCTACGACTTCACCCGCGCCGTGGTCACGGCGGCGCGCGAGTTCGCGCCCGATCTCTTCATCGTCACGGGACCCGGCACGACGCTGGGCGGCGCCGTGGCGCAATCGCTGATCCGCGCGGGTTGGCGCGACATGCGCGCCAAAACCGATTTCCAGCGCTTGCAGGAGAGCGATCCCGTCCTCGTTTCCATGGGGATCGACGAGCAGCGGCGAACGGTGACGCGTCCGCGCTGAACCGCCGGAAAGCGCGGCGAGGCGGATCATTCCATACTGGAATGGAGTTCTCGAATCCCGTCCCTTTCAGGGATGTGCATGTGCTGACAGGATTGTCGACAGCGCCGCGACAATCGTCAAACCAGAGGTTTTGCGCGTTTCATTGAAACGCAAAAATCCTCTGACTTTTTGATTTTGAGCGAATTCTTGTCGATCAGATATTCCATTTGATCGGAATGCCCTCCAGAGAAGGAAGCCCTCATGTCGTCCGGTTCCTCCCGTCCCTCCTTCGCCGCCGAGGTGCCGTCGTTGCTGGCGGAACTCGGGGTCGAGGCCGCCCGCTTCACCGGCGGCAGCCTCAAGGCCCGTTCGCCGATCACCGGCGAGATCCTCGCCGCGGTTCCGCAGGTCGACGCGGCGCAGGCGAAGGCCGCCATCGACCGCGCCCACGCCGCTTTCCTCGCGTGGCGGCTGGTGCCCGCGCCCCGGCGCGGCGAACTCGTGCGCCTGCTGGGCGAGGAACTGCGCGCGCACAAGGAGGCGCTCGGCCGCCTCGTCTCCATCGAGGTGGGCAAGATCACCTCCGAGGGGCTCGGCGAGGTGCAGGAGATGATCGATATCTGCGATTTCGCCGTCGGCCTCTCGCGCCAGCTCTACGGCCTCACCATCGCCACCGAGCGCGGCGAGCACCGCATGATGGAGACCTGGCATCCGCTCGGCGTCACCGGCATCATCTCGGCCTTCAACTTCCCCGTCGCGGTGTGGTCGTGGAACGCGGCGCTCGCGCTGGTATGCGGCAATTCCATCGTCTGGAAGCCGTCCGAAAAGACGCCGCTGACCGCGCTCGCCACCGATGCGCTGTTCCGGCGCGCCGTGGAACGTTTCAGGAGCGAGGGCGGCACGGCGCCCGAGGGACTGTCGGAACTGCTCGTCGCCGGCCGCGACGTGGGCGAGGTGCTGGTCGATCATCCCGCGGTGCCGCTCGTTTCCGCCACCGGCTCGACGGCCATGGGCCGGGCGGTCGGCCCGCGCGTCGCGGCGCGCTTCGGGCGCTCCATCCTGGAGCTTGGCGGCAACAACGCGGCGATCGTCACGCCCACCGCCGATCTCGACCTGACGCTGCGCGGCGTCGCCTTCGCCGCCATGGGCACGGCGGGCCAGCGCTGCACCACCCTGCGCCGTCTGTTCGTGCACGAGAGCGTCTACGACAGCCTCGTGCCGCGCCTGCGCAGGGCGTATGAGTCCGTTCCCGTCGGCAATCCGCTGGAGGCGGGCAATCTCGTCGGCCCGCTGATCGACAAGGCGGCGTTCGACGCGCAGCAGGCCGCGCTGGCGGAAGCCCGGACAGTGGGCGGCGTCGTTTGCGGCGGCGAGCGGGTCGATGCCGGCTTCGGTCCCGACGCCTACTACGTGCGCCCGGCGCTGGTGGAGATCCCCGCCCAGACGGGGCCGGTGGAGAAGGAGACCTTCGCGCCCATCCTCTACGTCATCCGCTACGGCGATTTCGACGCGGTGCTCGCGCTTCACAACGCGGTGCCGCAGGGGCTGTCGTCGTCCATCTTCACCAACGATCTGCGCGAGGCGGAGACTTTCCTCTCGGCGCGCGGTTCGGATTGCGGCATCGCCAATGTCAACATCGGCCCCTCGGGCGCGGAGATCGGCGGCGCCTTCGGCGGCGAAAAGGAGACGGGCGGCGGCCGCGAGTCCGGCTCCGACGCCTGGAAGGCGTATATGCGGCGCGCCACCAACACCATCAACTACGGCCGCACCTTGCCGCTCGCCCAGGGCGTGAAGTTCGACATCGCATAGAGACTTTCCGCGTTTCATCGAAACGCGCCCGAGGAGACGCACCATGCACGCACCTGCCGTCGTCACGGAAGCCTTCCGCCCCGCATCCCGGCTCGCCGCCATCGGGGTGTCGGAAATCCTGCGTATCACCGGGCTCGCCAACGAGCTGAAGCGCCTCGGGCGGGACGTCATCGTCCTCGGCGCGGGCGAGCCGGATTTCGACACGCCGCAGCATGTCAAGGACGCGGCGGCGCGGGCCATGGCGGCGGGCGCGACCAAATACACCGCCCTCGACGGCACGCCGGAGCTGAAGGCCGCGATAGCGGCCAAGTTCCGGCGCGACAACGGACTCGCGTTCTCGCCAGGGGAAATCACGGTTTCCACCGGCGCGAAGCAGGTTCTCTACAACGCCATGATGGCAAGCCTCGATCCCGGCGACGAGGTGATCATCCCGACGCCCTTCTGGGTGAGCTACGCCGATATCGTGCTGATCGCCGGCGGCAGGCCGGTGCTCGTGCCATGCACGCAGGAGAACGGTTTCCGGCTCACGGCGGAGGATCTCGAACGGGCCATCACCCCGCGCACGCGCTGGCTGATGCTCAATTCGCCGTCCAATCCCTCCGGGGCGGCCTATTCGGAAGCCGACTACCGGCCGCTTCTCGACGTGCTGCTGCGCCATCCGCATGTCTGGCTGATGGTCGACGACATGTACGAGCACATCGTCTACGACGATTTCCGCTTCGTCACGCCGGCGGCGATCGAGCCCGCGCTGGGCGGGCGCACGCTGACCGTCAACGGCGTGTCCAAGGCCTATGCGATGACGGGCTGGCGCATCGGCTACGGCGCGGGTCCCGCCGCGCTCATCCGGGCCATGGCGGTGGTGCAGAGCCAATCGACATCGTGCCCCTCGTCCATCAGCCAGGCGGCGGCGGTGGCGGCGCTCGACGGGCCGCAGGACATCGTCGCCGAGCGCCGGCGGTCGTTCCAGGCGCGCCGCGATCTGGTCGTGTCCGCGCTGGACGCCATCGACGGCATCACCTGCCGCGTGCCGGAAGGGGCGTTCTACACGTTCGCGAGCTGCGCCGGCCTGATCGGCCGCAAGACGCCGGACGGCGCCGTCATCGACACCGACGCCGGTTTCGCGGAATACCTGCTGCGCAGCGTCGGCGTCGCGGTGGTGCCCGGCTCCGCCTTCGGCCTCGCGCCCTATTTCCGCATCTCCTACGCCACCTCGACGGCGGAACTCGAAGAGGCGTGCCGCCGCATCGCGGACGCCGTGACCGGGCTTGTGTGAGCGGGCTTGCGTGAGCGGGGCGGCGCGGTTCCCGATGTCCGCGAGACCATTTCACCGTTTTCCTGAAGCGATGAAATGGTCCGGCTTCCTTGATTCCACCGCAACCTGCGTTCAATGCGACGGATCGGCTTGCGCCCGCGCGCCGCGCCGGCGGCCTGAACGGACCTCGCGCCAGGCCAGCAGAAGGGCGCCGGAGACGATCATCAGGCTGCCGACGATGCTCGGCGGCGAGGGGATCGTCCCGAAGGCCAGATAGTCGAACACGGCCGCGAAGACGAGGGTGGAATAGAGCACCGGCATGACGAGGCTGGCGTCGGCGAGGCGCATGGCCTCCATCGTGCAGGTTTGCGCCAGCAGCATGAAGCCGCCGAGCGCGACCATCATGCCCACCTGCGGCAACGTGGGCCAGACGGCGACGGACGATGCGACGGCGACCGACAGCACGGTTCCGATGGCGTTGTTGATCAGCAGGATCTTCAGGCGGGTTTCGGCGCGCAGGAGCAGCTTCACGCAGATCATCTCCGAGCCCAGAAACAGCGCCGAGAGCAGGGCGATCAGCATCGCCGGCTCGACATGGCCGAAATCCGGCCGGATCAGGATCACCGCGCCGGCAACCGCCATCGCCGCCGCGCCCCAGCGCCACGGCCCCACACGCTCGCCGAGGAAGGGCACCGCCAGAAGCATCGCGATCACGGGATTGAGGAAACTGATGGCGGTGGCGTCGGCGAGACTGATCAGCGCGGCGGCGGTGAACAGCGCCGTCGTGCCGCCCCAGCCGAAGAGCGTCCGCAGGCCATGCAGGGGAAGCGCGGAGAGGGCGATGCCGGTGCGCAGCCGCGCGGCGAACGGCAGCAGGAACATGAAGGCGAAGACGAAGCGCCCCGCGCTGATCTCGAAGGCGGGGAGCGCGGCGCCCTCCGTGCCCGCGCCGATGCCGTGGGCCAGGGCTTTCGCCAGGAAGGTGGTGGTCGCCACCAGCGCCGCCGCGACCGCCATGATCAGAATGCCGGCCAGGGAATTTCCGGCCGGTGCGTTGGTGGTGCTCATGTTCGGGTCGCAGCTTTCATTGCTTCAGGAGCCGAGCTTCAGGAGCCGATGAGGACGGCTGCTTGCCGGGCGCGCAGGGCGGCGAGGATGCTCGGGGCGACGATGCGCGAGGTCTTGGGATTCGAGGAGGGAAAATTGCGGCTGACGAAAGTCACGCAAACCTCGTCGGCGTCGATGGCCAGCTCGTGAATCGCGCCGGGAATGGTCGGGTCCATCCACATGTCGATGGTGGTGCGGTCGAAGCCGATACCGGCAAGGCTGATGGCGACGGCGACGTTCATGTGGCGCGGGAAATGACGGGCGGCTTCCCTCGCGGTGCCGCTGAACACCCTGACCGGCTCCGGGGGCGGCGCGTGCCTGAAATCCAGCCCCTGCGCCAGCACATAGGGCTCGTTGGCGAGCGATTCCGGCTTGATGGAAGTCTTCAGCGCCACCTTGCGCAAGGTGCCCTCGGCTGCGCAGCGCAGCATGTCGAGCCCCGGCATGGCTCCCGTCGCGATCCGGATGCGGGCGCCGTGCCGGCGGGCGATATCCTCGATATCGGGAACGGCGAGAAATCCCCCCGCGCTGACGCAGATGAGATCCTTGCCCGCCTCGAGCACGGTCCGCGCGATCTCGGGGAAGGCCGAGCCCGTCGCGGTCTCGACCACGACATCGCAGAGCGCGGGCAGTCCGGCGAGCGGCACGGCCCGCAGGCCGGGCGCCGCTTCGGCGGCGAGGCGGGCGGCTTTCTCAAGGTCGCGCCCGGCGACGGCGACCAGTTCCGCTCCGGCGATACGGCCGTCGAGCAGCGCCTGCGCCACCTGCCGGCCGGCTGTGCCGAAACCGGCTATGCCCACTTTCATCGTCTTCTCCCTGTTCCTTATATTCTGGATGTATTTGGCAAGGCGCGCGAGTTATCCGGTTCCCGGCGGTCGAAAGCGCGTCGGCGAGAACGGCGCGAGGTCTGTCGCGGGGGGGCGGTCGGCGATCAGATCGCAGATGGCCTCGGCGGTTGCCGGCGCCGCGGACAGGCCCACATGGCCGTGGCCGAAAGCGTAGAGCACGTCGCCCAGGGCGGAGGCGCGTCCGATGACGGGCAGGCTGTCGGGAGCGGAAGGGCGGTGCCCCATCCATTTTTCGACTTGCAGGGTTTCGCGCGCGCCAAGGCCCGGATAGGTGGACAGCGCATGATGCAGCAGCACCTCGATCCGCCGCCAGTTCGGCGGCGCGTCCACGCTCGCCAGTTCGACCTGCCCGGCGATGCGCAAGCCCGTGCGCGTGACGGTGTTCGCCATCTTGCCGTCGCTCGGCATGATCGGCGTGCGCGGCGCAACCGGGGGCGAGGCGATGAGGGCGTGATAGCCGCGCTCGCTCTCCAGCGGAATGTCGTCGCCCGTCTGGCGCGCCAGCTCCTTCGCCCTGATGCCGGCGCAGATCACGGCCCGGTCGCAGGCGAGCGTCCCCTCGCTTGTGCGCACGCCACGCAGTTTTCCTCCCTCGCTCGCGAAGCCCAGCGCCCGCGCCCGCTTCAGGGCCGCGCCGCGCGCGACGGCGAGGGCGGTGATCGCCGCGACATATCCGCCCGGATCGAAGCAATGGCCGGCTTCCTCCGCCAGCACGCCGAAGGTGTATCGCGGGCCGACGGCGGGCTCCCGCCGGTGCAGCTCGTCGCTGTCCAGCTCGATCCATCTCACGCCGTTGTCCCGGCGCAGACGCCACGACAGCGCCTCGGCCTCGAATTCCTTGCGGCCGGGATAGATGTAGAGCAGGCCGGATTTGCGAATGAGGTCGGGCTGGCCGAGCTCCGCCGCGATGGCGGCGTGGCGCGCGGGCGAATCGTGCAGCAGGGACGACAGCGCCCGCGCGGTCGCTTCCACCCGCGCCACCGTCGCGCCCGCGCGGATGAAGCGGATGAGCCACGGCGCGAGCCGGGGCAACTGCGACCAGCGGATCGTGAGCGGGCCGTTGGGATCCGCCAGATAGCCCGGCACCTTTTTCCAGATGCCGGGCATGGACATCGGAACGACCGAGGGCGGGCTGATGAAGGCGCCGTTGCCGTAGCTGGCCGCCTGCGTCCCGCCCGCCTCGTCCGGCTCGACGATGGTCACGGCGTGCCCTTCGCCGACGAGCCGCAGCGCCGTCGTCGCCCCGACGATCCCGCAGCCGATCACGGCGACATGAAGAGGGTGTGCAATCATGTGATCGCTCTTTCCGTGTGGTCACCGGATGATTTCCGCGTTTCACCGAATCGCGGAAATCATTCGGGTTTTTGATTTGCGAGCGAATTCCGATCGGAAGGCGCTCTATCGGGCGGCGAGAACTTCCGCATTGCCGCGGATCGAATGCTCGCTGACCGAGATGCCGAGCCCGGCGCCGTCGGGAACGACGACATGACCGTCGCGGTTCTCGATGCGCTGCTCCAGCACGTCTTCCGTCAGAACGTGGTAGGGCATGTAGAATTCGCAGCCGAGAGAGATGCCCGGCGTCGCGGCGATCAGTTGCGTGCCCGCCGCGAGCCCGATGCCGCCTTCCCACAGGGTGCCGCCGTAGCCCGGCAGCCTCGCGGCGTCGGCGATCGCCATGATCGACTGGGCCTTCAGCAGCCCGCCGGCTTTCATGAGCTTGACGGAGATGGCGTCCGCCGCGCGCCGGCGCACGATTTCCATCAGGTCGGCCGCGTCGAAACAGCTTTCGTCGGCGAGAACCGGCGTGTCGAGGGCGCTGGTGAAATGCGCCATCGCATCGAGGCAATCGCGCGGCACGGGCTGCTCGATGAAGGTGGGCCGGAAACCCGCCACGTCCCGCAGCACGTTCATGGCGCCGAAGGGCGGCAGGGCCTGGTTGTAGTCGAGCCGCAGGTCGATCCTGTCGCCGAAGGCGTCGCGCATCGCCTCCAGATGGGCGAGGTCTTCCGCATGCGGCTTGACGCCCGTCTTCACCTTGTAGATGACGTTGCCTGCGGGCACCATTTCCCGCATGCGCTCCATGTCGGCGTTGAAATCCGGGTCCGCGATGGAAAACGACAGCGGGATCGTGTCCCGCACCCGGCCGCCGAGAAGGTCCGCGACGGACAGGCCCGCCGTCTTGCCGAAGATGTCCAGCACGGCCATTTCCACGGCGACTTTCGCTTCCGCGTGGCCGACGATCACCCTGTCCAGCTCCGCCGTCAGCGCGCGCACGCGCTTGACCGGCTTGCCGAGGATGTGCGGGCGCAGGTAGACGTCCAAGGCGGCGAACGCCGCTTCCGGCGTGCCGGTGAAGACCTCCCAGGGCGCAGCCTCGCCCCAGCCGACGACGCCGTCGCTCGACGTCAGTTCGAGAATGACGCGCTTGACGGTGCCCTTGACGTTCCCGACGCCCTGAAGCCGCGCCATCTTGATGGGGCTGCGGATCAGGAAAAGGCGCATGCGCTCGATGATGGCCATGTCAGACGATGCCTCCATTGACGTGCCAGATCTGGCCGGTGACATAGGATGAAGCGGGAGATGCGAGAAAGGCGATGACGGCGGCCACCTCTTCCGGGCGGCCGCGCCGCCGCAGGGGAATCGCCGCCTCGCTGCGGGCGATGGCGTCGGGCGCGAGCTTGCTGGCCTTGCCTTCATCCTTTTCAATGAGGCCGGGCGCGACCGCGTTCACGAGAATGCCCTCGTCCGCCAGCTCGCACGACAGCAGCCGGACGACGGTTTCGAGCGCCGCGCGGCTGGCCGCCGTCGCGGCGAAGGGCGACAGATCCCGCCGGAAGATGTGCGAGACGAAGGACGATGTCGCGACCGCACGCGGCGCGGGCGATGCCGCCAGCGCCGGGCGGGCCGCGTTCACGAGGCGCAGGAACGATCCCGCGCCTTCGTCGACCGCAGCCGACAGCTCCGGACCCGACAGCGCGGTGGCCGGGCCGCGTCTCGCCGCCCCGGCGACGGCGAGGAGAGCGTCGAGCCGGCCGAAGGCGGCGAGGCTTTCCGCCACGAGACGGGCGGCGAAGGCGGGCTCGCACAGGTCTCCGGCGATCGTGGCCGTGCGTGCGCCGCGCGCGGCGGCCTGCGCCGCGACCTCTTCGAGACCGGCGACGTTCGATCGCGTATGCAGGACGATGTCGACGCCGGGACCGGCGATCTGCAACGCCGTGGCGCGGCCTATGCCGCTCGCCGCGCCTGTGATCAGCACGGCGCGGGGTGACTGGACAACGGACAATTCATTCTCCCGAAAGATCAGGATCGCGGCGCGTCAGGACGGCAGGCCCGCGCACGCGCCGCCGGCGGCGCGCGGGCAGCATCCGGCTGGAGCGCCTTCCGATTAAACGGAACGGAATCTGAATAATCTCGGCATTTCGTTGAAATGCCGAAATCATTTAGCTTATTGATTTGACGTGTTTTCTTCACGCAAAGCGGTATCCGCTTTGCTTGAAAACGCTTTAGAGCGAGATGCCGGGAGGAAGGTCCGCTTCCGATACCCCCACCAGCTCCATGTTGGAGACGACGGCCTTGTGAATGAAGCCCGACGCGCGCCGGTCCTCGATCCATTTGGTGACGAAATCCCGCCAGGACGTTTCCTCCTCGCGCCGGAAACCGGCGTTGGATGTCGTCGCGTCCACGGGCGTGGGGACGATGAGCGTGCCGATGGCGGGATTGGCTTTCAGGACGGTGAGCGAGAGAACCAGCACGAGGCACTGGGCGTCGACCCGGCCGGACTGCAACGCCACGGTCGCGTCGCTGGCGTGTTTCAGCCGCGTGATCGTCGCCTTGGGCAGATGGCGCGTGACGGCCGCGTCGTGGGACGAACCGATGTCGACCGCGATGCGCACCTCGGGCTTGTTCAGGTCTTCCCAGGTCTTCGGCTCGAACCCCTTGCGCGTGATGAAAGTGAAGGCATTCTTGAATACGGGGCCGGAGAAATCGATGACCGCCTGGCGCTCCGGCGTGGGATTGAGGCCGAAGAAGACGTCGATCTTGTTGGTCTGGAGATCGAGAACCGAATTGCCCCAGGTGGTTTCAGCGATATCGAGCCTGACGCCGAGATCGTCGGCGAGCGCCTGACAGATGTCGATGTAGAAACCGCGCCATTTGCCGCCGAGAAGATCCTTCTTGTAATACGGCGCGCCGTCTGCGACGCCGCCGATGCGCAGTTTGCCGGAGGCGCGAATGCGTTCGAGCGACGCGCCCGCCGCCGGAGCGGCCGTGCCGGCCAGCGGAATGCCGCCCGCCGTCAGGCCGGCGGCTCCCGCTGCGATCAGTCTGTTCAGGTCCCTGCGTGTGATCATGATGATTCCCTCTGGTTGTTGATCGTTGATGTTTCGGCGCCGTCCGCGCTCCCTCGCCGGCGGCAGGTTCATGCCTGCGGCGGGGCGGCCGCCGCAAGGCCGTTCTGGTGGAAGTGGCTCAGGAAGGCGCGTGTCGCCGCCTCGCGGGGCGCATCGATGACCTGCCGCGCCGCCCCTTCCTCGACGACGTAACCGTCGCGCATGAAGATGACCGTATCGGCCACCTCGCGCGCGAAAGCCATTTCGTGCGTCACCAGCACCATGGTCATGCCCTCCGAAGCGAGTTGCCGGACGACGGCGAGCACTTCGCCGACCAGTTCCGGGTCGAGCGCGGATGTCGCTTCGTCGAAGAGCATGACCTCGGGCTTCATGGCCAGCGCGCGGGCGATCGCCACCCGCTGCTTCTGGCCGCCGGAGAGGCGCTCGGGATAGGATTCCGCCTTGTCGTGCAAACCGACCTTGCCGAGAAGCTCCAGCGCCTCCCGTCTGGCCTCCTCCTCCGGGCGGCGCAGCACCGTCACCGGCCCCTCCATCACGTTCCGGATGACGGACATGTGCGGAAACAGGTTGAAGCTCTGGAACACCATTCCCGTTCTCGCGCGGAAGGCCGAGATTTCCCGGTCGCGCGGCAGCCGGTGGCCGGCCGTGAAGTCCATCGTCCGGCCGCCCACGTCAATGACGCCGCTGTCGGGTTTCGTCAGGACATTGATGCATCGCAGCAAGGTGGATTTTCCCGACCCGCTCGGCCCGATGAGCGCGACGACCCCGCCGCGCGGCACCCGCAGCGAGATGCCTTTCAGCACCTTCAGTTCGCCGAAGGATTTCCGCACGTCGATCAGCTCGATCATTGTGTCTTTTGCCATTGCATAGCTCCACTCGTTCCCCTCTTTGGTCTTTTGGTAGCGAGGCCATCTCGCCGGCCGGTATTCTCGCCGCCGGAGACGGTCAGCGGGCGAGACGGCGCTCGAGCGCGGTGGCGAACCGCGTCAACGGGAAAAGGATGATGAAGTAGATGACCGCGATCATCGTGTATGTCTCGAGCGGCCTGTATGTCGCCGAGGTGATGAGCTGGCCCTGATACAGCAGATCCGGCACGGCCAGCACGGAGAGAAGGGAGGTGTTCTTGAGCTGGAGGACCGTCTGGTTGACGAGGGGCGGAAGCATGCGCTTGAGGGCCTGGGGCATGATGATGCGCCGCATGAGCGCGCCTTGCCGCATGCCCAGCGCCGCGCCGGCGTCCCATTGCCCCGTGTCGATGGACGCGATGCCGCCGCGGATGATCTCGGCGTAGAACGAGCCCCCGTAGAGCGTCAGCGTGATGAAGGCCGCGATCGCCGGCGAAAGCTCGACGCCGATCAGGCCGGGCAGCGCATAGTAACACCACACGAGCTGAACCAGAACGGGTGTGCAGCGGAATATCTCGACCAGCGCGACCAGTGGAACGGACAGGAGCTTGATGTCGGCCAGCCGGGCGATCGCGATCATGCAGCCGATCGTCAGGCCGGATACGGCCGTCAGAATCGTGAATCCGATGGTATATAGCGTGCCCACCCACAGAAGGCTGCTATAAGTCCACAGGAATGAGAAGTCCCATTCATACACCATCCGTCGTACCTTTACTTCTACCTCACGCGCTTCCGGCGAAGCGCTGTTGAACGAGACCGGAATGGAACCAGCGCCCCAGGGTGACGATATCGTAGACCGGCAAGCCGTATTCCCGCGCGATGTCCGCCGCGAAAGGCGGTAGATTGGTGCATTCGAGAACGATGGCGCCGATGCCGTCGCTCCCGTCGAGCAGCTTCCTGACGGAAGACAGCACATCGGCGCGCAACAGCGCGGCGTCATAGGGGGCGGCGTGCTCGATGACGCGGCGCAAGATCCCGTTTTCCGGCAGTCCGACGCGCGGCGTCGACGGGTCGGCGCCGACTTCCGCGAAGTGCCGCTCGGTCAGCGCCTGCGCGTCGTAGGTGATGACGCCGGCGCGCTTCCCGCCCGGCAGGGATCGCTCGATCATCGGCAGTTGCATCAGGCTCGATGTGGCGATCGGGATGGACAGGCGCGCGGACAGCGTGCGCTGCCGGCATGCGAGAAAGCCGCAGGAAGTCGTGAGCCCCACGGCCCCCTCCGCCCGCAGCGCCTCTCCGGCTTCCACGAAAGCGTCGATCAGGTCGGCGTCGTCGCCGCCCACGATCTTGCGCGCCGCCGCTCCGCCGACCGTCCTGAACAGGACGTCGAACGGCCATGTCTCACGATGGCCGACATCGCCTGCGGGGCGATGAAAGGCGGTGTCCAGCATGAGAATTCCCAGAGCCGGGGCCGGGGTTATGTCGTCGGTTGCGGGCATGACGATATATCCGATGACTTGCGTCGGGCCGGCGATCGCGCCGGCAAGGGCGTTCCGGCGCGGCGCGGGAAAGGCGCCGCGTGCTGAACCGGCGATGACGGGTGCTTTTCCCGCCGGCCGTCAGAACTGGATGCGCTCCGGTATATCCTTTTCCTCCACGCCGACGAGGGCGAGATTCGAGATGATCCAGCCGCGCAGTGTCCCCAGCGCGCGGTTGTATTCCAGCCAGTTGTTGACATAGTTCAGGAAGCGCGAATCCGGGTCCACGCGCACCCCCGCGCTGGTCGGCTGCTGCATGATCGGGGTCGGGACGGTGATGGTGCCGAGGCGCGGGTTCTTTTTCACCGTGACGAGAGACAGCATCGCGACCTGGATCACGCAGTCGGCGCGGCCGGATTGCACGGCCAGCATCGCCTCGTCGGGCGTCTTCAGCGCGATCAGGTTGGCCTTCGGCAGCACGCGGCGGGCGAACAGGTCGTGCGTCGAACCGATATCCACGGCCACGCGCACGTCGGGCGTGTTCAGCGCCTCCCACGTCGCCGGCGCGAAATCCTGACGCGAGACGATCGTGAAGGTGTTGTTCATCAGAGGCGTGGTGAACTCGACGGTGAGCGCCCGCGAGGGGGTGGGGCTCAGGCCGAACATGATGTCGATCTTGTTCGCCTGCAAATCGAGCACGGAGTTGCCCCATGTCGATTCGATGATCTCCACCTCGGCCTCCATCGCCGCCGCGAGGTCTCTGGCCATGCTGACGCAAAAGCCGCTCCACTCGCCGGTCGCGATGTCCTTGTGGAAATAGGGCTCCGTGCCCACGATGCCGGCGATGCGCAGCTTCCGGCTTTGCCGGATGCGGCTGAAGGTGCCCGGCGCGTTGTCGGCGGCCTTCGCGCTCCCGGCGACGGCCGCGGCGCCGAGAGCCGTCAGGCCGATTCCTGCTGCGAAATTCCTGCGAGATACCATTTTTCGTTCCCCTGTTTTTTGATTCCGGCAGCCACGTTGTCGTGCGCCGGGTTTACTCTTTCACGCGATCGATCCCCAGTTCCGCGAGCGTATCCGCTCCCCGCGCCTCAAGGATGAGCCGCGATCCCGCCCTTGTCGCCAGAAAGCCGGACAGGCGCGCATCCTCCTGCCGGATGAAACCCTTATAAGGGAGCTTTCCCTGCAAGAACAATTCCACCATCGCAACGCAGCCGGCGGCCGTCGTGAGCTGGATGGCGCCCAGGGCGCCGTTGCCGTCGTAGCGCAGGACGATGCTGTCCTCCTCGATCCGCCCGTCGCGCGTGCCGATGCCGGTCACGAAGATCACGACCACGTCCTTGCGCGTGTAGGGCGCGGCATGGCTCAGGATGCGGCGCAGCGTATCCCTGTCGTGCGCGAGATCGAGCCCTTGCAACAGCAGCTTCATGATCTCCGCATGTCCCGGATAGCGGAGGGTCTTGTAGCTCATGCTGGCGACCTTGCCGGCGAGCGTCTCCGTGAGGGTGCCGAGCCCGCCGGAGGTGTTGAAGGCTTCATAGGCGACCCCGTCGATCATGACGCTCTCGATGCCTTCGAGCGCCGGAACGAGGATCTGCTGGCCGTCATGGACAATCTCGCAGGGGTTGCAATACTCGTTGATCAGGCCGTCCACCGACCACGTCACGTTGTAGCGCAGCGCGTTCGTCGGATAAAGCGGCAGCGCGCCGACGCGCATCTTTATCGACGCCACGCTGCTGAAGCGCGCCGCCATCTCGGCGCCGAGCACGCAGATGAAGCCCGGCGCGAGCCCGCATTGCGGCACGAGCGCCACATCCGCATCCCGCGCGATTTCCTTGATGTAGGCGGTGGTCGCCACGTCCTCGGTCAGGTCGAAGTAATGCGTGCCGGTCTCGACGGCCGCGCGCGCGATGCCCTTGTTGAGAAAATAGGGGCAGGCGCTGACGACGATGTCCTGATCGGCGAGAAGCCCCTTCAGCGCGTCGGGATCGGCGGCGTCGACCGTTCGTGTCTGAAACGACGCGTTCTCCGCCTGCGAGAGCTGCGCCGGCGAGGCATCCGACAGGGTGACGCGATGTCCCTGCTCCGCCAGCATTCCGGCGATCACCCGGCCGATCTGGCCGGCGCCCATCACGGCGATGTTCTTCGTTGGGACGGTCATGTGCTATCTCCTCAAAAAGCGGCCTGCACGCCGATGGTCTCCGGGTCGACGCCGACCTTCCTGAGCCATCCGAACACGGGCGGCAGCCGGTCCGCGATGGATTCGACGACGATGTCGAGGAACACGGGTTCGTCGAGAAGGAAGGCTTCCCGCATGGCGTTCTCCAGCTCTTCCGCCGTTTCCACCCGGTAGTTGCGAATGCCGTAGACCGCCGCCAGCTTGCTCATGTCATAGCGGCCGAAGTCGACGCCGAACGTGGGATCGTTGAATTCGCTTCGTCCCGGCCGGCCGGTGTTGTGATGACGGTCCATCACCCGCTGCAATGCCTTGATCCATCCGAAACAGGCGTTGTTGAAATGGACGAGGACGGCGGGGATGCGCAGGCGCGCCAGCGTCTCCAGCTCGCCCGCGGACATGCCGAGCGAGCCGTCGCCGAACAGCGCCACCGGCTTGCGGGCCGGATCGGCGAAATAGGCGCCTACCACCGCCGGGATCGCGTAGCCCAGGCCGCCGAAGAAGCGCGGGATCACCAGCCGCGAATCGGGATGATGCAGCCGCAGGAAGCGCGTCGCGTAGGGCGTGGGCGTGCCCGCGTCGGACACGACATGACACGGGGCGGGCAGATGCCGGTTGATCGCCTCGATCACCCGCTCCGGCCGCAGCGGCAGTTCGTCGCTTTCAAGCTGCGCGGCCATGACGCTCCAGAACTCGGCGCGCCGGGCGTTGATCTCGTCCACCCATTCCCGTGTCGCGGGCGTCGCGGAATCCGGCAGGGCCGCGAGGAAAGCCTCGATCACCGCCCTGGCGTCGCCGACGAGCGGGAAGTCGATGCGATAGGTGTTGCCGATGGTCTCGGGCTCCAGATCGATCTGCACGATGCGCGTGCCGTCGCCGGGAACCGGCCATTGCCAGTTCATCGTCGCGACCGAACCCATGCGGCAACCGACATAGACGACGAGATCGGCCCGGCCCAGAGCCCGGAGCGCGTGCGGATGAAAGCCGTTGTCGCCGATGATGCCGATGCCGAGCGCGTGGTCGTCCCTGATGACGCTCTGGCCCGTGATCGTGGTGACGACGGGGATGCCGAGACGTTCGGCAAAGGCGGTGATGGCGCTGCCGGCGCCGGAGCGGTTCGCGCCGCCGCCCGCGACGATCAGGGGGCGCTCGGCCGCGGCTATGGCGGCAAGCGCCGCGCCAAGGTTCTCGTCGGCCGGGCGCGTGCGCGAGGAAGGCGCCCGCTTGCAGTTCTCCTCGATATGCATCGATACGCCGCTCTGCGCCAGTTCCTCGTAGAGAATGTCCTCGGGAAGCGCCAGCACGACGGCGCCGGGGCGGCCGGCCGTCGCCTCGCGAAAGGCGCGGCGCACCAGCTCGGGCAGTTTCGCGATGCGTCCGAGCGTCTCGGTGTGCTTCGTGATCGGCCGGAAGAGATTCTCGATCGGCAGTTCCGTCAGCGTGCCCCGCCCGACGCCGGCTTGCGGGATGTCGTTGACGAGGAGAATGAGCGGAACCGAGGATCGGTCGGCTTCCGCCACGCCGGGAAGGGCATACATGGCGCCGGCGCCGGACGGCACTTCCGCCACGCCGGGCTTTCCCGAAAGGCGGGCGTAGCAATCCGCCATGAAGACGGCGGAACGTTCGTCGCGACAAGTGACGAGCCGGGGCGCGCCTTCGGTATTCTTCAGGGCTTCGTATAACGCAACGTTGGTGTCTCCGGGAACGCCGAATATGACTTCCACATCATAGGCCGACAACATGGAGACGAGGGTGGAGGCGCCATTCATTATTTAACTCCTGTGAACACAAGGAGCCTATGGCACGATCCGGCTATCAAAAATCATCATATGGAATATTTTAAGGTATTATTTTAGCGAATTACGCTGAGTTTCGCTTAAAATCATCGATATATCGCGCATATTGCATTGCAATATGGCATTTTGCTTCGAATGCGGGCGGTTCCTGCGTCATAAACGTTCACCTTTCGAACTTGCGCATGAGCAGGATCGAGGATGTCGTGCGGCGCACGCCGTCCATGTGCGCAACGCGGTCAATCAGCTCATCGAGTTCCGACGGCAGCCGGCATTGTATCTTGATCAGAAGGTCGAACTGGCCGCTGAGCGTATGGCAGGACATGACTTCCGGGATCTTCTTGAGGTCCGATATAAGCTTTGACTGGCTTTTTATGTCGATCTCGACAAGAATGATCGCAGAGAGTGACTCGACATCGCCTGTATCGTGGCCAGATACGATGGTATAACCCTTGATGTAACCATCCCGTTCCAGCCGGGTGAGGCGAGCCTGTATTGTCGCGCGGGACACGCCGAGCTGGTTCGCGATCTCCGCCAGAGGCAGGCGGGCATTCTGCTTCAGGATATTGAGCAATTCCTGGTCCTTCAGCGTATCCGCCCGGCGTGCCATGCTGCTTCCTTATCATGATCGATAATCGCTCCACATCATCATATCAGCAAGGAATGCTTTAAAAAGCATGAGAAATCGGCGGTACGGCAGGGCCTTGCCCGCCGCGCGCACGAGACGGTGAATGATAATGATTCAAAAGAAAAGGCGGCATGGGTTGAAAGCATGATGGCCAAGAGCATGGAATTATTTTAATAATGATCCTGGCAGGGTGTTTTATAATCGCAATAAACTGATGGATGGATTGAATTATTTTGTTGTATGCCGCGTCCCGATAATATAATTTTCCGCTTCCATGCTTTAAGCGAGCGCGGTGAACAGCGATAGCTGTCGTCTTGCGGCGCATCCCCATGCTTCTTGCGAATGTCGGCGGAAGGGAGAGCTGCAAACGCGGTTTCCGCCGGATGCGCGCTTTCGCCAACAGCCTTTGAAACATGGAAACGCTTCAGATTTTTGTTTTGGCGCGTTTTCTTCACGCAAGCGGGCGCCCGATCTGCTTGAAGGCGCTCTGGACCGGAGTTTCGGCCGTGACCATCGGATCTGTCGAATTGCAGGCGCTGACGGCCACGATGCCGCTGATCCTGCTCGCCGTCACGGCCGGCGTGCCTCCCCCCGCTCTTCCGTCCGTCGCGTGCGCCGGGCCGCGCGCGGCCCGAAAACCGCAAAAAACTGCGGATGCGGGGAGGCGATGCGGCGGTCTTTCGGGGCGCGCCGGGTAGCGTCGGGCGGATTGTGCGCCTCCCCTGTGTTGTTGCCGGCCATCGCGCCGGCTGCCGGTGGGGGAGGGAGACAATCGATGAATCAGGTGAATCGGTCCTGCGGCCTGTATGACGATGCGGTCGAGAAGAGCAGTTGCGGCGTGGGCTTCATCACCCGCAAGGACGGCGTGCAGACGCATGAGGTGATCCGGCTGGCGGACGAGGCGCTGTGCGCCGTGCCGCACCGGGGCGGCATGTCGGCGGAAGGCGTGGGCGACGGCGCGGGCGTCTCGGTCGATCTGTCGCTGGCGTTCTTCAGCAGGCTGACGCAGCGGGACGATCTCCGGCCCGGTCTGTTCGGCGTCGGCAATTTCTTCTGGCCGCGCGCCGATGAAGCTGAACGGCGGGCGGCCGATCTCGTCGCCGGCGTGTTGCGCGGCGAGGGTTTCGCCGTCGTGCTGGTGCGTGACGTGCCGGTCGACGACGGCGTGCTGCGGCCGGCGGCGGTCCGTTTCCAGTTGCCGATCCGTCAATGGGTTTTCACGGCGCCGGACGGGATGTCGCCAGCGGCCTTCGATCTTGCGATCCACCGGGCGTTGCTGGCCGTCGAGGCGCAGGCTTTCACTGATCCCGCGCTGGAGGGGCTCTATCCGCTGTCGTTGTCCGCGCGCACGCAGGTGCTGAAGGGCCGCCTCAACTCGAACGAGGTCATTCCCTATTTCCGCGATCTTCGCGAACCCGACCACGCGGTCCACAGCCTGTTCTTTCACACGCGCTTTTCCACCAACACCGATCCGCATCCCAGCATGGCGCAGCCCTTCCGGCTGATGGCGCACAACGGCGAGCTGAACACCGACAAGAAGAACCGGCTGTCGGAAGCCGCCCTGACGCGCGCGCGCAACGGCCGCATCGTGCGCCCCAGGGGCCAGTCCGACAGTTGCCGCTTCGACCAGACGCTGCAAGGCCGGCTGATGGACGACGCGCTCGATCTCGTCACCGCCGTCGTCTCCATGATGCCGCCGGCGTGGGAGAACGACGGCGATCTCGATCCCGCCGTGCGGGCGATGCTCGAATATTTTTCGCTTTACGAGGAAAAGAACGACGGGCCGGCGGCGCTGATCTTCGGCAACGGCGACATCATCGGCGCGCGTCTCGACCGCCTCGGCCTGCGGCCGCTGCGCACGGTGGAGACGGCGGATTATCTGTGCGTGATGTCGGAGGCGGGGCAGATCGGCTTTCCGCCGGAAAGCGTCATCCACCGCGGGCGCATCGAGGCGGGCGGCATGCTGTGCTTCGACCATCGCGAGGGACGGGCGTTCGGCACCGACGAAGCCTTGCGGCGCATCGCCGCGCGGCGCGACTACCGGGCGCTGGTCGAGGCGGCGCGCGTCAATATCGAGGATCTGCCGGCCGTGCCCGCCGAGCGACGGGGCTCGCCGCTGCGCTACAACGGCGATTTCAACCGCTGGCAGCGCTATGTCGCCTGCGCTCACAATCAGGAGAGTTTCCGCTTCCTGATGGACCCGATGCTGGAAACCGGCGCGGAAAAGATATCCGCCATGGGTTACGGCAACGCCATCAACGCGCTGTCCGATCAGGAGGGCGGCGTCGCCAAGTATTTTTCGCAGCGCTTCGCGCAAGTCACGAATCCGCCGCTGGACAGCCTGCGCGAGGCGGACGGCATGACCATGCGCGTCGCGCTCGGCGCCAAGGCGGGCGTCGGCGGCGTCGCCTCCCGGCAGATCGTCGTGCATTCGCCGCTGCTGTCCCATCTGGACATGCTTCGCCTGCGCGAGCAGAAGCTGACGCCGTTGCGCAAGTTCGACCTGCTGTATGCGCCGGTGTTCGGCGATGCCGCCGCCAATGCGCGCGCGCTCGAACAGGCGATCGACGCCCTTGCCGGTGACGTGGCGGATTTCGCCCGCGCGCATGGCGGCATCGCGGTGCTGTCGGACAGGCATGTGTCGCGCGACCGGGCGGTGTTGCCGCTGACCATCGCGGTTTCCGCCGTCAACCAGAGGCTGATCGACGAGGGCATGCGGCTGCGCGTTTCCGTGATCGCGGAAAGCGGCCAGATCGTATCGGCCCATCATGTCGCGGCGGCGCTCGGTTTCGGCGCGTCCGCCGTCTATCCGCTGGCGGTGCAGTTGCGCGCCGAGGAGAAGTTCGGCGAGGAGGCGGCCGACGAGGCGTTCGCGAAGTTCGCCAGGGCGGCCGAGAAGTCACTGATGAAGACCATGGGCAAGGTCGGGCTGTGCACGGCGGAAAGCTATATCGGCGGCGAATTCTTCGAGCCGAATTTCCTCGACACCGACGATCCCGTGCTGCGCCGCTACTTTCCCAACATGCGCACGCCGGCGGGCGGGGTGGGTTTCGAGACCATCGCGCAGGCGGTGGCGGACTGGCACGAGCGGGCGTTTCTCGTCCACAAGGAAAGCGACATTCCGCTGCTCGGGCTGTTCAAGGAGCGCGCGGAAGGGGCGGGCCATTCCTTCGGCACGGCGGCGGTGCGCGGCTTCGTCGACATGACCGAGGAGCGCGTCAATCGCCCGGTCGCGGCCGGAGAGGATGCCGACATCCTGCGGCTGCTGCCTCTCAACCGCATGGAGGACGCCTTCGGCGTCGATGAAGCGGCCTACCGCGCCACCAGTTTTGAAATGTTGTCCGCGGAGGCCATCGACAATTTCCGCGTCACGCCGGGCTATCGCGCCTTCAGCCGTCTCATGGCGCAGGAGCGCGCGCGCCGTCCGGCGGCGCTGCGCGACGTGCTGGCGTTTCCGGCGGATGTAACCTGCCTCAACCACGCCGAGGATTTCCGGCGCGAGATGGGGCGCTTCTCGCGCAAGGGCAACAACGCCTTTCAGGTGCGCGGGCTCGCATGCCGTCGCACCGGCGCGGACGCGTTCCGCCTGCGGCTGACGCCCGTGCCCGATGCGGTGGCCGGCGCGCTCGGCGCCGCCGCCAACGATATCGGCCGTCTGACGGCGCTGGGCCAGTCGCTGCTGCTGCGCTTCGGCGCGGATATCGCCGGGCACTGGCTGGAAGAGGGCGAACTGGTGCTGCGCGCCGTGGGCGAGGCGCGCGACTATCTCGCGCTTCTGCTCCGCGCGCCGGACGGCATTCCGCTGGAGGACGTGCAGGCGGCGAGCGACATCGCGCGTCATTTCACCTCGGGCGCGATGAGCCACGGCGCGCTCAACGCCCCGGCGCACGAGGCCGTGGCCCACGGCACCAACATGGTGGGCGGCCTGTCGAACTCCGGCGAGGGCGGCGAGCACATCTCCCGCTACGGCACCATCCGCGCCTCGCGCATCAAGCAGTTCGCCTCCGGCCGCTTTGGCGTGTGGGCCGGCTATCTCGCCGATCCGATGCTGGAGGAGCTGGAAATCAAGATCGGGCAGGGCGCGAAGCCGGGCGAGGGCGGCCAGTTGCCGGCGAAGAAGGTGACGGTCGAGATCGCGGCCGCGCGCGGCGGCACGCCGGGCGTGGAACTCGTGTCGCCGCCGCCCCATCACGACACCTATTCCATCGAGGATCTCGCCCAGCTCATCCACGACTGCAAGGCGGCGCGCGTGCGGGTGATCGTCAAGCTGGTGTCGTCGGAGGGCATCGGCACCATCGCAGTGGGCGTGGCGAAGGCGGGGGCGGATGTCATCAATGTCGCCGGCAACACCGGCGGCACGGGCGCTGCCGCCGTCACCAGCCTCAAGTACACCGGCCGCGTGGCGGAGATCGGCGTCGCGGAGGTGCATCAGGCGCTGTGCGCCAACGGCCTGCGCCAGAAGGTGACGCTGCGCTGCTCCGGCGCGCATCAGACGGCGGGCGACGTGGTGAAATCCGCGCTGCTCGGCGGCGACAGCTTCGAGTTCGGCACCGCCGCGCTGATGATGCTGAAATGCGTGATGGCCAAGAACTGCAACATCAAGTGCCCCGCCGGCCTCACCACCAACTCCGAATTGTTCGACGGCGATCCGCGCGCGCTGGCGCAATATCTGATGAACGTCGCCCACGAGACGCGGGAAATCCTCGCGACCCTCGGCCTGCGCTCGCTGCGCGAGGCGCGCGGGCGCACGGACCTGCTGCATCTGCTCGATCATCCGGCGAGCGTCGGCCAGCTCGACCTGCGCGCCATGCTGACGGTGGCGCAGGAAACGCCGGTTGCCGATCCGGTCTACATGGAGGCCGATTACACGCTGGATGAAGGCTGGTTCGGGCAGGTGCGCGCGGCGCTGGTGGCGGAGCGGCGGACGACCGTCGCCATCGACGGCGGGCATCTCGGCAACCGCAACAAGAGCGTCGGCGGGCGACTCGCGGTGGATATCGAGCGGCTGCTCAACCACAGGCTGACGGAGCAGGAGGCGCGGGCGCTGCCCGCCGTCTTCATCGACGACCGGGGCCGGCGTTTTCTGGATGCGCGCAGCGTCACCATCGAGACGACGGGCGCGGCCGGCCAGTCCTACGGCGCGTTCTGCAACGACGGCATGGTGATGCGCCATACCGGCACCTGCAACGACGGCGTCGGCAAGAGCGCCTGCGGCGGCGTCATCGCCGTGCGCTCGCCGGGCGGCGGCTCGCGCGACGCCGGCGGCAACGTGCTGATCGGCAATTTCGCGCTGTTCGGCGCCACGGGCGGGCGCGCCTTCATCGAGGGGCAGGCGGGCGACCGCTTCGCCGTGCGCAACTCCGGCTCCACGGCGGTGGTGGAGGGGGTCGGCGATTTCTGCTGCGAATACATGACCAACGGCGCGGTACTCAATCTCGGCAGTTTCGGCGCCGGCTTCGGCAACGGCATGAGCGGCGGTTTCGTCTATCAATACGATCCCTACGGCGATCTGCCGAAGAAGGTGAGCGCCGACAGCTTGCTGTTGTTTCCCCTGACCGGAGACGACGAGGCATCGGCGATCCACGCGGAGGCGGTCCACCTGCTGCTGGAACGGCACCTGGCCGAAACCGGCTCGCAGCGCGCCGCCTGGCTGCTGGAGAACTGGGAGGCGGAGCGACGGCATTTCGCCTACGGGCTGCCCATCTCGCTGCTGCAATATCAGGATTGCGACGCCATCCGCGCGGCGAAATCGCGCAAGGACCTGCTGGAAGAGTTTTCCGAGGCGCTGGCCGGCCACCAGTTGCGCAAGTTCAAGCTGGCCTTCCGCGATCGCAGGCCCGTGCTGGGCGGCGTGGCGCCCGAATACGGCTATACCGACACCAGCGACATGTATGCGCTTCTCAATAACTACACGGTGCTGAACGCGGCCCGGCAGCTCGCCGCCGCGCGGCTGAAGCAGGAGGGCGAGACGGCCGCCGATGCGGCCCGGATCGGCGAGGCCGTGCGCAAGCTCGTGCTGACGGAGGATTTCGCCCTGATGCAGAAACTCCAGCGCCACGCCCGCGAGGCGTTACAGGACTACGACGATACGGCGCTCTCCGCGCTCGTCGCGAGCAAGCGGCTCGGCGATTACAAGGAGGCGCTGGCGCGGCGCAACGTCATCGCCACGGACAGCCCTGGCACCTACGGCTGGATCCTGTATCAGAGCGCCCGCAACATCGAGCGTCTGGGGCGCCTGCCCGATTTCGAGGAACTCTTCGCGCGCGCGGCCCTGCCCGGGATCGTCGCCGACGCCAACGGCAACGCATAAGGAGGCGGCTCATCATGAAGATTCCCTACATTCCCGATGACGCTCCCTTCAGCGCCGAACAGCGGGCCTGGCTCGCCGGCTTTCTGGCCGGCCTGAACTCGCGGCTGGCGATGGAAGGCGGTTCCGCCGCGCATGTTCCGGCCGCGACTGTGGCGGCCGCGCAGGCGCCGGCGCGCAAGGTGCATGTCCTCTACGGCAGCCAGACCGGCAACGCGGAATCGGTGGCCGAAAGCGCGGCCAGGGCGGCGCGCGAGCAGGGGCTGGAGCCGGTGCTGCTGGGGCTCGACGAGGTCGACGCGGCGCAATTCGCGGCCATGGCGCATGTGCTCGTCGTCGTCTCGACCTATGGCGAGGGCGAGATGCCCGACAACGCCGGCCTGTTCTGGACGGCGCTCTCCGCCGACGGCGCGCCGCGGCTGGAGGGCATGACCTATGCCGTGCTCGCGCTCGGCGACAGGGCTTATGACGGGTTCTGTCAGGCCGGCAAGCTCATCGACATGCGTCTCGAACAGCTCGGCGCGAAGCGGGCGGCGGCGCGCGTCGATTGCGACGTGGATTACGACAAGCCGTCCTATGACTGGATCGCGGGCACGATTCCGCTCTTCGCGCCCGGCGGGCGGCAGGACGCGGCTGTGCCGGCGCAGGATGCGGCCCCCGCGCGCGCCGGGGTGGCGTGGAGCCGCAAGAGCCCCTTTCCCGCCCGTCTGGCGGTCAACCGCCGGCTGTCGGGGGCGGCGTCGGGCAAGGACATCCGCCATTACGAGCTGGAACTCGGCGACAGCGGCATCGCCTATGAGGCGGGCGACGCGCTCGGCGTGATGCCGGTCAACGATCCTGCCCTCGTCGCGCTGCTGCTGGCGCGTCTCGGCCTTGCGCCCGATGCGCCTGTCGCGCAGGTGGAGCGGCCGTTGGGCGAGCTGCTGGCGCGGGGGCTGGAAATCGCCACGCCGTCGAAGGATTTCATCGCTCATGTCGCGGCCCATGCGCAGGGCGCGCCGGGCGAGGCGCTGCGGCAGAGCTGGCAGGCGGCGCAGGCGGGCGAGCGGGCGGCGCTCGATGCCTTCCTGTGGGGCAAGGATTGCCTCGATCTGCTGAATGTCGATCCCGGCTTGCGGCTCGATGCGGACACGTTCGCCGGGTTGCTGCGTCCGTTGCAGCATCGCGCCTATTCCATTTCGTCGAGCCCGCTCGCGCATCCCGATCGCGTTCATCTGACCATCTCCACGGCGCGCTGGTCCCTGCCCGCCGGCGCGGACGACGGGCGGGCGCGCGGCGGCGTGTGTTCGGCGTGGCTCGCCGGACGTGCCGCCGGCGACGAGGGGGTGGGCGTCTTCCTGCAACAGAACAGGGCCTTTCGCCCGCCGGGCGACGACGACGCGCCGATGATCATGGTGGGGCCCGGCACGGGCGTCGCGCCCTTCCGCGCCTTTCTCCAGCACCGGCAGGCGCACGGCGCGCGGGGGCGCAACTGGCTGTTCTTCGGCGATCAGCATCGGGCGAGCGATTTCCTCTACGAGGACGAGCTTGCCGCCTGGAACGCCGGCGGCCTGCTGACGCGTCTCGACCTCGCCTTCTCGCGCGATCAGGCGGACAAGATCTATGTGCAGAACCGCATGCGCGAGAACGGGCGCGATCTGTTCGACTGGCTGGAGCAGGGCGGGCATTTCTACGTCTGCGGCGATGCGGCGCGCATGGCGAAAGACGTCGACCGGGCGCTGCACGATATCGTGGCCACGCACGGCAACCGCACGCAGGAGGATGCGATGGATTACGTGAATGCGCTCAGGAAGGAAAAGCGCTACCTGCGCGATGTCTACTGACGTGACGTTCGGCGGCCGCAGGCCGCAAACCGGTATTCCAGACCATTTGCGGGCGTTCCATGTCGTATCGTTGTCCCTACGGAAGTGATTGCCAGACCGGCGTAACGAGTGATCTTGAGGCGATCGTGACCGCGACGGGCTTCTGCGGAGAGCGGCTCGCGGCGGAACCCGCCGGCGTGATGGCCGCTCTTCCCACCGTCGATCTCGCGGTGGCGGTGACGCTCAATCCATGCACGGTGATGACGCACATCGGCCCCTACGACCGGCCGATGGCGGCGGGCGATCCGCTGCGCTTCGCCGAGGGGCGCACCGCGTTGCGCTTCGCGGCGGCCCATATCGATACGGTCATGATGATCGACGGCCCGGCGATGGGGCGCATGCCGCGCTCGCTGCAACTGTTCTCGCCGCAGGGAACCGTGCTGCATCGCGCGTTCCTGTCTTCCGTCGCCGATGCGGCGGCGTATCGCGACCTGCGCCTGCGGCTCACGTCCTTCAGGTCCGCCGGATGCGCGTCATCTTCCGCATCGTCTCCGGTTTCGCCGGCGTGCTGGCCGATGGCGAAGGGGATCGATGTCGCGCGGCTGGAAGCCGCGGATGTCGACGGCCACCTCGACAGCCTGTTCGCGGATTATGGCGTCTCCCGCCGCATGGCGCTGCCCGCCGTGCGCGGCGCGCGGCGGGTGCGCCTCGAAGCCGTCTGCGACGCGCTGTCGCTGATGACGCAGGCGCGGATGCCGGTGATGCAGGCGGCCGGCAACGCGGGAGTGATGCAGCTTCATCGCGGCATGCTCGAGCGCCTGCGCCATTCCGACAACATCCTGCTGCTGACGGCGGGCAAGTGCACCACCTCGATCGACCTCGCCCAGATCGAGGAAGCGTGGCTGTGCCCCGCCGGGCCGGCGGCGGCGCCCCGGCTGCTGCTGGAACTTTACGACTGGCGTTATCACTGTGTCTACATGTTGACGGATGCCGGCGACGGGCAGGAATGGGCGCGCGCGGCCTGGGGCCGGATCGCGCAATCCCTTGCCACGGCATGAACCTGCTACGATCGCCGATGCGGTGATCCGTGACGCGCGCCCGCGCCCGTCACCCGGTCGAGCGTCGCCGCGAAATCCGCGATCAGGGCCGGCGTGGCGTCCGCGAAGCCGACGATCAGCCCGGAGACGGTCGCGTTCAGGCTGCACGCCGACAGCCGTGCCGGGCGGAAGCCGCGCGCCGCCAGCGCTTCGACGGCGAGGCGCTCCACCGTGCCGTCGCGCAGCCGCAGGGCGAGTTGCACGCCGCCGTCGGGCGGTTCCACCCCGATCCCTTCCACCCGCGCCAGCGCCTCGTACAGGGCGTTGCCGAGGGCCTCGTAGGCGCGGCTGATCCGGCGCAGGTGGGCGCGGTAGCGGCCGGTCTCCATCATGTCCGCCAGCGCGAGCTGGGCGTGCAGGTTGGGCAGCAGGCCCAGATTGCGCTGCGCCTGCCGCAGGGGCTCCACCAGCGCCTCGGGCACCGCCATCCAGCCGATCCGCAGGCCCGGCATCAGCACCTTCGCGGCCGAGCCCAGATAGACCGTCTCGCCGCCCTGCCCATGCGCCGCGAGGGCGGCGATCTCGCGCCCGCGCCAGAGAAATTCGCTGTCGTAGTCGTCTTCGAGGATCAGCGCGGACCGGCTGCGCGCATGCTCCAGCAACGCCAGCCGGCGCGCCAGCGACAGGCGGCTGCCGAGCGGATACTGGTTCGACGGCGTGACATAGATCAGGCGCGCCTCGCGCGGCACCCGATCGACCCGTATCCCCTCCGCATCCGTAGGCACGGGCGCTATATGCAGCCCTGCTCCCAGAAAGGCGCCGCGCGCGCCGGGATAGCCGGGGTCCTCCATCGCCGCCGTTTCGCCCGGATCGGTCATCGCCTGCGCCACCAGCGACAGCGCCGCCTGCGTGCCGGTCGTGATGAGGATCTGCTCCGGCCCCACCCGCAGGCCGCGATCCGCCCGCAGCCGCTGCGCCAGAATCCGGCGCAGGGCGGGGTGCCCGAAAGGTTCGGCGTAGGCGGCGAGTTCGCCATGCGTCCGCCGCGCCGCGCGGCGCAGCGCCTGCGCCCATTCATCCGCCGGAAATTGCGCCTCGGCCGGCACGCCGGGGCTCATCGCGCCGCTGCCGGCGCCGTAGCTGCGCGCTCTCGGATCTTTGCAGAGGCTGGCCCCGCGGCGCGACAGGCCGGGCGGGGCGGCGTCGCGGCGGGACCCGGCGGGCAAGGCCGGCGCGACGACCTCGGGCGCCGCGCCGGGCCGGATGCGCAACACACCTTCGGCGCGCAGAAGATCGTAGGCCGTGTTGACCGTGCTGCGCGATACGCCGAGCCCTTCGGCAGCCGCCCGGCTGGAGGGCAGCTTCGCCCCGTCGGCGAGGCGGCCGTCGCGGATCGCCGCGAGGAGATCGCGATGGATCTGCACCGGCATGGAATCGCGCCGCTCGGAATCGCGCCGCTCGGGATCGGGCCGGGTGAGGGCCGGGAGCATGACTGGTTCGTTCATTTTCCTCGAAACTGGATATTGAGACAGTCCAATATGGCAGGTTATCGGGTTGATGATCAAGCGGAGGGAAACAGACGATGCAGCCGAAATACGCCCGCGCCCGTCAGGCCAAACGCGCCAGCTATGATGAGAGCACGATCCATGCCATCCTCGACGGCGGCCTCGTGGGGCATGTCGGCTTCATCGCCGACGAACGTCCGATGGTCATCCCGATGGCCTATGCGCGTCGGGATGGGACGATCTATCTGCACGGCGCGTCGAAGACGCGCATCGCGCGGCTCGACGGCGTGCCGATGTGCATGGAAGTGACGCAGCTCACCGGCATCGTGGCGGCGCGCTCGGGCTTTCACCATTCCGTCAACTACCGCTCGGCCGTGGTGCACGGAACGGCGCGCTTCGTGGACGGGAACGAGCTCGACATCGCGCTCGACATGATCGTGGATCATCTGCTGCCCGGCCGCAGCGCCGAGGTGCGCCCCATGAGCGCGCAGGAGCGCAAGGCGACCGGCGTCGTCGCGCTGGATATCGAACACGCCAGCGCGAAAGTACGGACCGGGCCGCCGGTCGATGACGAAGCCGATCTCGCGCTCGGCATCTGGGGCGGCGTCGTGCCCGTCACCACCGCCGTCGGCAGCGGCGTGCAGGACGCCTTCACGCCGGACGGCGCGCCGGAGCCCGCTTCCCTCGCGGCGGCCCGGCGAAAGTTCGCCTGAAAGCCGTAGTGGCGCGGCTCTATGGCCTTGCGGGCTCTCCGCCGCCGGGGCCGTGCTGAAGGAAGCCGCCGGCTGACGGCATAGCCGCTCATACCGTTGTTCTCCTGCAAACGCCGTCCGCTCCCGCGGGCGGCGTTTTGCTTTGCCCGCCGCTGCCGGGTGCGAACGCGCGGCGGGCAGTTATTGTGCATGCGATGGGCGCATGGGCGGCACAGGTTTCCCCGATGAGGGGTGTCATGAGCGCATATGACGGCCGCCTGCGATGAACCGCCGGTCCCGAACCGCGACATATCACCGGATTACGGGGCGGCAGACGCCTTGCGGGCCATCGTCCGTCTGCTGGCACGCATGTTGCTTGATGATCATTGCCGACAATCGCCAAGACGGAATTGTCCCCGCTTTCTGGAGAAACTTCATGTCAGCACGAAAGACGTCAGCAAGAAACTTCCGTTCCCGCGTTTTCGGGACAGCGCTCCTGTCCCTTTGCCTTGCGTCGGCCAGCCTCGGCGCGAAGGCCGAAACGGTGGTGACTGCCGTGATGCACGCGCCCTTGCGCGCCCTCGATCCGGTCATCAGCACGGCCTATATCCTGCGCAACTACGGCTATATGGTCTATGACACGTTGCTGGCGCGGGACGTGGACGGCGCGGTCAGGCCGCAGATGGCCGAATGGACGGTTTCCGACGACGGCAAGACCTACACGTTCACCCTGCGGGACAACCTGAAATGGCATGACGGCACGCCGGTTACGGCGGAGGACGCGGTGGCCAGCATCGGCCGCTGGAGCAAGGCTGACAAGCTTGGCCAGGTCATGGCCTCGCTGCTCACCGAAACGAAGGTGGTCGACGCGAAGAGCTTCACCATGACTTTCAGCGACCCGAGCGAGGTCGTGCTGACGGCTCTCAGCAAGCCCAGCGGCGTGCCGCCCTTCATTCTCCCCAAGGCGGTCGCGGAAACGCCGCTCGGTCAGCCCATCGCCTCCACCATTGGTTCCGGCCCGTTCAGGTTCGTGGCGGCGGAGTACAAGCCCGGCGTCCAGGCCGTCTTCGAGAAGAACGCCGATTACGTGCCGCGCGCCGAACCCCCGAACGGGCTTGCGGGCGGCAAGACGGTGAAGGTCGACAAGGTCGTGTGGACGACCATGCCGGACTCCATGACCGCGGTGAATGCCCTGCTGAGCGGCGAAATCGACTTTCTGGAGCAGATGCCGCACGATCTGCTGCCGCTCGTCGAGGGCAATCCCGATCTTGAGATGGCCGTCTACAAGAAGCAGGGCAACCAGAATCTCGCGCGTCTGAACTTCGTGCAGCCTCCTTTCGACAATCCGAAGATCCGCAAGGCGGCCTTGCTCGCCCTCGGGCAGCAACCGCTGCTCGACGCGCAGGTCGGCGCCGGATCGTCCTATGGGCAGACCTGTCCCGCCGTCTTCGGCTGCGGCAGCCTCTATGCCAGCGATTACGGCGCGGACGAGTCGGTGACGCCGCAGCCGGAGGCGGCGAAGAAACTGCTCGCGGAAGCCGGCTACGACGGCAAGCCGATCCTGCTGATGCACGCGACGGACCTTCTCAACCTCGCGCCGATGGGGCCGGTGTTCGCGCAGCAGCTTCGCGACGCCGGCTTCAAGGTGGAGATGGTGTCGATGGACTGGGCGAGCGTCGTCGCGCGGCGCACGTCCAGGGCGCCCGTGGCGCAGGGCGGCTGGAACGTCTTCTCCACGACCAACGTGCTGCCGGATGTCGGCGACCCCCTCGGCTTCATCGGCGTCGCCGCCGGCGGCGACTCCGCCTGGTTCGGATGGCCGAGCGTGCCCGAGATCGAGGCCGCGCGCGCCAGGCTCGCCCGCACCGGCGATGCCGAGGAGGCGAAGGCCATCGGCCGCGAGATCCACAAGCTGACGATCGACAACGTCGTCATGATCCCGATGGGCGAGTTCTACAACGTCACCGTCAAGAGCAAGAAACTCGGCGGCCAGTTGGATGCCGAAGCGCCCGTGTTCTGGAACATCACCAAGGCGGAGTGAGGCAGCCATGCTCGGCTTCATCGTCAAACGGGTTTTCGCGGCGATCCCGGTGCTTTTCATGGTGGCGATCATCGTCTTCCTGATGCTGCGCCTCTCACCGGGGGACCCGGCGATCATGATCGCCGGCAGCAATGCCACGGCCGAGCAGCTCACGGCGCTGCGCGAGTCCATGGGATTGAACAAGCCCTTGCTCCAGCAGCTCGAAATATGGCTCGGCGCGGTGCTGACCGGCGATTTCGGCGTGTCGCTGGTTTCCGGGCAGCCCGTGACCCGGCTGGTGATGGACCGGTTCATGCCCACGCTCGCGCTCAGCCTCTCCACCATCGCCCTCGCCGTCGTCGTGGCGATTCCGGTCGGCGTGATCGCCGCGTGGCGACAAGGGCGGTGGCCGGACCGGCTCGTCATGGCCGGCTCGGTGCTGGGGTTCTCGGTGCCGGTGTTCATCATCGGCTATGTCCTGATCCTCATCTTCGCGCGGCTTCTCAACTGGCTGCCCGTGCAGGGGTATCAGGCGCCGGAAAACGGGTTCCACGGTTTCGCCATCCGGCTGATCCTGCCGACGGTGACGCTGAGCCTGCCCTACATCGCCCTCATCGCCCGCATCGTGCGCACCAACGTCATCGAGGTGATGAACGAGGATTACATCCGCACGGCGCGCGCCAAGGGCCTGACGGAAGCCGGCGTCCTGATCGGCCATGCGCTCGGCAACGCGGCGGTTCCGATCATCACCATCATCGGCGTCAGCATCGCCATGCTGATCGGCGGTGTGGTGGTCACGGAATCCGTCTTCAACATTCCGGGGCTCGGGCGTCTGGTGCTGGAGGCGGTGCTGGCGCGCGACTACACCGTGATACAGGCGCTCATCCTGTTGTTCTCGGCCATCTACGTGCTCGTCAACCTGGCCGTCGACCTGCTCTACGGCCTGTTCGACCCCCGCATCCGCTACTGAGCGGCCGCCTTCCGTCAACGACGCGACCAACGCGCAAGCTGTCTGGTGCCAGGAGAGGACGACAGAAGAGATGACGACAGACACCGGATCCGAAATCGCCGTCGCCGGGACCCGCGGGCTGCCTGCCCCGCCGCCCGCCCAGCCGCTACCCGTCATGGAAGGCCCGGCATCCGCGGGCCCCGGCCCCGTGCGCCGGCTTTTCGCGCTGTGGTCCGTCAGGCTGTCGGCGACGGCGCTCTTCATCGTCGTGGCGATGGCCGTCATGGCGCCGTGGCTCGGGACGGTCGATCCCGTCACCATCGATCCTGCCCAGCGCCTGCGGGGCATGACCGCCGCGCACTGGCTCGGAACCGACAGCTTCGGCCGCGACGTCTATTCGCGTCTCGCCTACGGGGCGCGCGTCTCGCTCGTCGTCGGCGCCGGGGCGGTGCTTATCAGCGTCGTCTTCGGCATGTTCTTCGGCGTCGTCACCGGCTATTTCCGCTGGGCGGACATGGTCATCATGCGGTTCATGGACGGGCTGATGGCCATTCCCGGCATCCTGCTGGCGATCGCGCTCGTCGCCGTCTCGGGCGCGACGATCGCCACCGTCGTGATCGCCATTTCGGTGCCGGAGATCCCGCGCGTCGTGCGCATGGTGCGCAGCGTCATCCTGGGCGTGCGCAGCGAGCCCTATGTGGAGGCGGCGACCATCCTCGGCACGAAGCTGCCGGCGATGGTCTGGCGCCACCTCATCCCCAACACGCTGGCGCCGCTGCTGGTGCAGGGCACCTACATCTTCGCCGCCGCGATCATGACGGAGGCGATCCTGAGCTTCCTCGGCGCCGGGGTGCCGCCGGAAACGCCCTCCTGGGGCAACATGATGGCGGATGCCCGCGTCTACTTCCTGCTGAAACCCGAACTGATCCTCATTCCCGGCATCATGGTCTCGATCACGGTGCTCAGCGTCAACATGCTCGGCGACGTGCTGCGGGACAGTCTCGATCCGCGCATGGCCAAGCGCCTCTGATCACGACCCGCTGCGAAGGAGCGCCAACATGACATCCGCGAACGCCATTTCCGCGCCGAACGCCATTTCCGCGCCGAACGCCACTTCCGCGCCGAACGCCATTTCCGCGCCGGCCGTCGTTCTCTCGGTGCAGGGGCTGACCGTCGACACCGTTCCCAAAGGCGAGAAGCCCATCGTCCGCGACATCGGCTTCGAGGTGCGGGAAGGGGAGACGGTCTGCATCGTCGGGGAATCGGGCTCGGGCAAGTCCGTCACCTCGCTGGCGGTGATGGGGCTGCTGCCGAGGGGAAGCCTCGCCGCCACCGGCGGCCGCATCCTGCTCGACGGTGAGGACGTGCTGAACGCCAAGCCGGCGCGCATGCGCGCGCTCCGGGCGACGCGCGTCGCCATGGTGTTTCAGGAGCCGATGACCGCGCTCAACCCGGTGCGGCGGGTGGGCGAGCAGATCGAGGAGGTGCTGCGCCTGCACACGAAGCTGTCGGCGGCCGAGCGCAGGCGCAAGGTGCTGCACATGCTGGAACGCGTGAAGCTGCCCGATGTGGAGCGCATCCACGCCTCCTATCCGCATCAGCTTTCCGGCGGCCAGCGCCAGCGCATCGTCATCGCCATGGCGCTCATCCTGCGTCCGCGCCTGCTGCTGGCCGACGAGCCGACGACGGCGCTGGACGTCACGACGCAGAAACAGATCCTGTCCCTGATCCGCGAGCTTCAGGAGGAGACGCGGACCGCGGTCGTCTTCGTCACCCACGATTTCGGCGTCGTTTCGGAGATCGCCGACCGTATCGTCGTCATGAACCGGGGCGAGATGGTGGAGCAGGGCACCCGCGACGCCGTTCTGGCCGCGCCCGCGCAGGAGTACACGCGCATGCTGGTATCCTCGGTGCCGAGCCTCATTCCCCGCCGGCAGCCCCTGCCGGACCATCCGCCGGCGCTGGAGGTGATCGGCCTCGGCAAGCTCTATGAGGAGAAGCGCTTCTTCGGCGCCAGCCGCCGCGTGGTCGCCGCCGACAACGTGACGTTCACCGTGCGGCGCGGCGAGATCACCGGTGTCATCGGCGAATCGGGCTCGGGCAAGTCGACGGTGGCGCGCTGCGTGGTGCGCCTCGCGGAACCGACATCCGGCAGCATCTTCCTCGGCAGCCAGGATATCGCCGCGATGCATGACCTGAGCGCCGTTCCGAAGCGCGTCCAGTACATCTTTCAGGACCCCTACCGTTCGCTCAACCCCCGGCGCACCATCGGCCGGTCGCTGACGGAAGGGCTCGTCAACTTCGGCATGCCGGAGGCGGCGGCGTTGAAGAAGGCGGCCGGGACGCTGGAACTGGTCGGGCTGCCGGCCTCGGTGATGGGGCGCTATCCGCACCAGTTTTCCGGCGGGCAGCGCCAGCGGATCTGCATCGCGCGCGCCATCGTCATGGAGCCGGACGTGCTGGTCGCCGATGAGGCGGTTTCCGCGCTCGACGTTTCCGTGCAGGCGCAGGTGCTGAAGCTGTTCGAGGAGATCCGCGAGCGCACCGGCGTCGCCGTGCTGTTCATCACCCACGATCTGCGCGTCGCCGCCCAGATCTGCAACACGATCGTCGTCATGGAGCGCGGCAAGGTCGTCGAGGCCGGCAGCGCCATCGACGTGCTCGGCGCCCCGAAGCATCCCTATACCCGGTCCCTCATCGACGCCGCCCCGGCGCCCGGCTGGGACTTCCGGAATTTCAGGCCGGCTCAAGTGGTCTCCCAATCGGTTTCTCACGCGGTTTCTCACGCGGTCTGAGGTCATGACATCACGTTATCGGGAAGGACTTTCCTCATGCGTATCATCGTCTGCGGATTTCAGCACGAGACGAACACTTTCGCGCCGGCGAAGGCCGACTATGCCGCCTTCGAGCACGGCGGCGGCTGGCCGGGCATCAGCCGGGGCGCGGCGCTGTTCGAGGCGCTGACGAGCACGTCCAACATCCCGGCCGCCGGTTTCATCGAGGCCGCGCGCGTGGCGGGCCACGAAATCGTGCCGATCGTCTGGGCGGCGGCGAGCCCCTCGGCGCATGTGACGCGCGACGCCTACGAGCGCATCGCCGGCGAGATCGTGGCGGGCGTCGGCGCGGCGTTGCCGGCGGACGCCATCTACCTCGACCTGCACGGGGCGATGGTGGCGGAGCATGCCGACGACGGCGAGGGCGAACTGATCGCGCGGGTGCGCGCCGTCGCCGGGCCGGACGTGCCTATCGTCGTGAGTCTCGACCTGCACGCCAACGTGACACGACGCATGCTGGCGCAGGCCGACGCGCTCGTCGCCTTCCGCACCTATCCGCACGTCGACATGGCCGAAACCGGCGTGCGCGCCCTGCGCCTGATCGAGGAGCGCGTGCGCCTCGGGCGGCGCTTCGCCGTGGCTTCCCGGCGCATTCCCTGTCTCATTCCCATCTGCTGGCAGTCGACGCAGGACGAGCCGGCCGGCGGGCTCTACCGGACGCTTGCGCGCATCGAGGCCGATACGGCGGCGGCGAGCCTGTCGTTCACCATGGGTTTCGCGGCCGCCGATTTCCCCGAATGCGGCCCCGTGGTCTGGGCCTGCGCCGCCGATCCCGCCGCGGCGGAAAAGGCCGTGGAGGACATGAGCGAAGCGGTGCTCGCCGCCGAACCGTATTTCGCCGGGCCGCTGCTCGATCCCGACGCGGCCGTGAGGCAGGCGATGGCGCTGGCGGCGACAGGCAAGCGCCCCGTGGTCATCGCCGATGCGCAGGACAATCCCGGCGCGGGCGGCAATTCCGACACCACCGGGCTGCTGCGGGCGCTCATCGCCAATGGCGCGACGAAGGCGGCGCTGGGACTCATGGTCGATCCCGATGCTGCGGCAGCCGCTCACGCGGCAGGCGAGGGGGCGACCATAACCCTCGCGCTCGGCGGCCGCTCGCCGGTGGCGGGCGACGCGCCGCTGACGGCTGAGTTCTTGGTGGAGAAGCTTTCGGACGGCAACCTGCGCACCACCGGCCCGTATTACGGAGCGCGCGACATGCAGCTCGGTCCGAGCGCCTGCCTCGTTCATGGAGGGGTGCGCGTTGTCGTGGCGAGCCACAAGGCCCAGCTCGCCGATCAGGCGATGTTCCGCTACGCCGGCGTCGAGCCGACCGCGCAGGACATCCTCGTCGTCAAGAGCGCCATTCACTTCCGGGCCGATTTCCAGCCGATCGCGGCGGCCATCCTCACCGCCGTCGCGCCCGGCCCCATGGCCATGCTGGCGACGGACTGGCAATGGAAACATCTGCCGCCCGACATCCGCATGGCTCCCTGCGGCCCGACCTATGCCGAAGTCTCGGCCGGTTACGCCGACGAGGATCTGAAGCGCGCCGGCTGATCGCCCGGCCCTCCCGCTCTTGCTCTTGCCCTTGCCCTTGCCCTTGCCGTTTCTGTCACGATGGAGAATTCAATGTCGGAACTCTGGCGTCTGTCCGGGTCGCAGATTGCAAATCTCGTGCGCCTGGGCGAGATTTCGGCCACCGAGGTGGCGCGCGATGCGCTCGCGCGCCTCGATGCGGTCAACCCGCAGATCAACGCCGTGGTCGATTACAGGCCGCAGGAGACGCTGGCGCGCGCCGCCGCCGTCGATGCCGCGATCGCGCGCGGGGAGCCGGCCGGGCCTCTCGCGGGCGTGCCGGTGACGATCAAGATCAACGTCGACCAGGCGGGATACGCCACCAGCAACGGCCTCAAGTCGAAGGCCGATCTGATCGCCTCCGGGAACAATCCGGTCGTCGACGGCTTTCTGCGCGCCGGCGCGGTGATCGTCGGCCGCACCAACACGCCGGCCTTCAGTTGCCGCTATTTCACCGACAACCAGCTTTACGGCCCCACCCTCAATCCGCGCGATCCGGCGGTGACGTGCGGCGGCTCCTCCGGCGGGGCGGCCGCGGCGGTGGCGGCCGGCATCGGCTGCATCGGCCACGGCAACGACATCGGCGGATCGGTGCGCTATCCCGCCTATGCCTGCGGCATCCACGGCCTGCGGCCGGGGCTCGGCCGCGTGCCCACCTGCAACGCCAGCGGGCCGGACAGGACCATCGGTTTCCAGATCATGTCGGTGCAGGGGCCGCTGGCGCGCACCATACAGGACGTGCGCCTCGGCCTCGCGGCCATGGCAGGGCGCGACATGCGCGATCCCTGGTGCTTCGAGGCGCCCGCCGGGACGGGTTACAATCCGCAGCTCGCGGCGGTCTGCCTGCATCCCGACGGCATCGAGACCGCGCCGGAGGTGGAAAAGGCGGTTCTCGACGCGGCGCAGCGGCTGCGCGACGCCGGCTGGACCGTGGTGACGCTCGACGAGGTGCCGCCGCTCATCGAGGGCAGCCTCATCATGCATACGCTCTGGGTCGCCGACTATCCCGAAAGCAAGATCGCCGACGCAGAGGCGGAAGGCGATCCCGGCGCGATCGCGGCGATGCGCGGCGCGGTCGAACTGGTCGGCCCGGTGGATGTGGCGCGCTTCTCCGCGACGCTGACGCGGCGCGCCAATCTGGTGCGGGAATGGCTGCTCTTCCTGGAGAAATATCCGGTGCTGCTCATGCCGGTGTCGTCGGAGCTGCCCTTCGACACCGACATCGATCTGAAGAAGGGCTACCGCTACATCTACGATCATCAGCATTTTCTGGCCGGTCTTCCCGCTTTCGGCATTCCGGCGCTCACCGTCTCCACCGGCATGGCGGGCAGCCGGCCGGTGGGCGTGCAGATCGTCGCAAGCCGCATGCGCGAGGATCTGTGCCTTGCCGCCGGCGAAGCCATCGAGGCGCGCGGCGTGCCGCCGATGCCCGTCGATCCCGTCAGCGCCTGACGCATCCGTCGAGAAACGAATGGAGCCTTGTCCGTCATGAATGCCGCACCTCTCTTCCACGGTTCCGCCGATCTCGGTCCCGACGCGGGTGAAATGCTCGCCGGGCTGAGGCGGTGGGTCGAATGCGAAAGCCCGTCCATCGATCCTCGGGCCGTCAACCGCATGATGGTTCTGGCGAGCAGCGATCTCGCCGTCGCCGCCGTCGCCGTGCTCGCCCGCCGGGCTCGATCCGGCGGATTTTCCGCTGGCGGAAGGACGCGACGGCGACCTGTGCGGCAGGGACCACCGGCCGGCGGGTGACGCGCCGGCGCGGCGGCGTCAACGAAGGGGCGGCGGAGCCGTTCCATGCGTGGGCCGACGCCGTTCGCGAGGGCGGGGACCTGTTCATCTGAAGGATGTGGCGGAGAACGATCATGAATGACAATCACACCGAAGGCGGGCCGGCGCGGACGGATGCGCTGTGGAGTCTCGACGCGACGCTGATCGCCGCGCTCGTGTCGGCGCGCGAGGTGTCGGCGGAGGAGATCGCCCGTTCCGCGCTGGAGCGGCTCGAAGCCGTCAATCCCGCCATCAACGCCGTGGTCGAGTATCGCCCGGATGCGGTGCTGGACGCCGCGCGCAAGGTCGATGCGGCGATCGCGGACGGCCGCGATCCGGGGCCGCTCGCCGGCGTGCCCGTCACGATCAAGGTCAACGTCGATCAGGCGGGCTATGCGACCACCAACGGCGTTACGCTGCAAAGGGACCTGATCGCCGCGACCAACAGCCCGGTGGTCGACAGCCTGCTGGAAGCCGGCGCCGTGCCGCTGGGGCGCACCAACACGCCGGCCTTCAGCTACCGCTGGTTCACCGGCAACCGGCTGCACGGCGCGACGTTCAATCCGCGCCGCAAGGAGTTGACGCCGGGCGGTTCCTCGGGCGGGGCGGCCTCCGCCGTGGCCGCCGGCATCGGCGCCGTCGCGCACGGCACCGACATCGCCGGGTCCATCCGCTATCCCGCCTATGCATGCGGCGTGCACGGCCTGCGTCCGAGCCTCGGCCGCATTGCCGCCTATAACGCCAGCGCCGGCAAGGACCGCACGATCGGCGGTCAGATCATGGCGGTTTCCGGCCCGCTCGCGCGGCGGGTCGGCGATCTGCGTCTCGGGTTCGAGGCGATGGCGCGCCGGCCCGACAGCCGCGATCCGTGGTGGGTGCCCGCGCCCCTGCGCGGCGGGCCGGCGCCGCTGCGCGCGGCGGTGTGCTTTCGTCCCGACGGCATGGAGACCGCGCCAGAACTCGTCGCGGCGCTCGCCGGGGCGGCCGCGAAGCTGCGCGACGCCGGCTGGCTGGTCGATGAGGTCGACGCCCTGCCGCCTATCCGGGAAGCGGTGGCCGTGCAGATCGCGCTGTGGCTCGGCGACGACTACGAGGGGCAGGTGGCGGCGGCTGAGCGCGAGGGCGACGCCGGCGCCATGGCGGCGCTGGCCGGCCACCGGGATTTCGCGCGCTCGCTCGGCCTGGCGGGTTTCTCGCGGGCTCTCGCCCGCCGGCTCGGGATCGCGCGGGAATGGCTGATCTTCATGGACCGCTATCCGGCCGTGCTCCTGCCGCCCTGCGCCGAACTGCCCTTCGCGGACAATCTCGACCTGCGCGGCGAGGAGGATTACCGGCGCGTGTGGCAGGCGCAGATGCCGATGATCGGCCTGCCGGTGACGGGCCTGCCCGCCCTGTCGCTCTGCACCGGGCTGCTGCCGGACGGGACGCCGGTCGGCGCGCAGATCGTGGCGGGGCGCTTCCGCGAGGACATCTGCCTCGCGGCCGGCGAGGCGATCGAGGCGCGCGGCCCGCGTGTCACGCTTGCCGATCCGCGCGACGGCGCGTGATCCCGCGGCGCGGGCGGCCTCATTCGTTTGTTGGCGCATTAGAGCATTTCGGCATTTCGTTGAAACGCAGAAATGCTCTATCTTATTGACTTGACGCGTTTTCTTCACACAAAGCGGTATCCGCTTTGCTTGAAAACGCTTTAGATCATGAAATGCTCGCGCTTCGTGGTTTGATGCTATAGAGGCCGTCGGAGCGCGTTGCGTTCAAACGGAATCGTTTGATCGATCAGCATTCGCTCAGGACAAGGAATTCGGAACATGTCCCGTTTCAATCCGAACGGGACATGTTCCGGTGCCCCCGTTTCAGGATGACCGAGACGCCATGACGCTCGCCGACCTCCGCCCCGTCGCCAGACAATCGACCGAAAGCCTGGTCACGGACAGCCTGCGCAACTACATCCTTTCCGGCAAGGTGGCGCCCGGCGAACGCCTGACGGAAATCGCGCTGGCGGAGCAGCTCGGCGTGGCGCGGGCCACCCTGCGCACCGCCCTGCACCGGCTGACCAGCGAGGGCATCGTGGTCCAGATTCCCTATACCGGCTGGCAGGTGGCGACGCTCACGGGTGGCGACGTGTGGGAGATATGGACCCTGCGCGGCAGCCTCGAAAGCCTGGCGGCCCGGCTGGCCGCGCAACGCCCGGAACCCGCCGTCCGCGAGGCGCTGCGCGCGGCGCATCTGGCCCTGCTCGCCGCCTGCGAGGGCGGCGGGCTCAAGGACATGATCGCGGCCGACTTCGCCCTGCATCGCGCCATCATCGACAACAGCGGCCACCGCCGGCTGGCGGCGCAATACGCCATCGTCGAGCAGCAGGTCAAACTCTATATCGCCACCAGCAACACCCACGTCGCCACGGGGCCGGCGGACATCATCGAGCAGCACCGGCCGCTCGCGACGGCGCTGCTCGCCGGCGAGGCGGAGGCCGCCGGCCGCGAGGCATGGCTCCACAACGAAAGCGAAGGCCGCCGCCTGATGGACTGGCTGGAGCACCGCGTCTCCTGACAGGCGCACGGCGCTCCCACCCTGACGCGCCGGCCGGCCGCGTCCTCCCGAAGGCGCGGGAGCGGCTCACACCACCCCGGAATCGCGCAGGCGGAACCACGCGATCGCCGCCGCCAGATAGAGGCTTTGCAGCCCGTGGAAGGGAATGGGCTGTACCCTGGTCAGGGGGAAAGGAAGCGTTCTCGGGTCGCGGGACGTGGCATAGGCCGCCAGCGCCGCGCCCATGGCCGTCTCCAGCGCGACGCCGCGTCCCTGACAGCCGATGTTGATGACGAGCCCCTTCTCAGGCTCGTGCACGTGGGGCAGGAAGTCGCGCGTCACGGCGACATGGCCGCACCAGCGATGATCGAAGGCGATGCCCGCCAGTTGCGGGAACATGCGGACTGTCGTCTGCTCCAGATGCCGCCAGTCGTTCGCCGAGCGCGGCTGCCGGAAGGGGCCGCGCCCGCCCATGATGAAGCGGCCGGTGTGGTCGCGCCGGAAATAGAGCAACAGGTTGCGCGTGTCGGAAGACGGATAGCCGCCCGGCATGATCGTGCGGCCGATCTCCTCCGGCAGCGGCACGGTCGATACCTGATAGGAGATCGGCGCGATCACCGTGCGGGCGATCCGCGGCGCCAGCTCGCGCGTGTAGCCGTTCGTGCACACGATGACCGTGTTGGCCGTCACTTCCGGCCCGTGCGCGGTGGAGACACGCCACTTGCCCGCTTCCGCCCGCCAGCCGGTGACGGCGGTGTCGCCGTGAATCGTCGCGCCCGCGGCGGCGGCGGCGCGCGCCAGCTCCCGCGCGTAGCTCAGCGGCTGCACGGCTCCGCCGCGCGGATCGAACCAGCCGCCGAGATAGGCCGTGGTGCCGAGCAGGCGCGCGGTTTCCTCCCGGTCGAGCACGCGCGCGCCCTCCACGCCGCGCTTTCGCCACTGGTCGGCGCGGGTCGCGACGGTCTTCAGCGCCTGCGCGTTGTGCGCGCCCTGCACCCAGCCCGTGCGCGAATGCGGCACGTCGAGGCCATGGCGCTCGATCAGATCGAACACATGGCGCGTGGTGGAGCCGGCGAAGGCCGTCAGGGCGCGGCCGGCGTCGCCGCCGGCTTTTTTATCGAGCTCGTCGGGATCGTACTTCAGCCCGGCGATGACCTGCCCGCCGTTGCGCCCGGAGCCGCCCCAGCCGGGTTCGCGCGCTTCGAGCACCTTGACCCGGACGCCGCGCTCGGCCAGATGCAGCGCGGTGGAAAGGCCGGCGTAGCCCGCCCCGACGATGGCGACGTCGACGCGGGCGCCTTCTTCGAGCCGCGGCGTCGGAATGGCCGGCATGGCCGTATGGGCCCACAGGGACGGGGAAAGAGGAAACAGTTCAGAAGACATGGCAGCCTGCCTATGGACGATGCGGGCGCCCGGTCGCGGGGCGCGCCTTGAATGATTGCCGGCGAATCAAATAATTCGCCAGACAATCATTCGTTCGGATCGGTTCAGTCACGACTTGAAAGCCTCCGGAGCATTTCGACATTTCGCTGAAACGCCGGAATGCTCTATCTTGTTGATTTGACGCTTTTCCTTTACGCAAAGCGGTGTCCGCTTCGCTTGAAAACGCCAGAGCATCGTGCAGAAAAGCGGATACCACTTTTCGTCGACAAAGATGCTTTAACTCAAAAAGTGAGCGCGTCAGTTCTGATTCCATCAGAACCGACGCGCTAGACGTGTTCGATCACCCGGCGCAGAAAGTCCTGCGTTCGCGCCTGTTTCGGGTTGCCGAGCACTTCCTTCGCCGGCCCTTCCTCCACGATCACGCCGCCGTCGAGGAACAGGACGCGGTCGGCGACGTCGCGGGCGAAGCCCATTTCATGGGTGACGACGACCATCGTCATCTCTTCCGCGGCGAGGCTGCGCATGACGGCGAGCACCTCGCCCACCAGTTCCGGGTCCAGCGCCGACGTGGGCTCGTCGAACAGGATGGCCTTCGGCTGCATGGCCAGCGCCCGCGCGATGGCGACGCGCTGCTGCTGTCCGCCGGAAAGTTGAGCCGGAAAATTGTCGGCCTTCGCCGCCAGCCCGACGCGCTCCAGCAGCGCGCGCGAACGCTCCTCCACTTCCCGCCTGGGCTCGCGCTTGACGAAGAGCGGGCCTTCCATGACGTTCTCCAGCACCGTCCGGTGCGGAAACAGGTTGAAGCGCTGGAACACCATCGAGACATGCGTGCGGATCTCGACAATGGATCTGTGGTGGCAATCGACGGTTTTTCCCTCGAAGGTGATCTGCCCGTGCTGATAGCTTTCGAGCCCGTTGATGCAGCGCAGGATCGTCGACTTGCCGGAGCCGGAGGGGCCGATGAGGCAGACGACCTCGCCCCTGGAAACGGCGGCGGAAACGCCCTTGATGACCTCGAGTTGTCCGTAGCTCTTGTGAACGTCCTTCAGCTCGATCATCGTCCCTTTCCTCCCATCTTCTTCTCCAGCCTGCCGACGAGAATGATGAGCGGCACGCACATGACGAGATAGAGCAGCGCCACGGTGGAGAAGACGGCGGTGTTCTTGAACGTCGCCGCCGCCAGCAGCTTGCCCTGCATCGCCAGCTCCGCCACCGTGATGGTGGACGCCTGCGAGCTGTCCTTGAGCAGCATGATCATGGTGTTGCCATAGGGCGGCAGCGCGATCCTGAACGCCTGCGGAAGGATGACGCGGCGCATGGTCAGCGCCCACCCCATGCCGATGGACTGCGCGGCCTCCAGTTGGCCGCGGTCGATCGCCTGGATGCCGGCGCGGAAATTCTCCGCCTGATAGGCGGAATAGGCGATGCCCAGGCCGATGATGCCCGCCTGGACGGCGGAGAGGGAAATTCCGAATTCCGGCAGCACGAAGTAGATGTAGAACAACTGCACGATGATCGGGATGCCGCGCAGGAAGTTGATGACGACCAGCGCCGTCTTGTCGAGAAACCATTTTCCCGACACGCGCATCAGCGCCAGCATGATGCCCAGCAGCGTCGACAGAACCAGCGCGCCGACGGTCACGACGATGGTCAGCCACACACCTTGCAGCAGAACGGGCAGAAATTCGATGACATCGTTGATGAATTGCATGACGGTGGAAACCTCGGCGATGGAAACCTCGCCGCCCGTCGCCGAAGGCGGGGTCCGCGCATTCGGGGGGCCTTTCCCGGAAGGACCGGGATGAGGGCGGAAATGCGGAATGCATCGCCGCCCCATGCGACCGGTAACGGGCGGGCGACTGACTCAGAGGCCCCACTTCTTGACGATCGCGTCGAAGCGCCCTTCGGCCTTCAGCTTCGCGATCGCCGCGTTGAACTTTTCGAGCCGCTCGGCGTCGTCCTTGCGCAGGCCGATGCCGATGGCGCCGTGCAGCGTCGGCTTGTAGCTCTCCACGATGCGGGTATCGGGGAAGCGGCCCTGAGCCAGGTTGTGGGCGACGATGGGATAATCGGCGAAGCCGGCCTTGATGCGGCCCGCGTTGACGTCGCGGATCATGTCGGGAATGGTCTCGTAGGGCTTGACCTCGGCGAAAAGCCCGGTGCGCTGCAACGCCGAAATATAGGTCGTGCCGATCTGCCCGCCGACGACCTCGCCCTTCAGATCCTCGAAGGACACGTATTCCTTCGTATCGGCCTTCGGCACGAACAATGCTTCGCCGTAGCCGTAGACCGTATCGGTGAAGTTGATCACCTCGCGGCGCGCGTCGGTGGCGAACATGGCCGCCGCGATCACGTCGATCTTCTTCGACGTCAGCGACGGTATCAGCGATGCGAAGATGATCGGCGTGATTTCAACCTCGTAACCGGCTTCCTTCGCCACTTCCGTCACGATGTCGACCATCAGGCCGTTGATCGTGTTGGTCTTGGGGTCGAGAAAGCTGAAAGGCACGCTCGTCGGCGTCGAGCCGACCTTCAGCGTCTGCGCCCACGCGGAAGAAGCCGCGCCGGCGGCGCAGGCCATGGACAGGACAACGGCCAGCGGTTTGAATACGTTCATGTCGGATACCCCTCTTGTTTTGCCGTCCTGGGGACGTCGCTCGTATGAAAATCCGGAGGTTATGAGAGCGTTTTCATTTTTATGAAAAAACGCTACCATGATGCGCATCGGCAAGCAAGTATTTTCATGTTAGTGAAATTATGCTGATATGAAAGTGCAAAAGAGAGGGAGGCGTCGTGTCGGAAGCAAACGAGAAGGATGGCGAGGCGAGGCACCTTGCTGCGGATCAGGCCATCGGCCAGCGTATTCGCGCCCTGCGCCGCGAGCGTTCGTTGTCGCTGATGGAGCTTGCCGCCCGCACGGGTTACTCGGTGGGCTATCTCAGCCAGATCGAGCGGGGGCTGTCGTCGCCGTCGTTGCGCACGATGGTCGCGCTGGGGGAAACCTTTTCGGTCGGGCTTTCCGGGTTGTTTTCCAGCACCGCCGTGACGCCCGCGGAAGGATCGGGCGATGTCGTCATCCGCCAGGCCGACCGCGGGCGGATGGATTTATGGCGCACCGGCATCGACAAGGAAATCCTGACCCGGCCCGACCCGGCCTTCGGCCTGGCGCTCTATCTGATGAAGCTCGCGCCGGGCGGCTTCTCCGGCGAGAAGTTCGTCGCCCATCTCGGTGAGGAGGCGGGCCTCGTGCTGGAGGGAACGCTGGAATTGCAGGTCGACAACGAGGCGTGGGAACTCACGGAGGGCGACAGCTTCCAGTTTCTCAGCATGCGGCCGCACCGCTATCGCAACCCTTCGCAATCGTCGCCGACGCAGGTGTTGTGGACGACCTACACACCGCCCGAGGCGAGAGGCGGCAACGGCGCCGGCGCGCCGGGAAGCGCGCCCGGAAACCCGCCGGCAGACGGCGACATCGGCAGCGAGGCTTGATCATGGCATTTCTCTATCACGCTGATCCATCGCGGGCGCACAGATGGCGCGAGGTGTTCGCCGCGGAAGCGCCCGACATCCCCTTCTTCAGCGCCGGGGACCGGCACGATCCGGCGGCGATTCGCTATCTGGTGATCTGGGAGGCCGAGGGAAATCTGGCGGAGCGCTATCCCGATCTTGAAGTCGTGTTTTCGGCCGGGGCCGGCACGGACCAGTTCACGCCCGCGCATCTGCCGCCCGAGGTGCCGCTCGTGCGCATGGTCGAGCCCGGACTGGCGGCCGGCATGGCCGAATATGTCTGCGCCGGCGTCCTGCTCCTTCACCGCGATCTGATCGGCTACATCGCCGATCAGCGGAACGGGCGCTGGAACCCGCGGCCGATCGTGCCGGCGGAGCAGCGGTGCGTCGGCGTCATGGGGCTCGGCGCGCTGGGCATGGCCGTCCTCGCGCCGCTGAAGGCGCTCGGCTTTCGGCTTGCCGGATGGAACCGCTCGTCGCGCTCCATCGAGGGCGTCGAGACCTACGCGGGCGCGCAGGAGCGCGACGCCTTTCTCGCCCGGTGCGACATCCTGGTCTGCCTGCTGCCGCTGACGCCCGAGACGCGCGGCTGCCTGAACGCCGATCTGTTCGCGAGACTGCCCGAGGGCGCCGGCATCGTGAACGTGGGGCGCGGCGGCCATCTGGTCGAGGCGGATCTTCTGGCGGCGCTGGATCGCGGGCGGATCGGCGGCGCCGTTCTCGACGTCTTCGCGCAGGAGCCGCTGCCGCAGGAGCATCGGTTCTGGCATCATCCGCGCGTGTTCCTGACCCCGCACATGGCCAGCATGACGCAGCCCGAGGGCGGCGCGCGCGCCGTCATCGCCAACATCCGCCGCCATCGCGCCGGCGAGCCGCTGCTCAACCGTGTCGACCGCTCGCGCGGCTATTGAGGCGAGGCATGGGGAACGTCGCCAGCTCACGCCTTGCCGCCGACGATGTTCCCCAGCTCCAGCTCGGGGTAGAGCGCATCGACGACGCTGACGTCGTGGCGCAGCTCGGCGATGATCCAGTCCTGCACGGCGGTGACGATGGGCCGCAGCGGCTTGCGGCGCGAGCGGACGAACTGGCAGCGCCGCTGCGTCGTCGTCACGCGCGTGCCGGCCGGCACCAGCGCCCGCGTCCGCAGCCAGTGGGCGACGACATTGAGCCAGCCCAGCGCGACGCCCTGCCCGAGCAGCGCCGCCTGCACGACGATGGCGTAATCGAGGAAATTCATGGAATCGAAGCGCGTCGAATCGGCGCCCTCGCCGGCGAAGAACAGGCTCGACCACGCCGTGTGCCTGTCATCGGGGTCCGCCAGCATGTCGATGTCGCGGCTGTCGCCGCGATGCCGCAGATGGTTTTCCCGATAATCGGCGTTGCTGATGGGAATCAGGATTTCCGGCATGATGTCGGCCGCTTCGTGCCGGGGATCGGGCGCGCTCACGAAGCGCATCCCGATGTCGACGTCGTGCACCTCGCCGGCCAGCTCGCCCATGACCAGTTGAAACCGCAGATCGACGGTCGGGAAAGTGCGTTTGAAATCCGCCATGCGCGGCATCATCCAGTGCGTCGTGAAGCCCGTCGAGACGGACAACGTCACCGTCTCGATGCCGGTCTTGTGATCCTCGATCTCGCGCAGCGCATTCTCGATGCCGGAAAAACCGCGCGCGATGGCGTCGAACAGGATGCGCCCCGGCCCCGTCAGCGTCGCGCCGCCGGCCTGGCGCGCGAACAGCGCGACATCGAGATGTTCCTCCAGCCGCGAGACCATGCGGCTCACCGCGGCGGGGGTGACGTTCAGCTCCTCCGCCGCTTTCGAGAAGTTGCCGCAGCGCGCTGCGGCCTCGAAAGTGAAGAGGCTGTTCATGGAAGGAAGGCGGCGTCTGAGTTTGTCCATTACATCATGTAACAACGGAGTGGATTATTTTTCAATTGCCTCGGTGACGGAACTTTGATGAGGTAAGGACAACGAGGCGTTCAACGGCCTTAATTTATAACAAACAAGGGGAGCGCGGCAGCAGGCGACGACCGGAATATGGTCGAACATGCCGCTTGTTGTGCAGTTTCTTGCTCGTTCTGGTGTCAGTTGCATTTCAATGCTTCTGAACAGGCAATCTGTAGTGGGATAGCATGGCGAAACTATCATTCCGGGAGCCCGTTGGCGTATCCGTGCGCTCGGCGACGAAATCTTACGGCGGCTTTCTCGCGCTGGACGACGTGAGCCTCGAAGTGGCTCCGGGCGAGTTCGTCTCCATTCTCGGGCCGTCGGGTTCCGGCAAGACGACGTTTCTCGGCATTCTGGGCGGTTTCGTGCAGCCGACGTCGGGGAGCATCCATCTGGGATCGGTGGATATTACATTCGCGCCGCCGCACAAGCGGGACATCGGCATCGTGTTCCAGAACTACGCGCTGTTCCCGCACATGAGCGTGGCCGACAACATCACGTTTCCGCTGCGGGCGCGGCATCTGCCGAAGGCGCAATGGGCCGACAAGCTGGAGGCGGCGCTCGCCATGGTGGAGCTGTCGGGCTACGGCGGACGGCAGATCCACGAGCTTTCGGGCGGGCAGCGTCAGCGCGTGGCGCTGGCGCGGGCGATGATCTTCGAGCCGCGTCTGATCCTGATGGACGAACCGCTGTCGGCCCTCGACAAGCAGTTGCGCGAGACCATGCAGATCGAGCTGAAGCAGCTCCACAGGAAGCTCGACGCGACCATCATCTACGTCACCCACGACCAGCGCGAGGCGCTGACGATGAGCGACCGGATCGCGATCATGAACAAGGGCCGCATCGCCCAGATCGATACGCCCGAACGGCTGCACGACCGGCCGGCGGATTCCTTCGTCGCGAGCTTCATCGGCGAGGCGACGCTGCTGCCCGTAACCAGGGAGAGCGACGACACCGTCGTGCTCGGCGACACGCGCCTGCGTTCCGCGCAGCCCGTGCCGCGCGGCGATCGGCTGTTCCTCGCGGTGCATTCGGAAAAGCTCGTCGTCGCCGGCGAGGAGGGCGGCGAAACGCCCAACCTGCTGCGCGCGACCGTGACGGATACGCTTTATCAGGGAGAAAGCATCCGTGTCTTCATCAGGCTCGGCAGCGGCGACCAGCTCAGTCTGCGGCTGCCGAGCAACCATTCCGGCCGGCGGCTTCTGAGGCAGCCCGGCGAATCCATTACGGTTGCGCTGCACCCGGACGACACCGTCGTGGTGCCGCAGGCGTAACGCGCTTCCGGGGAGGCGCCGCGCCGCCCTCCCGGAACGACAATCGACGAAAGAAGACGAAACTCCGGGCGGGCGGGCGTTCGCCGGCGGCACGCGCGCATGCGCCCTCGTTCTTGCGGAAAGGCTATCGTAAATGAAAATCACCGATTTCAAGGTCCTGACCTTCGACGTGGTCGGAACGCTGATCGACTTCGAGACGGGCGTGCTGGAAGCCGTGCGCGCGCTCGGGGGAGACAAGGCCCGGCAGGCGACGGACGACGAGATCTTCCAGCCGTATCTGCGCGGCCGGGCGAAGTTCTACGGCCGCTCGTCCTCGGCGATGAAGGATGTCTATCTGTCGCTGGCCGCCGAGACCGGATACCGCGCCGACGACGCCACCGCCGACGCCTTCCAGCTCGCCGTGCTGCGCTGGCCCGCCTTCGCGGATTCGGTCGCGGCGCTGGCCCGCCTGCGCCGCAATTTCCGCCTCGTCGCCATGACGAACGCCGACCGCACGGCCTTTTCCGCCTATGCCGAAACGCTCGGCAATCCGTTCCACGACAGCGTGACCTGCGACGACACCGGCTATGCCAAGCCCGCGCCGGAGTTCTTCGCCTTCAACAAGGGCCGGCAATCGGCCGCCGGCTTCAGGCAGTCCGAGATCCTGCATGTGGCGCAGAGCCAGTATCACGATATCGGCATCGCCCGCGAGCTGGGCTATGCGACGTGCTGGATCGAGCGCCGGCAGGGCTTGCAGGGCTTCGGCGGCACGCCCGAGCCCAGGGAGGTGACGAAGCCCGACTTCCACTTCTCCAGCCTGAAGCAGCTCGCCGACGCCGTCGACGCCGAACACGCCCTCGACCGCAAAGTTGCGGCCTGAAGGCCCGAAGCAGGGTGACGATCATGGGCTCCCCACCGTTTCCGGATATCCGCTCGCTGTGGCAGGACACCGCCGCCGCCCGGCCCGCCTTCGGGCGGCTGGCGGGAGAGCATCGCTACGACGTGGCGATCGTCGGCGGCGGCTACACGGGGCTCAGCACCGCGCGCTATCTCGCCCTCGCCGGCTTGCGCCCGATCGTGCTGGAGGCAAGCCGCATCGGGTGGGGGGCGAGCGGCCGCAACGGCGGCGTCGTTTCCGGCAAGTTCCGCATCAGCTACCCGGACATCGCCGCCCGTTTCGGCACGGAAACCGCGCGGCGGATGCACGACCTCGCGCTGGAGGCGATCGATCATGTGGGCGAGCTGACGCGGGTCTACGGCATCGCCGCCGCGGATTACCGGCCCAACGGCTCGCTGCGCTGCGCCCACAACGCCGTGAGCCTCGAGGCGCTGAAGCGCGAAACCCTGTGGCTGCGGCAGGAGCTGGGCGACACCGCCTGTTCCATCCTTTCCGCCGGGGCGGTGGCGGAAGAAACCGGCTCGCGCGATTTCGTCGGCGGCATGCTCAACACGCATGGCGGCATCGTTCACCCGCTGAATTTCGCCCTCGGACTGGCGGGCGGCCTCAAGGACGCGGGCGTCATCATCGCCGAGCAATCGCCCGTTACCGGCATTCGCCGCGATGAAAACGGCGTCGTCGTGGAAACGCCGGAAGGCGCGGTCAGGGCGCGCCAGGCCGTGATCGCCACGGACGGCTATTCCGATCTCACGGCGGCGACGGCGGGCGTGCGCAAGGCGATCATCCCCTTCCGGTCGGCGATGATCGCCACGGAGCCCCTTGCCGGGACGCCCGGCGAGGGATTGTTGCGGACCGACCGCAGCTACACGGAGACGCGGCGCATGATGCGCTGGTTCCGCAAGTTCGACGGCCGGTTGCTGTATGGCGGCCGGGGCGCCTTCGGCAAGCAGGATTCGGAGAGCGCCTTCACCGCCCTGCGCAACGCGATGGTGCGCCAGTTCCCGGAGCTCGAATCCGTGCGGGTCACGCATCGCTGGTCCGGGCTGGTGGCGATGACGCTCGACAGCCTGCCCCATGCGGGCCGGCTCGACGACCGCATCGTGTATTGCCTCGGCTATAACGGCACGGGCGTCGCCATGGCCTCCAACATGGGCCGTTACGTCGCGCGCATCGTCACCGGCGAGCGGCCGGATGTCGGCCTCGTGTCGGCGCTGCCGCTGAAGAACGTGCCGTTCTACACCCTGCGGGAGCCGGCCGTGAGGCTCGTGGCGGGATGGTATCAGTTCCTCGACGCCATCGGCCGCTAGGGTGTGTTCCGGTTGGCGCGGGAGAAACATGGAGCGTTTCAGGGGAGGCTGCCGAACGAAAAAATATAAAGCGGCTGTCACGACCGTGCGGCCGGCAAATGCATCCGGAAAAGACCAGAGGAGAATAACGATGATCGTGAAATTTACGCTGCTGACGATGCTGTCTTCCGTCGCCGCCCTCGCGGCCGGGACGGCGAGCGCGCAACAGATAACCTTCGTGTCGCAGGGGGGCGCCTATCAGGAGGCCCAGACCAGGGCGATTCTGGACCCCGTGGCGCAGTTGCTCGGCATCACCATCCGGCAGGACAGCTCGCCCGACGCCTGGCCCGTGATCCGCACCCAGGCGGCGACGGGAAAACCCATCTGGGACGTGATCGACACGCCGACGAAGGATTGCGTCCGGGGCGGCGAGCAGGGCTTCATCGAGAAGCTGGATTTTTCCCGGATTCCGAATGCCGCCGACCTGCCGGAGCAGTACAAGAGCCCGTATTCCGTCGCTTATGAGTTCTATTCGAGCGTTCTCGCCTACAACAAGGACAAGTACGGCGATAACCCGCCGCAGGGCTGGGCGGATTTCTGGAACGTGGAAAAGTTCCCCGGCACCCGCGCCCTGCGCAATCATCCGCTGGCGACGCTCGAGGCGGCGCTGATCGCCGATGGCGTTGCGCGCGACCAGCTCTATCCGCTGGATGTCGACCGCGCCTTCAGGAAGCTGGAGCAGATCAAGCCGCATGTCACCGTCTGGTGGACGTCCGGTGCGCAATCGGCCCAGCTTCTAGCCGACGGCGAGGCGGATCTGGTGATGGCGTGGAACGGCCGCGTGGCGGCCGTGCAGAAGGAAGGCGCGCCGGTGGGCTTCACCTTCGGCGACGGCCTGCTGCAATACACCTCGCTGTGCATCCTGAAGAACGCGCCGAATCTGGATACGGCGGTTCAATTCGTGAATGCCGCGCTGACGCCCGACATCCAGGCCAATTTCCCGACCTATATCGACTACGGCCCGGCCAATCCCGCCGCCTACGGCACCGGCAAGATCAGCCCGGAGCGCGCGGCGCAACTGCCGAGCTCTCCCGCGAACACAGCCGTGCAGGCGTTGATCTCCGAAGAATGGTGGAGCTCGCCGGCGGGCGAGGAGGCGCAGCGGCGCTGGGCCTCGTTCATCCAGCGCTGATCGTCGCCGACGCGGGGCGGCTTGCCGCCCCGCGCCTTTCGCTTCCATCGATGGAGGAATAACCATGGCCGCCTGCCCTCCGGGTCCCGCAGTCCTTCATGAGCGGCGCGAACAGCGGCTGACGTTGCTGCTGCTCGCGCCGGCGCTCGCGGTCGTCGTCTGCCTGCTCGTGCTGCCGCTGCTCTGGCTGGCGTGGCAGTCGATCCGGGGCGACGGCGGCTTCACGCTGGTGAACTACCAGCGGTTTCTGACCGACGACATCTATCTGATCTCGTTTCTTCAGACCTTTCGGATCGCCGTGACGGTGACGGTCGCGACGCTGCTGCTCGGGTATCCGGTGGCCTATGCCGCCGCGCTGGCGCCGCGGCAATGGAGCCTGCTCATCCTGGCGGCCGTGGTGCTGCCCTTCTGGACGAGCGTGCTGGTGCGCGCCTATGCCTGGCTCATCCTGCTGCAAAGGCGCGGCCTCGTGAATTCGGCATTGACCGATCTCGGGTTGATCGACAGCCCGCTGCTGCTCGTCAACAACGAGTTCGGCACGGTGCTGGCGACGATACACATCCTGCTGCCGTTCATGGTGCTGCCGCTCTACGCCACCATGCAGAAGATCCCGCGCGAGCTGACGATGGCGGGCGCGAGTCTCGGCGGCAGCCCCTTCTTCGTCTTCACGCGCGTCTTCCTGCCGCTGTCCCTGCCGGGTGCGATCGCGGGCATGGTGCTGGTGTTCGTGCTGACGCTCGGTTTCTACATCACGCCGGAACTGCTCGGCGGCGGGCGCACCTTCATGGTGTCGATGCTGGTGTCGCGCAATATCGAACTCTATCACGAATGGGGCGCGGCCTCGTCCATCAGCATGGTGCTGCTCGCCAGCGTGTTCCTGATCTTCCGTCTGTCGACAAGGCTCGTTCCCTTCGAGCGCATCATGGGTACGAGGTGAGCCATGATACCCTCCCGTTTCTTCCTCTACGGCTTTGTCGCGCTGGTGCTCGTGTGGCTGATGGTCCCCGTCGTGATCATCGTGCCGATGTCGTTCTCGGATTCGCGCTTTCTCGCCTTTCCGCCGCCGGCGTGGTCGCTGCGCTGGTACGAGGCCTATCTGGGCAGCGCGGCGTGGATGCAGGCCACGCGCGTGAGCCTCATCGTCGCCTTCGCCAGCGCCGTCATCGCCACCGTCATGGGCACCGCCGCCGCCTATGCGCTCAACATGACATCCTCCCGGCTGGTGCGTAACCTGCAAGTGATCCTGTTCCTGCCGCTCGTCGTGCCGATCGTCATCACGGCCGTGGGCATCTTCTTCATCTACGCCAACACCGGCCTGCTGGCGACGATGACGGGGCTCATCCTCGCCAACGTCATGCTGGGGCTGCCTTATGTGGTGACGTCGGTGCTGGTGGGCCTGCGCAAGTTCGATCCCGTGCAGGAAATGGTGTCGCGCAGCCTCGGCATGAACAGGTTCCGCACGTTCTTCATCGTGACCCTGCCGCAGATCCGGCCGAGCGTGATTTCCGGCATGCTGTTCGCCTTCATCTCCGCGCTCGACGAAACCGTCGTCGCGTTGTTCATCTCCGGCGGCGAATACCAGACGCTGACCAAGCGCATGTTCACCGCCCTGCGGGACGAGATCGACCCGACCATCGCGGCCATCAGCTCCCTGCTGACGGCGACGTCCTTCATCATGGTGATGCTGCTGTCGCTCAACGCGCGCAGCGCCGGGAACAGGCGGAACGAGGCGGCATGATGGCCGATCATCTCATTCTGGGCGGCGGGTCTGCGGGCTGCGTGCTGGCGGCGCGGCTTTCGGAGGATGCGCGGCGCGCCGTGATTCTGGTGGAGGCGGGCCGCAACATCGCCGCGGACGACGTTCCCGACGATATCCGCAGCCGCTATCCGGGCCGGGCCTATCTCGACACCTCCAACATATGGCAGGCGCTGCGGGCGCTGATGGGCGAGGCCATGCCGCGCCCGTCGCGGCGCTACGAGCAGGCGCGGCTGCTGGGCGGCGGCTCCGCCATCAACGCGCTGATGGCGAACCGGGGTGCGCCGGCGGATTACGACGAATGGGAGGCGCTCGGCGCCGCCGGCTGGAACTGGGACGCCTGCCTGCCCTTCTTCCTCGGCATCGAGGCCGACCGCGATTTCGACGGCCCGCTGCATGGCGCGAACGGCCCGCTCTCCATCCGCCGCATCGGCGACGACAGGATATCGCCATTCGTGGATGCGGTGCTGAAAACGCTCGACGCGCGCGGCCATCCGCAGCGTGCCGACCAGAACGGCGTCTGGCAGGACGGTGCGTTTCGCGGCGCCGTCGCCGTGAGCGACGCGGGCGAGCGGCTGCCCACGTCCATCGCCTATCTCACGCCGGAGGTCCGGCGCCGGCCCAATCTCACGCTGCTCACCGGCCATCAGGCCGCCCGCATTCTCTTCGACGGCCGGCGGGCCGTGGGGGCGGAGATCGTCGGCCCGGACGGCGGTTCGCGCACGATCCGCGCGCGCGAGGTCATCGTCGCGGCGGGCGCGATCCATACGCCGGCGCTGTTGCTGCGCTCGGGCGTCGGCCAGCCGGAGGCGCTGCGCGATATCGGCGTTCCGGTCGTGGCGTCCGCCGCGGGCGTGGGGCGCAACCTGATGGAGCATCCCTCCATCGCCGTCGCCGCCTATCTGCCGCCGGCGATGCGCGCGCCCGACCCGCGCGAGCACCATGAACAGGGCGTGTGGCGCTACTCCTCCGGCCTGCCGGAGACGCCGGCGGGCGACATGCACGCCGCCATCCTGTCGCGTTCCGGCTGGCATTCGGTGGGCGGGCGCATCGGCAGCCTGTTCTTCTGGGTCAACAAGTCGTACTCGCGCGGCTTTCTGAAGCTCGCGGACGCCGATCCCCGCGCCGAGCCCTTCGTCGATTTCCGCATGCTGTCCGACGCGCGCGATCTGGAGCGGCTGAAGACGGCGCTCCGGCTGGGCGCGGAAGTGCTCGCCGATCCGCGCCTTGCCGGCGGCATCGGCCCGGTCTTCCCGTCGAGCTATACGCCGCGCGTGGCGAAGATCGCGCTTCCCGGCCGCTGGAACGCCTTCCAGCGCGGCCTTCTCGCGGCGATGCTCGACGGGGCGGGGCCTCTGCGCGGCGCGCTCATCCATGCGCTCGTGACCCTCGGGACGACGATGGACGGCCTGCTGCGGGACGACGGGGCGCTGACGGATTTCGTGCGCCGCAACGTCGGCGGCACCTGGCACGCCTCCGGCACCTGCCGCATGGGCGCGGATGGCGATCCCGAAGCCGTCACCACGCCGCGGGGCAAGGTGCGGGGCGTCGAGGGCCTGCGCATCGCGGACGCCTCGCTCATGCCGTCGATTCCCCGTGCAAACACCAACATTCCGACGATCATGATCGCGGAACGCATTGCCGATTTCGTCCGCAAGGGGTTTTAAAAGGGTGTCATTCATCCACGGGGAGCAGACGACATGAAGAACGCACATCACTTCTACATCGACGGCGCCTGGGTTGCCCCTCTGGGCGGGAGCGCGCTCGACGTCATCGATCCGGCCACGGAGCAGCCGTTCGCCTCGATCGCGCTCGGCACGGCGGCCGACGCCCGGCGTGCCGTCGCCGCCGCCCGCAAGGCGTTCCCAGCCTTCTCACAAAGCCCGCGCGCCGACAGGCTGGCGCTGCTCGAGCGCATCGCGGAAATCCTCAAGCGGCGCAACGACGAGATCGGCGACATCATCTCGCGCGAGATGGGCGCTCCCCGGCAAATGGCGCGCGAGGAACAGGCGGGCAGCGGACGCTACCATTTCAGGGAAACGATCCGCGCCTTCCGCGATTTCTCCTTCGAATACATGCAGGGTTCCACGCGCATCGTGCATGAGGCGGCCGGCGTCGTGGCCATGATCACGCCGTGGAACTGGCCGCTCAACCAGATCGCCTGCAAGGTCGCGCCGGCGCTCGCCACCGGCTGCACGATGGTGCTGAAACCTTCCGAGATCGCACCCCTCAACGCCGTGATCTTCGCGGAAGTGCTGGAAGAGGCGGGCGTGCCGCCGGGCGTGTTCAATCTCGTGCACGGCGACGGGCCGACCGTGGGCGCGGCGCTGTCGAGCGATCCCGACGTCGACATGGTGTCGTTCACCGGTTCCACCCGCGCCGGCATCGCCGTGGCGCACGCGGCGGCGCCCACGGTGAAGCGGGTGCATCAGGAACTGGGCGGCAAGTCGCCCAACATCGTCCTGCGAAGCGCGCCGTTCGAGGAGGCCGTGCGCGCGGGCGTTCTCAAGTGCTTCGACAATTCCGGCCAGTCGTGCAACGCGCCGACGCGCATGCTGGTGCCGCAGGAGCGCATGGACGACGCCGTCCGCATCGCCGCCGCCGCGGCGGACGCCCTGCGTGTCGGCCCGCCCGACGCGGCCGACACCGACCTCGGCCCGGTCGTCAGCCGCGCCCAGTTCGACCGCATCCAGGCGCTGATCGCCAGGGGCATCGAGGAAGGCGCGGAACTGGCCGCCGGCGGTCCCGGCCGGCCGGTGCACCTCAATGCGGGCTACTACGTCCGCCCGACGGTGTTCGGGCGCGTCACCAATGACATGACCATCGCGCGGGAGGAGATTTTCGGGCCGGTCCTCTCCATCATCGGCTACGGCGCCACGGAGGAGGCGGTGGCCATCGCCAACGATACGCCCTACGGTCTTGCCGCCTATGTGCAGGGCGCGCAGGAAGAGGCGCGCTCGCTTGCCCCGCTGCTGCGCGCCGGCGTGGTGCGGCTGAATGCCTCCGCCTGGGACGGCGCGGCGCCGTTCGGCGGCTACAAGCAATCCGGCAACGGGCGCGAATACGGCCGGTTCGGCCTGCACGAGTTCAGCGAGATCAAGGCCGTCGTCGGCTTCGACGAGGCGTGAAAACGGCCGGCGACGGGCCATCATCAGGGGAAAGAACGATGCTTGAGCTTCAGGATGCTTCGCTTCTCGTGTCCCGCTGCCTGATCGGCGGCGAATGGATCGCGGGGGGCGGCGAGACGGTCGCGGTCGACGATCCGGCGACGGGCGGGATCGTCGGCCATGTGCCGGCCGCCGGGGAAGCGGAAACCGCGCAGGCGATAGCCGCCGCCGCCACGGCGCTGAAGGAATGGCGCAAGCGCCCCGCCGCCGAGCGGGCGGCGCTGCTGGAACGCTGGCACGAACTCGTCCTCGCCAATGTCGAGGATCTCGCGCGCATCATGACGGCGGAGCAGGGCAAGCCGTTGCCGGAAGCGCGGGACGAGATCCGCTATGGCGCGTCCTTCATCAAGTGGTTCGCCGAGGAGGCGCGCCGCATCCACGGCGGCACGGTGCCCGCGCCCGCGAGCGACCGGCGCATCCTGACGCTGAAGGAGCCGGTCGGCGTCTGCGCCATCATCACGCCGTGGAATTTTCCCAACGCCATGATCACCCGCAAGGTGGCGCCGGCGCTGGCGGCGGGCTGCACGGTGATCGTCAAGCCGTCCGAGTTCACGCCCTATTCGGCGCTGGCGCTCGGCGTGCTGGCGGAGCGCGCGGGCATTCCCGGCGGCGTGATCAACATTCTCACCGGGCTGCCGCAGGCCATCGGCAAGACCCTGCTGGACAGCGACATCGTGCGCAAGGTGTCGTTCACCGGCTCCACGCGCGTGGGCTCGCTGCTGATGGCCGGCAGCGCGCCGACGGTCAAGCGGCTGTCGCTGGAACTGGGCGGCAACGCGCCCTTCATCGTCTTCGACGACGCCGATCTCGATGCCGCCGTCGAGGGCGCGCTGGCGTCGAAGTTCCGCAACGGCGGGCAGACCTGCGTCTGCGCCAACCGCCTGCTGGTGCACGAGCGCATCTACGACGCTTTCGCCGACAGGCTGGCGCAGCGGGTGAACGCGCTGAAGGTGGGGCCGGGCTTCGCCGAGGGCACGCAGATCGGCCCCATGATCAACGACGCCGCCGTGGAGAAGATCAACGACCACGTGGCGGACGCGCTGGCGCGGGGCGCCCGCAACCTGACGCCGCGGACCGATCTGCCGCAGGGGCGCCGCTACGTCGCGCCCGTGGTGCTCGCCGATGCGGCCGCCGGCATGCGCCTCGCGGATGAGGAAACCTTCGGCCCCGTGGCGCCGCTGTTCAGGTTCCGCACCGACGACGAGGCGATCGCCTTCGCCAACGGCACGCCCTTCGGCCTTGCCGCCTACTTCTTCACGCAGAACCTCAAGCGCGCCTTCACGGTGGGCGAGGCGCTGGAATTCGGCATGGTGGGGCTCAACACGGGCAGCATTTCCATGGCGGTCGCGCCGTTCGGCGGCGTGAAGCAATCGGGGCTCGGCCGGGAAGGCGGGCGCGAGGGCATCGAGGAATATCTTGAGACGAAGGCGTTCCACATCGGCGGCCTGAACGGCTGAAGCCTCCACGGAGTTGAGATGAGCGACAGAACTTATGACATCGCGGTGATTCCCGGCGACGGCATCGGCAAGGAGGTGATGCCGGAGGGCGTGCGCGCGCTGGAAGCCGCCGCGCGCCGCTTCGGCTTCGGCATCAGGCAGACGTGGCACGATTTCGCCAGTTGCGATTACTACGCGAAGCACGGAAGCATGATGCCGGAGGACTGGAAGGAGCGCCTGGGCCGCCCGTCCGCGTTGTTCTTCGGCGCGGTGGGCTGGCCGGATACGGTGCCCGATCATGTATCGCTGTGGGGATCGCTGCTGCAATTCCGCCGCGAATACGATCAATACGTCAACCTGCGGCCGGTACGCCTGATGGAGGGCGTGCCTTGCCCGCTCGCCGGTCGCAAGCCGGGCGACATCGATTTCTGGGTGGTGCGCGAGAACACGGAAGGCGAGTATTCGTCCGTCGGCGGGCGCATGTTCGCCGGCACGGAGCGCGAGATCGTGTTGCAGGAAACGGTGATGACGCGCCACGGCGTCGACCGCATCCTGCGCTTCGCCTTCGAGCTGGCCCGGAAGCGCCCGCGCCGGCAACTGACGTCGGCCACCAAATCGAACGGCATCGCCATCACCATGCCCTATTGGGACGAGCGGGTGGAGGCCATCGGCGCGGAATATCCCGAAGTGGCGCACAACAAGTTCCACATCGATATCCTCACCGCCAACTTCGTTCTCAAGCCGCAGATCTTCGATGTCGTCGTCGGCTCCAACCTGTTCGGCGACATCCTGTCCGATCTCGGCCCGGCGTGCGCCGGCACCATCGGCATCGCGCCGTCCGGCAACATCAATCCCGAGGGCGATCATCCGTCGCTGTTCGAGCCCGTGCACGGCTCGGCGCCGGACATCGCCGGCCGGAACGTCGCCAACCCGATCGGACAGATATGGTCGGCGGCGATGATGCTCGACCATCTCGGCGAGGCGGAAGCCGCTGCGGCCATCGTGCAGGCCATCGAGGCGGTGCTGAAGGAGCCCGCCTTGCGCACCCGCGATCTCGGCGGCCGCGCCGATACCGTCACATGCGGCAAGGCGATCGCCGACGCCATCGGCGGATAGAGCATCGTGCGTTCAAGCCGATCGATCGGCTTGAACGCAAATTGCTCCGGTGTCGGTAAAATATATTTCAAATCAGCAGGATGCGGGACTTCCGCGTTTCGGGAAAACGCGGAAGTCCCCTGAACGGGAGAAGCTGGATGAGCAACCTGATCGTGTTCGACCTTGAGAACCTCGGCGCGCCCGAGGAGAGCGAGGCCGCGCCGGAGCGCCTTGTCGAAGGCCGGCCGACCTACAAGACGTGGGAGAAGGATGTCGTCGACGACGGGCGCATCCGTTCCGGCGTGTGGGAAGCGACGCCCGGCGCCACCCGCTCCGTGAAGGGCGAGACGTGGGAGTTCTGCACGATCCTCTCCGGCGTCGTCGAACTGGCGGAAGAGGGCGGCGAGACCCGCCGCCTTGCGGCGGGCGACACGTTCATCATGCGGCCGGGTTTCGTCGGCGTGTGGCGCACCATCGAGACGGTGCGCAAGCTGTGGGTGATCGTTTCCTGATACCCGCACGGCCGGGTTTGCGACCGCGCCGGCCCTGCTCAAGCCCGCGCGCAGGTCATCGGGCCGGATCGCGTCGATCCGGCCCTTTTTCTTCGCCGCGTCGATTACTGTGCGCGGTTGAGCGCATCGCCGAGGACGGACACGATCTCGCCGATCTGCTCGCGCTCCACGATCAGCGGCGGCGACAGCGCGATGATGTCGCCGGTGACGCGGATCAGCACGCCCCGGTTGAGGCAGTCGATGAACACGTCATACGCGCGCGCGCCGGCGGCGCCGGGGCGGGAGGAAAGCTCGATGCCCGCGACGAGGCCGAGGACGCGGATGTCGATGACGTTCGCGGCGCTCTTCAGGCTGAAGATCGCCTCCTGCCATTCTTCCGCGAGGCTCGCGCCGCGCGTCAGCAGGCCCTCGTCGGCGTAGATGTCGAGCGTCGCGATGCCGGCGGCGCAGGCGGCGGGGTGGCCCGAATAGGTGTAGCCGTGGAAAAGCTCGATGGCCGCCTCGGGGCCGGTCATCAGCGCGTCGTGCACCTTCCGCTGCACGAACACGGCGCCCATCGGAATGGTGCCGTTGGTCAGGCCCTTGGCGGTCGTCACGATATCCGGCGTGACGCCGAAGTAGTCCGTGGCGAAGGGCGTGCCGAGACGCCCGAAGCCGGTGATCACCTCGTCGAAGATGAGCAGGATGCCGTGGCGCGTCGCGATTTCGCGCAGGCGCTCCAGATACCCCTTCGGCGGCGGCAGCACGCCCGCCGACCCCGCGAGCGGCTCCACGATGACGGCGGCGATGGTTTCCGCGCCGTGCAGCGCCACCAGCCGCTCGAGATCGTCGGCCAGTTCCGCGCCGTGCTCGGGCAGGCCCTTCGTGAAGGCGTTGCGGGCGGGGTCATGGGTGTGGCGCAGATGGTCGGCGCCCGGCAGCAGCGGAAACACGCGCCGGTTGTTGACCAGCCCGCCGACCGAAAGGCCGCCGAAGCCGACGCCGTGATACCCGCGCTCGCGGCCGATGACGCGCGTGCGCGTGCCCTGCCCGATGGCGCGCTGGTAGGCGATGGCGATCTTCAGCGCCGTGTCGACCGATTCCGAGCCCGAATTGGTGAAGAAGATGCGGTCGAGCTGCGCGTCCGCGCCGCCCGGCGCGACGGCGGCGAGGCGCTCGGCGAACTCGAAGGCGATCGGATGGCCCATCTGGAACGAGGGGGCGTAATCGAGCGTGGCGAGCTGGCGCTCCACCGCCGCCGTGATCTGCCGCCGCCCGTGACCGGCGTTGACGCACCACAGGCCGGCCGTGCCGTCCAGCACGCGGCGGCCGTCGACCGTGGTGTAGTGCATGCCCTCCGCCGCGGCCAGCAGGCGCGGCGCCTTCTTGAATTGCCGATTGGCGGTGAAGGGCATCCAGTAGTTGTCGAGGGACGGCGTGTTCGGCCTGTCGGCGGCGGTCGTCATGATGAAAGCTCCTCTGGCGGTTTTTCCCGTGGCGGGTGCAGGCAGCGTAATCACGGTTATGATTTGCCAACAAGTCCTTTTCTGATGACTGATAACACGTTGAAATATATGGTGGTGCGCGTGGCCGTGTTTCGGTTTTCGAAACGGCTGCAACGCCGGAGGCTTTTCGGTCTGACGCGTTTTTCTCGCGCGGAGCGGCATCCGCTTCGCTTGGAAACGCTTTATCGCGGGGAGGGAATGTTGATCGACGATCTCGGCGGCCGGCTGCGCTACGTCCGCACGCTTCACAATCTGTCGCAGCGGGAACTCGCCAAGCGGGTCGGCGTCACCAATTCCACCATCTCGCTGATCGAATCCAACACCAGCAACCCCTCGGTGGGCGCGCTGAAGCGCATTCTGGACGGCATCCCGATCAGCCTCGCGGACTTTTTCGGCCTTGAGCCGGCCGCGCCGAAGAAGGCGTTCTACCGCGAGGACGAGATGGTCGAGATCGGCAAGGGGCCGATATCCTACCGGCAGATCGGCGAGAACCTCGTGGGCCGCGCCATGCAGATTCTCAGGGAGCGTTACCAGCCCGGCGCGGATACAGGGGTGATTCCGCTGGTTCACGACGGCGAGGAAGGCGGCGTCGTTCTCAGCGGGCGGCTGGAGGTGACGGTGGACGGCGAGCGGCGCATTCTCGGCCCCGGCGACGCCTATTACTTCGAAAGTCGCCGCCCGCACCGCTTCCGCTGTCTCGGTCCCGTGCCGTGCGAGGTCGTGAGCGCCTGCACGCCGCCTACATTCTAGAGCGCGCTCCGTTCAAACGGAGAAGGAGTTTCCGGCGAGGCAGCCGGCTCATGTTCCGCGTCCGCGGGCGCGGGCGGCGAGCGCGTTGCGGATCGCGAAGCTCGAATGGATGCGCGACACGCCGGGCAGCGTCGACAGGATTTCGGTGTGAACGCGCTCGAACGCGGCGGCGTTCTCCACCTCCAAGCGCAGCAGGTAGTCGGCCGAACCCGTCATCAGATAGCACTCGCGAATCTCGGGATGCTTGCGCACCGCCGTCTCGAAACGGGCGAGATAATCTTCCGTCTGCCGCTCCAGCGTGATGTTGACGATGACGGCCATGGTGGCGTCCGGCAGCGCGTGGTCGATGATGGCCGTGTAGCCGCGAATCACGCCGCTGTGTTCGAGCTGCCTGATCCGCCGCAGGCAGGCGGAAGGCGACAGGCCGACTTCCCCGGCGAGTCTCGCGTTGCTCATGCGCGCGTCGAGACGCAGCAGGCGAATGATGTTGCGGTCGACGGTGTCCAGGCCAGTCATGCAATAACCTTCCAATTCATCGTTTATTATTGCATGGAATTTCCATTGTTGAAACGATCGTGTGCAGTTTGCGCATCCATTGCGCGATCGTTGCGGTAGGCTCAATGCCGTTTCGCGGGGCTGCCCTTCGGGGTGGGCGCGGCCCTGCGCCGGGGGTGTTTTTATGGTCGAAGACGTTTCTCCTGCCGTTGCGCGGCAGATATCCTGCGGCATCCTGACGGTCGATCTCGACGCGCTGGCGCGCAATTATCGCGCGCTGCGCGAGCGGCTCGCGGGCGTCGCCGCCGGGGCCGTCGTCAAGGCGGATGCCTATGGTCTCGGCGCGGAACAGGTCGCGCCCGTGCTCTATGATACCGGCTGCCGCGACTTCTTCGTCGCCCATCTCGGCGAGGCGCTCGCGCTGCGGCCGGCACTGGATGATGACGCGCGGCTCTACGTATTGAACGGCCTGCTGCCGGGAGCGGAGAACCTGTGCGCCGACGCCGGTATCGTGCCCGTTCTCAACACGCCCGAGCAGGTGGCGAACTGGGCGGCGACGGCGCGGGCGCGCGGCCGGGAACTGCCGGCGGTGCTCCAGTTCGATACCGGCATGTCGCGGCTCGGGCTCTCCGGCGGCGAGGCGCAGGCGCTCGCGGCCGATCCCGCGCGGCTCGCCGGCGTGCGCGTCGCTTATCTGATGAGCCATCTCGCCTGCGCCGACGAGCCCGACAACCCGCAGAACGCCGATCAACTCGCGGCGATGCGCCGTTTCGCCGCCCTCTTTCCGGGGGTGCCGCCGTGCTTCGCCAATTCCGGCGGCATCTTTCTCGGCGCGGATTATCACGGCGCGCTGGCGCGCCCCGGCATCGCGCTCTACGGCGGCGCGCCGGCGGCGGGCGACGTCAACCCGATGGAACCGGTCGTGCGGCTCGACGTGCGCGTGATCCAGACCCGCACGGTGCCCGCCGGCGCCCGCGTCGGCTACGGCGGCGCCCACGTCACGGCGGGCGAAACGCGCCTCGCCACGATCGCGGCGGGTTATGCGGACGGCCTCTCCCGCCACCTCGGCGGTCGCGGCGCGGTTTACGTCGACGGCGTGCGCCTGCCGATCGCCGGGCGCGTGTCGATGGACAGCATCACCGTCGACATATCGGCGCTGCCGCCGGGAACGTTGACGACCGGCAGCCTCGTGGAAGTGATCGGCCCGCATCAGACGCTGGAAGACGTCGCGGAAGCGGCCGGAACCATCGCCTACGAAATTCTGACCGCCCTCGGGTGGCGCTACCATCGCGACTACGTTCGGACAGCGGAAAAAAACAGGGGAACCGCATGAACATCGTCATTCTCGGCGCGGGCGTGATCGGCGTCACCTCCGCCTATTATCTCGCCAGGGCGGGCCACAAGGTGACGGTGCTCGACCGCCAGCCCGGCCCGGCGCTCGAAACGAGCTTCGCCAACGCCGGCGAGATATCGCCCGGCTACGCCGCGCCATGGGCCGCGCCGGGCATTCCGCTCAAGGCGCTCAAGTGGCTGTTCATGACGCATGCGCCGCTGGTGATCCGCCCGCTGCCGGCCCTTGCCGCGTGGCGCTGGATGTTCGCCATGCTGCGCGAGTGCTCCGATGAGCGCTACAAGATCAACAAGGGGCGGATGGTGCGCCTGGCGGAATACAGCCGCGATTGCCTCATCGTGCTGCGTGAGGAAACCGGCATCGCCTATGATCACCGCACGCAGGGCACCTTGCAGGTCTTCCGCACGCAAAAGCAGTTCGACGGCATCGCCAAGGACATCGCGGTGCTGAAGGCGGACGGCGTGCCGTTCGAGGTGCTGGATGCGGCGGGCTGCGTCGCGGCGGAACCCGGCCTCGCGGGGGCGCGGGAGAAGATCGTCGGCGGCCTGCGCCTGCCCCACGACGAAACCGGCGATTGCTTCAAGTTCACCAACGAACTGCACCGGATCTGCGAGGGGCTCGGCGTCACGTTCCGCTTCGGCGTCGACATCCGCCGCCTGCGGGTGGCGGGCGGGCGCATCGCCGCCGTCGAAACGGCGGCCGGCGACGTCACCGCCGATGTTTTCGTCGCCGCGCTCGGCAGCTACGCGCCGGCGCTGCTCGCGCCGCTCGGCCTGCGCCTGCCGGTCTATCCGGTGAAGGGCTACTCGATCACGCTGCCCGTTGTCGACGAGGCCCGCGCGCCGGTTTCCACGGTGATGGACGAGACCTACAAGGTGGCGATCACGCGGCTCGGCGACCGCATCCGCGTGGGCGGCATGGCGGAGATCGCCGGCTTCAACCTCGATCTGCCGCCGGCGCGGCGCGCCACCCTCGAACATTCGGCCGAAGACCTTTTCGGCGGCGCGGGAGACCGGCAGCGGGCGACCTTCTGGAGCGGCCTGCGGCCGATGACGCCGGACGGCACGCCGGCCATCGGCCCGACGCGCTACGCGAATCTCTTCCTCAACGCCGGCCACGGCACGCTCGGCTGGACCATGTCCTGCGGTTCGGGCCGCGTGTTGGCCGATCTCGTCGGGGGAACGAAGCCCGATATCGAAACGGCGGACCTCGCGCCCGGCCGCTACGAATCGCGCTGACGCAGCCGGAATGTCCCTTCGTTACGATTGAAATGTAACGGCCGTTGCATTATAGGGGTGCCATGGTTTCCTTGGCATGGCTCCTCCTGACCTACAAGGTCCCCCCCGATCCCGCCGCGCGGCGGGTCGCGCTCTGGCGCAAGCTGAAGGGCATGGGCGCGGTCTATCTGCAAAACGGCGTCTGCCTGCTGCCGAAGACCGACGATCACGCCCGCCGCCTGAAGATGATCGGGAACGACGTCGCCGAAATGGGCGGCGAGGCGGTCATTCTCGAAACCGTGGCGCTGGATCGCGGGCAGGAGGAAAAGGTCGTCGCGCGATTCAGGGCCGACCGCGACGAGCAATACCGGGAGTTCCTCGGGCGCTGCGCCGATTTCGAGGCGGAAATCGCCAAGGAAATCGCCATCGGGAAATTCACCTACGCCGAGCTGGAGGAAGAGGACACCGACCTGAAGAAGCTTCAGGGGTGGCTGGAGAAGATCAGGAAGCTCGACTTCTACGGCGCGCTGCTGGCGGAGGAAGCCGCCTCTCGCCTGCGAGCCTGCGAGGCGGTGCTCGAAAGCTATGCGCAGCGCGTCTTCGACGCCCATGACGAGAACCGGTAGTATGGGCATTTTCAGGCGCGACGACGAGATGAAGGCATCGGCCGGCCGGCGCGGCATTCCCGCGGGCGTCTGGGCGCTCGGCTTTGTCTCCATGCTGATGGATATCTCCTCCGAGATGATCCATGCGTTGCTGCCGGTCTACATGGTGGCGGTGCTCGGCACCTCCATGCTGACCGTCGGCATCATCGAAGGCATCGCGGAGGCGACGGCCGCGATCACCAGGATCTTCTCCGGCGCGCTCAGCGACCGGCTCGGCCGGCGCAAGTTCCTCGCCGCGCTGGGCTACGGCCTCGCGGCCTTCACCAAGCCGATCTTTCCGCTGGCGCCGTCGATCGGCTGGCTCGTCGCCGCCCGTTTCATCGACCGCGTCGGCAAGGGCATTCGCGGGGCGCCGCGCGATGCGCTGGTCGCGGACATCGCGCCGCCCGAACTGCGCGGCGCGAGCTTCGGCCTGCGCCAGTCGCTCGACACGGTCGGCGCGTTCATCGGCCCGCTGCTCGCCATCGGCCTGATGTGGCTGACGGCGGATCATTTCCGGACGGTGTTCTGGATCGCGGTGATTCCGGCTTTCCTGTCGCTTGCCGTCATCCTCTTCGCGGTGAAGGAGCCGGAGCGGCCGCAGGAGCTGCGCCGCGTCCGCATGCCGCTGCGGCGCGAGGAACTGCGCCGCCTTGGCGCGGGCTACTGGCGGGTGGTCGCCGTCGCCGCCGTCTTCACGCTCGCCCGCTTCAGCGAGGCTTTCCTGATCCTGAAGGCGCAGTCCATCGGGCTGCCGCTGGCTCTCGTGCCGGTCGTTCTCGTCCTCATGAGCCTGGCCTATTCGTTGTCCGCCTATCCGGCGGGCGTGCTGTCGGACAGGATGGACCGGACGGCGATCCTGATCTGCGGCCTCGGCCTGCTCATCCTGGCCGATCTGGTGCTTGCCTTCGCCGGCGGGCTTGTCGGCCTGGGGATCGGCGTCGTGCTGTGGGGCCTGCACATGGGGCTGTCGCAGGGCATCCTGGCCACGCTCGTCGCGGATACGGCGCCGGCGGAACTGCGCGGGACGGCGTTCGGCATGTTCAATCTCGTGACCGGGTTCGCGCTGCTGGCCGCGAGCGTCATTGCGGGCGGTCTGTGGGATCTCGCCGGGCCGCGCGGCACGTTCCTCACCGGCGCGGCTTTCGCCACGCTGACGGTGGCGGGGCTGGCGACATTGCGGCATCGGCGAGGCTCTCGCTGAAGCCGTGCCGGGGCGCAAGAAATGTCGCATTCTGGCGGCGGCCGCCGCCGCCGACCGTGCGGATATCGGATGGAATCGACACGGCCATGCCGTTCAGCGCCGGCACGGAGCGCGTTAACGCTCCTGAAATTTCACGCATTTTCACGGATATTCAAGAGGTGCCTCATCAATGGGCAGAGACTGCCTAATGGGTAGTCACATCGGCAAAAATTGCATGATAACGACAAAAATTGCGTCGCGGGGAGAGGCGGGCGCTTGCGTCGTCATCTCCCATATCGTTACATGTCGGCGACAATCAGGCAGACTTTCCCCTCCCGATCGGATCAGCCGTTCATGTGCTCGTTCAAAGCGCCGTCGACGCTCAATGACGCCCTTGTCTCAAATGCGGGCGTGTCGGAGATCGGAGTTGCGGGCATTGGCGATCCGCCGCGCGGCGTGACCTTTTTCGGGGCCGACCGCCAGCTCACGCATGTTTCCTACGCGCAGTTGCTCGACCGCTCCCGCCGCTGGCTGTGGCATCTGACGCAGGGCGGCGTCCGCCCCGGCGACGAGGTGCTGATCGTCACCGACGACCTGCCGCTGTTCACGACGGTTTTCTGGGCCTGCGTGCTCGGCGGCATCGTCGCCGTGCCGGTCTCGACACCCACGAACGACGAGGGGGCGCTCAAGATCGCGCGTATCCGGGGCGTTCTGCGGCGTCCGTGGATCGTCTCGGACGCGCGGGTGCATGCTCGCCTCGCCGCCGTCGCGGACGGGATCGCGCCGGAACGCACGGCGTGCGCCGGCGAGCGCTCGATCGCGGTTCCCGGCGTCGTGCTCGATTGTCCGGCGGCGCCGGTGGCATCCGTGGCGGCGTCGGATGTGGCCTTCATCCAGTTTTCCTCCGGCTCGACGGGCGCGCCGAAGGGCGTGATCGTCACCCACGCCAACCTGATCGCCAATTGCACGGCCATTCTCAAGGGCATCCTTGCGAACGCGCCCGGTGAAAACGGAGAAGCCGCGCGCCTGTTGAGCTGGATGCCGCTGACGCATGACTTCGGCCTCATCTGGTTCCACATCCTGCCGACCGTCTTCGGGCTGGATCACGGCCTCGTCCCGACGAAGCTCTTCGTGCGCAACCCGCTGGTGTGGATGCAGGCGGCCTCCGACATGAAGGCGAGCGTGCTCGGCGGGCCGAATTTCTCTTACCGGCATTTCCTCAAGCATTTCGATGCCGGCAAGCCGCGCGACTGGGATCTGTCGCCGGTCCGCGTCATCGCCAACGGCGCGGAGCCCATCTCCTGCGAACTGGCGGAGGAGTTCACCGCGGCGCTCGCGCCTTGCGGACTCGATCGCGGGGCGATGACCGCCGCCTACGGGCTGGCGGAAGGCACGCTGGTGGTGAGCATGGCGCAGCCCGGCGCGGGGCTCGGCCGGATTTCCGTCGACCGCAACCGCGTCAATCCCGGCGAGCGCGTCGCGCCGCTGGATGAAGGCGATGACGCCGCGGTGAGTTTCGCGGATGTCGGGACGCCGCTGGATTGCGTGTCGCTGCGCGTTGTCGACGAGGCGGGGCTGCCCTGCGCCGACGATGTGGTCGGCCGCTTGCAGATAACCGGCGCGAGCGTGACCGCCGGTTACTACAACGACGACGAGGCGACGCGCGCCGCCTTCACGGCGGACGGCTGGCTGGATACGGGCGATCTGGGCTTCATGCGCGCCGGGCGTCTCGTCGTCACGGGCCGCCGCAAGGACGTGATCATCGTCAACGGGGTGAACTACTATCCGCAGGACATCGAGCGCGTGGCCGGCGAGGCGGAAGGGCTCGACCTCAACATGGTGGTCGCCGGCGCGATCCCGCGCGGGGTTCTCGGCGAGGATCGGGAAGGCGTCGTGCTGTTCGTGCTGTTCCGGCGCGAGGTGGAGCGGTTCCTCCCGCTCGCCCGCGAGGTGCGCGACCGCGTGCTGCGCGAGATCGGCATTCCCGTCGATCGCGTCATTCCGGTGGCCCGCATCGCCAAGACGACGAGCGGCAAGGTGCAGCGCTTTCAGATGGTGGGGCAGTTCGTCGCCGGTGCGTTCGATGAAGCGTTGCGCGCGCTCGATGCGGCGGATGCGGCCGAGGGCGCCGCGCTGCGCCGGGCGTGGGAGCGGGGCGACGAGGCCGCGCTGGTGGCGGAACTGGCGGCGTGGGGCGCGCGCATCGTGCCGGGCGGCGCGCTCGATCCGGGCCGGCCGCTCATGGAAAGCGGCTTCACGTCGCTGCGTCTCGTCGAACTGATGCGGCGCATCGGCCGCGCGCTCTCGCTGGACCTGCCGGTCACGCTCGCCTTCGAACAGCCGACGCTGGCGGCGCTCGCCGGCGCGCTCGTGCGCCTGCGCAGCGCCGATGCCGCGCCTGCGGAAGCGCCGCGCGCCGCGCCGGCGGCGGAGCGGGCGCGGATCGGCATCACCGGGCTGGCCTGCCGCCTGCCCGGCGGCGTTGAAAGCCCGGCCGGCTTCTGGCGGCTGCTTGAAGGCGGCGTCGATGCGACGGCGCCGGTCGCGCCCGGCCGCTGGCCGGCTTACGACGCCAGCCTGACCGTGACCGATCGCGGCGGCTATCTGGCGGATATCGAAACCTTTCCGGCCCGGTTCTTCAATCTGACGCAGGTGGAGGCCGATGCCGTCGACCCGCAGCAACGGCTGCTGCTCATGACGGCCTGGGAGGCGCTGGAGCACGCGGGGATCGATCCGCTGTCGCTGAAGGGATCGCGCACCGGCGTGTTCGTGGGCATCAGCCCCGGCGATTACGTGCAGGCGCAGGCGCGCGCCGGCCGGCTCGACGCCATCGGCCCGCATGCGTTTCTCGGCAGCGCAACGAGCGTCGCGGCCGGGCGCATCGCCTATGTGCTGGGGCTGGAGGGGCCGGCGCTGGCCGTCGACACGGCCTGTTCGTCGGCGCTCGCGGCGCTCCATCTCGCGGTGCGGGCGCTGCGGGCCGGCGAGTGCGACCGCGCGCTGGTGGCGGGCGTCAATCTCATCCTCGGCCCCGAGATGCATGTGGGCCTCAGCCGCATGAACGCGCTGTCGCCCGCGGGGCGCTGCCGGGCTTTCGACGCGGCGGCGGACGGCTACGCGCGCGGCGAGGGCTGCGTCACGCTCGTGCTGGAGCGTCTCGATGCCGGAGATGCGCCACGTCCGCTCGCCCTTGTGCGCGGCACGGGCCTCAACCACGACGGCGCGTCGAACGGGCTCACCGCGCCCAACGGCGCGGCCCAGCGGGCGGTGATCGCCGCCGCGCTCGCGGATGCGGGCCTTGCGCCGGCCGATGTCGACTATGTGGAGGCGCACGGCACCGGCACGCCGCTCGGCGACCCGATCGAGGCGATGGCGCTGGCGGAAGCCTACGGCGCGGGGCGCGACGGCGAGCTGCGCGTCGGCTCCGTCAAGACCAACATCGGCCATCTGGAGGCCGCCGCCGGTCTTGCCGGCCTCGCCAAGGCGGTGCTCGCGCTCCGGCATGGCAGCCTGCCGGCCTCGCTGCATTTCGAGACGCCCAATCCGCTGATTCCGTGGCCGCAACTGCCCCTGCGCGTCGTCGACCGCGCCGAGCCGTGGCCGGCCGTGGCCGGGCGGGTGCGCCGGGCCGGCGTCAGCGCCTTCGGCATGAGCGGCACCAACGCGCATGTCATCATCGAGGAAGCACCGCCGGCGCCCGTGCCCGCGCATGACGACGCGCGGGCGACGGTGCTGCCGGTTTCCGCGCGCACGCCGGAGGAATGCGCCGCGCTGGCGGAGCGTTACGCGGCCGCGCTGGAGCGCGCCGACAGCGGCCGCATGCACGATCTGGCCCGCACGGCAGCGTGCGGCCGGGCGGCGATGGCGCATCGGCTGGCGGTGACGGGACGCGATCCGGCGGAACTCGCCGCGAAGTTGCGGGCGAAGGCCGCCGCCGGGGCTGGCAGGCCCGATGCCGGCGCGCCCGTCGTCTTCCTGCTGCCGGGGCAGGGGGCGCATGCGCCGGAGGCGGTGCGCGCGCTCCATGCGCGCGAGCGCGTGTTCCGTGAGACGCTGGATGCGGCCGATGCGGCGCTTGAGGGCTTTCTGGACCGGCGCCTGACCGATCTCCTGCTGTCGCCGGAGGGCGCGCCGCTTCTGGGGCGCACGGCCTACAACCAGCCGGCGACGGTGGCGGTGTCGCTGGCGGTGGCGGCGATGCTGCGGGCGTTCGGCGTGCGGCCCGATGCGGTCATCGGGCATTCGGCCGGCGAGATCGCGGCGGCGGCGCTCGCGGGCATGCTGGATCTGCCCACGGCGGTGCGGTTCGCGGCGGCGCGCGGCGCGGCCATGCAGGCGCTCGACGGCGGCGCGATGATCGCGGTGCGCGCGCCGGCGCAGACGATCAACGACGTGATTGCGCAGACCCTGGCGCGGGTCGAGGGCGTGGGCGTCGCCGCCTGGAACGCGCCGGCGCGCGTCACGCTGTCGGGGCCGCGCGAGGCGGTGGCGCGGGCGGCCGCCGTCCTGCGCGAGGCAGGCGCGCGCGTGGCAGAGCTGCGCGTGGCGGAGCTGGACGTGTCGCACGCCTTCCACTCGCCGATGATGGACGGCGCGCTCGCCCCCATCCGCGAACTTGCCGCCGGCCTCACGGTGAGCGCGGCGACGGGGCGCATGATTTCCACGCTGACGGGCGGGCCGGTCGATGCCGGGGCGCTGCGCGATCCCGCCTATTGGGCGCGGCAGGCGCGCGAGCCGGTGGCCTTTGCCGCCGCCGTGTCGGCGGTGGGGGGCGATGCGCCCGACCGCGTCGATCCGGTTCTGATCGATCTTGGCGCGCGGCCGGTGCTGGCGCCGCTCGCGGCGGAGGTGCTGCCGCAGGCGCGCTGCCTCGCCGTCTGCGACGCGCGCCGGCCCGACGAGCGGCTCATCGAGACGCTGGGCGAACTGTTCGAAGCCGGCCGGCCCGTGGCATGGCCCGCCGTCTTCGCGGAGCGTCCCGGCCGGCTCGCGGAAGCGCCGACCTATCCCTTCATCGGCAAGACGCGCGTGCTGCCGACGGCCGGTGCGGATTCCCGCGCCGGCGAAGCGCAGGCGGCCGGCCGGGCGGAAGCGCTGCCCGTGCCCGCGGCGACAGCCCCGGTGGCGGGGCGCGAGGCGGTTGCGCACGTCATCCGCAGCGTCCTGCGCGGCGTCGCCGGGCTCCAGCCGGAGGAGGTGGCGGGCGATGCGACATGGTTCAGCCTCGGCCTCGATTCGCTGCTGATCGTCCAGCTCCAGCAGGCGCTGGCGCGCGAATACGCCATCGACCTGCCGCTCGCCGCCGTCATGGAGAACGGCGATACGCTCGACCGGCTCGTGACCCTCGTGGTGGAGCGCCTGCCCCGCGTGGCGCAAGCGCCGGTGGAAGCGCCCGTTATGGAGACGCCCGCTGCGGCGGCGGCTGGCGGCGAAGGCGTCGAGGGGCTTCTCGCCCGGCAGATCGACGCCATGAGCGCGCTGTTCAGCCAGCAACTCGCGTTGCTTCAGGGCGGAGTCCGGCCGGCGGTTTCGACGCCCGCCGCTATCCCGGACGTCGCAGTCGCCGGGCCGGCCCCGGCCGCGCCGAAACGCGAGATCAAGGGCCTGTTCAAGGCGCTGCCGGCGCGCAGGGAGCAGGCGAATCCGGCGCAGGAGGCGCATGTGCGCCGCCTTGCCGCCGCCTTCAACGCCCGCACGCGCTCCTCGAAGGAGCATACGGCTGCCTATCGTGGCGTCTACGCCAACCCGCGCGCCGTGATCGGCTTCCGCCCCGAGTGGAAGGAGCTGAACTACCCCCTGCATGTGGAGCGGGCGGAAGGGCCGTATGTGTGGGATATCGACGGCCATCGTTATGTCGACATCACCATGGGTTTCGGCGTGACGCTGTTTGGCCACAACCCGCCCTTCGTGCGCGAGGCGCTGGCGGCGGAGCTTGCCGCCGGCTTTCCCGTCGGCCCGCAGAGCGCGCGGGCCGGGCGGGTCGCCGCCATGATCAGCGCCATGACCGGCGTGGAGCGGGTGGCGCTGTTCACCACCGGCAGCGAGGCCGTCATGGTCGCGCTGCGGCTGGCGCGCGCGAAAACCGGCCGGCGCAAGATCGTGACCTTCGTCAATTCCTATCACGGCACGTTCGACGGCGTGCTGGCGGTGGGCTGGACCGAGGGCGCGCGCGTGACGACCATGCCCGTGAGCGAAGGTACGCCGCAAGGCATGGTCGATGACGTGATCGTGCTGCGCTACGGCGATCCGGCCGCGCTCGACGTCATCCGCCAGCACCTCGCCGAACTGGCGGCCGTGGTGGTGGAGCCGGTGCAGAGCCGCGACCCGGCGGTGCAGCCGCGCGCCTTCCTGCACGAGTTGCGGGCGCTGACGGCGCAGGCGGGCGTCGCGCTCGTTTTCGACGAGACGATCACCGGCTTTCGCGTGCATCCCGGCGGGGCGCAACGCCATTTCGGCATCGAGGCCGATATCGTCACCTACGGCAAGGTCGTCGGCGGCGGCATGCCGATCGGCGTCGTCTCGGGAAGGCGGCATTATCTCGACGGCGTCGACGGCGGCGACTGGCAGTATGGCGACGATTCCGTTCCTTCCGCCCGCACCGCCTTCGTGGCCGGCACCTTCAACAACCATCCCCTGACGGCGGCGGCGGCGGAGGCGGTGCTGAAGCACCTCGCCGCCGAGGGGCCGCAGTTGCAGGAGCGGCTGAACGCCCGCACCGCCGCGATGTGCGCCGAGCTAGACGCCCTGTTCGCGGCCGAGGACGTGCCCGTCCGCATGGCGCATTTCAGCTCGCTGTTCCGTTTCGAGTTCGCCGGCGACACCGAGATCCTCAACTATCACCTGCTCAACAACGGCGTTTTCGTCTGGGAGGGGCGCAACTGCTTCCTCTCCACCGCCCACAGCGACGACGACATCCGCTTCATCGTCGAGGCGGTGCGCAAGGGCATCGCGGAGATGCGGGCCGGCGGATGGCTGCCGCCGTCGCCGGGCCGCGCCGCGCCCGAGGCGCGCCAAGAGCATGGTGCGCGCGAGGAGGCAGGACCGGCGCCGCTCGGCCGGGGGCAGGGCGAGATGCTGGCGCTGCTCGAAGCGCGGCCGGAGGCGACGCTCGCCTATAACGAGATGGTGGCCTTCGCGCTCGACGGCCCGCTCGACCGGGAGGCGCTGCGCCGCGCCTTCGCCGGGCTCGTGCGGCGCCACGAGGCGCTGCGTTGCGCGGGCATCGACGAGACCGGCTGGCGCGCGGCGGCTCTTCCGCCCGCCGACCTGCCGGCGGAAGAGCCGGCCGAAGAAGGAGCGGTGATGGCGCGCCTGGCGCGCGAACTCGAAACGCCGTTCGATCTGCAACGCGGGCCGCTCATGCGCGCGCTGCTGCTGCGCCTTGCGCCGCAGCGGCATGTGGTGGCTTTCACCGTGCATCACATCGTCGCCGACGGCTGGTCGCTCGGCCTGATGGCGGGCGAACTCGCGGCGCTTTACGCCGCCGAACGGGCCGGCGTGGCGGCGGCGCTGCCGCCGGCCGAATCGTTCCGCGCCTTCGTCGCCTGGACGCAGGGCTTGGACGGCGGCGCGTCTCCGATGGCGGAAGACAGCGCGCCCGTCGTCCTGCCGGCCGCCGATTTCCCGCATCGCGCGTCCTTCCGCGGCGGGCGCGTCCACCGCCGCCTGTCGGCGGGCGGGCGGGAAGGCGAAGGCGTGTTCGATGCCGCGAGGCGTTTCGCGCGCGCGCATGACACAAGCCCGTTCACGGTGCTGCTCGCGGCCTATGCGCTGCTGCTCGGCCGCCTGTCGGACCAGCGCCGGCTGACCATCGGCATTCCCGTCGCCGGCCATACGGAGGCCGGCTTGCCGGTGATGGTGGGGCAGGCGTCGGCGGTGCTGCCGCTGACGCTGGAACTCGATCCGCAAGCGGATTTCGCAGCCCTCGTTGCCCATGTGAAGGCGGCGCTGGCCGATGCCCGGCACGGCGTCGGCGGGCTCTTCACCGCGCAGGGCGGGCGGGGCACCGATGTCAACGTGCTGTTCAACCTCGACCGCGGTTTCCGGCTCGATTTCGAGGGATTGGGGCTGACGTGGATATCGCCTCCGGTCAGCCGGCCGAAAAAGGACCTGTTCCTCAACGTGCTGGAGCTGAACGGCGAAGCGCTGCTCGATCTCGATCATGACGGTGCGCTGGGCGATTCCGCCACGGCGGAGCGCTGGCTCGATTCCTTCCTGTCGCTGCTCGCCGAGGGGCTGCGCGCGCCCGCGACGCCGATCGCGCGCCTGCCGCTCTCCGCCGCTGACCGGGCGGCACAGGCGGATGATGTGCGCACGCGCGACGGCTTCGGCGCGCCGGCCGCCATCGGCACGGTCGCGCCGGTGGAGGCGCGCGACGATGCGGGGCTTTGGGCCGACACGGGGCGGCTCGGCCGGCTGCGGGCGGATGGCGGCGTCGAGGTGCTGGGCGAGGCGCGGCGTTTCCTGCGCACGCGCGGCGGCTGGCTCGATCTCGACCTTCCGGCGCGGGTGCTGCGGGAACACCCGGCGCTGGCCGATGCCGCCGTGATCGCGGAATCCGGCGGGCTGACCGCCTTCGTGACGCCGCGCGCGGGCGGGCAGGTCGACGGGCAGGCGCTCGCCGCCTATGCGGCGCTGCGGCTGCCGCCCGAGGCGCGGCCGGCCGCCTTCGTCGTGACGGATATCGCGCGCGATGCCGGGGGGCGCGCCCTCCTGCGCGCCGATCACGGCGAGCGTCTCGCCACGCGCGCCCTCACGCCCGCCCGCACCGATGCGGAGAAGGCGGTCGCGGCGATCTGGGCCGAGGTTCTCGGGCTGGAGGAAGTCGGCGTCCTCGACAGCTTCTTCGACCTCGGCGGTCACAGCCTCAAGGCGCTCGCCATCCTCGCGCGCGTCGAGGCGCGGCTCGGGCGCACCGTGCGGCTGCGCGCCTTCTTCGAGGAGCCGACCGTGGCGGGGCTCGCGTCACGTCTGGGCGCGGGCGAGGCGCATGCCGTCATTCCGACCGCGGCACCGGCGGCGCATTATCCGGCGTCGAACGCGCAGGCGCGGCTGTGGATGCTCGACCGGATCGATCCCGGCCTTGCCGCCTACAACATCGGCTTTTCGCTGCGCAGCGCCGCGCCTCTCGACGAAACCGCGCTGCGGATCGCGCTGGCGGGCCTCGCCGGGCGGCACGAGAGCCTGCGCACGGCGCTCATCGACCATGACGGCCTGCCGCGCCAGACGATCCTGCCCGCGTTGCAGCCCGAGCTGCGCATCGAGGATGCGGTGGGCGCGGACGCGGCGGCGCTCGTCGCGCGGGAGCGGGCCATCGCCGCCGAGCCCTTCGCGCTGGAGCGCGCGCCGCTCTGGCGGGCGGTGCTGCTGCGCGGGGGGCAAGGGGATATCGAGCCGGCGGGCGACCGTCTGGTGTTCGTGCTGCATCATGCCATTGCCGATGTGTGGTCGGTCGGCGTTTTCGTGCGGGATTTTCTGGCGTTGTACGCAGAGGCCGGCGGCGCACGGCTGCCGGCGCTGGCGCTGCAATACCGGGATTATGCGGTCTGGCAGGTGGGGCGGCCGGAGCCGCATCTTGACTGGTGGGTCGCGGCGCTGGCGGATGCGCCCCGGCTGGAGCTGCGGCCCGACCGGCCGCGCCCGCCGCTCAAGACCTTCAACGGCGATCATGTCGTTCTCGATGTGCCGGGGCCGGTCGCGGCGGCCCTCAAGGCGCTTGCCGCCGTCAACGGCGCGAGCGCGTTCACGGCGGTGGTCGCGGCGCTCTGCAACCTGCTGTGGGAAGAGACGGAGGCGCGCGACATCGTCATCGGCACGGTGACGGCGGGGCGCGACCATCCGGCGCTCGCGGACCAGATCGGTTTCTTCGTCAACACGCTGGCGCTGCGCGCGCGGGTGGCGCCGGAGGCGGGCTTCCTGCCGCTGCTCGCGGGCGTGCGCGATGCGCTGCTGGCGGCGGCCGAACATGGCGATACGCCGCTCGACCGGGTGGTCGAGGCGTTGAACCGCCCGCGCGATCCGGCGCGCAATCCGCTGTTCGAGGTCGTCGTGGTCATGGACGACCGCGAGGAGATCGACCGGCTGCTCGCCGGCACCGGCTTCGCGCTCGCGGAAATCGACACGGCGACGGCGCAGTTCGACCTCACGCTTTATGTCACCGACGGCGCGGACGGCATCCGCATCAAGGCGACCTACAATACCGACCTGTTCGACCGCGCCCGCATCGAGGGACTGATGGCGCGGCTGGCGGGGCTGATGGCGGGGGCGGCCGCCGATCCGGCGCGCGCGCTCGCCGCGCGGGCGCAGGGGGGCAGGGCGGCGCATGGTTCCGCGCCTGGCCAACGGCAAGGCTACGCGCCGTCGCGCCATCAGGAGCGGCTGTGGTTCGTGGATCACTTCGAGCGCGGCGTGCTCTATCCGTCCGGGCCGACCTATTACAACATGCCGTTCGTGGTGCGCGTCGACGGCGCGGTCGATGCCGCGCGGCTCGCGGCTGCCGCTGCGGCGCTTGCGGCGCGGCATGAGGCGCTGCGCGCGGCGCTCGTCACGCAGGGCGACCGTCCGGCCGTCGAGGTCGCGGCGGCTGCGGCGCTGCCGGTTGCGGAGATTGCGGCGCCGGCGGGGGCGGGGCTTGCCGCAGTCGAGGAGGCGAGCCGCGCGGCCTTCGACCTCGATACGCCGCCGCTCGCCCGTCTGACGCTCTGCCGCGAGGCGGGGAGCGGCGCCTGCTGGCTCGCCCTGACGGTTCATCACGCCATGGGCGACCGGGCGGCGCTGCGCACGCTGGCGGAGGAACTCGCCCGCCTTTATGCCGACCCGGCCGCCGCCCTGCCGGAAATCCGCCCCTTCGGCGCGGCCCATGCGCTGCCGGAGCGGGCGGTGGAGGCCGGCCATGAGGCGGATGCCGCCTATTGGCGCGAGGCGCTGGCGGGCGTTTCCGCGCTCGTGCTGCCGACGGACCGGCCCCGCCCCGCGATCCACACCTTCACGGCGGGCCGCGTCGCGGGGCGGCTCGACGCGGCGCTGCGCGGGCGGATCGACGCGCTGGCGGCGGCGCTCGGCGTGAGCCGGGCGGATGTGCTGCGCGCCGGTTATCAGGCGTTGCTGCATCGTCTTTCCGGCCAGCGGGATGTCGTCATCGGCGAGACCGTGCAGCCGCCGCAACCGGCGCGGACGGTCGGGCCGCTCGCCAATCTCCTGCCCTTGCGGCTCGACGTGGAGGCCGGCGAGGGCTTTGCCGCGCTGGTGCGGCGCGCGGCGGCGCGGCGGCAGGCGGATGCGGCGCATGGCGCGATCCCCTTCGATCTGCTGGTGCTGGCGGTGAAGCCGCGCAACGACATGAGCCGCACGGCGCTGTTCGATGTGCTGTTCCACCATGAGAATGCGACCGCCGCCCTGCCGGCCGGGTGGGCGGCGGTCGACACCGGGCTCGGCTGGGGCAAGTACGATTTCGTGCTGTCCGTGGTGCCGGATGGCGACGGGCTGGCGGTGAGCCTCGTCTACAACCGCGACCTTTTCGACGCCGCCAGCGCGCAGGCCGTCCACGCGCGCTACGGGCAACTGCTGGCGGCGGCGCTGGCGCAGCCGGAGCGGCCGCTGTCTGCGCTCGACATCATGCTGCCGGGAGAGCGCGCGGCGCTGCTGGCCGAAGCCGGCGAGGTGGCCGATTACCCGCGCGGCCTCACGCTCACGGCGCGTTTCGAGGAGATGGCGGCGCGCCACGGGGCGCGCATCGCCGTCACCGACACCGACGGGGAACTGACCTATGCGGCGCTCGACGCGCGCGCCAACCGGCTGGCGCATCGCCTGCGCGCGCTCGGCGCGGGACCGGAGGCGCTGGTCGGGCTGTTCGTGGGGCGCACCTGGCGCATTCCCGCTGGCATTCTCGGCATTCTCAAGGCGGGCGCGGGCTATGTGCCGATCGATCCCGCCTATCCCGACGAGCGCATCCGCTTCATGGTGGCGGATTCGGGCATGCGGCTCATCGTCACCGACGCTGAAAACGCGGCGGCGGCGCACCGCCTCGGCATTGCTACGGTGGTGATCGATGATCTGGCGGAGGACCTGCCCGTCGCGGCGACACCCGAAAATGCCGCGCCCGAAAATGCTGCGCCCGAGAACGTCGCTTACGTCATCTACACGTCCGGTTCCACCGGCATGCCCAAGGGCTGCGTCATCGAGCACCGCAACGTCATCCAGCTCTTCTTCCACGAGGGGCGGCCGTTCGCCTTCGGGCCGGATGACGTGTGGAGCCTGTTCCACTCCGCCTGTTTCGACTTCTCGACGTGGGAGATCTACGGCGCGCTGCTCTTCGGCGGCCGGCTCGTCGTCGTGCCGCAGGCGCTGACGCGTGAGCCCGCCGCCTTTCTGGAACTCGTCGCCCGCGAGGGGGTGACGGTGCTGAGCCAGACGCCGACCGCCTTTTACGGGCTGATCGAGGCGGCCCGGCAGCGCCCCGGCCTGCATCTTGCGCTGCGCGAGATCGTCTTCGGCGGGGAAGCGCTGGCGCCGGCCCGGCTTGCCCCGTGGCGGGCGCTCCACCCGGCCGCGCGCCTCGTCAACATGTACGGCATCACCGAAACGACGGTGCATGTGACGTTCAGGGAGATCGGCGACGCCGAGATCGCGGAGGGCCGCAGCGTCATCGGCCGGCCGCTGCCGTCCTGCGGCGTGTTGCTCGTCGGCCCCGATCTCGCGCCCTGCCCGCGGGGCGTGGCCGGCGAGATCGTGGTCGCGGGCCACGGCGTCGCCCGCCGCTACCTGAACCGGCCGGAACTCACGGCGGAGCGCTTCATCGCGCACCCGGACCTGCCCGGCGGGCGCGTCTACCGCTCCGGCGATCTCGGCCGGATCGGGCTTGACGGCGAGCTGGTCTATCTCGGCCGCATGGACGATCAGGTCAAGATACGCGGCTTTCGCATCGAGCCTGGCGAGATCGAGCGCCGGCTGGTCGCGCATCCCGCGATCCGCGATGCGGCCGTTCTCGCCGAGGGCGGCGAGGGCGGCGAGGGCGCGGCGGGCGAGAGCCTCTGCGCCTGTGTCGTCACCGATGCGCCGCCCGGCCGCGAGGAGCTGTTTCACTATCTGGCGGACAAGCTGCCCGACTACATGATTCCGTCGCGCTTCCTGCGCGTGGCGCGCATCCCGCTCACGGCCAACGGCAAGGCGGACCGCCGGCGGCTCGCGGCGGAGGGCGGCGAGGCGATCGGCGCGGGGGGCGGCGCGGAGGAAGGCCGGGCGCCGCGAACGCCACTGCAAAAGGCGGTGGCGCGCATCTGGTGCGAGGTGCTGGGCGTGCCGCAGGTGGGGCTCGACGACAATTTCTTCGCGCTCGGCGGCCATAGCCTCAAGGCCAATCAGGTCGTGGTGCGCATCCGCCAGCGCCTCGGCGGCAGTCTCGACCTGCGCGATTTCTTCAGCGCGCAGACGCTCGCCGTGCTGGTCGAGCTGATCGAGCGGCGCGGGCTCGGCGCGGCGGGCACTATTGCCCCGGCGCCGTCCGCGCCCGACTATCCGCTCTCCTTCGCGCAGCGCCGGCTGTGGCTGGTGCAGAACATGAACCCCGATAGGGTGGCCTACAACATGGCCGGCGCCTTCGTCGTGGAGGGGGCCGTCGACCGGGAGCGGCTGGCGGCGGCGTTCCGGGCGCTGGCGGTGCGCCACGAGATCCTGCGCACGCGCTTCGTCTCGCGCCACGGCGAGCCCCGGCAGGTGGTGGATGCCGGCATCGACGGGCATATGGCGGTGTTCGAGGCCGGCCATGACGCGGGAAGCGGCGGGATGGCGGCCGTGGAGCGGCTGCTCGCGGCGGAGCTTCGCCATGTCTTCGATCTCGCGCGCGGGCCGCTGGCGCGGGTGCATCTGGCGGAGCTGCCCGTCAAAGGGCACGGCGGCTGCGCCATCATCATCAACCTGCATCATATCGTCTCCGACGGCTGGTCGGTGACGGTCATGCTGCGCGAGCTGGAGGCGCTCTACCGCGCGGCGCTGGCTGCGCCGCAGGCGACGCCGGCGGAGATCGCGGCGCGGGCCGGGCTGCCGGCGCTGCCGGTCCAGTACCGGGACTATGCCTTGTGGCAGCACGGCGAGGCGGCGGGCGAAGGGTTGCGGGCGGCCCGCTCCTACTGGCTCGCCCGCTTCGAGGACGAGGCGCCGGCGCTGGAACTGCCGGCCGACCGGCCGCGTCCGCATACGCCCGGCGGGGCCGGCGCCATCGTGCATGCCGTGCTCGACGAGGAACTGACGCAGGCGCTGAGGGACCTCGCGCGCCGCCACGACATGAGCCTGTTCGGCGTGCTCGCCGCGCTCGTGCGGGTGCAGCTCGCGCTCCTGTCGGGGCAGGACGACATCACCATCGGCACGCCGGTCGCCGGCCGCAACCTGCTGGAGCTGGAGGGGCAGATCGGCTTCTACCTCAACCTGCTGGCGCTGCGCGGCCGCATCGGGCCGCAGGATGCCTTCGGCGATGTCCTGAAGGCGGAGCGCACCCTGGTGCTCGACGCCTTCGCCCATGAAGCCTGTCCGTTCGACCTCCTGGTCGGGGAGCTGGGCGTCACGCCGGAGCGCGGCCGCCATCCGCTTTTCGACGTGCTGATCATTCTCCAGAACAACGAGCCCGTGCGCCTCGACCTTGCCGGGAGCCGGGGCGCGCCGCTGCGCGATACCAGCATCAGCGCCAAATACGATCTCAACTATATGTTCGAGGACCGGCCGGCGCTCGAACTGCTGCTGGAATACGCGGCGGATCTTTTCGATGCGGACACGGCCCGCCGCATCGCCGGGGATTTCGTCGCCCTCGCGCGGGCGGTCGCCGCCGATCCCTCCATCGGCGTCGACAGCCTGCGGGATCGCATGCAGCGGGCCGTGCCGCCGCCGGATGCGCCAGCGGCGGATGTGCTGGCGCATGACGCGGCGCATGGTGCGGCTTTTGCCGATGACGGGTGGTGAGCCATGTGCGGCATCGTGGGATTTCTCGACCGGGATGGCGCGCCGCGCCCGCACGATCTGCTGCGCCGCATGGCGGAGGCCGTGCGCCACCGGGGGCCGGATGACGAGGGCTTCTTCACCGGCGACGATATCGGTCTCGGGTTCCGCCGTCTGTCGATCGTCGATCTGGAAGGCGGGCGGCAGCCGATGTTCGCCGGCGACGGGCGTGTGGCGGCCATCTGCAACGGCGAGATCTACAACCACGCCGAGCTGCGGGCCGATCTCACGGCGCGCGGCCACCGCTTCCGCACGCGCTGCGACACGGAGGTGATTCCGGCGCTGTTCCTCGAATACGGGCTCGACTTTCCGCGCCGCATCAATGGCCAGTTCGCCTTTGCCGTCTACGATCGGGAGACGCGCCGGCTGGTGCTGGGGCGCGACCATGTGGGCATCGCGCCGCTGTTTCATGCCGAGGTCGGCGGGCTGCTGTTGTTCGGCTCGGAAATCCGGGCGCTGCTGTGCCATCCGGGCCTTGCCCGCGATGTCGACCTGACGGCGCTCGACCAGATCCTGACCTTTCCGGGGCTGGTGAGCCCGCGCACGATCCTGGCGAACGTGCGCGCGCTGCCGCCGGGGCATCTGCTGGTGGCCGATCCCGGCCGGCCGCCGCGCCTCGATCGCTTCTGGGATCTCGATTTTCCGCGCCATGATGAGTTTCCGCGCCATGACGAGATCGGCCCGCCCGGCCGGGCGGACGATTACGTCGACGAGCTGGACGCCGCGTTGCGGCAGGCGGTGCGCTACCGGTTGCAGGCCGATGTGCCGGTCGCCGGCTATCTGAGCGGCGGCCTCGACAGTTCGCTCGTCGCCGCCATCGTCGCCGATCTGGAGCCGGGGGCCACGCGGCATACGTTCTCCATCACCTTTCCCGACAGGGCGATCGACGAGCGCGAGCCGCAGCGCCTCGTCGCGGCGAGGCTCGGCACCGCCCATCACGAGCGGGAGATCGATCCCGCGCGACTCGCCGCCGGGCTCGACCGCATCGTGGGCTGTGCCGAAGCGCCGCTGCGCGAATCCTATAACGTATGCTCGCTGCATCTGTCGGGCATGGTGCGCGAGGCCGGGCTCAAGGTGGTGCTCACCGGCGAGGGCGCGGACGAGCTTTTCGGCGGCTATGTGGGCTACAGGCTCGATGCGGAGCGCGCGCCTGACGCGGACGACCCTTACGATCTCGACGCGCTGATCGAGGGCGAGTGGCGCGAGCGCCTGTGGGGAGACAGCCGTTTCTTCTACGAGAAGGATTATGGCGCGAGCCGCGACATCCGCCGCGAACTCTACGCGCCGGCGCTGGCCGAGCGCTTCGAGGCGTTCGACTGCCTCGCCCATCCGCTTGTCGACCGCGCGCAGATCGAGGGCCGGCATCCGTTTCATATCCGCTCGTATCTCGATTTCAAGCTGCGCCTGGCCGATCATCTGCTGGCGGATCACGGCGACAGGGTGAGCTTCGCCAATTCCGTCGAGGCGCGCTATCCGTTTCTGGACATCGGCGTCATCGACGTGGCGCGCCGCATCCCGCCCGCCCTCATGGTGCATCAGGGCGAGGAAAAGCATATCCTCAAGCGTCTCGCCCGGCGCTACCTGCCGGCGCAGATCGTGGAGCGCAAGAAGTTCAGCTTCGTCGCCCAGAGCAGCGCCACGCTGCTGCGCGAGGGCGTGCCGCGCGTGCGCGAGGTGCTCGACGAGGCACGCGTCGCGGCGGACGGCTACTTCAGCCCGGAGGCGGTCGCGCATCTCAAGCAGCGGCACGCCGCGCCGGGCGCGGAACTCAACCAGACCTTCGAAGACGACTTCCTGATGGTCGCACTGACCTTCGGGATCCTGCGCGAACAATTCGATCTGCCGAAACTCTCATGACAGGACAAGGCCCCGTGCACTCCACCATGCAGCCTCCCGTGCAGCGTCCCATGCAGCGTAGCTCCTACGTCGACCGGTTCGAGGAGAATGCACGGGCGCGCCCCGCCGCCGCCGCGCTGGCGACGGCGGCGGGTGAAGTGTCCTACGGCGCGCTCGACGCGCGGGCGCAGCGCCTCGCCCGGCGGCTCGCGCGGCTGGGGGCGGGGAAGGGCGTCATCGTCGGCCTGTTTCTGGACGCCGACGAAACCTATGTCGCGGCGCTGCTCGGCGCCGGCAAGACGGGCGGCGCCTTCCTGCCGCTGCCGCCGGACCTGCCGCCGCTGCGCGTCGCCGCCTGCCTCGCCAAAGCGGAATGCGGGATCGTCGTGACGCTGGGCCGCCACCGCGCCGCGCTGGATGCGGCGCTGGCTGAAGCCGGCCGATCGGTCGCGGTCATCGAGGCGGATGCGCCGGACGATGCCGGCGACGCCGCGCCGGTGGCGCGCGCCATCGGCCCTCACGATCCCTGCTACGTCATGTTCACGTCGGGCTCCACCGGCGCGCCGAAGGCCATTCTGGGGCCGCATCGCAGCCTCTCCCACTTCCTGCGCTGGGAGGTCGGCGAGTTCGGGCTGGATGAGACGGTGCGCGGCTCGTGGCTCGCGCCCGTCACCTTCGATGTCAGCCTGCGCGACATCCTCGTGCCGCTCATGGCCGGGGGCACGCTCTGCATTCCCGATGCCGAGACGCGGATGGTGCCGCGCAAGCTGGTCGACTGGCTGGCGCGCGAAAAGGTGACGCTGGTGCATTGCGTGCCGACGGTGCTGCGCCTGATCACGCGCGAGCTGGCCGACCGCGGCGGCGATGCCGGCCTTGCGGTGCGTCATCTGCTGGTGGCGGGCGAGCCGCTGCTCGGCGCGGATGTCGCGGCCTGGCGGGCGGCGGCAGGCGGGCGCGCCGAGGTCGTGAACCTCTATGGCCCGTCGGAAACCACGCTGGCGAAGGTGTTCCACCGCATCGGCGAATTGCCCGCCGATCCGCGGCGGGTGCTGCCCATCGGCCGGCCGCTGCCCGACACATCGGTGCTCGTTCTTTCCAACGGCCGGCTTTGCGGCCCGCAGCAGATCGGCGAGATCCACATCCGCACCGCCTATCCCTCGCTCGGCTACCTGAACGACGCGGCGCTGACGGCGGCGAGCTTCATCCGCAATCCGCTCGGCAACGACGATGCCGACATCGTCTACAAGACCGGCGATCTGGGGCGCTACCTGCCGGACGGCACCGTCGAATGCCTCGGCCGGCAGGACAATCAGGTCAAGGTCAATGGCGTGCGCATCGAGCTTGCCGAGATCGAGGTCGCGCTGCGCGCCGTCGCGGGCATCGCCAAAGCGGCGGCGGCGGTGCATGCGGGCGGCGGGGCCGATCCCGTGCTCGTGGGTTATTATGTGCCGGATGCCGGCGCGGCGCCGTCGGCGGAGGCGATCAAGGCGCAGCTCGGGCGCATCCTGCCGGCGGCCATGCTGCCGCACGTGCTGGTGCGTCTCGACGACCTGCCGCGCACCATCAGCGGCAAGCTCAATCGCAAGGCGTTGCCGCGCCCGGAGGAGCTGTTCTACGCCGAGCATGCCTATGTGGCGCCGCAGGGCGAGACGGAAGACAAGCTCGCGGCCATCTGGCGCGAGATCTTCGGCCTGACGCGCGTCGGCGTCGAGACCGCCTTTCACGATTTCGGCGGCGACAGCCTGCGGGCGATCCGCGCCGTGCAGAAGATCTTCCAGACATTCTCCGTCGAGATCAGCCTGAAGGATTTTCTCGCCGCCGCGACGATCCGGGAACTGGCGCGCCTCGTCGCGGCCGCAGTCCCCGCGCCGGTGAGCGCCATTGCGCGCGCGGCCGATGCGGCAAGCTATCCCGCCACCCCGGCCCAGAACCGGCTGTGGCGTCTCGACCGGCTCGGCATCGCCCCCACCGCCTACAATCTGACGGAAGCGTGCGAGCTGCTGGGGCCGGTGAACGAGGCGGCGCTGGAGCGCGCCTTTCGCGACCTGATCGGCCGCCACGAATCGCTGCGCACCACATTCGAGGAGGATGCGGACGGCAACGCGCGCCAGATCGTGCACCATGACACGCCCTGGCGGCTCGAACGCGTCGACCTGCGCCGCCATGCGGAGCCGGACCGCGCCGCCGCGCTGCTGGCGCGGGACAATGCCGGGCATCGCTTCGACCTGCATCGCGGCCCGCTGCTGCGCGTCGTGCTCGCCCGCCTGCCGGATGCGGAGGGCGCGGCGCGGCATGTGCTGCTGTTCAACATTCATCACATCGTCGCCGACGTGTGGTCGCTCGGCGTGCTGGTGCGCGAGGTGGCGGCGCTCTATGCGGCGGCACTCGCCGGCCGCGACGCCGGCCTTGCGCCGCCGGCGCTGCAATTGCGGGATGTGGCCGTGTGGCAGGCCGGGCGGGCGGCCGCCGGCGCGCTGGACGGCGACCGCGCCTATTGGCTGGAGCGCTTCTCCGCGCTGCCCGCGCCGCTCGACCTGCCGGCCGACCGGCCGCGCCCGCCGGTGCAGACCTTCAACGGCACCACGCGGCGCTTCCGCCTGCCGGCGGACCTGACCGGGCAGCTCGACGGCCTCGCGCGCCGGCACGGCACGACGCGCTTCGCCGTGGTCACGGCGCTGACGAAGGCGCTGCTGCACCGTTATACCGGACAGACGGATATCGTCGTCGGCAGCCCCGTCGCCGGCCGCACGGATGCGGCGCTGGCGGACCAGATCGGCTATTACGTCAACACGCTCGCGCTGCGCGACACTGCGGAGGCGGGAGCGCGCTTCGCCGACCTGCTCGCGCGCGTGGCGGCGACGGTGCGCGAGGGGCTCGCGCATCAGGATTACCCGTTCGACGCGCTGGTGCAGGAACTGCCGCTCGAACGCGACATGAGCCGCTCGCCGCTGTTCGACGTCATGGTCGTCGACCACGCCTTCGAGGATGGCGACCTGCGGCTGGAGGGCGTGCGCGTCATGCCCTTCGGCGACCGGAACGCCTGGAACTTCAGCCGTTTCGATCTCGTCTTCCATTTTCAGGACGAGGCGGACGAGCTGGTGCTCGATCTCAACTACAACACCGACCTGTTCGACGATGCGCGCATCCTGCGCATGGGCGCGCATTTTGCGGAGCTGGCGCGCGCCGCAGCCGGCGACGAGTCGCAGGCTGTCGGGGAACTTAACCTGCTGCCGGCGGACGAAAGCCGGGAACTGGCCGCTTTCACGCACGGGCCGGTCGTGGCGCGCGATGCGGCGGCGACCATCGTCTCGACCTTCGTGGCGGCGGCGCGCCGTCACGCCGGGCGCCCCGCCGTCATCGATGCCGGAGGGCGCGTGCTCTCCTATGGCGCGCTCGACGGGGCGACGGACCGGCTGGCGCACGATCTCATCGCGGCGCATGGCGTCGCCCCCGGCGAGCGCGTGGCGGTGTTCGCGAGGCGCACGCCGGAATCGGTCGCCGCCATGCTCGCGGTGATGAAGGCCGGCGGCGTCTATGTGCCGATCGATCCCGACTATCCGGCCGCGCGGATACGGTTCATGCTGCGCCAGGCCGGCTGCCGGCTGGCGCTCGCCGACAGCGGGGCGGCCCCGGTCGCGGATGTGCAGGTCGTCGCCGTCGCGCCCCGGCTCGCGGCCGGCGACGCGGCGCAGCCCGTCGACCGCAGCGGCGCGGGCGAGGCGGCCTATGTGATCTTCACCTCCGGGTCGTCGGGCGAGCCGAAGGGGGTGGCGGTCGCCCACGGCGGTTTCGTCAACATGTCGTCGGGGCAGATCGCCCTTTTCGGACTCACGCCCGAGGACCGGGTGTTGCAGTTCGCCTCGCCGTCCTTCGACGCCTCGCTCGCCAACATGTTCATGGCGCTGTTCAGCGGCGCGGCGGTGGTGCTGCCGTCTGCCGGCGACATCAAGAACACGGCCGATTTCCTGGCGCTGCTGGCGCGGAGCGGCACCACGGCGCTCACCCTGCCGCCGACCTATCTGCGCGCGCTGCGGCGGGCGGAACTGGCCGGGGTGAGGGTGCTCATCACGGCGGGCGAGGAAGCGCCGGCCGCCGACCTGCTCCATTACGCGCAGCGGCTCGCCGCCTTCAACGCCTACGGCCCGACGGAGTTTTCGGTCTGCGCCACGGTGCATGAGGTCAGCGAGCGAGACCGCGACCGCCTGCGCCTGCCCATCGGCCGGCCGTTGCCGAATACGAGCGTGCATGTTCTCGATGCCGCGCTCAAGCCCGTCCCGGTCGGGATCGCGGGGGAAATCTGGCTCGGCGGCAGCGGGCTCGCGCTCGGCTACGAGGGCGATGCGGCGCAGACCGCCGCGCGCTTCGTCACGCATCCGCACACGGGCGAGCGCCTCTACCGCACCGGCGATCGCGGCGCGTGGCGCGAGGACGGCGCGGTCGATTTCCTCGGCCGCGCCGACGATCAGGTGAAGGTGGCGGGCCACCGCATCGAGCCGGGCGAGATCGAGGCGGCGATGCGCGCGGTGCCGGGCGTGCGCGACGCCCATGTCGCCACAGTGGCGCGGGCCGACGGCTCCGCCGCGCTCGCCGCCTGGTACTGCGCGGACGAGCGCGTGGAGCTGTGGCCTTCGGTGGCGGAGTTCTACGTCTACGACGACATCGCCTATGGCAGCATGGCCGCCGACGAGGGGCGCAACCGGCGCTACCGCGAGGCTTTCGCGCGCCACCTGCCCGGCAGGACGGTGGTGGATATCGGCACCGGGCCGGTGGCTATCCTCGCGCGCCTCGCCATCGAGGCCGGCGCGCGCAAGGTCTACGCCATCGACAGGCTGGAGGCGACGGCGCGCAAGGCGCGGGAGACCGTGGCGGCGCTCGGCCTCGACGACCGCATCACGGTGATCCACGGCGACGCCCTGACCCTGGAGCTGCCCGAGACGGTGGATTTCTGCATCTCCGAGATCGTCGGCGCCATCGGCGGGGCGGAGGGCGCGGCGCGCATCATCAACGGCGCGCGCCGCTACCTGAAGGACCCGGCGGCCATGCTGCCGCAGTTCAGCGACACGCGCATCGCGGCGCTGGCGCTGCCTCACGACCGGCTCGCGCCGGGCTTTTCGGACATCGCGGCGCATTACGTCGACAAGATCTTCGCGGAGGTCGGCCAGCCGTTCGACCTGCGCCTGTGCCTCAAGAACCTGCCGCGCGAGGCCATCGTCTCCACCGACGCGCCGTTCGAATATCTGGACTACACGCGCGAGGTGCCGGTCGAGGCGACGCACACGGTCGAACTCGTCGTCACGCGGGACAGCGAGATCACCGGCTTCCTCGTCTGGCTGCGGCTCGGCGTCGATGCGGATGCGGTGGTGGATATTCTCGACAACCCCGGAAGCTGGCTGCCGGTGTGGCTGCCGGCCTTCGCCGTGCCGGTCGCGGTGGCGGCGGGCGACCGCATCGCCATCACCATCGCGCGGCGGCTTTGCGGCAACGGTTTCAACGTCGACTTCTTCCTCGACGGCACGGTGACGCGGGCGGCCGGCGAGGCGGTGCCGTTCGCCTGCCGCAGCGCGCATTTCGGCGACGGCTTCCGCCGCACGCCCTTCCATGCGGGGCTGTTCGCGGGGGAAGGGGTGCCGCGCTTCGAGGCGCCGACGCCGGCCGTGGTGCGCCGTCACCTGCTGGGCGCGGTGCCGGCGCATGCCGTTCCGTCCTTCCTCGTGCCGCTCGACAGGCTGCCGGTGACGATCAACGGCAAGATCGATCGCGCCGCCCTGCCGGCCCCCGGCGATGTCGCGGAAGGAGCGCGCCGGGGAGAGGCGCTTGCGCCGCAGACGCCGCTGGAGCGGCAGGTGCTGGATGTGTGGCGCGAGATCATGAGCCGGCCGGACATGACGGCGGGCGATGATTTTTTCAGCATGGGCGGCGATTCCATCCGCGCCATCCAGATCGTCTCGCGCCTGCGCCAGCTCGGCTGGAAAGCCGAAATCCGCGACGTGTTCCAGAATCCGACCGTCGCGCAGTTTGCGGGCGTTCTCGCGCCGGTACGCGCGCGGGCCGATCAGGGCGCGGTTGTCGGCCCCGCGCCGCTGACGCCGGTGCAGCGCTGGTTTCTCGAAACGAGCGTGCGGCCGGACCATTTCAACCAGGCGGTGGTGTTGCATGCGGAGGCGATCGACGCGGCCGCGGCCCAGGCGGCGCTCGAAGCCGTCTGGCGTCATCACGACGCCCTGCGCGCGGTCTTCACCCATGATGGCGGCGGCTGGTCGCAGTCCCTGCTCCCGCCCGGCGAGCCGCCCCGCGTGGTGGAGATCGCAGCCGATGATCCGGCCGCCTTCGCGGAGGCGGCGCGCGCCGTACAGGCGGGTTTCCGCATCGACCGGGGGCCGCTGCTCGTGGCGGCGCTGCTGGCGCGCGGCGCGGCGACGACGGAGGATGCAGGGGGAAGCCGGCTGCTGCTCTGCGCGCACCATCTCGTGATGGATATCGTGTCGTGGGGCATCCTGATCGAGGACTTCACGGCGGCCTACCTGGCTCATCAGGACGGCACGACGCCGCGCCTGCCGGACAAGACGGATTCCTGCCGCGACCATGCGCGGGCGCTGGAATCGATCGCGGCGCGGGTGGACTGGACCGGCCGGCTCGGCTACTGGCGCGCGCTGGAGCGGGATGCGCCGCTGCTGCCGGGCTTCGCCGGCCCGTTCCGCGTCGCGGATGCGTTCACCCTCCAGGGTGTGCTGGCCGCCGGGGTGACGGCGGCGCTGCTCGGCCCGGCCAATCACGCCTATACGACGGGAACGGAAGACCTGCTGCTCGCCGCTCTTGCTCTCGCGATCGAGCGGCATTTCAGCCGCGCCGGGGCGCTGGTGACGGTCGAGAGCCACGGCCGCGAATACCCGCTGGCCGATCTTCTCGGCGATGGCGAGGCGCCCGACGTCACCCGCACGGTCGGCTGGTTCACGGCCTTCCATCCGTTCCGGCTGGAGGCGGCGTCCGGGATCGGCGAGACCGTGCGCGGCGTCAAGGAGGCGCTGCGCCGCGTGCCGGATCGCGGCTGGAGCCATCTCCTGATGCGGACGCTGCCGGCGGAATGGGTGGTGCCGGACCTGCGGCCGCAGATCGGCTTCAACTATCTCGGTCAGATGCGTTCGGCCCCCGCCGGCGTCGGCCCCTTCGCCGTCGACTGGGACGCGCCCGGCGGCGCGGTGGCGGCGGATGCGCACCGTCCGCATGCGATCGACGTGCTGGCCATGGCGGTGGACGGGGAGCTGCGCGTCAGCCTCGACGTCGACGAGGCGGCGATCGGACGGGAGGCGGGCGAGGTGCTGCTGCGCCGCTTCCTCGCGGCGATCGAGGAAGTCGTCGCCCATTGCCTCGCGCGGGAAACCGCCGAGCTTACCCCGTCCGACATGACCTACGACAAGCTGTCGCTGGACGATCTCGATCGTCTGCTGCTGGCCGAATGAGGAGCGGAACGATGCGCGCCGGGCGGCTCGGGAGGGAGCCATGAAGCTTCTGGATCTGCTGCGCAAGGAAGCGGGCATCGGCGGGCCGCGCTTCATCGGTTTCGCTGCCCTGTCGGGCCTGTCCAACGCCGCCATTCTGGCCATCATCAACCTTGCCGCCAGCAATGCGAGCGACAAGGGGGAGAATTTTCACAATCTGATCCTGTTCGGTCTCGCCATCGCCGTCTTCGTCGTCACGCAGCGCGCGCTGATGATCGAGGTCTGCGAGAAGGTGGAGTTGCTGATCGACCGCATCCGGGTGCGGCTGATCGAGCGGGCGCGGCGGGCGGAGTTTCTGGAGCTGGAGGAGATCGGCCGTTCGGAGATCTACGCCTGCCTCACCCGCGAGACGCAGATCCTGTCGCAGGCGGCGCCCAATGTCGTGATCGGGTTGCAGTCGGCTATCCTCGTGGTGTTCACGCTGCTTTACATGGCCTTTCTGTCGCAGACGGCCTTCTGGCTGTCGGTCGGCTTCACCGTCGTCGGCGCGATGATCCATCTGTCGCGCTCGGCGGAGGTCAAGCGCGAGCTGCGCGCCGCCTTCGAATGCGAGAACGCGCTGATCGAAAGCCTCGGCGACATGCTCGACGGCTTCAAGGAAGTGAAGATGAGCACCGGCCGCTCCGCCGACATCGCGCACAGGATCGCGGAGATTTCGGCGCGGGTCGGCCGGATGCGAATCAGGACGCAGACGCTCTACGCGACGGATTTCGTGATGTCGCAGGTCACGTTCTTCATCATGACCGGCATCATGGTGTTCGTCGTGCCGACCATCAGCGACGCCTATATCGAGGTGGTGGTGATGACGACCACCGCGAGCCTGTTCCTGATCGGCCCGGTGTCGAACGTGGTCGGCAGCCTGCCCATCTTCTCCAACGCCAACGCCGCGGCGGAGAACGTGATGGCGCTGGAGGAGCGGCTCGGGCGCGTCAACGGCGAGGTGCGGGACGCCGGCGGCGGCTTCCCCGACTTCCGGCGGATCGCGCTCCAGGGAGCGAGTTTTTCGCACCGGCCTTCCGGCGGCGACAAGGGGTTCGCGGTCGGTCCGGTCGATTTCACGGTGGAGCGGGGAAAGACGATCTTCCTCACCGGCGGCAACGGCTCCGGCAAGACCACGTTCATCCGCCTGCTGGTGGGGCTCTATCCGCCGGGCGGCGGCGTCATCCGCGTGGACGGCGCGCCCGTCGGCCCGGCCAATGCCGCCGATTACCGCAACCTGTTCTCCGTGATCTTCTCGGACAACCATCTGTTCACGGAGCTTTACGGCATCCCCTCCATTGATGCCGATCAGGCGGCGGAATTGTTCGCGCTGCTCGAAATGCAGCACAAATCGCAGATCGCCGGCCGTCGCTTCACCACGGTGCGGCTTTCCGGCGGACAGCGCAAGCGGCTCGCCCTCATCGCCGCCCTGCTGGAGAAACGGCCCGTCTGCGTGTTCGACGAATGGGCGGCGGATCAGGACCCGTATTTCCGCGAGAAATTCTACAGGATTATACTTCCGCGCCTGAAGGAAAAAGGCGTCACCGTCATCGCGATTACTCACGATGACGCCTATTTTGACATGGCCGATGTCCACATCCACATGGACAATGGGCATCTGACCGTCGTGAAGGACGAATCCGTTCTTGAGGGAACCACCTGAACAGGCGGTTGCGTTTTGACGAGAGGCATGCAGGGGAATGACGATCATGCTCGGGACATCGCAATGGCGTGAGGGCGGCGGAAGGTGGCTGCGCCGGTTCGCGCTCGGATCGGCCGCCGCGGCGGCGGTGACGGGAACGGCGCTGGCCGCCGATGTTTCGCAGGTGGGGCCGGTCTTGCAGGGGTTTCTCGATGCGACGGCCTCGCAAGGCACGCTTCAGGGGGTCGCGATCGGCGTCGACCTGCCGGGTGGCGAAGGGAGCTGGTTCGGCGGGGGCGGCTATCGCGACATCGCCCGCACCGAGCCGCTCGGCGCCGACCTGCAATTCCGCATCGGCAGCGCGTCGAAGACCTTCACCGGCACGGCGGTGTTGCAGCAGGTGGATCAGGGGCTGATCGGGCTCGGCGATTCGATCGACAAATGGGTGCCCGATCTCAACGTGCCCGGCGGCGACCGGATCACCGTCGAGAACCTGCTCAGCATGACGAGCGGCATTCCCGACTATCTGGGCGCGGAGTCGATCCATAGCCCCGGTAATACGATATTGCAGGAATGGGCCAACTTCCACGGCCCGGCCGGTTCCCACGGCAACGCCGACTACACGCCCGAGCAGCTCGTGGGCGCGGTGGTCGACAGTCTCGGGGCCAGCTTCGGGCCGGTCGGCGAGATGTTCTATTCCAACACCAATTTCGCCCTGCTCGGCATCATCGCGCAACGCGCGTCGTGCCTCGGAGCCTCCGGTTGCCGGACGATCGACGAAATGGTCAACGGCATCGCCGCTTCCATGGGGCTTGCCGACACGGTCTTTCCCGCTTCGTCCGCCTTCACGGCGCCTTATGCGGAAACGGCGCAGGTCGTCATCGGCGACGCTTCCTATTACGGCGTTCCGCCCGGCAGCAGCTTCGACATGACCTTCCTCGATCCGCGCGTGCCGTGGGCGGCGGGCGCGGTGTTGTCGACGCCGGCGGATGAACTGAAATGGGTGCGCCAGCTCGCGACCAACAGCGACGGGCTGCTGTCGGCGCAGACGCAGGCCGAGCGTGTCGGCGTGGCGGAGCCCGGCGAGGTGAGCGGCGTGCCGGTGTTCTACGGCCTCGCCCTCTATGCCATGCCCGGCGTGGGGAGCGGCACCTATCTGACCGGCCACAGCGGGCTGATCGGCGGCGACACGGCGTCGCTGTTCTACAATCCGGCGCTGGACGTGGCCTATGCCGTCAATTTTCTCGGCTATCAGGCCAATGCATTGCCATGGTTTCCGCTCTACGGCGCCTCCGACGCCCTGGGCCGTTACGTTTATGCGGGAAGGGAAGGGGGCAATTACAGCTCCGTCATGATCCTGTGGGCGCTCGACCGCAACGTCACGCTGGCGCTCACCGCGCAGGGCTCGTGCAGCTACGGGGCCGGCCCGCAGGGCGCGGGCGGCGACAGGACCTGTGCGGGCGACAGCGTGCGCACGACGCCGATCGCCGTCACTGATGGCACGCTGACCATCGCCCCGTCCCACCTGACCATGGGCAATTACTACATCGATCCCGTCACCGGCGCCGTTTCGCTGGCGCAGGTGGCGCGGCCGAGCCTTGCGATGTTCGGCAGCCATTCCGCCGCGGTGGCGTTGCAGGGCGGGGCCTCGCTCGTGCTGCCGCAAGGGGCGACGGCCGAGCTGTGGGGCACGAACTCCGCCACCGTCAGCATGACCGGCGCGGACAATGCCGCGCACATCGGCGGCACGCTTCTCACCTACGGCGTGGATTCGGTGGCGGTGCGGATTATGGGCGACCGCAACCGGGTGAACGTGCTGCCGACCGGCGCTGTGGTCGGCGCCAGCGCGCCCGCCATCGCCATGAGCGGCCGCGACAACGCCGCCGTCATCGGCGGCAGCGTGACGACCTACGGCCACGGCATCGAGCGGATCGCCATCGCGGGCGAAGGCGGCGGCAATCGCGTGGAGGTGGAGCCCACCGGCTATGTCGGCGGCGACATCGCGCTCGCCGGCGACGGCAACCGGGTGAGGGTCGACGGCATCGTCTCGGGCCATGTGCCGATGGCGGGAGGCGACGCGGTGCTGAGCGGCGAGGGCGTGATCACCGGCGTCGTGGGCGGCGGCGGCACGGTGGCGCCGGGCAATGGCATCGGCACGCTTACCGTCGGCGGCTATGCCGGGCGCGATACCCGGCTGATGATCGAGACCGGGCCGGGCGGCGCGAGCGACCTGCTCGCGGTGGCTGGCCCCGCTTCCCTGACCGGCGGCAGCCTGCATGTCACGCCGCCGCCGGCGGCGGCGAGCGGCATCTACAATGTCCTCTCCGCCGGCGCGGTGGAAGGGGCGTTCGCCGCCGCCACCACCGGCGGCCGCGTGGGCCTTGGCGTGCAATACACGCCGACGGCGGTCAATGTCGCGGCGGTCAACCCCTTCCTGTTCGATGCGGCGGTGCGCACCGGCGCGGCCGATACCCTGCGCAATCTCGACCTGTTCGAGGAGCGGGCGGCGGCGTTCGCCGCTTCAGCTACTTCCGCCGCGCCGGCCGGTGCGGCACGTGGGCCTGCCGCCGGCGCGCAGGCCGAAAACCTGAAGGAATGGTTCTCGCGGCGCGGCGCGTCGGCGGCGGGTTCCCGCGCGGCGGGGGCGGCGGTCTGGGCTTCGGCCTACGGCGCCTTCGACCGCCATGCCGCGGATGGGCCGGTGCCGACCATCGCGTCGGAGGGCGGCGGCGTCGCGGTGGGCGCCGATGCCGAACCCCTGCCCGGCCTGCTTGTGGGCGCGATGGGCGCCTACAGCCGCACCCAGGCGACGACGCCGGCGAATCCGGGAATGAAGTTCTCCTCCGACGCCTACAAGGCCGGCGTCTACGGCGCTTACGAGGCCGGGCGCGTGCTGTTCAGCGCCTCGCTGCTCGCCGGCCGGGGCGACGACACCACCACGCGCGCGGTGGAATCGGGAGCGCTCGCCGGTGTGGCGCAGGGCAGCTTCGACGATTTCCGCCTCGCCGCCCGCGTGGGGGCGCGCGCGACCTTCGATGTGGGCGCGGGCGTGCGCCTGACGCCGCGCGCCGCCGTCACGCTGCTGCGGATCGAGCAGGACGCCCATCGCGAGATCGGCGGCATTCCGGGCTACGGCTTCGGCATCGGCATCGGGGCAAGCACGTATGAACAGGTGCGGTCCGAGGCATCCCTTGCGGTTGCGAAGACTTTCGACGTTTCCCTGGGCGGCTGGAGCGGCCGGCTCACGGGCGAGCTTCGCGCCGGCCTCGCGCGCGACATCGTGCTGAAGAGCGCGAACGGATGGGTCGACGTGCCCGGTTTCAGCCCCGTCGTCACCGGCGGCTTCAAGCGGAACGCCTGGGTGATGCCGGTCGGCGGCCGGCTGGAGCTGGCGGCGAGCGACTCGCTCTCCGTCTTCGCCGCCTACGATGGCGCGTTCTCCAGCCTCGGTGGCGTCAATACGGTGCGCGGCGGCTTACACTGGCGTTTCTGACCGGGTGTTTCCGAGCCGCATATGCGCGAGGACTTGCGCGTGAAACTCGTCCGCGTTCTCGCGCAGGAAGAAGTGCCCGCCCGCGATCGTCACCAGCTCGAAACCATCGCCCGCGACCGCCGCCCAGCCGGCGATCTCGCGCGGCGAGACGAGCGGATCGTCCGCGCCGGCGAAGGCGACGACCGGACAGGTCAGGCGCTCGACCGGAAAGGGCAGGGACGTTTCCGCCAGGGCGAAATCCGCCCTGAGCGTGCGCTCGAACAATTCTCGGAACTCCGCGTTGCGCACGATTTCCTCCGGCGTGCCGTTGTAGGAGGACAGCCGGCGCCAGAATTCTTCGGAAGGCAGGTCATGCAGCGGCGGCATGCGGGGCGGGGCGCCGGGAGGGCGATGCGCGGCGACCATGACGCAGGCGGGCGCGGGAAGACCGAGACGATCCGCCGCCCGCGCGAGACAATAGGCGACGCGCGCGCCAAGCGAGTAGCCGAGCAGGACGTAGGGACGATCGAGCAGCGGCGTGAGCGCCTCGATGAGGCGCGCCAGCAGGAGGGGCATCGAGGCAATGGGGGTCTCCGAAAAGCGGCTTTCGCGGCCGGGGAACTGCGCGGGCAGGACTTCGAGCCGCTCATGAGCGCGCGCATGCGCCCGCAATCCGGCGAAGGCGGATACGCCGCCACCCGCGAAGGGCAGACAGATCAGCCGCATGGCAGGGCGACCCGTACCCCCGGCGGCGGGAAACCAACGGCGCATGGCCGCAGCAGAGACGGACGGTTCCGCTCCTTCTTCGCCAGCAGCGGTAATGTCTCTCTCCATTGCCATCATGTCTTCGGGGTATCGGATCGTGCGCATTATTATAGCAGGCGACAAAGGTATAGCTCTCGACTCCGATGGTCAACTATGATAGGTGTAGGATATTACTTTCATGAAATAGAAAGTGTTCTGGACAGTGTGCGCCGGTTGCGTCGGGGCGGGGCCTGAAAGCGGTGGGCGGTGGACTGTCACGGTTGCGAATTCCATCTCGTTTCATACTCCCGGAGGAGAGCATCATGGTTGCCGAGGCGCAGAACAGTGTCGGGGAAGAAGTCGCGGCAGCCGAGCCTGCCAGCCGCCAGAAGGCCGAGCAGATCATTCGCAAATATACGCTGTGGGCGACGGGCGCGGGCCTCATTCCGGTTCCCGTGCTGGACGCCGTCGGCGTGGCGGGCGTGCAATATGCGCTGGTCAACGATCTGGCGTCGCTCTACGGCGTGCCGTTCTCGAAGGAGCGCGTGCGCGCGCTCGTCGCCGGCCTGGTCGGCGGCGGCGTTCCGGCGCTGCTGACCACCGGCGGGCTCGCCAGCGCGGCGAAGGCCGTTCCGTTCGTGGGCTCGCTGCTCGGCGCGGCGGTGTTTCCCGCGCTTTCGGCCGCCGCGACCGTGGCGCTCGGCCGGGTGTTCACGCAGCACTTCGAGGCCGGCGGCACGCTGCTTGACTTCGACGCCGAGAAGACGCGCGCTTTCTTCGCGGAAGAGTTCGAGAACGCCCGCAAGGAAGTGGGCGAGACGCTGGCAAGCGCGGGTGTCGGCGTGGCCGGAAAAGCCAAGGCGGCAGATGCCCCGGCTGCTCCCGTTCCTGCCGCCGCTGCTCCTGCTTCGGCGGCGAAGAAGGAAACGGCTGCCGCGCCCGCCGCCGTGTGAGGCTGCGAGCGCGTCGGCATCGTGCCGGCGCGCCTTGCCGGAATGGGCGCCTTCCGATCGTAACGGGTGGGAGACACGCTGACGCCGGGGCGGGTTGACGAGAAAGAACGCGAATGGCTGTCGTCATTTACTTTATGCTGTGCGTGCTTGTCGGGATACTCGGCCTCGGTTATTGGGGCGGCTTTCTTCTGTACTTCATTCTCGCGCTCGCCATGACGCCGCTTGTCGCCTTGCTGGTGCTCATCATCGTGGGATCGAGCGAGGGGCGGCGCGGCTTCGCGCGGTTCAGGAAGCCGGAGCCCTGACGATATCCCTGCCCGCATGGCCGGGCGCGGCCGGGTTGCGCCGCGCATTCGATGAACGTTCATGGCCGGCCTTGCCGCCGGTGCGTCACGGAAGACGATGACACAACAAGATCTTTTCACCCCGGATGCCGGTGTCGCGCCTGCGCGGCACTGGCGCCGGTTTCGTCTGCCGCGCCGCCGCGATCTTATGCTGTGCGTGCTTGTCGTGCTGCTTTGCGTGACGTTTCTCGCGCCCTACATGGTCGTCAATATTCCGGCCGGGTCCGCCGGCGTGATATGGCGTCGCTTCGGCGGAGGCACCGATACGGAGATGGTGCTGCACGAGGGCATCGCGCTGATCTGGCCGTGGAACCGCGTGCAGCTCTATGACCTGCGTCTCCAGAGCGAAAGCATCGATATCGTCGCGATTTCCCAGGACGGGCTGAACATCACCATCGGCCTGACCTTCCGCTGGTTCGTCAACCCCAAGTTCGTCGGCTGGTTGCACAAGATCGCGGGCCCCCAATACATGCAAAGAATTCTCCTGCCGGAACTGAACTCATCGACAAGACAGGAGTTTTCGAAGTTCAGGATGGTGGATTATTATGGCCCGAACCGGGAAGAAATGCTTTCCCGCGTTTACAGCACCGTCGTCGATCGCGGATTTCCCAACTTCATTTTCGCGCCGAAGGATCTCGATACGGTCAATGCCGGTCTCAAGGTCAACGACGGCCTGATCATGCTGACCGATGTCCTGATTCGCGAAGTGGTGATGCCGCCCCGCGTCGTTGCCGCGGTGCAGGCGAAAATCGAGCAGCAGCAACTCGTTCAGGAAATGCAGCACCGGGTGGAGCGCGAGCGCTTCGAGAACCAGCGCAAGGAAATCGAGGCGGAAGGGATTCGCAAGTTTCAGCAGATCGTGCAGACGGGGATTTCCGAAGCCTATCTCAAGTGGCGCGGCATCGAGGCGACGGTCCTGCTGGCGAACTCGCCCAATGCCAAGACGATCGTTCTCGGCGGCAACGGCGGCCTGCCTCTCATTCTGAACACCGGCGACGCGGGGACGCCGGCGGCGGTTGCGGCCGCGCCGTCCGCGCCTCCCGCCCCCGAGGGCAAGAACGGCGCGGCCAGATATCTCGGTTCCGTCGACATCTCGCGGCCGGACATGCGCAATCGGGAATCGAAGGGATTGGGCCTCGGCGCGACGCTGCATCCGGCGCAGGGCGCGTGGTCCCGCGATGTCGCCGCCATCGGGCCTACCGCGACCTCCGGCATCGCCGGTTCCGCGAACGCGGCCGGCCCTGACGCGAGCCGGGTTCCCGGCGTTTCTCCCGCCGGCCCCGGCAATGTGGAGGCCGGCGCGCTGTCGATGCCCGCGCCGCGTCCGCCGGGCGTGCTGCCGATCATGTCGCCGTTCATCGGCGTCGGCGGCACGGTTTCGTTCTGGCAGAAGCTTTCCAGCCTCTTCGGTATCGCGGACCCGCCCGGCGGGCAGGCCGAGACCGGGCCGCCCACGCCCTGATCCGGCCGGGCACATGTCCGCGGCGGGCCGGCAGCGGGCAGGACGTCACCAGCAACTTCCAAACCGTAATGGCGAAACCGTGCTCTCCCGCGACAACATCAAGGACATCTATCCGCTGACGCCTTTTCAGGAAGGGGTCGTCTTTCACGATCTCATGGAGCGCGAGGCGGCGCACGAGGGCCAGCGCGCCTACTTTCAGCAGATGAGCTTCACCGTGCGCGGGCCGCTGGATATCGCGGCCTTCCGGCGCGCCTGGCAATTCCTGGTGGACCGGCATGACGTGCTGCGCACCGTCTTCCGGCCGACAGGCGCGGAGCGGCCGTTGCAAATCGTGCTGAAGGCGCGTGAACTCGTGCCGGATGTCGTCGACTGCCGCGCTCTCGGCCCGGATGCCGCCGGCGCGACCTGCGAGCGCTACGAGGCGGAGCAGCGGCAGCGCCCGTTCGATCTGCGGCGCGACCTGCTGGTGCGGCTCGGCCTGCTGCTGATCGCCCCGGAGGAGACCCGCGTCGTGTTCGGCTTCCATCATGTGCTGATGGACGGCTGGTGCATCGGCATCTTGCAGGACGACCTGACGCGCGCCTATCAGGCTTTTACGCGCGGCGATGCGCCGCGTCTGCCCGCCGCCGTTCAGTTCGGCGGTTTCGTCAAGGCGAGCGAGCGGCGGCGCACGGCGCGGGCGCTGGATTTCTGGCGCGATTATCTCGCGGATTACGAGACCGCCGTGGCGCTCCCCGGCCGCCGCCCCGTCGCCCTCGACGGGCCGCGGGACAGCCTCACGCACGAGGCGGCGCTGGGCGAGGCGCTGACGGCGCAACTCGATGCGCGGGCGCGCGCGCTCGGGGTGACGCCGGGCACGCTGGCGCAGGCGCTCTGGGGCGTGCTGCTGGCGAAGATGGAGAATCGGCGGGATGTCGTCTTCGGCACCATGGCCTCGACGCGCCTGCCCGATCTTCCGGGCGGCGAGGCCGTGCTGGGGCCGTGCATCGGCATGCTGCCGCTGCGCATCCGCTACGCGCCATCCGAAACCTTCGCGGAACTCGTGGCGCAGGTCCATGCGCAACGGCCCGGCTGGCTCGGGCACGTGCATTGCGCGCTGGCCGACATCCAGCAGGCGAGCGCGCCGCGCGGCGCGTTGATCGGACATTATTTCGTCTATGAGAACTACCCGCTCGACGCGCGTTTCCGGGGCGAGGCGCAGGTGCTCGCGCCCGGCGTGACGATCCATGACGTGCGGATGTTCCAGACCGGCAATTACGATTTCGGGGCGCTCATGCTGCCGGGCGAAAGCGCGCGCCTCGTGTTGACCTTCAACAGCCGGGCGGTCGATCCGGCGGCCGTGGCGCGCATCGGGCGCTGGTTCGTGCGGCTGGCGCGGCAGGCCGCCGGGGAGCCGGACTGCGCCATCGATGCCATGACCCTGCTCGATGACGAAGAGGCGGCGCGAATCGAGGCGTGGGGCCGGGGGGCGGAGCCCGGCGTGCTTGCGCCCGACATCGCGGCGCTGCGGCGCGATGTCGTGGCCCGTAGGGGCGAGGCCCCGGCTGTGCGGGCCGGCGGGCGCACGCTCTCGCACGCGGAACTGGAAGCGCGGGCGCGCGGGCTCGCGGCCTGGTTTCGCCGCGCGCACGGGATCGGGCCGGGCGATCCGGTCGCGCTGCATCTGCCTGCCGGAGAGGGGCTGGTGACGGCGATGCTGGCCTGCCTGCTGCTCGGCGCGCCGTTCGTGCCGCTCGACCCCGGCAATCCGGCGCTGCGCACGGCCCATATCCTGAAGGACAGCGGGGCGCGGCTCGTGCTGGCGCAGGGCGCGCTGCCGGAAGAGGCGGCGGCCGGCGTGCCGGTGGCGCAATCGCCGGCCGATCCCGGCGCGCTCGACGGGGAAGCGCTGCCGGCCGTCGACGCCGACGCGACGGCCTACATCATCTATACTTCCGGCACGACGGGCGTGCCGAAGGGGGTGCGCGTCGGCCAGTCCGCGCTCATCAATTATGTCGGCTGGTTCGGCACGCTGTCCGGCGCCGGGCCTGACATGCGCACGGCGCTCGTGACCTCGGCGGCCTTCGATCTCGGCTATACCGGCCTGTTCGGCGCGCTGCTCGGCGGCGGCTGCGTGTCGCTTCCCGACGAGGACGAGCGCCGCGATCCGGCCCATGTGCTCGCCCTGCTGGCCGACCACGGCATCATGGTGCTCAAGACGACGCCCTCCTATCTGTCGATGCTCCTCGCGACGCCGGGCGGGGAGGCGCGTCTTGCCGGGGCGGGCGCGCTGCGCCTGCTGCTGCTCGGCGGCGAGCCGCAGAATTTCGCCGAGCTGCGGCGTCTGCGGCAACGGCTTCCGGGCCTGCGCATCTACAATCATTACGGGCCGACCGAGGCCACCATCGGCTGCGCCGCCGGCCCGCTCGACGATCTGGCGGATCGCGGCGAGGGGCCGCAACGTCTCGGCCGGCCGATCGCGGGCGTGCGCCTTTTCGTGTGTGACGCCGCGCTGCGGCCCGTGCCGCCCGGCGTGCCGGGCGAACTGCTCGTGGCCGGGCGCGGCCTCGCGCAGGGATATGTGAACGCCTCGCCCGCCGACGCCGCCCGCTTCGCCGTCCTGCCATGGTGCGGCGGGCTGCGCGTCTACCGCACCGGCGACCGCGTGCGCTGGGCCGATGACGGCACGCTGGAGTTTCTCGGGCGCGTCGACGATCAGGTGAAGGTGCGCGGCTATCGCGTCTCGCTGAAGGAGGTCGAGGCGGCGCTGACGGCGCTTGAGTGCGTGCGTGACGCGGCGGTGGTGACGGATGCGCGCGGCGGCGCGACCGAGCTTGTCGCCTATGTCGTCCCGGAAGGGGAAAGGCCGGAAGGGGAAACGACGCCGGCCGCCATCCGCGCCGCTCTGGCGCGGCGTCTGCCGCCGCCGATGATACCGGCGCGCTTCATCGCCGTGTCGCGCTTCCCGCTGACCGCCAACGGCAAGACCGACCGCAAGGCGCTGACCGAACACCGGCGGCCGCAGGCTCCCGCGCCCGGAGCGCCGGAGGCGGGAAACGAGACGGAGGAGAAACTGCGCGCGATCTGGCGCGAGGTGCTGTTTCTCGACCATGTGGGCCTCGACGACGATTTCTTCGCGCTCGGCGGCCACAGCCTGAAGGCGATCCTCGTCGCCTCGAAGGCGCGGGCGGTGTTCGAACGCCCGCTCACGCTGCGCAGCCTGTTCGATCACCCCACCGTGCGCCGACTCGCCGTGCATATTGTCGGCGGCGCCACGCCCACGCCTGTCGGCGGCGATCGGGTGCTGCCGCTGCGCGCGGGATCGTCCGACGCGCCGCTCGCCGTCTTTTTCCCGCCGGCGCTCGGCACGTCGACCCCCTACCGCGATCTGGTCGAGCCTCTCGCGGGCGATGTCGCCTGCATCGGGATGCAGGCGCCGGGTTTCGACCGCGACGAGCCGTTCGCGGAAAATGTGGCGGACTGCGCCGGACATTTCGTGCGGGCCTTGCGGCCGCTGATCGGACAGGGGCGGAGACTTCGACTGGTCGGCTGGTCCATGGGTGCGCATTTCGCACTGGAGACGGCGTTGCAGTTGGAGGCGGAAAACGGAGGGCATCGGAGCCCGGCGCTCGAACTGATCCTGCTGGACAGCGCCCCGCCGGCGGCGGACGACGGAACGAACGATGCGTCGGACGGCTTGCCGGGCTTCGCGGCGTTACGCACGCGCCCTTATTGGGGCCGCGTGCTGGCGATCATGGATGCGATGCCCCCGGCCGATCTCGCGCGCATCGAGCGTCTCGCCCGGCACAATCATGCCGCGGTGCGGCGACATCGCTTCACCGGCGTCGTTCACAGCCCCGTCACCTGCCTGGAGGCCGCCGATGCGCTTCCCCGCGCGGGCATGGAAGGCTTCCGCCGATTCGCGGCCGGGCGATTCGCCGTGCATGAGGTCGGTGGCGATCATTACTCGATGTTCCATCCGCCGCATCTGAACACGGTGCTGTCGTGGCTTGAACAACTGCTGACGGCCAGCGGCAGCGGCGCGGGCGCGACACCGGCCGCCAGCGCACCGGGATCGCTGACGGCATAGGCGGTGAGGCGCGGCCGCTCGCCGGCGCGCAGGAGCATGGTGAGCGCGAAGGCGTGGCCCGAAGCGAGCAGACCGCTCTGGACGTGCCAGACGCCCGCGCGGCGCAGGTCTTCGTCGAGATGGGCGAAGCCGAGACGGGTGAAGCCGAGACTGGCGAAGGTTGGCTGATCGAGCGAGAAACCGGCGCAGGTCAGCGGGCGGGAAAGGCCCTGGCCAAGGCCCTTCACCACGCTTTCCTTCAGCGTCCACAGCCTGAAGAAGCGCTCCGCCATCGGTGTCGGGCAGTCGCCGTGAGCGGAATCCGGCTGGATGGGAGAGCGTTCCAGCGCGGCAAGGCCGGCCAGTTCCGCCGCCGTGCAGAAGCTTTGCGCCAGTTCGATCGTCGCCGTCGCCGGCGTCACGCGCTCGACATCGACGCCGGTCTCGCGGCCCTCGCACAACGCGACCGCCACGCAGCCCGCCGTGTGCGACAGGCTGAAGCGCACGTCAGGCATCCCCGGCGCGCGCACGATGCACGGCTTGCCGAGGGGCGAGGCGGTAAAGCGCCATGCCGCCGGCCCCGTTCCGGCGATATGGCGGGACAGCGCCCCCCGCAGCAGGCCGTGCGCGGCGACGAATGTCTCGCGATCGCGCTCGAAACGGAAACGGCCCGCCCGCGCGGTCTCCTGCGCGTCGAGCCACGCTGCCGCCCGCCCGCCGGCGATCCCGGCCGGAGCCGCGATGTAAACCGATACCGGAATGTCCCGTATGGACGCCGGACTGTCGTGCATTATATCCATACCCGTTATCGCTTCGACGGAAAAACCACCGGAAAACCCTTATGCCGGCGGATGGCGGGACGCATCCTATCATGCGCGGCCGGGCGGGCGCGACGGCGCAGGAATGCTCTTGACCGACGCAAGCGTTGACGCGACGTTATCGCCGATGGTCGCCGCAATCTATGGCGCGGTGCGGTGATAGTATGACATTTATGCGGAGCGGTCGGATGAAAATATGGTCGGGCTTTCCGGCGCTCGCGGCAGCGGCTTTCATGACGGGCTTGCCGGCAAATCCGCCGGCATGGGGAGCGGATGCGGCGCCGTTCGACCAGTCGCCCTATGAGCGGCCGGCGTCGCTCGTCGAGGTGGGCGATGGGCAACGGCTCAATCTCGTCTGCCGGGGCGAAGGTTTTCCGACGGTTCTTCTCGAAGCGGGTTTCGGCGAAAGCGCGGTGACGTGGCGCGACGTTCAGCCGGAAATCGCCAAAGTGACGCGCGTCTGCGCCTATGACCGGGCCGGGCTCGGTTTCAGCGATCCCGCCAGGGCGGCGCAGGATGTGGCGGGCATGGCCGCGCGGCTGCGGGCTCTTGTCGACGCGGGCGGTATCGGCCGCCCGTTCGTTTTGGTGGCGCATTCGATGGGCGGGTTGATCGCGGCCCGGTATGCCGACGAGAATCCGCGCGATCTGGCGGGGCTGGTGCTCGTCGATCCCGCCGTGGCGCATCAGGAGCGGCACATGGCCGCCGTCACCCGCTCCTATTTCATCGCGAACGCGCAGCAACGCGCCGTGATTCTCGCCTGTCTGGATGCCGCGAAAGCCGGCGATATGACGCCGGGCAGTTCTCTGCCGGCCGAATGCGGCAACCCGACACCCGGTGCCGGCCCGGTGCTGGCGGCGGCGGAAAGCGCGCGGATGAAGAAGGTTTCCTATTGGGAGGCGCTGCTTTCCGAACATGAAAACATGTTCTCCATGCAGGAGGACAGCTCGACCGTGGATGACATCCAGCTCACCGGCTCCACCCGGCGATATGGAACCTTGCCGCTGATCGTTCTCACCGCCGGGAATGCGTTGCCCGATATGCCGGAGGCCGAAAAAGACCCCGCCAATACATTGTGGATGAAGCTGCATGACGAACTGGCGGCGCGCTCCGACCGGGGCGTGAATCGCCTGGCCCCGCAATCGGGGCATTATATCCAGAACGACGCGCCGCAGGAGGTGATCGCGGCCGTGCTCGAAGTCGTCACCGCCACGCGGCGGTGACAGTTCGCGGACAGCGCGCGAGCCCTTACCTGACCGGGCAGGAATTGCCGTTGGCGCTGTAATTGATGACCTTGATCTTGCCGCCGATGATGTCGTCTCGTATGGCGACGATCTTCTTTTCCATATCGGCTGTCACGAGCTTGCGGTTGTTGTCGTCCAGCGCCCAGTCGACGCCGCCTTCCTTCAGGCCGAGGGAGATGGTGCCCGGTTTCCAGGTGCCGTTCTTCGCATCCTGAAACGCACCGTAAACCGCGTTGTCGACGCGCTTGAGCATGGAGGTCAGCACCGTGCCGGGCTGTATGTGATTCTGGTTGCTGTCCACGCCGATGGCCAGTTTGCCCTTGTCCTTCGCCGCCTGCATCACGCCGATTCCGGTGCCGCCGGCGGCGGCGAAAATGACATCCACGCCGCGGCCGAACTGCGCGTCGGCAAGATCCGCGCCCTTCGCCGGGTCGCGCCACACGGAAGGGGTGGTGCCGACCATGTCCGCGATATATTCGATCTGCGGATTGATATATTTTCCTCCCTGGGCGTAACCGCAGCCGAAAGCTTGTATCGGCGGAATATCCATGCCGCCGATGAAGCCCAGCTTGCCGCTTTTCGAGGCCATCGCGGCCAGCGCACCCACGAGGAAGGAGCCTTCCTCGTCCTTGAACACGATCGACTGAACGTTCGGCGCCTCGATCACGGAATCGATGATGACGAACTTCACGTCGGGAAACCGCGGCGCGACCTTTTCAAGCGCGGGCTTCTGCGCGGAGCCGACCGAGACCACCACGCTCACGCCGCGCCGGGCGAGATTGGTCAGCGCCTGTTCGCGCTGGTTCTCGCCGGTGATCTCGAATTCGCGATAAGCGGCGCCGGTTTCCTTCCTGAACCGCTCCGCGCCATTATATGCGGCTTCGTTGAAGCTCTTGTCGAACTTGCCGCCCATGTCGAACACGATGGCCGGGCCGGAACTCTGGGCCGGAGCGGAGACGCTCGTCATCATTAAAGCAATTCCGGCAAAAGCCGATGCCGCAATTCCGATATGGCGCATGATCAATTCCTTTCGCTGACGGCCTCCGGCCGGAGCGCGGGTTCGCTCTTGTGATGTCGGAGCGATTTCCCGATCAACGAAAGAGATCGAGAAATCGCTGAAAATCAAAGGCTTGTGTGTAGTTTGACCCGATATCCCGAAACGGTCGCGCTCCCGGAGTCTGGCCGATGAGACAAATATGGCGCGCTTACGTGGCCCTTTTACGAAACCGCCCGCAAGTTATGGGAGAAAATGTCCAGAGCAGCGCTAAAACGTTTAAAATGCATCGTAAATGTCAGATATGACATGAGAGATCACGGCGTGTATGGCGCAAATCGGTCATTATTATCACAAAACCGCAATGCTTCATGGCTACTGTTTTTCGAGCAGTAGCGGAGAGGGTTCGGTTATGGCGTTTTCTGGTCCCGCCATCGGCATTCGCGGCCGTTTGTGGTTGGCATTCGGCGTCATTTCGACATTGCCGATTCTGGCGGCGCTGGTTGCGTGGCTGGCTTTCAACGATGTGGCCGAACGCATGGATCAGGTCGCCCAGCGGCGATTGCCGCAGATCGAGGCTGCGCTGCGGCTGGCCGCGACGGCGGAGCGGCTGGTCGGTTATGGTCCGCAGATCGTGGCGGCGCCGGGCGCCGATGCGCGCGAGGCCATCTGGCGGCGTGTCGATCCCATCCGGGATGAAGGCCGCAGCCTGATCGAAGCCCTGCGCGGCACGACGGATGCGGTGGAGATCACCGATTACATCTCGTATATCGACGACATGAGCCGGATGTTGACCGATATTCATAATCTGGTGAACGCCATTGGCGAAAACAGAGCCGAATTTGTCCGGCTGATGCAGAAGGTCGAGCCGGCGGCCGGTGATTTCGACCGGGTGGCGGAGCAACTGGACGATATCGAAGCCGGCGCCTTGCTCGGACAACTGAATGTAAAGCTGGTGGGCGCCTTGCTGGGCTTGCCGGTTCTGACCGATCTGGATGCGGTCGACCGCGCCAGAGCCGGCGTGGAGGAGCATCGGGCGGAGCTCGTGCGTCTGGTCGGGGGGCTGGAGGCGGCCGATGCGGAGCGAATCGCGCCGGTTCGCGATGCGTGGCTGGCAGTTCTGGATGCCCAGCCGTTTCAGATGCAGAGCGATTTTCTGCTCGACGGGGAAGATCGCGATCTGCTGCTCGTTTCAAACGCCACCGTTGCGGAGCGCCTGCGAGAGCGGACGGCCGGTCTGGTGGCGGACGCCAGCAACGGCGCGCGGGCGGCGGCCGCGGATGTGCGCACGGTCATTGCCGATGGCGTATGGAAGCTCTTCGGCGTCGCGATCGGCGCCGTGGTGCTGGCGATTGCAATCGGCTGGCTGTATGTCAACCGCCTGCTCATCCGCAGCCTGACACGCCTCATCGATATCATGCGCCGGTTGTCGCAAGGCGAGCGCGAGATCGCGATTCCCGATCTGCACCGGCGCGACGAAATCGGCGCCATGGCCGCCGCGCTGGAGGTGTTCAAGCAAAATGCCATCGAGCGCCATCATCTGGAAGAGAATCAGCGCCATGCAAGCGAGGCCCAGGCGCAACGCGTTGATGCCGTCGAGGCGCTGATTCGCGATTTCGACGATGAGATGGTCAACGTGCTCGCCCTGATCAGGGCCTCGTCCGAATCGCTCGAGAGCACCGCCCGATCCCTCAATACGACCGCGGACGCAAGCTCCGGCAATGTCGTCAATGTTTCGACGGCTGCCGAGCAGGCATCGGCAAACGTGCAGAATGTCGCATCGGCCTCTGAACAACTCGCCGCCTCGATCAACGAGATTTCCCGTCAGATCAGTGATTCGCGTCAGATCGCCGATCAGGCGCTCGCGTCCGTGCGCGAAACGGACGGCACGGCCCGTCAGCTTCTGAGCGCGAGCGAGCGAATCAACGAGATCGTGGCGCTGATCAGCACCATCGCCCAGCAAACGAATCTGCTGGCGCTTAACGCCACGATCGAGGCGGCCCGTGCGGGCAACGCCGGCAAGGGCTTCGCCGTGGTGGCGTCGGAGGTCAAGTCCCTGGCTGATCAGACCGAACGCGCGACGGGCGACATATCCGAGCATCTCAGAGCGATTCAGACGGTTTCGCAAACGGCCGTTTCCGCCATTCATGGCGTCGGCGAGATCATCGAGCGAATCAACGTGATCTTTTCGGAGATCTCTCAGGCGGTATCGCAGCAAGGAGCTGCGACTCGCGAAATCGCCGAAAGCGTTCAGCAGGCGGCTACGGGCACGCAACAGGTTTCGGTGAAGATGCGGGATATTTCCCAGGGTGTGAGCGACACCCGCCAGCATGCCGCCGATGTGCTCGGTTCCGCCTCCGGGCTGGCGAAGGAAGCCCAGGGCGTGCGCCATACGGTCGAGCGATTTTTCGACGAAATCCGTGCTGCGTAAGGCGTTGTGGGGATCGGACGTTCCTTTCGTCAAGAAAGTTTCATTTTTGGATTGACATGGATATTTGTGTGATCTAGATAGGGGTCACACCGGCGCTGCGGCTTACGAGTTTTGCGGCGACGGACTGGTTTTTCTTTAGGTTGCGTC
>NZ_JBMNUS010000014.1:0-64038 GCF_050946405.1 Pseudochelatococcus sp.
CGGAACGTGTCGACGCCGGCGAGGAACAGCTCCCTCAGCATCTCCGGCGAGGCGCTGGCCGGCCCCACGGTGGCGACGATCTTGGCGCGGCGTTGACGGTGCATGATGCGGGCGACCCCTGCTGGACTGGTTCAGAAGATGAAGCGGGTGGAGATGAAGTTCGACTGGTGGCCCTGCACGATGGCGTCGAGAAGTTTCTCGCTCGCCGGAGTATGCTTTGCCGCTACCATGGAGCGGATGGAGAAGGAGCGCAACGCGTCGCTCACCGACAGCGTGCCCTCGGCCGAATCCTTGCGCCCCGTGAAGGGGAACACGTCCGGCCCGCGCTGGCACTGGCAGTTGATGTTGACGCGGCACACCTGATTGACCAGCGGATCGACGAGCCGGCCGATCTCCGCCGGATCGTTGCCGAAGACCGATACCTGCTGGCCGTGATCGGAGGTGATGACATAATCGAGCGCGGTCTCGATGTCGTCGTAGGCCATCACCGGCACCACCGGCCCGAACTGCTCCTCGCGGTAGAGGCGCATGCCCTCCGCCACCGGATAGACCAGCGCCGGACGGAACAGCGTGCCGCCGAGGTCCGCCGTGTGGGCGCCGCCGCCGGCGTTGACCACGCGCGCGCCCTTCGCCACCGCATCCGCGACATAGGCCGCCATTTCCCGCACCTTGTCGACGTTCGGCAGCGGCGTGACGGCGACGTCCGGCTCCCACGGCATGCCGACCTTGAGCCTGTCGAGTTCCGCGCTGAAGCGGTCGAGGAACGGCGCGGCGATCGAGCGGTGGACGATCAGCATCTTGAGCGCCGTGCAGCGCTGGCCGTTGAACGAGAGCGCCCCGGCGAGGCATTCCTTCACGGCGAGGTCGAGGTCGGCGTCGGGCAGCACGATGGCGGCGTTCTTGGCGTCGAGCCCCAGGATGGCGCGCAGGCGGTTGACCTTGGGATGCAGTTTCTTGAGGTGATCGGCGACCTTGCTGGAGCCGATCAGCGTCAGCACGTTGATGCGGCCGGTATCGAGCAGGTGCGGCACGACTTCGGCGCCGGCGCCGTAGACGGTGTTGATGACGCCCTTCGGAAAGGCGTCGCGGAAGGCTTCGAGCAGCGGCGCGAACAGCAGCAGCCCGAACGTCGGCGGCTTGAACACCACGGTGTTGCCCATGATGAGGGCGGGGATGAGCGTGGCGAAGGTCTCGTTCAGGGGGTAGTTGTAGGGCCCCATGCAGAGCACCACGCCGAGCGGCGTGCGGCGGACCTGGCCGATGGTGCCCTCGACGATCTGGAAGCGGGAGCTGGCGTTGTCGAGGTCGCGCAGGGCGTCGACGGTGGCCTTGATATAGGCGACCGTGCGGTCGAACTCCTTGCGGGAATCGCTGATGCTCTTGCCGATCTCCCACATGATGAGGCGCACGATCTCGTCGCGGCGCGCCACCATCCGGCGGGTGAAGTCCCGCATGCAGGCGATGCGGGCGGCGACCGTCATGGTGGGCCATTCGCCGCGCCCGTCATCCCACGCCGCCACGGCGGCCGCGAGCGCCCGCCCGGCCTCCGCCACGCCGGCGCGCGGATAACTGCCGATCACCGCCGGCGCCACTCCGCCCTGCGCGTCGCGGATGCAGATCGCCGACAGCACCTCCCGTACCGGCCCCTCCCAGGGCTCCAGCACGCCGTCGATCAGGATCACGCGCTGATCGACCGGCCCGGGCAGGCGGTGCTCGGCGGGAATATCCGCAGGAGATGGAAACGCATGCGATAGTGTTTCTCTCATCGTCGGCATCACCCGGCTTCCCTCCGTCACGCTCGCGGGAACATGTCCCGAGCACACACGTTATATTACGAATCGCGCAGATATCATATTACGATTTTCATATGACGCGCATCTGTCACCATACGCTTTCCGCCCCTGAAATAGCGCTCCCGAGGCAAGCGGATGAACCGGTTCGTGTTTGCGCGCTTGTATGGACGGATCATGCTCTTCATATAAGTATGACAAGTTGTCGGTTCATTGTTCCTGCCAGATGAGTTGGCGCCAGATCCGGGCGTAGGCGCATAAAGCTTCGTGGTTTCCGGTCTTGCGCATCGGCGGCGGAGCGGCGGGCGAGGGAATGTTCGCCCCGCTCACGGCCAGAAGCGCCGCGCCGAGCGCCGTGCCGGTGGAGCCGTGCGCGGCCGCCTCGACCGCGCGGCCGGTCGCGGCGTGCAGCATGTCGATGTATTCCGGGTTGGAGGCGAACGGCCCCTCGACGATGGTCGGCCCGTCCGCGCCGATCATGAACAGGCATTCCGCCGTCATCAGCGCGAGATAGAACGAGAGCGCGGCCGCCTCCCGCCGTGCGTCGGCGGGCGGGCCGACCCAGCGCGCGGTCATGCCGCGAAACGGTCCCGACGCGGATTCCACCGCCGGAAGCAGCATGATGCGCCGGTTCAGCACATCCTCGATTGCGGCCGCATCGGTGGCAAGCGTCCGGCCCCGGCGAATGCGTTCGTATTCCCGCCCGCCCATGAACCGGGCGGATGGAACGGGATGGCCGAATGCGTCGACGTTGATCAGCACGTCGCGCGCCGGGTCGAGCGCGGCGGGCCGCGCGCCGGCGGCCATGCAGACGACCCAGGTGCCCGTCGAAACGACGGTGAAGGGCGAGGGGCGTGTCGCCAGATAGGGATAGAGCGAGGCGTTGCTGTCGTGGATGCCGCAGGTCACGGGCGTGCCGGGAGGGAGCCCGAGTTGCGCGGCGATCTCCGGCAGGACCGGGCCGAGCCTGTCGGCGGCGTGGCGCACGGGCGGCATGAGGCGCCGCCAGCCCATGCGGTCGACGAGCGCGGAAAAATCGCCGGTTGCGGGCCGCCAGAGGTCCGTGTGGCAGCCGAGCGACGTCGGCTCCGCGGCCCGGATGCCGGTAAGCCGCATCGCCCAGTATTGCGGATAGGTGAGGATGTGCGCGACGCGCGCCGCTTCGGGGAAGGTGCGGAACTGCCAGTACAATTGCGCGCCGAGGTTCAGCCCCATGCCGAGCCGCGGCGATCCGGTCTCCGCGAACGCCGGCCGGTGCGTATCGTAGTCGCCCGGATCGAAGGCGTGTTCGTAGTCGAGGATCGGCAGCACCGGATCGCCGGCCGCGTCCACCAGCGCCGCCGTTGCGCCGTGCGTCGTGATCGACAGGGCGTCGATGGTATGGGTGAGGGCGAGTTCGGCGAGGGCGCCGGTGATGAAATCCCAATGCTCGCCGGTGCGGTAATGTGGATAAGGCCCCGAGGGATCGACCGCGTTCGCGATCCGATGGACGGCGATTTCGGCCATGGACGGGATGTCGACCAGCGCGACTTTCACATTGGTCTTGCCGAAATCGATGACGGCGACATGCTGCATGATGCTCAGACCAGATGAAAGACGGTTTCGAGCGGGACGGATACCGGCGAACGGTCGGCGTTCGTCTCCATGATGTCGGCCATGTGGTTCCACCAGCGTTTCATGACGGGGTGGGAGGGCAGCGCATCCATGCCGTGGCAGTTAGTGCGCCAGAGAACGGCGAACAGCGCGCCGGTCTCGCGGTCGAGATGGATCGAATAATCCGCCACGCCCGCCTGGCGGAGCAGGGCCGACAATTCCGGCCAGATCTCGTCGTGGCGGCGGCGGTATTCGGCTTCGAAACCGGGCTTGAGCCGCATCCTGAAGGCGATCTTCTCCATCAGCGCCTCGCCTTCGCGATCATCCTCGGGACGGCGATGACCGCGATCAGCAGCAGCCCGACGAACACCGACATGACCACGCCCGGCACATTCAGCAGCCCGAGGCCGAAGGTGACGAGGCCCATGATCAGCGCCGCCAGCACGACGCCCGGAATGGTGCCCGCGCCGCCGGTGATCGCGACCCCGCCCAGCACGACCATCGTCACCACCTCGAGTTCCATTCCCGTGCCGATGGAGGGGCGGGTGGAGCCGAGCCGCGAGGTCAGGCATACCGAGGCAATCCCGGCCATCAGCCCGGTGAGCAGGAAGAGCGTCATGCGGATGCGCTCCACGCGGATGCCGGAAAAGGCGGCCGCGGTGGCGTTGTTGCCCACGGCATAGATCCGGCGGCCGAAGACCGTGCAGTGCAGCGCCACGCCGTAGATCAGGGCGAGCGCCGCGAACAATGCCAGCTCGAAGGTGAACACCCACCAGACATAGCCCTGCCCGAACCAGGCGAAGGACGGCGGATAGCCGTTGAAGGCCGTGTCGCCCAGCACGATGTAGGCGATGCCCCGGAAAAGGCTCATCGTGCCGATCGTCACGACGATGGACGGCAGGCCGAACCGTGTGACGAGCAGCCCGTTGAACGCCCCGCAGGCGAGCCCCGCGCCGATGCCGATGGCGACGAGCCCCGGCGTATCCACGCCGAATTGCAGCGCGTAGCCCATGGCGGTGGAGGAAAGCGCGATGATCGCGCCGACGGAAAGATCGATCTCGCCGGCGATGATCAGCAGCGCCATGGCGAGCGCGATCATCGCCTTCTCCGTGAAGTTGAAACTGGCGTCCGACAGGTTCCACGGATCGAGAAAATAGGGCGAGGCGAAGGAGTTGAAGGTGAAGATCGCCACCGCCACCACGACGAGCAGCGCCTCCCAACTGCGCAGCAGGCGCGCGGCGGGCGTGGTCAGCCGGTCGGGAATGTGCCGGGAAGCGGTATCGACTGCGGTCATGCCTGTGCTCCCGCCGGGGCGGTGTGTTCCGCCGATTTCAGGATGATGCGGCCCTGGCGGCGTTCGGACCGCGCGTTGAAGGCGACGGCGAGCAGAATGGCGGCGCCGGAAATCGCCATCTGCCAGAAGGGCGATACGCCGGCGACCGGCAAGGCGTTCTTGATCACGCCGAGGAATAGCGCGCCGAGGATGGCCCCGCCCACAGTGCCGATGCCGCCGGCGATGGAGATGCCGCCGATCACGCAGGCCGCGATCACGTCGAGTTCGAAGCCCTGCGCAACCTCGGTATAGGCGACGGCGTAGCGGCTTACCCACAGATAACCGCACAGCCCCGCGAGCGCGCCGTTCAGCGTGAAAGCCAGAAACCGCGTGCGGCCCGCCGAAATCCCGGTGTAGACGGCGGCGTGTTCGTTGCCGCCCACGGCGTAGAAGGCACGCCCGAGCGCCGTGCGCCCGATCAGGATGACGAAGGCCGCGATCACGGCCAGCGCGATCCACGACAGGACCGGCAGGCCGAACAACACCGCGCGCGGCAACGCCTTGAATGCGTCGCTCATCTGATGGGCGTTGATCCACGCGCCGCCCGAGAGCAGGAAGATCGCGCCGCGATAGATGGTCATCGTCCCCAGCGTCACGACGATGGGCGGCAGGTCGAGCCGCCAGACCAGGAGCCCGTTAACGGCGCCGAGAAGCGCCCCGAGGGTGATCGCGACGAGGATGAGCGCCGCCACCGGCACGTCCGGCGCGGCGGCGTTCAGCATCGCGACGATCATGCCGGTCAAGGCGAGGTTCGCGGCCACCGACAGATCGATGCAGCGGGTCAGGATCACCGTCATCTGGCCCAATGCCAGAATGATCAGGATCGCGCTGTCGTTGAAGATCGCGGCGAGATTGTCCGGGCGAACGAAGCCGGAAAACCGCGTCTGCACCAGCGCGATCAGGGCCAGAACGGCCAACGCCAGCAGGGCCTCGCGGCGTTTGAGACAATGCGCGATCATTCCTGTTCCTCTCCGATTCCCGCCGCCGCGCGCACCAGCATTTCGGGCGTCAGCCCGTCGCGCGCGTATTCGCCGGCGATCCGTCCTTCCCGCATCACGATCACCCTGTCGGACATGCCCAGAATTTCCGGGATTTCGGATGAGACCATGATGACCGCGAGCCCTTCTGCCGCGAGTTCGGCCATGAAGGTGTGCACGGCCGCCTTCGATCCCACGTCGATGCCCTTGGTGGGCTCGTCGAGGATGATGATCCTCGGTTGCATGGCGAGCCACTTGCCGATGACGACTTTTTGCTGGTTGCCGCCCGACAGGAGGCCGAGCCGCTGGTCGAGGCTCGCCGCGCGCAGGTCGAGCCGCTCGGCGTAGCGGCGCGCCAGCGCGAATTCCTCGGCCGCGCGCAGGAAGCCGGCGCGCGACGTGCGGTGCAGCGAGGGCAGGGAGATGTTCTGGAAGATCGGCATCGCCCGTATCGCCCCTTGCAGGCCGCGGTCCTCCGGGACGTAGACGATGCCCGCCCTGACCGCATCGGCCGGCGAGCGGATGATGGACAACTCGCCATCGATCCGGCAGACGCCTTTGGAAGGGCGCGTCACGCCGAACAGCGCCTGCATGAACTCCGACCTGCCGGCGCCGACGAGGCCGTAGAAACCGAGAATTTCGCCGCGCCGCAGGCTGAAGCCGATGCCGTCGAACTCCGTCGGGTGGCTGTAGCCCGCAACCCGCAGGATCTCCTCGCCGATGCGAGGGGTGCGGGCGGGAAAGATGGCGTCCATGGCGCGGCCGACCATCATCTCGACAAGCCGCCTTTCCGTCACCTGCGCCATCAGTCCCGCATCGACGAGCCGGCCGTCGCGGAACACCGTGTATCGGTCCGCGATGCGGAAAATCTCGTCGAACTTGTGGCTGATGAAGAGGATTGCCTTGCCGTCGGCCTTCAGGCGGTCGACCAGCGCGTATAGCTCCTCGATCTCCTTCTGGGAGAGCGCGGCGGTCGGCTCGTCCATGATCACCACGCGCGCATCGATGGACAGCGCGCGGGCGATCGCCACGAGATGCTTGTTCGCGATGCCGAGGTCGCGCAGCACCGTATTCGGGTCGATGTCCGCATCGAGCCGGGCGAGGAGCGCCGCCGCGTCGCGCCGCATCCGGCCCCGGTCGATCAGCCCGAGGCGCGTGTGCGGAGCGTGGCCGAGGAAGATGTTTTCGGCCACGGTGAGGTCGTCGAACAGCACGGTTTCCTGATGGATCGCGGTCACGCCGGCGTCCGCCGCGTCCGCGGCGGCCGAAAAGCGGACCGGCTCTCCATCGATGGTGATCGTGCCGGCATCCGGCTGATAGATGCCGGTCAGCACTTTCACGATGGTGGATTTTCCGGCGCCGTTCTCGCCGATCAGGGCGGTGACCTGTCCGGCGTAAAGGTCGAGGTCGACGCCTTGCAGCGCCTTCACGCCCGGAAAGGACTTGGCGATGCCGCGAAGCGACAGAACGGGCCCGGACATGACGGGTCCGGGTGTGGAACGGGTGGCCACTGCCGCGGCAGTGACAGGAGCGGCGCGGAGCATGGGAACACCGGAAACGGGGGTCGGGCGGCCCGCCGGGACAAGCCGGCGGGCGTCGGCGTCAGAACACGGACTTGAATTCGGCGATGTTCGACTTGTCGTACTTGAACGGTGTCGACATCGCCGCCTCGTTGTTCTCGTCGAGCTTCGCCGCGCCCATGCGGCCCATCGAAATCTCCGCGCCGGGCTTTGCCTGCGCCTTGCCGGTCGCGAGCTGGTGGGCGAGGTAGGTCGCCGAATAGCCGAGATCGACCGGGTTCCAGATCGCGAAGGACTTCGACGCGCCGCTCTCCACGGCGCCCGCCATCTCCGACGGCAGGCCGAGGCCGGTGACGTTCACCTGGCCGATCTTGCCCGCATCGGCCACCGCCTGCGCGGCCGCGACGATCCCGACGGAGGTCGGCGCGATGATCGCGTCGAGGCCGGGGTAGGTTTGCAGCAGCCCTTGCGTCTCGCGGTAGGACTTGTCGGCAAGGTCGTCGCCGTAGACGGTCGCGACGACCTTGATGGTCGGATACTTGTCGAGAACCTTGTTCATTTCGGCGATCCAGACGTTCTGGTTCGTCGATGTCGACGTCGCGGACAGCACGGCGACCTCGCCGCCGTCAGGCAGCTCATCCGCCGCGAGCTTGATGATCGTCTGCCCGATCAGTGCGCTGGACGAGGGCGACAGATGCAGTTCCCTGCCTTCCCGCGCGACGCCCGAATCCCAAGAAAGGACCGTGATGCCGCGCTGCCTCGCCCGCTTCAGGGCGGGGACCACGGCGTCGGGGTCGTTGGCGGAGATGGCGATCGCATCCACCTTTTGCGCGATCAGCGTGTTGATGACCTCGATCTGGCCTTCCGCCGTGGTCGCGGTCGGGCCGGTGTAGATGATCTCGACATTGCCGAGTTCCTTCGCCGCTTCCTGCGCGCCGCGATGCGCGGCCTCGAAAAAGCCGTTGCCGAGCGATTTCGCCACCAGCGCGATGCGCACCGGGCCGTCCGCCCATGCGGGCGATCCCGTCAGGCCGGCGGCGACAGCCGCGCCCGCAAGCAGTCTCTTCACTGTCCTCATTGTCATTTCCTCCCATAATATATTATATTTCAGCAGGTTATCCCTCGGCGGCGTCCACCTCCCCGGCCTCGTCGTCCTGCGCCGCGCTCGACGGCGCGACGATCAGCGTCACGCCCGCGTCGGCGAGCATGTTGGCGTGGCGATCCTCGATGCCTTCGTCGGTGATCACGGTGTGGATGCGCGTCAGGGGGCACAGGATGAGCGCCGAGCGCCGCGTGAACTTGGCGCTGTCCACCAGCACGACGAGCTCGTCGGCCTGTCCGATCAGCTTCTCCTCCGCCTGGATGATGAGCGGGTCCTGCTCCATCACGCCGAGCGGACCCACGCCCTGCGCGCCCATGAACATGCGCCGGGCGTAGAAATTGCGCGTCACATCGTTCTCGAAAGGCGACAGCACGATGTTCTGCTCGCGGTAGATCGTGCCGCCCGGCAGCATGACCGTGTTCTTCGAGTGATGCAGCAGGTGCTCCGCGATCGGAAACGAGTTCGTCAGGATCTGGAGGCGGCGCAGCGCCAGCGGATGAACCATCTGGAACGTGGTGGTGCCGCCGTTGATGATGATCGTATCCCCGTCCTCGCAGAGATCCGCGGCGGCTTTGGCGATCGCGCGTTTTTGAGCGATGTTGATTGAAGCATTGACCGAGAAGGGGCGGCCGTTCAGCACGGTGACATAGGCCGGAGTCACGGCCTCGGCGCCGCCGCGCACGCGGCGCAGCTTCTTCTGCAAGTGAAGCTGGGCGATATCGCGCCGGATGGTGGCTTCCGAACTTTCGGTCAACTCCACCAGTTCAGCCACCGAAGCGAAGGGCTTGGCCTGGACGGCAGACAGAATGACCCGATGGCGCTCAGTCTCGTGCATGGATTTCCTCCCGTGTGTCAGAATTGCGAAGTTTCACGCCCGTGTCAATCATATTCAATCATTAAATGACTGTTCGCAGGTGCAATATGATGGATAGTGACTGTTTTTGATTGACTTGCTCTCCCCGATGGTGAAGTCTCCTGCGCGAAGACAGGCCCGCCGTCCGGGAAAAAGGGAGGATATCCGATGTCGCAAACCACGCCGTCAAACCGGCTCGAAAACCTGTGGGACGATGCCGTAGCCGCCGGCATGTCCGAGGCGGAGAAGCTGCTTTACCGTTCCAATCTTCTGGGATCGGACAAGCGCGTGACCAATTACGGCGGCGGCAACACCTCGGCCAAGGCGACGGAAACCGATCCGCTGACCGGCGAGCCGGTCGAGGTGCTCTGGGTCAAGGGGTCGGGCGGCGACATCGGCTCGATGAAGATGGACGGCTTCGCCACGCTTTACATGGACAAGCTGCGGGCGCTCAAGGAAAAATACCGCGGCGTCGCGTTCGAGGACGAGATGGTGGGCTATCTGCCCCATTGCACCTTCAATCTCAATCCGCGCGCGGCATCCATCGACACGCCGCTGCATGCCTATGTGCCGGGGAAGCATGTCGACCACGTTCACTCGGATGCGATCATCGCCATCGCGGCTTCGATCAATTCCCGGGAACTGACGGCGGAAATCTTCGGAGACGCGATCGGCTGGCTGCCGTGGAAGAAGCCGGGCTACGAACTCGGCCTGTGGCTTGAGAAATTCGCGACCGAAAACCCGCATGCGCGCGGCTGCGTGCTTGAATCGCACGGCCTGTTCACCTGGGCCGACGACGCGAAAGACTGTTATCTCACCACGCTCGACATCATCAACCGGGCCTATGCGTGGCTGGAGAGCCGCACGGCCGGCGTGGCGCCTTTCGGCGGCGCGAAGACGCCGGCGCTTCCGGCCGATGAGCGCCGGCGCATCGCGGCGAAACTCATGCCGGTGATCCGCGGCCTGATCTCGAAGGAACGCCACAAGGTCGGCCATTTCGACGATCAGGAAGCGGTGCTGCAATTCGTCGGCTCGCACAGGTTCGAGGAACTCGCCTCCCTCGGCACATCCTGCCCCGACCACTTCCTGCGCACCAAGATCCGGCCGCTCGTGGTGGATTTCGACCCCGCCGCGCCCGATCTCGACAGGACCGTCGCCGGGCTCGAAGCGGCCGTGGCCTCCTACCGCGACGACTACGCCGCCTATTACGCGCGTTGCCGCAAACCCGATTCGCCGGCGATCCGCGACCCGAACGCCGTGGTCTATCTGGTGCCCGGAGTGGGCATGATCACCTTCGCGCTCGACAAGGCGACCGCGCGCATCTCGGGCGAGTTTTATGTCAATGCCATCAACGTGATGCGTGAAAGCTCGGCCGTCAGCGCCTATCGGGGCCTGCCGGAGCAGGAGGCGTTCGACATCGAATACTGGCTGCTGGAGGAGGCGAAGCTCCAGCGTCTGCCGAAGCCGAAATCGCTTGCCGGCCGCGTGGCGCTGATCACCGGCGGCGCGGGCGGCATCGGCGCGGCGACCGCGCAGCGCTATCTGGCGGAGGGCGCCTGCGTCGCGCTCGCGGATATCGACGAAGCCGCGCTGGACGAGGTGCGGGAGGGCTTCGCGACCCGCTTCGGCAAGGATGTGGTGCGCAGCGTGCGGATGGACGTGACCGACGAGGCCGCGGTCGCCGCCGCCTACGACGAGATCGCTGTCGCCTTCGGCGGCGTGGACATCGTCGTTTCCAACGCGGGCATCGCGTCTTCCGCGCCGGTCGAGGAAACCTCGCTCGACCTGTGGAACAGGAACATGTCGATCCTCTCGACGGGTTATTTCCTCGTCAGCCGCGAGGCGTTCAAGCTCCTGAAACGGCAGAAGATCGGCGGTTCCATTATCTTCGTCGCGTCGAAGAACGGGCTTGCGGCCTCGCCCGGCGCCTCGGCCTATTGCACGGCGAAGGCGTCGGAAATCCATCTGGCCCGCTGCCTCGCGCTGGAGGGCGCGCCCGAGGGCATCCGCGTCAATGTCGTCAACCCCGACGCGGTGCTGCGCGGATCGAAGATCTGGTCCGGCGACTGGCTCGCCGAGCGCGCCGCCACCTATGGCAAGGACAAGGAAGGGCTGGAGGAGCATTATCGCCAGCGCAGCCTGCTGAAGCGTTCCGTCCTGCCGGAAGACATCGCCGAGGCGAATTATTTCTTCGCCGCCGATGTCAGCGCCAAGTCGACCGGCAACATCATCAACGTGGATGCCGGCAACGTGCAGTCGTTCACCCGCTGACATCCGGCCGGGCGTGAACGCGCCCGGCCGCCGTGCCACGGCCGCGCGTCGGAGCGCGTTCCGTTCAAACGCAATCGTTTGAGCGATCGGAATGCGCTCCGAACAGGACATATTCCGGGAAGCCGGCGAGGGAGGAAAAAACATGATCGAACCATCCGTCATCGGGGAAGAGAACGCGCGCCGCGAGGCAGCCCTGCGCGCGGATTACGAGGCGCTCGGAACCCGGCTTGCCCGCGACGGCATCGATATCGAGGCGGTAAAGGCGAAAGTCGCCGCTTTCGGCATCGCCGTTCCCAGTTGGGCGGCGGGCACGGGCGGCACCCGCTTCGCGCGGTTTCCGGGGCCGGGAGAGCCGCGCGACGTGTTCGACAAGATCGACGATTGCGGCGTGGTGCACCAGCTCACGGGCGCGACGCCCGCCATCTCGCTGCATATCCCGTGGGACAGGGCCGCCCCGGAAGACCTGCTGGCGAAGGCGAAGGAAAACGACCTCGTTTTCGACGCGGTGAATTCCAACACGTTTCAGGATCACGCGGACCTGCCGCTGAGCTTCAGATACGGCTCGCTGTCGCATACCGACAAGGCCGTGCGCGATCAGGCGGTGGCGCATAACATCGAATGCATCGAGCTTGGCCGCAGGATCGGCTCGAAGGCGCTGTCGATCTGGGTCGGCGACGGCTCGAACTTTCCCGGACAGGCTAACTTCACCCGCCAGCTCGACCGCTATCTGGACAGCGCGCGGGAAATCTATGCCGCCCTGCCGGACGACTGGCGCGTGTTCATCGAACACAAGATGTATGAACCGGCCTTCTACTCCACCGTCGTTCAGGATTGGGGCACGAGCTACCTCATCGCCCGCGAACTCGGCGACAAGGCCCAGTGCCTTGTCGATCTCGGCCATCACGCGCCGAATGTGAACATCGAGATGATCGTGGCGCGGCTGATCCGCTTCGGCAAGCTCGCCGGCTTCCACTTCAACGACAGCAAATACGGCGACGACGACCTCGACGCCGGCGTGATCGATCCCTACAGGCTGTTCCTCGTCTTCAACGAACTGATCGAGGCGGAAGGCGCGCCCGGCTTCGACCCCGCCTGCATGCTGGACGAAAGCCACAACGTGACCGATCCGCTGGAAAGCATGATGGCGTCGGCGACGGAAGTGGTGCGGGCCTATGCGCAGGCGCTGCTGGTCGACCGCACGGCGCTGCTGGCTCATCAGGAGGCGAACGACGCCCTGATGGCCTCGGAAACCCTCAAGCGCGGCTTCCGCACCGATGTGGAGCCCATCCTCGCGCAGGCGCGGCTGGAGAAGGGCGCGGCGATAGACCCGCTCGCGACCTTCCGCGCCTGCGGCTATCGCGCGCGCATCGGCCGGGAGCGCCCCGCCGTTTCCGGCGCGGGCGGCGGCATCGTCTGAGCGGGGAGCGTGGTCAGACGGGGCGGTCGGGAGACGCGCGGTGAATGCCGCGCGGCACGAATGGCAGCGCGGTTTCGGCCTCGATCAGGCGGGCGGCGTAGTGCAACGTGGCCAGCCACATCTCCGTTCCCTGCAATCCCGGCTCCTGACCGGCGGCGAAGGCGAAACCCGCGCCCGGCCGCCACGTTTCCGTCGCGCGCAGGATGACGTCGCGCGCGACGGACCGGGCTTCCTCGCGGCGGTGATCCGTCCAATGCAAGCAGAACCATAGCGGGTGGATCACGTCCAGCACGTTGCAGGCCGTCCGGTTCGCCTGACGGAAGCCGTCGTTCTCCTGCCAATGGGTGAGAATGGTGTCGATGGCGGCCTCGGGACGGGGCGGCGCCAGCCCGAACTGCGCATAGGTGCCGCGAACGAGCCGGTAGAAGCCGTTGACGGGCTGAAGCCAGCCTTCCGCGCCGGGCGGGCTCCACAGGCCGCTGTCGCTGTTTGCGTTCAGCGCCAGCCAGCCGAACAGCGTTTCCGGATTGCGCGTGCGCAGGCCGTGATGGCGCATGTCGAAAGCAAGGGCCGTGCCGATGGTGTCGACCACGGCGCCCGCATGCCAGCCGCGCTCGCGCCACGGCAGCGCCTCCAGCCAGCCGCACAGCGCGCCGGGCTGAAGGCCGGTGACGGCGGTGACGGGATGGCGCGGGGCCGCGCCGAGCAGTTCCAGCGCATAGCCGGCCGCCTCGACATTGTAGAGCGCGATGCCGTCCGCCCTTTCCGCGCCCGGCGCGGGGCGCGGCCGATGGGGATCGGGAAACAACCCGGAAACCGGGTCTTGCGCCGCCTGAAGCGTGGTAATGGCTGCCGCCGGGTCGAATGCCTCGGGAAGCGTGCCGAAGCCCGCCGCGATTTCGATGGCGTCGCAAAGGTGGCGCAGCGCCGGCCGCGCGCTGCCGCCGGCGTCCCGCGACAGGTAGTCTCCGTCCGTCCGCGCCGCCGCCAGCACGTCGGGCCATTCGGCTTGCGCCCGCTGGCCGAGCCGTTCGAGGGCGGCTTCCGGCGACAGTTGGCAGGGCGAGACGAGGGGCGTCGCTTCCTGCGCGGCCGGATCCTTCCCGGCTGGGTTCCTGCGCAGCTTCAGCACCCGCGCGGGCGCGCCGCCGACGATGGCCCAGTCCGGCACGTCGCGGGTGACGATCGCGCCCGCCGCCACGACCGCGCCCGATCCGATGGTCACGCCGTCGAGGATCACCGCGTTCGCGCCGATCCAGACATCGTCGCCGATGACGATGCCGCGCGTTTCGAGCGGCTGGGCGTGGATCGGGATATCGGTGCGCGCCATGCCGTGATTGAAGCCGACGATGGAAGCGTGCGAGGCGATGCGCACGAAGCTGCCGAAGCGGACTTTTCCCGAGATGCAGGCATAGGGATTGACGGAGCACTCGGCGCCGAACACCACATCGCCGCGCACGATGGCGTGGCCCGCGATCCATGACTTGTCGCCGAGCGCGAGACGTTCCGTCAGGACGAAGGCATCGCTGGCGACATAGGCGGTCGGTGCGATCTGCGCGCCCGCCTCGGCGGTCAGACGCGCCACGCGGGCGCGGTGCGCGGGCGCTTCGATATCGGCCGCCGTCCGCTCCCAGGTGAGGATGTTGAGGCGCTCTTCGCGGCGGCTGTGGGAATCTTGCATGGGCGGGTTTCCGGATATCAGTCGGATGGACCGCAGGATGCGGCGATCAAGTCGATGACGGTTTGCGTGGCGCGCGATTCCTCCAGCGGAAAGGGAAAGGGCGCGCCGTCGAGCACTGACGCCGCGAATGCCTCCGCCTGCGCGAGATAGGGATCGAGACGCGGAAAACGCTCGATGACCCGCCGCTCGCGGCCGGTGCAGAGTTCGAGCGTGCCTTCCGCATAAGCGCCGGGGTTGAACGGCGCCGTCATCGCGAGCCAGCCTTCGGTGCCGAGAAACGTCATCCGCTGATAGAGCGCCATGCGCATGGAGACGAGGAAATCGAGCGCGAAGCCGGGGAAGCGCAGGCAAGCGCGGGTCGTGGTGTCGACGCCGCCCTCCATGTCCATGCGGGCGACGGCGGAAGACGGTTCCTCGCCCGAGACGAGGCGCGCGCCGAGGCAGGGATAGGCGGCGAGGTCGCGGAGCGCGCCGCCGCCCAGCGCCGCGCTGTTGCGGATGTCGTCGGCCGGCCCCTGAAAGGTGAAGCCGCCGCTCACCTGCCGGAGTTCGCCGATGCCGCCTTCCGCGACGATCTCGCGCGCCCGCTGCCATTGGCGGTCGTGGGGCATCTTGTGGGCCTCGGCGACGACGAGGCCCGAGGCGTCGCGGGCGGCGATGAGGCGGTCGATCCCGGCCGCCGACAAGGCGACCGGCTTTTCGCACAGCACATGCTTGCCGGCCGCGACGGCGGCAAGCGTCCAGCGGACATGCGCGCTGTTGGGAAGCGCGACGTAAACGGCGTCCACCTCCCGATCGGACAGAAGCGCCTCATAGCTGTCGTGGAGGCGCACGCCCTCCATGCCGCGCACCACGCCCGCCGCCTTGCCGGGGGTGCGGCTGGCGATGGCCGTGACGCGGCCGCGCCGGCTGGCGTGGATGGCCGGCGCCATCCATTCGCGCGCGATCCGCGCCGCGCCGAGAATGCCCCAGCGCAGCATCAGCCGCGCCGGGTCACGAAGCGGGTCTCCAGATAGGGTTCCACCGCTGCGGAGCCGCCCTCCGTGCCGTAGCCCGAATCCTTGATGCCGCCGAACGGCACTTCAGGCAGGGCGAGGCCCAGGTGGTTGATGGTCAGCATGCCCGCTTCCACTTCGGCCGACAGCCGGTCCGCGACGGCCGACGTGCGCGTCCAGGCAAAGGCGGCGAGGCCGTAGGGCAGGCGGTTCGCCTCCGCGATCGCCTCGTCGAGCGATGCCACGCGGTTGACGACGGCGACGGGGCCGAAGGGTTCCTCGTTCATGATGCGCGCGTCGACAGGCACGTCGGCGAGCACGGTGGGCTCGAAGAACCAGCCCCTGTTGCCGATCCGGCTGCCGCCGGCGACGAGCCGCGCGCCGCGATCCACGGCGTCGGACACCAGCGCCTCCAGGGCGGCGATGCGGCGGGGGTTGGACAGCGGCCCCATGTCGATTCCGTCCTCAAGCCCGTTGCCCACCTTGACGGCCTTCGCCGCGGCGGCGAAACCGTCGAGGAACGGCCCGAACACCGGTTCCTCGATCAGGAAGCGGGTGGGAGAGGCGCAGACCTGCCCCGCATTGCGGAATTTCTGCATGGCCATCGTGGGCACCGCTTCGCCGATATCCGCGTCCCGCGCCACGATGACGGGCGCGTGGCCGCCCAGCTCCATGGTGGCGCGCTTCATGTGCTGGCCGGCGAGCGCGGCGAGCTGCTTGCCGACGACGGTGGAGCCGGTGAAGGAAATCTTGCGGATGACCGGATGCGGGATCAGATATTCCGAAATCTCCGCCGGCAATCCGTAGACGAGGTTCACGACGCCATCCGGTAGGCCGGCGTCGACGAAGGCGCGGATCAGCTCGGCCGGCGAGGCAGGCGTTTCTTCAGGCGCCTTGACGATGATCGAGCAGCCGGCGGCGAGCGCGGCCGAAAGCTTGCGCACCACCTGGTTGATGGGGAAATTCCACGGCGTGAAGGCGGCGACCGGCCCGACCGGCAGCTTCACCGTGAGTTGCGTCACGCCCGGCTGGCGGGCGGGAATCACCTGGCCGTACTGGCGGCGGGCTTCCTCCGCGAACCAGTCGATGACATCGGCGCCAGCCAGCACTTCGGCCTTCGCCTGCGCCAGCGGCTTGCCGTTCTCGCGCGTGAGGAGCCGGGCGATGCGCTCCGCCCGCTCGCGCAGCAGCTCGGCCGCCTTGCGCAGAAGCTTCGAGCGATCGAAGGCCCCGACGTTCTTCCATATGTCGAATCCCTTCGCGGCAGCGGCGAGGGCGCTGTCCAGCGCGGCGGTGTCGGCGCGGGCCACGCGGCCGATTTCCTCTTCCGTGGCCGGGTCCACGACCGGAATCCAGCCGGCCCCGTCGCGCCACCGGCCATCGATGAGAAGCTGGACGTCGGGATAATCTTGAACCGTGTGAGACATGTGGGTCATCCTTATGCCGATGGACGGCGCCCCGGAGAGAAGCCGGCGCCCTCGTCCGGGCGGGAGGCCGGCGCCGGCGGGTCGTCAGGCGTATTTGCGAAGCGGCGTCGCGCCGCGCTTCCACGGTTCGATGAGGGCGGCCAGCAGCCCTTCTTCCTCGGCGGTGAGATCGTCGAGCGGCGGGCGGACGCGGCCGGCCTCGAAACCTTGCTGGCGGACGCCCGCCTTGATCGCGGCGACGGCATAACCCTTGCGGCGGGCGCGGATCGCCATGAAGGGGTAGAAGAACTCCCTCAGGATACGCTCGCATTCGGCGCGCTCGCCGGCGCGCAGGGCGCGGTAGAACGCCACGGCGAGTTCGGGAACGAAGTTGAACACCGCCGAGGAATAGGTGGTGAAGCCGGCGCCCAGATAGGCTTCCGCGAAAAGCTCGGCCGTCGGCATGCCGCCGAGGTAGGTCAGGCGGTCGCCGAGGCCGGCGGTGATCTGGCGGATGAGGCCGATGTCGCCGGTGCCGTCCTTGAACCCGACGAGATTCGGACAGTCATCACACAGGCGGGCCAGTGTATCGTATGTCAGGATCGAATTGTCGCGATTGTAGACCATGACGCCGATGCCGACGGAATCGCAGATCCGCTTCACATGAGCGTAGAGCCCTTCCTGCGGGGCATCGATGAGATAATGGGGCAGGAGCAGCAGGCCGTCGGCGCCCGCCTTTTCGGCCGCCTGCGCGATGTCCACGCCGACGACGGTGCCGAAGCCGCAGCCCGATACGATGGCGGTCTTGCCGTCCGCCGCTTCCTTGGCCGCCCTGACGATATCCGGGATCTCCCGCGGCGCGAGCGAGAAGAACTCACCCGTGCCGCCGGCGGCGAAGAGGACGGGGGCATCGTAGCCGCACAGCCAGGCGATGTGGCGCTGATAGCTCTCCGGCGCGAAGGCGCCGTTCTCGTCGAAATGCGTCACGGGGAAAGACAACAGTCCCGCGCCGAGTGCTGTCTTGATGTCCTGCGGGGTCATTAATCCGGTCTCCGGCTGATTGATAAGACAACTTTAGGCCGCGCAGGTAATTTGTGTCAATCACTTATATTATGAATTTTCCTCACGTCCCGTAGCAGGCTGCGATACCGCGCCTGGCTTCCCTTGAGGTGGCGGCGCATGGCCTCGCGCGCCTCGGCCTCGTCTCCGTTGGAGATGGCGGTGACGATCTGGCCGTGTTCCTCGTCGATCTGCCGGATATAGCGTTCGTGTCCGGGCGTTCTCGTCTCGGTCATCAGGGCCGCACGGGGGATGAGGCCGGGGCCCAGCATTTCGAGGAATTCGCGGAAGCGCGTATTGTTGGTGGCATCGGCAATGGCGAGATGAAGCGCGAAATCCGCCTCGCTCGTCGGCTCTCCCGCCAGCAGCCTGGCGCGCACGTCGTAATGGCGCTCGAAGATGGCTTCTTCCTGGGCGGGAGAGCGGCGCAGCGCGGCGAGGGCGGCGGCCTCCACTTCCACCGCCGTCCGCAGCTCCAGGATTTCCAGCATCGAGGACACCTTGGCCTGCTCGATCGCGTGGGGCGAGAAGATCGGCGGCGGCGCGCTTTCCAGCACGAAAACGCCTGCGCCCTGACGGGGTTCGACAAGGCCGTCGGCGCGCAGCGCGGCGATGGCCTCGCGCACGACGGTGCGGCTGACGCCGTGCGCCTCGGTCAGTTGCGCCTCCGAGGGCAGTCTGGCGCCCGGCTGGAACTCGCCGGCATGGATCGACTGCCGCAGCGCCTCGCTGACCTGCGAAACCAGCGTGCCGGCGGCGCCTCTCGCCCGCCCGCCCGCCCGGGATCTGACGCTTGCCTGTGTCGCCACGACTTCCTCCTTCGACATGCCGCGGCGAAACGTGGGCCGCATCAACTTCTCACAAGACCCCCATCAAATTCATAAGTCAAGTTGGGTCGCGAATCGTCTTTACATCAGATATGTTGACAGAAACATGCTGCCGCAAGCGGCTGGACAAGGGAGGTCCCATGAAACGCCTGTTGATCACCGGAGCTGCGGGGGGCCTGGGATCGGTCATGCGCCGCCGGCTGGCGCCTCTGGCGCAGGTGCTGCGCCTGTCCGATATCGCGGATATGGGCCCCGCGGCCGCGAACGAGGAGATCGTGCCCTGCGACCTTGCGGACGGGGCCGCCGTGGCGCGGCTGGTGGAAGGCTGTGACGGGATCGTGCATCTGGGCGGGATCTCGGTCGAGCGGAGTTACGGGCTGATCCGCGCCGGCAACATCGACGGCGTGTTCAATCTTTACGAGGCGGCGCGGGCGCACGGCAGGCCGCGAATCGTCTTCGCCAGTTCCAACCATACCGTCGGCTTCTACCGGCAGGAGGAGCGCCTGACCGCCGACATGCCGACCCGGCCCGACGGGCTTTACGGCGTTTCCAAGGTATTCGGCGAAGCGCTCGCCCATATGTATCACGATAAATTCGGTCAGGAATCCGCGCTCGTGCGCATCGGCAGTTGCACCGAGAAGCCGTTGAATCATCGAATGCTGTCGACCTGGATTTCGCCGCGCGACTTCGCCTCGCTGATCGAGCGGGTCTTTTCGGTGCCGCGCCTCGGCTGCCCGGTGATCTGGGGCATTTCGGCGAATGCGGCCGGCTGGTGGGACAATTCCCACATCGGCTATCTGGGATGGCGGCCGCAGGATAATGCGGAGGATTGGCGATCCGAACTCGACGCGACCGTTCCCCGTCCCGCGCCCGACGATCCGGTCGCCGAATTTCAGGGCGGCGTCTTCACCCGGGACCCGATCTACGCGGAAAACGGGTAGGGCGCACGCATATGAACCCATAAGACAAGTCGAGGGAGGAAGCCGTGGATGTTTTCGATGACCGGCGTTGCGAGCTGGGAGAAGGGGCTTTCTGGCATCCCCTGCGCGGGCAGTTCTTCTGGTTCGACATCACCGGGTTTCGCCTGCTGACGCGCGAGGATGGCGCGGCGCGGGAATGGGGCCTCGGCGAGCATGTCTCCGCCGCCGGCTGGATCGACCGGGACCGGCTGCTCATCGCCTCGGAAACCGGTCTGTGGCGCTTCGATCTGCTCACCGGCGCGCAGGAGCTGCTGACCCCTCTCTCCGCCGATCTGGCGCATCTGCGCTCGAACGACGGGCGCGCCGACCCGTGGGGCGGGTTCTGGATCGGCACGATGGGCAAGCGGGCGGAAGAGCGGGCGGGCGCGATCTGGCGCTATTGGCGGGGAGAATTGCGCGAGCTTTTTCCCGGCCTGTCCATCCCGAACGCCATCTGCTTCGACGCCGCGCGGGAAATCGCCTTCTTCGCCGATACCCGGCCCGGCACGGTCTGGCAACAGAGGCTCGATCCCGCAACCGGGTGGCCGGTGGGCAGTCCTGACGTTTTCCTTGAAATGCGCCAGACGGAAGGCAACAGCCCCGACGGTGCGGTGATCGACGCGGAAGGCCGGTTCTGGACGGCGCAATGGGGCGCGGGGCGCGTGGCCTGCTATGACGGCCGGGACGGGCGCTTCCTCGGCGCCGAATCGTTCGGCGCCGTCCGCACATCCTGCCCGGCCTTCGGCGGGGAGGGGCTGTCCACGCTGTTCGTGACCACGGCGCAGCAAGGCATGGATGCGCTCGCGCGCGCGGCGGAGCCGCTGGCGGGCATGACCTTCGCCCGTGCGATCGCAGCGAAGGGAGTGGCGGAGCCGCAGGTGGTGCTCTGATCCCTGCGGCATTCGCCTCCGGCGCGCTGCGTCAGGCTTCCGTTCCCCGGAATTCGATCTGCGTCAGGGCCGGGAAGGGCGAGGGATCGTCGGCCTTGATCAGCGAATGCAGCCGTGCGCTGTCGATGACCCGTGGCGCGATGCGAAACCGCTGCGTGGCGCCGGTCTTGACGAAGTTCAGCGCCTCCTGCGATCCATCGGAGAAATCGAGCATCGCGCGTTCCCACCACGCATCATGGGGAAAATCGGCGCGCAGCCGCACCGCCACCTCGTCCACCCGCACGGGCCGGCCGAAGGCGATGGTCAGCGCCGCTTCCGGATCGCGGTTGATCCCCCAGCTCGTGTAGGGCCAGAAACCGTGGTCGTCGTTCGCGATCTCGCCGTCGATGGCGTTGCGCGCGGCGAAAACGGCCTCGCCCCGCGTCTCCACATTCGCCGAACCATGCGGAAAAAGCGTGGCGTTGGCATGATCGTCCCAAGGATTGAAGGCGAGGTTGCGGCGTGCCGCGATCTCTTCGGGATGCGCCGCGCGCACCGTCAACCGGTTGAGGCTTCCTGAGAAGGCGTTCGGCGGATAGGTCTTTTTCCGCTCGCCGAACGGCACCGGCAGCGCGAAAGGCCCGGTCAGATAGACCAGCGCCGGCGCCATGCCCCCATCGAGGGAGAGCACGATGTGGCGGGGGCCGTCCGCCTCGACCGTCAGCACGTCGCCGGGAGCGTATTCAGCGCGATGGACGAGGAAGGTTTCTTCCTCGCCCGAGCGGGCGGCGCGGACCGCTCCCGTGGCGTCGACGACCTTGAGGGTAAACTGCATGTCGGGTTCCTTTCAGGTGATGGCAAGGTCAAGGCGCGATCCGGCCACCGGAATCAGCGCCCGCCAGAGTGTCGCCGGCCAGGATTGGCGCAGCCGCGCATCCTCGACCGGTATCGCCTCGACGCGGATCGGCCCGCCGCCGGTCACGTCGATGCGGGCGAAGGACAGGACAAGGCCCTGCGGCGCGATGCGCGGCTCGTCAGCGAACATCAGGCTGAGGATCGCGGGCAGGTCGCCGTCCATCACGTCCGCGACCGCGACGCCATGCCCGCGATGCAGCGTGACGCCGCGCCGGAAGCTGCGCAGGCGCGCCTCGGGCGGCCACGCGCCGGCGAGTTCCATGACGATGCGGGGCGTGCCGGCGGTATCTGCCGTCACGTCGCGGGCGGCGAACGCGCCGCCGCTGCGCTGCATCACGCCGCCGAAGGTCGGGAGATTATGGAACGCCGACTGCATGGTCCAGATGTCGTAACGTGCCGGCGAGAAGGTGCGGGCGGTATAGGTTTCCACGCCCACATCGATGAGCAGGGGCCTGCCGTCCTTGTAGAGCGTGAGCGAGCCCGTGTCGTTGTGGTTGTGGCTCTCGCCGTTGTGGCCTGCCTTCACGGCGAGCGCGAAGCGCGTGTCGCGCGCGACGAAAAGGCCGGTGGACGGATAGAAGACGTTGGCGGGCGCGGCGGGCTGTGCGGTCCGGGCTGTCATTTCCGCCGCCATGTCCGCGCTGTGGAAGATGGCGAACAGGCGATGCCAGAGGTTCCATTCCTCCGGGACTTCCGGCGCAGGGTTGCGGCTTGCGTCTATCGCCGCGAAGGCGGTCAGAAGGTCCGAGCCCACTGCCTTGCCGAACAGCCATTCCCGCGCGGAGCAGGGCGCCAGCCGGGCGTCGCAGTCGGCGAAATTGACGTACAAGCCGCCGTCGACATGAAGGTGCGGCAGATATTCCGCCATCGCGCGGATCTTGGGGAGCCGCCACAGCGGGCCGAAGGCGCCGGGGGCGGCCCGGTCCAGAACATGGAGGGCGCCCCACAGGCAGAGGGCGGCGTGGCGCCAGTACATCGCGCCTTCCTCGCAGGCGCCGTCCTCGCCGTAATCCTTCAGGAACGCATCGAGGCTGCCGGCCGCCTTCTCCACGATCCGGCGGCGAAGGGCCGAATCGGCGGGGCGGGCGAAAGCGCAGAAAAGCACGTTCTGCGTGATCCAGGCCGTCCAGTTGTTCGTCGGCTGCGCACCGTCGCCCATCCACCAGAAATGTTCGGACAGATAGGGACGGATGACGCGCGCGTCGATCTCCCGGTCGATGCGCGCGGCGAGACCCGGAGCATGGTCGTCCAGTTCCGGCCCGAGCACCGCGGCCGCGGCGGCGAGCAGAGCCGCCGTCTCGGCGGCGAAGAGGTCGATGACAGGGCGCGACGTGTCGGGCAAGGGTGCGCGCGGGCCGCCCCTGACATAGGCGTTGTGGGCAGGCAGTTGCCACGCGCTTTCCTCGCATAGGGTCCAGATACCGTCGCGAATCGAATCGAGAAAGCGGCCTTCTCCTTCCGCTCCCTCCGCCAGAATCAGATCGTTGAGCGCGCGGCGGCGGCTGAAATAGGCGGCTTCGAAGCGCGCGCGGTTGCCCGTGCGGCTGTAGTCGAGCCAGAGGCGCGCGGTGATCGGGGGCCAGCCGTCGCGCGTCAGTTCCGCCGCGGCCTCGCCCGCGGCGACGAGCCGGCGGCGCAGAGGGGCCGCGAGGGCATCCCAGGCGCGCCGGTCGGACAGGAGCGGGGCGGGCGCGATCTCGCGGAAACGACCGGGCAGGGCGGCGAGCCGGCGGGCGACGGGGCCGGGCGGGCCGTCCTCTTCATGTGTGGTGTGAATCAACGCTGACGCTTCCCTTTTCCGCCGGTTTCGATCCGTAGCCCCCGGCCTCTCTGATGACAAGGTAGGAGATAATATAACTTGCAAAAGATATACGACATATGAATAATGAACCCACTTGTTTTACGACTTTCTTGCTTGTATGGTCAAACGATCGGGTCGCTGGCGGAGTGCGGGGAGCAGCCGTTGGTCCGGCCGGGGCGGCTGCCGGGCGGACGGTTTCCTCCGGCCGGAGACGGCGCTTTCAGAAAAGATCGCGGGGCGTGACGCGCCGGTGCCGTCCGGCCGCGAATGTTCCGGGAAAATAAAGTCAGGGAGGACAAGTTCATGTCCAGCGCGATAGCTGCCGACACGGACGTCGACGCCGATACGCTGCGCGAGAGGATCGCTTTATCCAGGCGCCGCCGCAACTGGCGGCAGATGCTCGTCGCCTATTCCTTCATCGCCCCCAACTTCCTCGGCTTCGCCGTCTTCACGCTGGGGCCGATCCTGTTCGCCTTCGCGCTGGCGTTCATGCATTGGGACGGGTCGAATCCGATCCGCTTCGCGGGGCTCGATAATTTCTGGCGGCTGTTCGGTGATCGCGCCTTCATCGCCGCGCTCTGGAACACGATCGTCTACACGGCCTTTTCGGTGCCGCTGACGCTGGCCTGCGCGCTCGCGCTGGCGGTGCTGCTCAACCAGAAGGTCCTCGGCCGCGACTTCTTCCGGGCGGCCATGTTCTTCCCCTACGTGGCGTCCCTGGTCGCCGTGGCGGTGGTCTGGAACATGATCTTCAATCCCGAGATGGGGCCTGTGAACATGATCCTCTACACGCTCGGCGTGGACGAGGGGGATCTTCCGGGCTGGGCGGCCGACAGCAACTGGGCGATGGTCACGGTCATTCTCTTCGGCGTGTGGAAGAGCATGGGCTATTACATGGTCATCTATCTCGCCGGCTTGCAGGGCATCAGCGCCGAACTCTACGAGGCCGCCGATCTCGACGGCGCGAACGCCTGGCAGAAGTTCCGCTACGTGACCGTGCCGCAGCTTGCGCCGACCACGTTCTTCGTTTCCGTCATGCTGACGATCCAGTCCTTCAAGGTGTTCGATCAGATCTACATGATCACGCAGGCCGGCCCCGGCACCTCGACCCTCGTGCTCGTCTACCACATCTACAACGAGGCGTTCATCGCCTGGGATCTCGGCTATTCCTCCATGGTGGCGCTCGTTCTCTTCATCCTCGTGCTGGCCGTGACGATCGTCCAGTTCCGTTACCAGAGGGAGGACTGAACCATGGCGATCCGTATCGGCGGCCGGAAAATCACCGGCAGGACGGTGGCCCTCTATGCCTTGCTCATCGTCATCACCGCCGTCATGCTCCTGCCTTTCGTCTGGATGCTGTCGGCGTCGCTGAAGCTCAACCGTGACGTCTTCGTCTTCCCGATCGAGTGGATTCCAGCGCAGCCCCAGTGGCAGAACTACGTCGATATCTGGACGAAGATTCCGCTTGCGCTCTTCATCTGGAACACGTCGAAGCTGACGGTCATCGTCACGCTGTTGCAGTTGCTCACCTCGTCATTCGCCGCCTATGCCTTCGCGAAGCTGCGTTTCCCCTACAGGAACCTGCTGTTTCTCGGCTACCTCGCCACCATCGCCATGCCGTGGCAGGTCTACATGGTGCCGCAGTTCCTTTTGATGCGGGAATTCGGGCTGAACAACACGCATCTCGCGCTCATCTGCCTACAGGCGTTCACGGCCTTCGGGGTGTTCCTGATGCGCCAGTTCTACATGTCGATTCCCGACGAATTGTGCGAGGCGGCGCGGATCGACGGCATGAACGAGTATCAGATCTGGGCGCGGATCATGCTGCCGCTGTCGAAGCCGGCGCTTTCCACGCTCACCATCTTCACCTTCGTCACCACCTGGAACGACTTTCTGGGGCCGATGATCTACCTCACCAAGACCGAGTTGAAGACGATCCAGATCGGCCTGCGCATGTTCATTTCGCAATATTCGGCCGAATACGGGCTCATCATGGCCGCTTCCGTCGTGGCGCTGATCCCGGTGCTGATCGTCTTCCTGGCCCTGCAACGGTTTTTCGTCGAGGGCGTGGCGTCCACCGGCCTGAAGGGATAATGCCGTGACCATCGTATCGGAATTGACCGTGCCTCCGATCTCCGACGGCGAGGTCGCGGCGGCGCTCGAAGTGGCGGTGGCGCAGGTGCGCCGCAACCTGCCGGCCTTCACCTATGCCAGCCAGAACCATTCTTCCGTGGGCAACTTCTATCCGGCCGTGGCCAACGACCAGTGGACGGCGGGCTTCTGGCCCGGCGAAATCTGGCTTGCCTTCGAGCACACCGGCGACAAGGTTCTCCGCCACGCCGGCCAGATCCAGGTGCAGTCGATGCTTCACCGCATCGAGAACCGGATCGAGACCGACCATCACGACATGGGCTTTCTCTATTCGCCCTCATGCGTCGCCGCCTGGAAACTGGTCGGGGACGAGGATGCGCGGCGCGCGGCCATTCTCGCCGCCGACCGGTTGCTGGAGCGTTTCCGCCCCGCCGGCGGGTTCTTTCAGGCGTGGGGACGGGCGGGCGAGGCGGATGAATACCGCTTCATCATCGACTGCCTGCTGAACCTGCCGCTGCTTTACTGGGCGACGCGCGAAACGGGCGATCCGAAATACCGCGACCACGCGCTCGTGCATGCGCGCACCACGCTCGCCAACTCCGTGCGGGCGGACGATTCCACCTTCCATACTTTCTATATGGACCCGGTAACGGGCGCGCCCGTGCGCGGCGTGACGAAGCAGGGATACGCGGACGACAGTTTCTGGGCGCGCGGGCAGGCGTGGGGCGTCGCCGGAATGGCGATTTCATACCGCTACGAGCGCCTGCCGGAATACAGATCCGCGTTCGAGCGGCTGCTGGCGGCGTATCTGCGCCGGCTGCCGGCCGATCTGATCCCCTGTTGGGATCTCGTTTTCAAGGAGAGCGACAACGAGCCGCGCGACAGCTCCGCCGCGTCGATCGTCGCCTGCGGGCTCCTTGAGATGGCCGACATCGTCGGCGGTGCGGAGGCGGAGACTTACCGCACGCTCGCCCGCCGGATGGTGAAGTCGCTCGCCGACGATTACGCCGTCAAGGACCCCGGCGTCTCGAACGGCCTCGTCCTGCACGGCACCTATTCCAGGAAGTCGCCTTACAACACCTGCCGCGGCGAGGGCGTCGACGAATGCGTCTCCTGGGGAGACTACTACTATCTGGAGGCGCTGACGCGGCTTCACCGCAACTGGTCGTCCTACTGGTAAGGGAAAATGAATGGCCGGAATTTCGCTCAAGAAGCTGAACAAATCCTACGGTTCGCATACCGTCGTCCATGATATCGATCTCGAGATCGCGGACAAGGAGTTCATCATCCTCGTCGGCCCCTCGGGCTGCGGCAAATCCACCACGCTGCGCATGATCGCGGGCCTTGAGGAAATCACGGGCGGCGAACTGCGCATCGGCTCGCAGGTCGTCAACGATGTGCCGTCCAAGGACCGGGACATCGCGATGGTGTTCCAGAACTATGCGCTCTATCCGCATATGACGGTCTACAAGAACATGGCTTTCGGGCTGGAACTGCGCAAGCGTCCGCGGGCGGAAATCGAGACCCAGGTGCAGGAGGCCGCGCGGATACTCGATATCACGCATCTGCTGAACCGCAAGCCCAAGGCGCTTTCCGGCGGCCAGCGCCAGCGCGTGGCGCTGGGGCGGGCGATGGTGCGGCACCCGGAAGTGTTCCTGCTGGACGAGCCGCTTTCCAACCTCGACGCCAAGCTGCGCGGCACCATGCGGGCGGAGATCACCAAGCTGCACAAGCGGCTCGACGCCACCTTCATCTATGTCACCCACGATCAGGTGGAGGCCATGACCATGGCCGACCGCATCGTGGTGATGAAGGATGGCCGCATCCAGCAGGTGGATACGCCGCAGGCGCTCTATGACCGGCCGGTGAACATCTTCGTCGCGGGTTTCATCGGCGCGCCGCAGATGAACTTCCTGCCGGTGACGCTCGTGCGCCGGGACGGGCGCTTCGCCGCCGTGTTCGCGGGGCGGGAACTGCCGCTGCCGGAGACGATTCCGGGCGAGAAGCTGGCCGGATGGGAGGGGCGCGAGCTGATCCTCGGCCTGCGGCCGGAAAACCTGCACGACGTGGCGCCTGCCGATATCGACCCCGCCAACACGGTGCCTCTGCCGGCGGTGGTGGATCTGGCCGAGCCCATGGGCGCGGAAATCCACCTCAACGTCACGGCGGGCGGCAAGGCGATGATCGCGCGGGTGTCGCCCCGCTGCAAGACGCGCGACGGCGAGAGCCTGACGCTCGTGGCGGATCTGGCGCATGCGCATCTTTTCGACCCCGAAAGCGAAGCCTCGATCCTCCACGGAGTGGCATGAGCGAGGATTGAGGGGAAGCGATCAGGTTGAATCGCACCCCGCTCCAAATTCCATGTTTTACCGCAACTTGCGTTCAATTCGACGGATCGGCTTGAACGCGAACTGCTCCAGGGGAAGCGATGCAGTGGCTGACGGACCGGTTCACGCGGGAAGGCCCCGGTATTTCCAAGGATGCGCCGAAGAAGACGGGGCTTGCCCTCTTCGCGGAGATTCTGGGCCGGGAATGGTGGGAACTGCTGAAGCTCAATCTGCTCATCATCCTCTTCTCGCTGCCGGTGCTGACGGCGCCGGCGGCGCAGGTGGCGGCCTTCCGCGTCACCGTCCAGATGGTGGAGGACCGCAACACCTATCTGTTGCGCGACTTCTGGGACACCTTCCGCAGCCGGTTCCGGATGGCGACGGTTGCCGGTTGGGGGTTCGCGGCGCTGATCGCGCTCGGGTGCCATGCGGTCTCCTTCTACGCAAGGGCGGCGCTCTCGCACCTGCTCTTCGCCGTGCCGCTTGCGGTCAGCCTCGCGGCTCTCGTTTTTCTGCTCATCCTCGGCGCGCATTTCCTCGTGCTGATGGCGATGCGCAACGCCCCGGCGGGCGCGCTGCTGCGCGCAGCCTTCGTCGCGACCCTTGCGCGCCCGTTGCCGGTGTTGGCCGCGATCCTGTTCGCCGGGCTGCTGTGGCTGGCGCATGTGGTGTTCTACCCGATCTCGGTTTTCATGCCGGCCGTGGTCAATTTCGCGCTCCAGACTTTCACCCTCGCCTTCGCCGCGCACCGCGCCGCGGTGCTGGCGCTGCCGCCCCCCGGAGAACGGGGAGCCTCCGATCGATAACGCAATGAATGTGCAAGCCGAACTTGCACGCAACAGGGAGAGAAACATGTTCGTCGACAAGATGCGCCGGAATATGCTGAAGATGGGCCTTGGCCTTGCGGCATCCGTCCTCGCTGCCGCCGTCGGGACGGCCGGCGCGGCGCAGGCGCAGGCGCAGGAGAAGGTGACGCTGCGCTGGGTGCTGTGGGATTGGGACGCGATGCCCTACTACAAGCCGCTCGCCGATGCCTATCAGGAAAAGCATCCGCACGTGAAGATCGAGTATGTCGATCTCGGCTCGTCCGACTACAAGCAGATGGTCGCCACGCAATTGACCGGCGGCGCGAAAGACCTCGATATCGTCACCGTCCGGGATGTGCCGAACTATGCCAATCTGGTGCGCGCCGGCTCCCTCGTCGATCTCACATCCTGGTTCGCGGAGCAAAAGATCGATGCGGCATCCTACGGCGGGCTGATCGAGCACATGACCGTGGACGGAAAGATCCACGCCGTTCCCTTCCGTTCCGATTTCTGGGTCGTCTACTACAACAAGCGTCTTTTCGACGAGAAGGGCATCGCCTATCCGACCAACGACATGACCTTTTCCCAGCATGACGAGCTGGCGAAGTCGCTGACGTCCGGCATCGGCGCCAACAAGATTTACGGCACGCACTTTCACATCTGGCGGTCCGCCGTCCAGTTTCCCGCCATTCTCGACGGCGAGAACACGCTGGCCGGCCCCAACTACGATTTCCTGAAGCCGTGGTACGAGCGGGCGCTGAAGTTGCAGGAGGATCGCGTCGTGGCGCCCTATGCCGCGCTCAAGGCGTCCTCGACGCACTATTCCGCGCCGTTCTTCAACGAGAAGCTCGCCATGCTGCCGATGGGAAGCTGGTTCATCGGCACCCAGATCGCCAAGGCGCAGTCCGGCGAATCCCGCGCCACGGAATGGGGCATCGCAGCCCTTCCGCACCCGGAAGGCGTGCCGGCGGGCACGAATACGGCGCAGATCACGGCGCTCGGGGTCAATGCCAATTCAGCCCACAAGGATATCGCGCTCGACTTCGTGAAGTTCGTTTCCGGCCCGGAAGGCGCGAAGATCGTCGCCTCCACCGGCACGATTCCGGCAATCGTGGACGATACCGTGGTGGAAACCATCGCCTCCCTTCCCGGCTTCCCGACCGATCCCGGCAGCCGCGAGGCGCTGAAGGCGAACATGGCCCGGCTCGAAATGCCGGTGGCCCTCAATGCGGCCAGAATCGACGTGCTCCTGGCGCGCATCCACGACGCCATCATGACCAACACCGTGTCCGTCGATGACGGCATCGCGCGGATGAACAACGAGATCGGGGCTTTGAACTGAGGTCCTCCATACGTCGGCGCGGGCAGGGCTTCATCCGTTCCGTGCCGACGCAACAATCACGCCGACCGGGCTTGTCCGGGGCAGGGAGAGAAACATGATCATGAACGCGTTGCGCAGGACAATCCTGAAGTCGGGGCTTGCCCTGGCGGTTTCCGCCCTTGTTTCGGCAACGGGCAACGTCGGGCCTGCTCTGGCGCAGGAGAAGGTGACGCTGCGGTGGGTGCTGTGGGACTGGGACGCCATTCCCTACTACAAGCCGCTGATCGACGCCTATCAGGCCAAAAATCCTCACGTGACCATCGAGCATGTCGATCTGGGGTCGAGCGATTACCAGCAACTCGTCGCCACGCAACTGACCGGCGGCGCGCGGGATCTGGACATCATCGCCATCAAGGACGTGCCGAACTACGCCAATCTGGTGCGGGCGGGCTCGCTGCTCGATCTCACGTCGTGGTTCGGCGAGCAGAAGATCGACGCCGCATCCTACGGCGGGCTCATCGAGGAACTGACCGTGGACGAAAAGCTCCACGCCATTCCTTTCCGTTCGGATTTCTGGATCGTCTACTACAACAAGCGCCTTTTCGACGCGAAGGGCGCCGCCTATCCGACCAACGACATGACCTTCGCCCGGCATGACGAACTGGCGCGGTCGCTCACGTCCGGCATCGGCGCCAACAAGGTCTACGGCACGCATTTCCATATCTGGCGCGCGACGGTCCAGTTGCCCGGCATTCTCGACGGAAAACACACGCTGGCCGGCCCCGACTACGACTTCCTCAAGCCGTGGTACGAGCGGGCGCTGAAATTGCAGGACGATCGCATCGTGGCGTCCTATGCCACGCTCAAGACATCCTCGACCCATTACTCGGCGCCGTTCTTCAACGAGACGATCGCCATGCTGCCGATGGGCACCTGGTTCATCGCCACGCAGATCGCCAAGGTGAAGTCGGGCGAATCGAAGGCGTCGGAATGGGGCATCGCCGCCTTGCCGCACCCGGAAGGCGTCGCCGCCGGCACCACGGCCGCGCAGCTTTCCGGCCTTGGCGTGAACGCCAATTCCACCCACAAAGAAGCCGCGCTGGATTTCGTCAGGTTCGCGACCGGGCCGGAGGGCGCGAAGATCATCGCCGCGACGGGCACCATTCCCGCGCTGCGCGACGACGCGGTGGTGGAGACCATCGCCGCGCTCCCCGGCTTCCCGGCCGATCCCGGCAGCCGCGAGGCGCTGAAAACGGTGAAATCCTACCTGGAACTGCCGGTGAACCGTAATGCCGCCCGGATCGAGGTGCTGCTGAACCGCATCCACGACGCCGTCATGACCAAGAATGTGTCCATCGACGACGGCATCGCCCAGATGAACCGGGAAGTCGGGGCCCTGAACTGACGGCTTGCCCGGGCGGTCGAACGGCCGCCCGCGCTCTTCACCTTGCGACCCTGCGCCATCGGGCTCGCCCGCGCGGTGGCCTCTCCCTCTTGCCAAGGCTGTTTGCTCCGTGACCTACGATCCTGCCTCCGCCAATCCGCTTGCGGGCAATCCCTTTCTCAGCCGCGACGATGTCGCTCGCGCCGTGCATGACCTGTTCGCGCCGTTGCTGCCGTTCTTTTCGGAGGGCGGCGCGCGGGTGCGCCTCTCGGCCACGGCGGCGCATTTCGACCGTGCGGCCGCCGATCTCGAAGGCTTCGCGCGGCCGCTCTGGGGGGTGGCCTCGCTTGCTGCTGGCGGCGGCGCGTTCGCGCATTGGGATCTCTACCGGCGCGGCCTCGTCAACGGCGTCGATCCCGCCCATCCCGAGTATTGGGGCGATATTTCGGACCGCGACCAGCGGCAGGTCGAGCTTGCCGCCATCGGCTTCGCCCTGCTGCTCGCGCCGGGCGAGGTGTGGGAGCCGCTCGACGCGGCGGACCGGGAGAAACTCGTCGCCTATCTGCTGAAGGCGCGCGACCGGGATTACGTCGACAACAACTGGAAGTTCTTCCGTATTCTTGTCGATCTCGCGCTTGTCCGCTGCGGCATGGCGTTCGACCGCTCGAAGACGGAAGCCTATCTCGACGAGATCGAGGGTTTTGTTCTGGATGACGGCTGGTATCGCGACGGGCCGGTGCGGCGCGCCGACCATTACGTTCCCTTCGCCATGCATTATTATGGCCTCGTCTATGCCGTCCTTTCCGGAGACGAGGAACGGGCCGCCCGCTATCGCGCCCGCGCCCGCCGCTTTGCCGCCGACATCCGCCACTGGTACGGGCCGGACGGCGCGGCGCTTCCCTTCGGGCGCAGCCAGACCTACCGCTTCGCCGCCGCCGGCTTCTGGGGCGCGCTGGCCTATGCGGGCGAGGAGGCGTTGCCATGGGGCGAGATCAAGGGCTATTATCTGCGCCACCTGCGCTGGTGGGCGAACCGGCCCATTGGGGATCGGGACGGAGTACTCTCCATCGGCTACGGCTATCCGAACCTTCTGATGAGCGAGAGCTACAATTCCGCCGGCTCTCCCTATTGGGCGATGAAGGCGTTCCTGCCGCTCGCGCTGCCCGCCGACCATCCGTTCTGGACGGCGGAGGAGGTGGCGCCGCCGGCTTTTCCCGATCCCGTGCCATTGCCCCAGCCGGGCATGGTCGCGATGCATACGCCCGGCAATGTGGTCGTGCTCTCCAGCGGCCAGCAGCACGGCCGGATGCGCGGCGCGGCGGAGAAATACGCCAAGTTCGTCTATTCCACCCGCTACGGCTTCTCCGTCGAGGCGGACGAGCGCAACTATGATGCGGCGGCTTTTGACGGCATGATCGGCTTCTCGGATGACGGCACGCATTTCCGCGCCCGCGAGACGCTGGAGGACGCCCGGATCGCGGGCGACGCGCTATGGTCGCGCTGGCGGCCGTTTCCCGATGTCGAGGTCGAAACCTGGCTCCTGCCCGCAGCGCCGTGGCATCTGCGCATCCACCGCATCACGACGCCCCGGCCGCTGCATGCCACCGAAGGGGGCTTCGCCATCGAGCGGGCGGATTTCAACGCCGATCGCCTCGTCTCCGCTCCCGGCCGGGCCGAATGCCACGGGCGCGACGATGTGAGCGTCATCGTCGATCTCTCCGCGACGCGACGCGAGGGCAGGGCGATCAGTCTCGTAGTCAACAGCCATCTGATCTGGGCGAAGACGATCTTGCCGCAGCTTCGCGGCGTGGTGCCGGCGGGAACCACGACCCTCGTCACCGCCGCCATGGCCCTGCCCGGCGGCGCGGCGGACGTGCCGCTGCCGGAGGTTCCCGCGCCGGAATCGTTGCGGCAACGCCTTGCGGCGGCAAGCGTGGTGCCCGTCTTCCGGCTCGCCGGCGACGGGGCGGGAGAGCGGCGGTCATGACGGCAACCCACGACGATCCCGCACTCATCGCGCTTGACTGGGGCACGAGTTCGCTGCGGGCCTGGCTCCTCGACGGAGCGGGGCGGCCCATCGAGGCGACCCGCGCGCCGCTCGGCCTCATGCAGATCGCGGACCGGAACTTCGCGGCCGCCTTCGATGCCGTGGCGGGGGCATGGCGCGTCCGCTGGCCGCATCTGCCCGCGTTGGCCGCCGGCATGGTGGGCGCGGCGCAGGGCTGGGTGGAAGCGCCCTATCTGCCGTGCCCCGCCGGGCCGGACGAACTGGCGGGGGCGCTCGCCGCGGTGCCGGAACGCCATCTCTTCATCGTGCCCGGCGTGATCCGGCGCGTGCCGGCCAACGTCATGCGGGGCGAGGAAACGCAGGTCGCCGGCGCGCTGGCGCTGCGGCCGGATCTCGCCGCGCGCTCCCGGCTCGTTTTGCCGGGCACGCACTCCAAATGGGTGCGGGTGGAGGAAGGGCGCATCGTCGGCTTCGACAGCTGGATGACCGGCGAACTGTTCGCGGTGCTCAAGGACCATTCCATTCTCGGCCGTTTCTCGCGCGACGGGGCGGCGGCTCCCGGCGCGGACGAGGCGGAGGCCGCCTTTCTGGAGGGTGTGGACGCGGCGCGCGCGGCGGGGCGGGCGAGCGGCCTCTACTTTTCCGCCCGGGCGCGGGTGCTGGCGGGCGAACTCGCGCCGGGCGCGGCGCTCGACTACTTGTCCGGCCTGCTGATCGGCGAGGAAATCGCCGCCGCATGGGCGCCGGGCGAAACGCCGTTGCTGATCGGCGATGCGGCGCTGTGCCGCCGCTATCGTCTGGCCCTCGCGCGCTTCGGCGCTGCCGGGGCCGAGGAAGTTCCCGATGCCGCTCTCGCAGGGCTCTGGCGTGTCGCCAATGCTGCGGGGCTTGCAACACCGGAGAGATCATGACCCAGCCACTGACCCTGCAACCCTGGTTCGACCGCCTGCCCCTGATCGCCATCCTGCGCGGCGTTACGCCGGATGAAGTGCTGCCCATCGCCCGCGCGCTGGCGGAGGAAGGTTTCGCCATCATCGAAGTGCCGCTCAATTCCCCGGAGCCGCTGGAAAGCATCCGCCGGCTGGCGGCGGCCTTCGGTGACGACGTTCTCGTCGGCGCCGGCACGGTGATCGATCCGGCGAAGGTGGCGGAAATCGCGGCGGCGGGCGGACGCATCATCGTGACGCCGCACGGCGATCCCGCCGTCATCCGGGCGGCGAAACAGCATGGGCTGATCGCCACTCCCGGCATCGCCACGCCCACGGAAGGCTTCGCGGCGCTCGCCGCCGGCGCGGATGCGCTGAAACTCTTCCCCGCCGAGGCGTTCTCGCCCGCCGTGCTGAAGGCGCTGCGCTCCGTCTTTCCGAAGGGCACGTCGATCCTGCCGGTCGGCGGCGTCAAGCCGGACACCATGGCCCCGTGGTTTGATGCGGGCGCCGCCGGTTTCGGCCTGGGCTCGGCGCTCTACAAGCCGGGGGCGGACGCCGACACGGTGCGCGCCAACGCGAGGGCCTTCGTCGATGCCTACAGGGCGCTTGGTTGAGCGTCGAAAAAACCGCACGAAAGATTGGGACAAAAAGACATGAAGATCACCGCCATCACCACCTTCATCGTGCCGCCGCGCTGGTGCTTCGTGAAGATCGAGACGGACGAGGGCGTCACGGGCTGGGGCGAGCCGGTCGTCGAGGGGCGCGCCCATACCGTCGCCGCGTTGGTGGAAGAGCTGTCCGACTACCTGATCGGCAAGGATCCGCGCCTGATCGAGGATCACTGGACGGTGATGTATCGCGGCGGCTTCTACCGGGGCGGGGCGGTGCATCTCTCCGCCATCGCCGGCATCGATCAGGCGCTGTGGGACATCAAGGGCAAGGCGCTCGGCGTGCCGGTGCATGCGCTGCTCGGCGGGCAGGTGCGCGAGCGCATCCGCGTCTATTCCTGGATCGGCGGCGACCGGCCCGGCGACACGGCGCGCATGGCGCGGGAATGCGCCGACAAGGGCTTCACCGCCGTCAAGATGAACGGCACCGAGGAAATGCAGATCGTCGACACCTGGGACAAGGTGGATGCCGTGCTCGAACGGGTGCAGGCCATCCGCGACGCGATGGGGCCGGATTTCGGTATCGGCGTCGACTTTCACGGCCGGGTGCACCGCCCCATGGCCAAGGTGCTGGCGAAGGAACTCGACCCCTTCCGGCTGATGTTCATCGAGGAGCCGGTGCTCTCCGAGCATGCCGAGGCGCTGCGGGAGATCGCGAACCAGACATCGACGCCCATAGCGCTCGGCGAGCGGCTCTTTTCCCGCTGGGATTTCAAGGCCGTCCTGGCCGGCGGCTTCGTGGACATTCTCCAGCCCGACCCGTCGCATGCCGGCGGGATCACCGAGACGAAGAAGATCGCCAACATGGCCGAAGCCTTCGACGTGGCGGTCGCGTTCCATTGCCCGCTCGGCCCCATCGCGCTGGCCGCGAATCTGCAACTCGACGCCGTGTGCTACAACGCCTTCATTCAGGAGCAGTCGCTCGGCATCCACTACAACACCACCAACGACCTGCTGGATTATCTCGTGGACCCTTCCGTCTTCCGTTACGAGGACGGCCACGTCGCCATTCCGCAGGGGCCGGGCCTCGGCATCGAAGTGAACGAGGATGTCGTGCGCGAGGCCGCCGCGAAGGGCCACCGCTGGCGCAACCCGGTCTGGCGTCACAAGGACGGGAGCTTTGCCGAATGGTAGGCCCGCTGCCCGCCGCATCCGCCGGCGCGATGAAACCGGAGTGCTGAAAGCCATGGCGATCAACGGAAACGTCCTCATCGGCGCGCGCGGCGTCGCGGGACGGGAGCGGCCGTTCACAGGCCGGAGACGGGCCGGCGTGGCCGCCCGGCATCGGCCCTTTCCCGACGGCGCGCCGGAAGCGGGAGGCCGGCCATGAGCCCGATCCGTCTCGCCATCGCGGGTTTCGGCAAGATCGCCCGCGATCAGCATCTCCCCGCCATCGCGGCGACGGACAGCATCGAACTCGTCGCCGTCGCCAGCCGCAACGCCGCGCCTGACGGCATGCCCCGCTTCGAAACGCTGGCGGAGCTGCTGGCGCATGGGCCGCAGATCGATGCGGTGGCGCTGTGCACGCCGCCGCAGGTGCGCCGCGAACAGGCGGCCACGGCGCTTGCGGCGGGCAAGCATGTGCTGCTGGAGAAGCCGCCCGGAGCGACGGTGAGCGAAATCGCTCCGCTCGCGGCCGCCGCGCAGCGCAACGGCAAGACTCTGTTCGCCGCATGGCATTCGCGCTTCGCGCCGGCGGTGGAGCCGGCGCGCGAGTTGCTCTCCGGGCGCGAGATCCGCTCGGTCAGGGTGGAATGGAAGGAGGATGTGCGCGTCTGGCATCCGGGGCAGGACTGGATTTTCGAACCCGGCGGGCTCGGCGTCTTCGATCCGGGTATCAATGCCTTGTCGATTCTGACGCATATCCTGCCGCGTCCGTTCTTTCTCCGCGAAGCGACGCTTGCGTTTCCCGCCAATCGCGGCACCCCCGTCGCCGCTTCGCTCGCCTTTTCCGATGCGGGCGGATCGCCGATCCTCGCGGATTTCGATTTCCTCCAGGCGGGACCGCAGACATGGGATATCGCCGTCGAGACCGACATCGGGCCGCTGACGCTTTCCGCCGGCGGCGCGCGGCTCGCGCAGGACGGGCGCCTTCTGGCGACGGAAGGAAAGCGCGAATACGACGGCATCTACGCCCGTTTCGCCGATCTCATCGCGCGCGGCGTGTCGGACGTCGATGTCGCGCCGCTGGCCCATGTGGCGGATGCCTTCATGCTGGGGCGGCGCACGGTCGCGGCACCGTTCGACTGGTGAGCGCCGCCGCCGAATCCCCATGCGCGCGGGATGTTCGGAGCGCTGCGCCGGCCTGAGAGCAACGTGTCGGGCGGAAATATTCTTTCATGTGACTGCGACGGGCATTCGCGACGAAATCGTGCTTCCCGACGGCTCGCGGATGATCCTGAACACGGCCTCCGCCGTCTCGCTTCATTTCGAGGGGGGAACCCGCTCGGTGCAACTGCTTCAGGGAGAAGCCTATTTCGACGTGGCGCCCGATCCGGCCCGGCTGTTCACCGTTGTGGCGGCGTTCTCCGAGGTCGAGGTCAAGGGAACGGCGTTTTCCGTGCGGACCGAAAACGAGGCGGATACCGTCGTGGTGCCCGAGGTGACGCTGGTCGACGTGGCAATCAGCTATACCAGGGACGACTGGCGCGTGGCGCTCAACGCCAGCAATCTTTTCGACCGGACTTACGTCGCATCGTGCACCTATGGTTGCTTCTACGGGGAGCCGCTGAAGGTGGGCCTTTCGGTCAGCAAGCGCTGGTAGGGGGCGACATGCAGGAGCGACTTTTTTACAGGGCTGAAGTCGTGTCCCGCTCGGCCCTCAACCGGGGAATGGTGAGGATCGTCATCGGCGGCGACGGGTTGTACGATTATGCGTCGACCGGAATTGCGGATGAGTTCGCACGCCTGTATTTCCCGGACCCGGAGACGGGATCGGTCGGGCATCCCGACCTGCCGGCATCGATCTCGCCCGCGACGGCAACCGGCCGGTACCACAGCGAAGTCTACACCATCCGCGCATTCTGCCCGGTGAAGAGCGAGATCGTCATCGACTTCGTCGTTCATGAGGGCGGCAAGGCGAGCGAATGGGCGCAGAACGCGCAATCGGGCGGCTCCCTCGTCCTGACCAGCCCGCATGGCCTGTATCTGCCGCCGTCTCCGGGCGGCCGGCAACTGGCCCTGTGCGACGCGACGGGGCTGCCGGCGCTGGCGCGGATATTGGAAACGCTTCCCGAGGACGCGCATTGTCTCGCCATCGTGGAAATTGCCGACCCTTCCCATCGTTACGATCTGCGATCGCCGGGCAGGCTCGAAACGATCTGGCTGGAGGGCGGCAACGGCGTTTCTCCCAGCCGTCTCGCGGCCGCCTTGCGGGCGCTGCCGCAGGATACGCTCCCGTACTACGTCTGGATGGCCGGAGAGCAGAAGGCGGCCCGCGCCGTCCGCCGCCATCTTCGCCAGCACTGGCGCTTGCCGGCGGAAAAATATGCCGTCGTCGGCTACTGGATCGAGAACCGCGAAAAGTGGATGGCCGCCTGGGACGGTATCGAGCCGGCCCTGAAGCAGCGCATCGACGCCGCATGGGCGTCGGGCCGCGACCGCGACGGCCGGGGCGGCGACATATCCGTTGCGGGTGAGCCATGCGTTCGGAACGACCGTGATCGGCGGGCCTCCCTTACGGGTGGCGTCGCAGGGATTTCTGGAGCACGACACGCTTCTGGCGCTCGGCACGGTGCCCGTCGGCATCAAGGGCTGGTTCAGGCAATTGCCGCATGCGACGGGCCCCTGGGCGGCGCACCTTCTGGACGGTCACGATCCGGCCTCGCTCGCCGGGAGCGAACTGCCCTATGAGACGCTGCTCGGCCTCGCACCCGATCTGATCGTGGCGATTTACACCAATCTCTCGCAGGAGGAATACGACCGGTTGGCGACGATCGCCCCGACCATCGCATGGAAGCGCGAGGCCGGCCCATGGGGAACGCATTGGGAAGACAATGCCCGGCTTCTCGGCCGGGTTCTCGATCGGCGGCAGGCCGCCGAAACGCTCATCGCGCGTGTCCACGATTCATTCCGATCGATCCGTGAGCGCTATCCGCGATTCAACGGCGCTCATGGCATCGCCGGCAACTCCGCCGGCGGCACCTTCGTCATCCGTGGCTCGCGCTATGACACCGGATCGTTGCTGACCGGCCTCGGCATCACCTACCCGCCGGACATCCTGCGCCGGCCGGGGGCATCCCCCATGATGCACTTCAGTTGGGAGCAGGCCCATCTCATCAGCCGCGACCTCGATGTCATTCTCTGGGATGTGCACGGCGGTCAGGATATTCCGGCGATGGCGCGGCGGATGGAGATGCTCGGGGTTTATCCGGGAGAGGGCCGGATCGTCTTCAACGACGCCACCAGCCTCGTCTCCATGGCCATGGCGTCGCAATCTGTGCTCAGCTTTCCCTACGCCGCGGCGTTGATCGCGCCGCGTTTGGCCGCGGCGCTCGCCGGCAATGCACCCGTTCCGGCGGATTGAAAGCGCATGGCCATGGACCTCGGGCGAGGGGGCGCGCCGCCTCCGGGAATTGATCGCATTGCCGGATCGAGAACGGTTGTCGGCGCGTCCCGCAAGCTGTGGCTGTTGCCCGGACTTGCGGCGTTGACGCTGATCGTTTTTCTGAGTCTGGCACTGGGCGCACGTCCGCTTTCTCCGGCAACCGTATGGAATGTCCTGCTCGGCGGCGGGGCAGCCGATGAACGGGCGGTCGTTCTCGTTCTCCGGTTGCCGCGAACGGTTCTCGGCGTGCTGGTCGGCGCGTCCCTCGGCATGGCGGGAGCGATGATGCAAGTGCTGACGCGTAATCCGCTGGCCGATCCCGGCCTGCTCGGCGTCAATGCCGGCGCCGCCTTCTGCATCGCGGTCGGCGGCGCGGTGCTCGGGGGCGCGGCTGCGGGCGGCTACATCTGGCTCGCCTTCGCGGGCGCATGTGCGGGGGCGTGCGTCGTTCATTGCCTTGACGGCGGCGACCACGGCCATCGTCGGGCCTGTTGCTTTCGTCGCCCTGGCCGCGCCGCAACTGGCGTATCGATCGGTCGGATCGGCCGGCATCCGGCTCGCGCCGTCGGCGGCGATGGGCGCGCTGCTTCTCGTATCCGGCGACTGGGCCGCGCAACACCTTTTCGCTCCCGCGCAGTTACCCGTCGGCGTCGTCACCGTCTGCACCGGCGGAGCCTATCTCATCTGGCTCCTCGCGAGAGAACAGGGGGGGAGCGCGGCATTGACGGTTCGTCCCGCCATGGCTTCCGGCAAGTCGTCGACCGGCGATGCCAGCCTTTCGCCGCGCTTGCAGGCTCGCGACGTCACGCTGGCCTATGACCGGCGCGTGATCGTCGACCGTCTGTCGGTCGATATTCCCGACCGGTCCTTCACGGTCATCATCGGCGCCAACGCTTCCGGCAAGTCGACGTTTCTGTCGGCCCTTTCCCGGCTGCTTCGCCCGGTGGGCGGCCACGTTTATCTCGACGGCAGGCAAATCTGGAAAGCGCCGGCGCGGGAGGTGGCGCGGAAACTCGGTCTGCTCCCGCAATCGTCGATGACGCCGGATGCCGTCACGGTGTTCGATCTCGTCGGCCGGGGGCGTTATCCGCATCGGGGTTTCTTCCGCCAGTGGTCGGAAGAGGACGAGGCCGCCGTGCTATCGGCGCTCGAAGCCACGCGAACCGTCGATCTCGCCGGCCGCTCCGTCGACGAACTGTCCGGCGGGCAGCGGCAGCGCGTCCTGCTTGCCATGGTCCTGGCCCAGAACACACCGATCCTGCTGCTCGACGAGCCGACGACCTATCTGGACATCGCGCACCAGATCGACCTGCTCGACCTGCTCGCGGAACTGAACGCGCGGGGACGCACGATCGTCGCCGTCCTGCACGATCTCAATCAGGCCTGCCGTTACGCCTCGCATCTGGTCGCGATGAAGGAGGGAGCCGTCGCCGCTCACGGCAGGCCAGGCGAAATCATTACGGAGCGGCTCGTTGCCGACGTCTTCGGCCTCGCCTGCATCATCATTCCCGATCCGGTGTCCGGCACGCCGTTGATCGTCCCGAAGGGGCGGCAAAAGACGCTGGCGGAGGTTTCGGTCAGGTCGCCGGAACGGCCTTCCTGGATTCATTCTAATTCATTATAGTTGCACCGAAATTTTGAGCTGCTAATGAACGCCTGACCGTGATCGGGCGAGGGCAATGCGGCAGTTTCCATATTCTGGTGCGTTCGGGGAGAAGCTCCTGTGAGCACCCGGTCTTCGGTGACGGTCGTGCAGCCCGTGTCGATGTCCGCCGCGGAGGATTATCGTCGGCGCAATGCGCGGCGGCTCGCGCTGGTCGTGGCGGGTGTGCTCGTCCTTGCCTTTTCGGTGGCGCTCGATGTGTCGATCGGGCCGGGAAACCTGACGCTCGCCGATGTGCTGAACACGCTGATCGATCCGCAATCCGCGTCGCCGCAACTTTCCGTCATCGTCTGGAGCTTGCGTCTTCCGATCGCGCTGATGGCGCTCACGGTCGGTGCGATGCTGGGGTTGAGCGGGGCGGGCATGCAGACCATCCTCGCCAATCCGCTGGCCGATCCCTTCACGCTCGGCATCTCGGCGGCCGCCACCATCGGCGCTTCGGTCGCGATCGTCTTCGGCTGGAGCGTCCTGCCGGGCGCGGGGCCGTTCATCGTCACGGCGAATGCCTTCGTCTTCGCGCTGGGCGCTTCGCTCGTGCTGTTTTTCATGACCAGGCTGCGCGGGGTCAGCGCCGAGACCATGATCCTGGTCGGTATCGCGCTGCTCTTCACCTGCAACGCCATTACCGCGCTGCTGCAATATCACTCCAGCGAGGTGCAACTCACCCAGATCGTGTTCTGGACGCTGGGCAGCCTCGCCCGCGCGAGCTGGATCAAGGTCGCAATCGCCGCCGGGCTGGTCGGCCTCGCGCTGCCGTACTTCCTGATGCGCGGCTGGGCGCTGACGGCGCTGCGGCTCGGAGACGAGCGCGCCGAGAGCCTCGGGGTTCGGGTCGACCGGCTGAGGCTGGAGATCCTGGTCGCGACCTCGCTGCTTGCCGCCGTCTCGGTGTCCTTCGTCGGCAGCATCGGCTTCATCGGCTTGGTGGGGCCTCACATCGCGCGGCTTCTCGTGGGCGAGGACCAGCGCTTCTTCCTGCCGGTCGCGGCCATCACCAGCGCGACGCTGCTGTCGCTCGCCTCCAGCCTCTCGAAAGCGATCAATCCGGGCGTGATCTATCCGATCGGCATCATCACCGCGCTGATCGGCGTGCCGTTCTTCTTCAGCCTCGTCATGTCCATCCGCAGCCGGGCGGTCTGAACGATGGCGCTGTCGATCCGCGATCTCTCCTTCCGCTACGGCGCGACGCCGGTGCTGCAAGGGCTCTCGACGGGCGAGGTGCCGCGCGGCGCGCTCGCGGCGCTGGTGGGGCCGAACGGATCGGGCAAATCGACGCTGTTCCGATGCATTGCCGGATTGCTGAAGCCGCAGGCCGGCGACGTCAGGCTTGACGAAACGGATCTGGCGTCCCTGTCCGCGCGCGAGCGGGCGCGCAAGGTCTTCTACCTTTCGCAGGATACCGAGGCCCGCGTCGCCCTGTCGGTATTCGACATCATCCTGCTCGCCCGCAAGAGTCTGCATCAGGGCTTCGCGCTCGCGGCCTCGGGCGACGACATGCGCGCCGTCGAGGACGTCATCGCGGAACTCGGGCTCGCAGCCTTTGCGTCGCGCGATGTCGCCACCCTCTCGGGCGGCCAGCGCCAGCTCGCCGCGATCGGTCAGGCGCTGGTGCGGGAGCCGGACGTCCTGCTGCTCGACGAGCCGACCAGCGCGCTCGACGTCCGCCGGCAGCTCGACGTGATGACGGCCATCCGCGAGGCGACGCGGCGGCGGCGCATCGTCACGATCACGGCGATTCACGACCTGTCGCTGGCGGCACGCTTCGCCGATCGCATCCTCCTGATGAACGGCGGGCGCATCGCGCAGTCGGGGGCGCCCGCCGACGTGCTCGCCCATCCCGCCGTTTCGGAGACATACGCCGTCGGCGTGCATCTCGAGCGCTCGGCCCGCGGCACGCTTCTGGTAGAGCCTTACATTCGCAGCGATTGAGGCTGTCCGCTTCCCTGCGTTACGGCGGAGATCGGTCGCCCTGACCCAGCTCCGCCCAATATCCCGGCTGATAGGGGACAGGCAGGAAGCGCTCATGAAATGCGCGAAACCTCGCCTCCGCATCGAGGTCGGCGAAGAGTTCGGGATGGATCCAGCGCGCGATCTGCTGGATTGCCGCGAACTGATAGGGGCTGTTGTAGAACTGGTGCCAGATGCCGTAGAAGCGGCCGTTCCTGACGGCCTTCGAGCCTTGAAAGGCCGGGCGCCGCGACAGCAGCCGCAACTTGCGCCGCGCCTCCGCCGGATCGGCGCCGGGGCCGAGGCCCACCCAGCCGCCGCCCGGCGCCAGTGCACTCCAACTGCCGCCGGTGACGATCACGACGTCCGGGTCGTAAGCGATGATCGCTTCCGGGTTGAGCTTTCCGAAGGTGCCCGGCAGCAGCTCACTGCCGAGATTGCGGCCTCCCGCCATCTCGACCATGCGGCCGAAGTTCTCCGCGCCGAACGTCAGGCAGCAATCGTCCGAATAGCCGGGAATCCGGTCGATCATCACCAGCGGCCGGTCGCTGAGACCGGCTTCGGCGAGGCGGTCGGTCACGCGCGCGATTTCGGCGTTGCGCCAGGCGACGAGACGCTCGGCCGTCTCCGATTTCCCGAAAAGTTTCCCCAGCGCGCGGATCGAGGGGTCGGTGTTGACGAAGGGCCTGAAACGGAAATCGATGAAGACAACGGCGATGCCCACGGCGGCGAGCTTTTCGATCAGGCCGGTCTCGCTGGCGAATTGCTGCTGTTCGTCGTTCAGGATGAGGAGATCCGGCCGAAGCGCGATCACGGTTTCGGCGTCGAGGCCGCCTCCCTCGCCGATACCCCCGACGATCGGCAGCCCGGCGATGGCCGGATCATGCCGCAGATAGGCGTTGTAGACGTCCGGGTCGCTCTTGATCAGGTCGTCGCGCCAGCCGACGACGCGCCCGAACGGCGCTTCACGGTCAAGCGCGGCGATGAGATAGATCTGCCGCCCTTCACCCAGGCCGAGCCGGGCGTAGTCGCCAAGGCAGGCGTTCATGCCGCTGCCCGCGATCGCCATGCCGCCGTGGGGGCTTTCCACCCACCAGCGCGCATCCTGCGCCATGCCCACCTTCGACCAGAACCGCTCCGACATGTAGTCGACGAGGTTCATGCCGGTCGCGCCCTCCATCACCGCGCCGACCAGATAGGACTCGCCGGTGTTGTAGACCCATCTCCGGCCCGGCGGGGCGGCCGCCGGCAGATCCTGCATGAAGCCGGTAATGCCTCCCTTCTTCCATTCGGTCTGGATATGCAGCAGCCGGCGGCGCTCGGAGGCCGGATCGCCGTAATCTTCGTTCCAGCGCACGCCCGAGGTCATCCGCAACAACTGGCGCACCGTGACCTCGCGATAGCGGCCTCCCAGGTCGGCATATGCCGTCACCGGATCGTCGAGCGAGGCGATGGCGCCTTCCTTCACCGCGATCCCCACCATGGTCGAGGCGAAGGACTTGGCGAGCGAGCAGGAATGCCAGAGCGTCTCCGGCGTCAGGCCGTGCTGGTAGGTCTCGAACGCGACCTGACCGTCTTTGAGGACGATCAGACCTTCGACGCAATTGGTCGTGATGAAGTCGTAGAGATCGAAGACGCCGCCCCGGTCGCGGATCTCCAGCTTGGGGAGGCCGCCGGGGCGGGGAGTGAAGGCGCGCACCTGCGGGCCGCGCTTCAGCATGCGATGCGGGAACCAGTTCCGGTCGCGGGTCATGACGTCGAACATCTCGTCGGGCAGAAGCCGCCCTTCATAGAAGCGCATGAGTTGCGTCTTGCTTTCCGAAGTCATGGCCATGTTTTATGCATCGTTCCTTCGGATGATGTTCAGGCCGTTCACTTGCACCGTCCGGCCGGGGTTAGTCGATTTCAATAATGTTCCGGCTGGTGCGAAAAACCAAAACTCATGGGACACGGTCGAAAATTTATGCTGAAAAGGCGGCATGCGTAAGGATTTTATCATCATCGGCGGTGGCGTCGCCGGCGCGGCGGCAGGCTACTTCCTTTCCTCGGCCGGTGACGTAGTGCTCCTGGAGCAGGAGGACCAGTTCGGCTTCCATAGCTCGGGCCGCACCGCGGGGCAGTATACGGTAGGGATTTCGGCGGATCAGATGCGGGCGCTGGCGGCGGCGAGCCGGGCCTTCCTCCGCTTCCCGCCCGAAGGATTCTGCGAGTCGCCCCTGTTCGAACCGCGCGGCAGCCTGACGGTCGCCCGCAACGACCAGCGCCCGCTGCTGGAGCGGCTGCACTCCCGCATCGTCGGGGCGGGGGGCAGCGCCGCGTCATTGGACCGCAAGGCCGCGCATGCGCTCTTCCCGGCCTTGCGCCCCGAGATGTTCGATATCGGCGTGCATGAATCGGACGCGGCCGACATCGACGTGCACGCGCTTCTCCACTCCTACCTGCGCGGCGCGCGGAGGAACGGCGCTGAAACGGTGCGCGACGCCCGCGTGACCGCTATCCGGCGTGAAGGCGGACTTTGGTATGTGACCGCCGGCGCCGGCATTTATGTGGCCCCGGCCGTGATCAACGCCGCCGGCGGCTGGTCGGACCTCATCGCCGCCATGGCCGGGGTTCCGCCAGTGGGGCTGATACCTTACAAGCGCACCGCCTTCACCTTCGCGCTGCCGCCCGGAGGCGTGGGCCCGGACTGGCCGCATGTCTGCAACGCCGATTACAGGTGGTATGTGAAGCCGGAGCGGGGCCGCTTCGTGGGCTCGCCCGCCGATGCGATGCCGGTCGACCCGGCCGATGTCCATCCCGACGATCTCGATGTCGCTCGGGGCATCTTCAACATCGAGCAGGATACCTTGCTGCGGATCGGACGGCCTCTCGCCGCCTGGGCGGGCATGCGCAGCTACGTGCGCGATCGCGAACCGGTCTGCGGCGCCCCGGCGGGCGCGCCCGGATTCATCTGGATGGCGGGGCAGGGCGGATGCGGCGTGCTGACTTCGCCCGCCATGGGACGGGCGGCGGCGGCTCTCGCGCAGGGGCTTCCCTTGCCGGAAGATCTGCGCGCGGCCGGCGTCGTTCCCGAGAAGATCTCCCCGGAGCGCGCAAGTCTCATGGGTGGCTGATCTCATGGGTGGCTGATCTCATGGGTGGCTGATCTTATGGGCGGCTGAACGACCCGCCGTCTCCACAACATGCGAGTGCCCGACAAGGCGCAAAGCTGCCCGCTCTCTTGGCTGTGGCCGCTTATCGTGTCAAAATACCCAATCACGTGAATGTAACAATTCTAAATTTAGAATATAACAACTCTAAAAATATGAATAACGACTTGCGATATCTTGAAACCATGCGGTTGGCGCCCGGCCTGTGCCGTGCGCGCGTGCCTCGTGTCATACCGGGAGAACCGCCATGCAGCGCCGCCTGCCGTCGCTGAACGCTCTTCGCTGTTTCGAAGTCGTTGCGGCTTACGGTAGCGTCAAGGGGGCCGCATCGGTGTTGAATATCAGCGAAAGCGCGATCAGCAGGCAGGTGCGCATTCTCGAGGGGCAACTGGGGCTGGCGCTGTTCGCCCGCACTCACCGGGGGCTGGAGATCACCGAGGAGGGCAAGCAGATCGCCGCCGTCGCCAAGACCGCGTTCGACCATATCGCGGAGGCGATCGATCCCCTGAGGGGTGACAATGACGTGGTGACGCTGCGGGTGATCCCGACCTTCGCCCTGCGTTGGCTGCTTCCGCGCCTGCGACGCTTTCACGAGGCCAATCCGACGATCAGGATCATCGTGCAGACGCGGCTGAACGACCTGATGCAGGCAGACACGGGCGCCGACCTCGGCATCCGCTACGGGCTTGGCGACTTTTCCCACGATCATGCGATCGCGCTTTATCAGGAATGGATCGTCCCGGTTTGCGCGCCCGGCCACATGCGGGCCGACGACCCCGAGGCCGGGCTGAAGCGCGCCACGCTCCTGCATCCGTTGCCCGATCGTCAGGATTGGGTGACATGGGCGGAAAAAACGGGTGTCGACCTTCGCGCGCGCGAGGGGCTGGATTTCGACGCGCTCGACATGGCGCTCAATGCCGCCGCCGCCGGGTTGGGCGTCGCCATTGCCGATGTCGTTCTGGCGGAGCAGGCCATCCGCGACGGACATCTGATCATCCCGATTCGCCGGGCCGTGCCCACCGGTGTTTCCTATTTTCTCGTTCGCAGGCCCGTGCTGAAGCGCCGGCGGCAGGTGCGCATCGTCGAGGAGTGGCTGATGGACGAGATCGGTCAGGCGAGATCCGTCGTCGCCGGCTTCGCCAACGAGAAACGGCCGGAGCTGCGCAGCGCGACAACACCCGCCGCGCTCGGCATCGGATTATGATCCACCATTCCGCCCGAAGCGATGCCGGCGTTCGCACGAGAATGGCAGCAATTTCGGCAGCATCCGTTCCATATAGAGCGAACGGGCGTTTGTCCGCTTCAGCATCGATTTCCATCATCGCGGCCGGTCGGAGCGCTTTCCGGGTCAATGGAATCTCTTAATCGACAAGCGTTCGCGCAAGATCAAAAACATGAATGCTTTTTGCGTTTCAGCGAAATGCGGAAAGTCTCCGGAGGTTGTCGCGGCTGACCGACGCGAACGGCAGCTTCAGAGTGTCCGACAGTCTGTTGCGGCATGGCAACATAAACGACAGATCGCGACCTGAAAGCTTATGGATGGCGCAGAAAGTACAAGCGCGCGGGTAAACTGCTAAAAGCGGATAGTCGATCGGAAACAGGATGTTCCGATGCAGTTTTTATCAATTTGAAGAATATTTTTTGGAGTACATCTAAACAGATGGGGATATTCCCTTCACCGATCTGCTGATCGATACGGGCACGGGCCCCTTCGGGGGCGGCGGAGATATTTCCTATCCTCTCGATATCGCGGCGGCGCTCAGTGATACCGGCGGCTCGGAAACCCTGTCGGATATCATGATCGACATGTCGGGCGTGCCGGAGGGCACCACGTTCAGCGCCGGCACGTTGGTCGACTGCCACTGGATCGTTTCCGCCGACGCGGCGCGGGACCTGAGCATGACGGTGCCGGCCGGCGCGCCGGCGTTCACGCTGACCGTCAGCGCGACCTCGGCGGAGGCGTCCGGCGGCGATTCGCGCACCACGCCTGTTTCGCTCGAGGTGGACGCGGCGAGACAGGCGCCGATCACGGTATCGGCCGGTGGGGAGGTTGCGACGGGCGACGATATTCCGGCGGCGGAAGTTGGAGGCGAAACGGGCGGCGGGTCGAATCCCGAAGAGCAGGAGCCAGCGGCGTGGAATCCGGCCGACTCCGGCAAGACGGATCAGGGCGAGGCTTCGACCGTCGATCCCGTGCAGCTCTATCAGGAATTCGTCGCCGGTTTTCAGGGGCCGGAGGCCGATGCCGACGATTATCTGACGCTGGTTCAGACGCAGGTGGATGACGCAGCGCCGGCGGCGTTGCCGGGCGACGCTGCGGCGCAGGAGATCGGGAGCCCGGTCGATACCGATTACACCCAGTTTGCGGCGGGCTCCGCGGCGGTGTTGCCCGATCAGGTCGAGGTGGCGGCAGGAGAGCCCCTCGCTGATGATCTGCCCGCTTTCGAGCCGTTGCAGGAGGATGCGCCGGTCTCCATCGACCTGCCCGATCTGCCGCTCACGCTGGGCGAGGACGACCAGAATGCTTGAGGTGATCCATGGCCGCCTCGCCCCGCCTCGACCGTTGCACAGGCGGCAGCCTGGCGATGCGGGGCGTCGTTGACGCGGGAAGATCGCGGCGGGTCTGGCGAGGCCCTGAAATTGGCGGGCCATTTGTCCCGGTGCCTGGCTACCCGCGGAACCGTTCGGGCTTGCGGCGTCTCACACCCGTTCCAGTGCGACGGCGATGCCTTGCCCGACGCCGACGCACATGGTGGACAGCGAACGCCGGCCGCCGGTGAGCGACAGTTGCAGCGCCGCCGTGCCGGCGATGCGCGCGCCCGACATGCCGAGCGGATGACCGAGCGCGATCGCCCCGCCGTTCGGGTTCACGCGCGGATCGTCGTCCGCGATGCCGAGGTCGCGCAGGGTGGCGAGGCCCTGGCTCGCGAAAGCCTCGTTCAGTTCGATCACGTCGAAATCGTCCATGCCGAGACCGAGACGCGCGATGAGCTTCCTCGACGCCGGCACCGGGCCGATGCCCATGATGCGCGGCGGCACGCCCGCCGTGGCGCCGCCCAGCACGCGGGCCACGGGCGTGAGGCCGTGCTTCGCAGCCGCCGCCGCCGAGGCGATGATCAGCGCCGCCGCGCCGTCGTTGACGCCGGAGGCGTTGCCCGCCGTCACCGAGCCGCCCTTGCGGAACGGCGTCGGCAGCTTCGCCAGCGCCTCCGGCGTGGTGGCGCGCGGATGCTCGTCCCGCGACACCACGACCGGGTCGCCCTTGCGTTGCGGGATGATCACCGGCGCGATCTCCCGCGCCAGCCGGCCGTTCTCCTGCGCCGCTGCCGCTTTCGCCTGCGAGCGCGCGGCGAACAGGTCCTGATCCTCGCGGCTCACCGAAAAATCCTCGGCCACGTTCTCGCCGGTCTCCGGCATGGATTCGATGCCGTATTGCGCTTTCATCAGCGGGTTGACGAAACGCCAGCCGATGGTGGTGTCGTGGATTTCCGCGTGCCGCGAGAAGGCGGCCTCCGCCTTGGGCAGCACGAAGGGCGCGCGCGACATGCTCTCCACGCCGCCGGCGATCAGCAACTCCGCCTCGCCCGCCTTGATGGCGCGGGCGGCGGCGATGACGGCATCCATGCCGGAGCCGCAGAGGCGGTTGATGGTGGCGCCGGGCACGCCGACCGGCAGGCCCGCCAGCAGCAGCGACATGCGGGCGACGTTGCGGTTGTCCTCGCCGGCCTGGTTGGCGCAGCCGAAGATGACGTCGTCGACGGCTTCCCAATCGAGCTTGGGGTTGCGCTCGATCAGCGCCTTGAGCGGCGCCGCGCCGAGATCGTCGGTCCGCACCGGCGCCAGCGCCCCGCCGAAACGGCCGATCGGCGTGCGGATGTAGTCACAGATAAAGGCTTCGGTCATCGTGTCAGGCCTCCTTCGGGGCCAGTGCCAGCACGCGCAAGGGGCTGCCGGAACCGCGCCGGATCTTCAGCGGAGCGGCGACGATCACGCTGCCGCGTGCGGGCAGGCGGTCGAGGTTGGTCAGGCATTGCAGGCCGTATCTGCCGTGGCCGTGCAGGAAGTGATGGGCGGGGTAGGGGGGATCGAGATGGCCGCCCTGGCCGGCGTCCGTGCCGATGGTTTCCGTGCCGAACCCGAGGATATCGCGCTCCGTGACCAGCCATCGGATGGCGGCGGCGCCGGGCCCCGGCGTATGCGCGCCGTCGTCGCCGAGGTTGGCGTAGGCGCGCCAGTCCTTCTTCGACCAGTCCGTGCGCATCAGCGCCCAGGAGCCCGCCGGGATGCGCCCGTGCGATGCCTCCCATGCTTCGAGGAAGGGAACGGTGAGCAGAAAATCGGCATCGGCGGCCGCCTCGCGCGTGCAGTCGATGACGACGGCCGGTGCGATCATATGGCGCGTCGGCAACGTATCGACGCTGTTGTCCGGCAGGTCCCGGCCCGTATACCAATGGACCGGCGCATCGAAATGGGTGCCGGTATGCTCGCCGAAACTCAGGTTGTTCCAGTACCAGGCGGGGCCGGCGGCGTCGTAACGGGAAATTTCCTCGATGCGGACGGGGGCCGACTGGCCGATCTCCGGCGGCATGACGATGACGGGAAAGTCGGGCGACAGGGTGAAGGTCAGGTCGACGACGTCGATGTCGCCGGAGGCGATCGCCGCGGCGAAGTCCGACAGGTCATGGATTGGCATGCGTTTCCTCCGGCATTTCCGGTTTCAGCCCGCGAGTTCCCGCTCCAGCGCCTTGGGATCGGCGAGGAAGCGTGCGTGGATGTCCTGCGCGACATCGCCGACGAAGACATCCTCCAGCCCGCGTTGCAGCGCATCTGTGATGGAGCGGGCCAGCGCGGCGGGGGATACCTTGGGTTGCGGCTCGGTCTGAAACCATTCGGTGTCGAGCGGGCCGGTGAACGCGTTCACGACCTTGAGGCCGCCCGGCCGGAAGGCGGCGCGCAGCGACTGGGCCAGCGACAGGCCGGCGGCCTGCGACGCCGAGAACGCGCCCCAGGCGGGGAGGTTCGCCAGCGCATGGACGGACAGGATGTTCACCCAGGCGGCGGCGCCCGTGACCCCGTCGGCGCCGCGGGCGCGCATGACGGGGCCGAAGGCCTGCGCAAGCCGCGCCAGTCCGAAGTAGTTGGTTTCAAGCTCCTCGCGCGCGACGCCCAGGCCGTTGCATTCGAGCACGCCGCCGGGGCGGATGTGGGCGGCCGTGTTGACGAGGATGTCGACCTTGGCGCCGATGTCGGCGGCAAGGTCGCGCACCGACTGGTCGTCACGCACGTCGAGCGGCACGAGGCTCACGCCCTCCAGCGCGTTGAGCTCCGCCTCGGCCGGGAACGGTTTCCACCGTTCCGACACGCCCGCGAACACCGTGCCGGCGCCCGCCGCCTTGAGGGCCTTGACGAGGGCAAGCCCGACGGGGCCGCGCACGTCCGTCACCAGCACGCGGCGGAATTTGGGATCGGCGGTCAGTTCGCGCCATTGCCTGTCGTCGGCCATGTTCGGCGTCCTCGTCGCGGGATGGGCGAAGGCGACCGCCTGCCCGCTGCGGTCGAGTTGCAGCGACAGCGTCACGCGCTCCCCGAGCGTGCAGTCGCCGTGCAGATGCGCGATCACCGCCGGCCCGCAGTCGAGCGTGACGATGCCGATGCGCCACGGCGCGCGTTCGCGGAAATAGACCTCGCTCGGCACCCTGACGGTGGTCTCGCTCGCCAGAACGCCTCCCGAAGGGGCGTCCGCGAGCTTCACGTCGAAGGACAGGCATGCCGGGCACGCCTCCCGCGGGGGATAGTGGAAGGCGCCGCATGCCTCGCATCGCGGCAGCATGAAGCGTCCTTCCGCCGCCGGGCGGATCAGGCCGTGCGCCTCGCGGCTGCGCCCGGCCGGGGGAAGGGTGGGCCGGCGCGTGCGCCCGAGCGGATCTTTCCGGCGCGGCGGCGTAAGGGGATCGGTCATGCGTTCTCTCCGCCCGGGTTCTCTCCGCCCGGGTTTTCTCCGCCGAGGATGACCGCGCCGGAGGAGAGGCCGCGATCATAGTTGATCATGCCGAATCCCGACGCGAGACCGACGCGCGCGCCCGCGACCTGGGTGGGGCCGGCGGCGCCGAGGACCTGGCGCGCCGCCTCGACGATGCCGAGATGCCCGCCCGCCGCGCCCGCCTGGCCGATGGAAAGCTGCCCGCCGCCGGTGTTGTGCGGAAAGCTGCCGTCGATGGTGAAGCCGTGCCGGCGCACGAAGTCGGGCCCTTCGCCCTTCCCGCAGAAGCCGAGATCCTCGAACTGCATCATGACGATGACCGGATAATCGTCATAGGTCTCCACGACGTCGAGACCATCCGGGCCGACACCGGCCATGGCATAGAGTTCGTCGATATCCCGCGCCCAGCCGCCGCGCACCTGCACGGCATCGTCCGCGAAGGCGTTGTGGCGCTCGATGGTGGCGAGAATGCGCGCGCCCGCAAGGCCGAGCGCCGCCGCCGTCTCCCGCCGCATCACCAGGAAGGCTTCCGCGCCCGCGCAGGGCATGACGCAGTCGAACAGGTGGATGGGGTCGCTGATGGGGCGCGCGTTCATGTAGTCGTCGAGGGAGAGCGGCGTCTTCATCAGCGCGTTGGGATTGCGCAAGGCATTGTTGCGCTGGGCGACGGCGATCTTGCCGAAATCCTCGCGCGTCGCGCCGAACTTGTCCATGTAGTGGCGGGCGATCAGGGCGAAGCTCGCGTTCGCGCCGCCGGAGCCGTAGGGATAGACGGCATCCTGCGCGAAGCGCGAAAAATTCGCGAGCGTGCGCCGGAAACTGTCGGGGTGGTTGGTGTCGGCGCCGACGCAGGCGACGATGTCGGCATCCCGCGCCTGCACGGCGCGCGCCGCGCGCCGCAACGAGATGATGCCGCTGACGCCGCCCATCGCCACATGATCGAGCCAGCGCACGCAGAGGCCGAAGTGCTGGGTGATGCCGATCGCCGTATCCGGCCCCACGGAGAAGCTCGCGAGGCACAGGCCGTCGATGGCGGAGGGCGCGATGCCGGCCTCCCGCGTGAGCGCCTGGAGGGCGCGGCCGATCCACCAATGGGCGCTTTCGATGGAATAGCGCACATAGGGAACGGTGACGGGGGCGACCAGCACCACGTCCTCGTAGGACGCGCGGGTCGCCTTCGGTTCCGGGCGTGTCACGGACATTCCCTTCAAACGACCGTCAGGGCGACGTCGACATTGCCCCGCGTCGCGTTCGAATAGGGGCAGCGTTCATGCGCCGCCGCGACGATCTCCCGCGCGAGGTCGCCTTCCACGCCCGGCAGCGACGCCTGAAGCTCGACCTGAAGCGCGTAGCCGGCCGCCACCGGTCCGATGCCGACCACGGCCGTGATCGCGGCATCGTCGCCGAGCGGGATTTTCCGCGTGCGCGCGACGAGCTTCACCGCGCCGAGGAAGCAGGCGGCATAGCCGGCCGCGAAAAGCTGTTCGGGATTGGTGCCCGGGCCGTCGTCGCCGCCAAGCCCCGCGGGAACCGAAAGCCGCACGGACAGCCGTCCGTCGGAACTTGCCGCCTCGCCCTGCCGGCCGCCGGTGGCGGTCGCCTGCGCCGTGTACAGAATCTTGTCCGGTTTCATGACGGTTGCTCCAGTGCCGATTGTTCCTGTTGCGATATCAGACGGGTCGCGGACCGGCGCGCCCGTGCGCGACGAGAGCGCGGAAATCCGCCTTCGCCCGTTCCGGCGTCCGCGCAAAACCCGGTCCCCGGCTGGGCTCGATGCCGTTCAGCCGGTGTAGCTGCACCCACATCTCGGCGCTCTTCAGCGCGACCGCCGCGCTGTTGAGCACCGGAGCGCGTCCCACCGTGAAGCCGTGCTCGCGGCTGATCAGCAGGCCGGGCAATATGCCGGCCGGGATGACCACATCCGCGCCCGCGTCGACCAGCGGACGGGCGCAGGCGACGAACGCCTCGCGCATGCGGGCATAGGCCGTTTCGTCGCCGGCCAGGGCGTCGCTGAAATCGCCGGGCATGCAGTCGAGCCCGCGCACGCCGGCAATCCGCCCCTCCAGTCCGTACAGCGCGGCCTGCTCCAGATGCCAGGTCTCGAAAACGCCGTCGAGCGTGACGAGGCCGAGCCGGCGGCCGAGCTGCGCGCCGGCGTGCAGGGAAGCCTCGCCCGCGCCGACCACCGGGATGCGCAGCGAGGCGCGCAACTCGTAAAGGCCCGGGTCCTGGAAATGGCCGATGACGACGGCGTCGTAACCCGCTTCTTCCGCCGCAAGCCCGTTGTCGATGGCCAGAATCGCGCAACGCAACTCGCTGAGGCGGCCGAAATCGCGATCCGGCGGCGATATCCCCGCCACGTCCACCACCGCCCCGGGGGCGGCGATGCCGTTCAGATACTCCTGCAGGCGCGCCATATAGGGCGCGCTCGCGGACGCATCCACAAAGCTCTGCCAGAAAATGCGCATGTCCCCTCCGCCCGTTCTTGCCGGCTTTTTACCGGATTCATCATGTCCGGTCGTTCGTTGCCGGAGGTGTTTCTAGCGGTTGAAAATTTAAAGCATAAACTAATTAGGCCGTCAACCGAGGCCGACGGATGCCGCAAAGAACCATGCAACCGCATGCGACAGGTGGGCGATGTCCGGGCCGGGCGGTCCGCTCGGAACGAGGCGGACGCGGATTAAATTTTTGGCAAAAAAGGGAATCTTTGATTACTCGATAGCCTGTGTGCGGAAAGAATCTCCCGCCCTGAAATATGCCGTTGACTTGCGTCATGAAGTTCTTCTAAGCTTAAAATAATAAACGCGAACCAATCGCAAAAAGGGGAATTGGAAGAGCCGTACTGCGTCCCTCGCCGGACGGCGGGCGGCATCGTCCAGTGGGAGCGCTTCCCATGTCTGTTTGAACTACGTCTGCTTGAAGCAGTTGACGCAAAAGTCAGCACCGTCACCCGTTTCCAGGGGTGGTCGCGGCGCCCGTTGCCGGCAGTCTGCCGGCCCGGCTCCTGTCGTGACGGCGGTCCGGCCGCGTTGCCGGCCGTCTGGAGCGTTTTCAAGCAAAGCGGATACCGTTTTGCATGAAGAAAACGCATCAATTCAATAAGATAGAGCATTTCTACGTTTCAACGAAACGCTGAAACGCTCCAGAACTACAAGACCAGGACAATAGAGGGGGAGTATAATGAACAAGTGGCTATCCATCGCGCCGCTTCTCGCCGGCATCCTGTCCGCGCAGGCGGCGCTGGCCGACATCAAGGTCGGGTTCGTGACCGCGCTCAGCGGCAACGGTTCCTCGATCGGCATTCCGTATGCCAAGGGCATCGCCGCCGGCCATGAATACCGCGGCACGGTCGACGGCGAGAAGATCACGCTCATCCAGCTCGACGACGGTTCCGATCCCTCCGCCGCCACGCGCGCGGCGCGCAAGCTCATCGAGGAAGAAAAGGTCGATATCCTCATCGGCACCGCGACCGCTCCCGCGACCATCGCCATCGCCTCCGTGGCGGGCGAGCTGAAGGTGCCTTACATCGCGATCTCGCCGATCAACCTCAACGAGAGGGAGGGCGCGGAAAAGTGGACGGTGGCCGTTCCGCAGCCGCCGGCGCTGATGGTCAAGGTCGTGACCGACCGCATGCACCGCGACGGCGTCAAGAGCGCGGGCTACATCGGCTTTTCCGATGCATGGGGCGATTTCGTCTATGCGGGCGCGAAGGCCGCCGAGGCGGCCGGCCAGTTCAAGGTGATCTCGAACGAGCGCTATTCGCGCACGGATACTTCCGTGACGGGCCAGATCCTGAAGATATTGGCCGGCCGTCCCGATTCCGTGCTGGTGGGCGGTTCGGGAACGCAGGGGGCGCTGCCGCTGCTCACCCTGGCCGATCGCAATTTCAAGGGGCGGATCTACGGCACTCCCGCGCTCGTCAACGCGGATTTCATCCGTGTCGCCGGCAAGTCGGCCGAGGGCATTCTGGTGTCGGCGGGGCCGGTGATCGTGGCGGAGCAATTGCCTGACGATCACTTCGCCAGGAAGATCTCGCTGGATTTCCGCGCCGCCTACGAAAAAGTCAACAAGAGCGAGACCAGGGACGGCTTCTCGGCCTATTCCTTCGACGCCTGGCTGATCTTTACGGAAGCCGCCGCGCGCGCGAAGGCGAAGGCGACGCCGGGTACGCAGGAGTTCCGTCAGGCGCTCAAGGACGAGATCTTCTCGACCAGGGAACTCGCCGGCGTTCACGCCATCTACAACTACACGCCCGTCTCCAACTATGGCGTCGACGAGCGCGGCCTCGTGCTGGTGCGCCTCGTGGACGGCGCCTGGAAATACGAGCCCTGAGCCGCGCAACAACGACAGGAAGGCGTGACGCAGAATGACGCTTGAAATCGCCGCGATCCTTGGAATAGACGGCATCGCCAACGGCGCCATATATATTCTGGTCGCCATCGGCCTCGTACTCATCTTCACGGTGACGCGAGTCATCTTCGTGCCGTTCGGCGATATCGCCGCCTTCACCGCCCTGACGCTGGCGGCGCTGGAGAACCGGCAGGTTCCGGGCACCATCAGCCTCGTCATCGCGCTGGCGGTCGTCGCCACCCTGATAGAGGTCGTGTCGCTTGCGCGGGCAGGGGGGCTCCACGCCGTTCCCCGCGCCGTCCTCTTCTATCTCGGCCTGCCCCTGCTGGTGGTCGGGCTGGTGCGCTTCGGCATCGGCTTCGAACTGCCGATGGCGGCGCGGATCGCGCTCGCCATCCTGCTCGTGCTGCCGGTCGCGCCGCTGCTGGACCGCATCATCTTCCGCCCCATCGCCGATGCGTCGGTGCTGCTCCTGCTCATCGTCTCGGTGTCGCTGCACTTCGCGCTGTCGGGGCTCGGCCTGCTGTTCTTCGGGCCGGAGGGCGTGCGCACCCAGCCGCTGACGGAGACCGCGCTCGACGTCGCCGGCATCCTGATCTCCGGCCAGACGATCCTGATCGTCGCCACCTCGGTGATCTTCAGCCTCGGCCTTTACCTGTTCTTCGACTACACGCTGACCGGCAAGGCCCTGCACGCCACCGCCGTCAACCGCGTAGGCGCGCGGCTGATGGGCATCCGGCCGGCCCGTTCGGGCGCCATCGCCTACATCCTCGGCTCGCTGATGGCGGGCACGTCCGGGGTGCTGATCGCCCCCGTCAACACGATCTTCTACGATTCCGGCTTCCTGCTCGGCCTCAAGGCCTTCGTCGGCGCCATCATCGGGGGACTCGTCGGATATCCCTCGACGGCGCTCGGCGCGCTGTTCGTCGGCCTGCTGGAGAGCTTCGCCTCCTTCCAGAGCAGCGCGTTCAAGGAAGTGATCGTGTTCTCGCTGCTGATCCCGATCCTCGTCTGGCGTTCCCTCGCCTCCATCCATTCAGAAGAAGACATCGAAGAATGAGCCCTAACCATATCCGTGCGGCGGGCGTGGCGGCGGCCCTTCTGCTTCTGGCGGCACCCTACGCGCTCAACGCCTTCAGCATCACGCTGATGAACTACATCGGCGTCTACGCTCTCGTCGCCATCGGCCTCGCCCTGCTGACGGGCGTCAGCGGCATCGTCTCCTTCGGCCAGGCGGCGGCAGTCGGCATCGCCGCCTACGCGACCGCGTGGGCAACGGCGGTCAACGGCTATTCGCCCTGGATCGGCCTGCTGCTCGCCGTCGCGCTCACCTGTAGCGTCGCGGCGTTCCTCGGGCTGGTGACGCTGAAGTTGCAGGGGCATTTCCTGTCGCTGAGCACGCTCGCCTGGGGGCTCGCCATCGCCTTTCTGTTCGGCAACATCGACGGGCTCGGCCACTTCAACGGCATCGCCAACATCCCGCCCATCGCCATCGGCCCGCTCGAGCTGCTGTCCGGCACGCAGATCTATTACCTGATCTGGCTGATCGTCATCATCGCGCTCGTCCTCGCCTACAACCTGCTCGATTCCCGCATGGGGCGGGCGATGCGCACGCTGCGCGGCGGCAACCTGCTGGTGGAAAGCCTCGGCATCAACGCCTTCCACATCAAGCTCGCCGTGTTCGTCATCGCGGCCCTGCTCGCGGCGATCTCCGGCTGGCTCTACGCGCATCTCGGGCGCTTCGTGAGCCCGACGCCGTTCGAGGCCAAGATGGGCATCGAATATCTGATGATGGCGATGATCGGCGGCTCCGGCAGTCCCGTCGGCGCCGTCATCGGCGCGGCGCTCATCACGCTGCTCAAGGACTACGTGCAGGACATCCTGCCGCTCATCGCGGGCGGCGCGTCGGGACAGCTCGAAATCGTGGCTTTCTCCTTCCTGTTCATCCTGTTCCTCCAGAATGCGCGCAACGGCATCGTGCCCTTCATCGCGCGCTTTCTGCCGAAGCCCGTCGAGGCGCCGCCCGCTCCCGCGCCCGCTCTGCCGCGCCGGACGCAGCCCGTGCCCGGCACGCCGCTGCTCGAGGTCCGCGATGCCGAAAAGCGCTTTCAGGGTCTCGTCGCCGTCAACAAGGTAAATTTCGAGATCCGGTCGGGCGAGATCGTCGGTCTGATCGGCCCCAACGGCGCGGGCAAGAGCACGATGTTCAATCTGCTCACCGGCGCGCTGCGCGCGACGTCGGGCGATATCCGCTTCGCGGGGCTCGACATCACACGCAGCGCGCAGCGCCAGGTCTCGCGCGCCGGGATCGCGCGCACCTTCCAGCACGTGAAGCTGCGCCCGCGCATGAGCGTGCTGGACAACGTCGCGCTGGGCGCCTACCAGCGCACCGGCGCGAGCTTCCTGTCGTCGGCGCTGCGGCTCGACCGGGCCGAGGAGGCGAGCGCCCGCCATGAGGCATGGCGGCAGCTGGAGCGGGTGGGGCTTGCCGACAAGGCTTTCGAGCAGGCGGGCAATCTCGCGCTCGGCCAGCAGCGCGTGCTCGAGATCGCCCGCGCCCTTGCTTCCGATCCGGTGCTGCTGGTGCTCGACGAGCCCGCGGCCGGCTTGCGGCGCCAGGAGAAGATCGCCCTTGCCGACCTGCTCCGCTCGCTCAGGGCGCAGCATCTCACCATCCTGCTCGTCGAGCACGACATGGATCTGGTGATGAACCTCGTCGACCGCATCGTGGTGATGGATTTCGGCACCAAGATCTGCGAGGGCGCGCCGGCCGACGTGCGCAGCGATCCCCGCGTGCAGGAAGCCTACCTTGGAGGAGTGAGCTGATGCCGCTGCTTTCCGTCGAGAACGTCAGCGTCGGCTACGGCAACGTCGAAGCCGTGCGCGGCGTCAGCCTGTCGGTCGAGACCGGCCATGTCGCAACCGTCATCGGGCCCAACGGCGCGGGCAAGACGACGCTGCTGACCGCTATCATGGGGCTTTTGCCCTACAGGGGCCGCATCCTTTACGACGGCGTCGACCTGTCGAAGCTGGACGTCGAGGCCCGCGTCGAGCGCGGGCTGTGCCTGGTGCCGGAGAAGCGCGAGCTCTTTTCGGACATGTCGGTTGCCGACAACCTCATCCTGGGCGCCTACAGCCGCCGCGACCGCGACAATATCCCGCGCGATCTCGACGCCGTCTACGACCGTTTCCCGCGGCTGCGCGAGCGGCGCAGCCAGCGCGCGGGGACGCTGTCGGGCGGCGAACGGCAGATGCTGGCGCTCGGGCGCGCGCTGATGACGAAGCCGCGCCTGCTGATGCTCGACGAGCCGAGCCTCGGCCTCGCGCCGCTCATCGTGCGCGAGATTTTCCATGTCATAGGCTCGCTGCGCGATCTCGGCGTGTCGCTGCTGCTGGTGGAGCAGAACGCCCGCGCGGCGCTGGAGACGGCCGACTTCGGCTACGTGCTCGAAACCGGCGAGCTGGCGCGTTCGGGGTTGTCGAAGGATCTCATCCACGATCCCCGGCTGATAGCCACTTATCTCGGCGAACATTGAATGACGGCGGCCGGGCAGGAGTCCGGCCGCCGTCCGCTGCCTCCGTGACCCCGGTTTGCGGAACACAATCTTGAAAGGACAGAAAGAAGGAAGCTGAAATAAGAAATAACATGTAAGAATATTTACAAATGAAACTAAAAATGTATTAATATGAAACATTTTGGACTTGTTATCCAGAATAATTGGCGCTTTTTGCTTTTGAAATATTTTATATATAAAAAAATAAGTTGACTGTTCCCATAATTACGGTAATTTTCACCTAAGTTGGTTCGGTGAATACGCACCATGGCGGGCGACGACAGGCCCGCAGACGCCGCCGCGACGATAATTTCAAACACGAACACGCGGCCGGCCGAACGACGCAGCCAACGACAGAGGGATATACGGTCATGACAATAGACAGTGCCCATCGGGGGCCGGCCGCGGCCCCGGCCGTCGACGCGGAGGCCATTCTGGCCGAAATCCGCCAGCGCCGCCTGGAGTTCGAAGCCGTTCGCCATGTCCCGCAGGATATCGTGCGCAAGCTCCAGCAGCTCGGCTGCTACCGGGCCTTCGTGCCGCGCGTTTTCGGCGGGGACGAACGATCGCCGGCGGATTTCTGCCGCCTGCTGGAGCGCATCGCGACCGCCGACGCTTCCACGGCATGGGTGGCGAGCTTCGGCGTGTCGTCGGTTTACCTGGCGGGGCTGCCGCCGGAAAGCTTCGCCGAGATTTACGGCAACGATCCCGATACGGTATTCGCGGGCGCACTGTTCCCGCCCCGGCCCGCGCGGTCGAACGGCGACGTGCTGACGGTTTCCGGGCGGTGGAACTATTGCTCGGGCGTCATGGGCGCATCCATCGTCGGTGTCGGCGTCAAGGTCGAGGGCTGGGACGACGGCGGCCTGCCGCGCATGGCGGTGCTGCCGCGGGCGCGCGTCACCGTCGACCGGAACTGGGACACCATCGGTCTGCTCGCCACCGGCAGCCACGACGTGGTGCTGGAAAATGCTGAAATCTCGCGGGACTGGACCTTCGTGCGCGGCGGCAAGTCCAACCGGGAAGGGGCGATCTTCCGCTACCCGGCCATGGCGATCGCGGCGCAGGTGCTGGCTGTCGTCGGACTCGGCGCCGCGCGCGAGGCGCTCGACGCGCTGGCGGAACTGGCGCTCGGTGACGGCTCCATCACCGGCGCGCCGCTGCTCGCCAAACGAGCCTATGTCCAGGCGGAACTGGCGCGCGGCGAAGCGGCGCTGGCGGGGGCGCGCGGCTATTTCTACGACAGCATCGAAGATGCCTGGCGCACGCTGCTCGCCGGCGACGAGCTGGGCCGGCAGCAGCGCATTCGCCTGCGCCTCGCGGCGACGAACGCCGCCCACGCGGGCGCCGAGGTGACGCGCGCGGCCTATGTCGCCGGCGGCACGCGCTCCATCATCCGCAACCACCCGCTGGGGAGGGCGATGAACGACGCCGCCGCCGTCGCCCAGCATGCGTTCCTGGGGCTCGGCACCTGGGAAAGCGCGGGCGGGGCGTTGCTCGACCAGCCGGGCGCGCCCGGCTATCCGTGAAGAAGCAAGGGGAACCGTCATGACAACCGAAACAAAGCCGCTGCGTGTCCTGTTCTGTATCGCCGTGCAGCAGAACTTCTTCGATCTTCCTTCCGCCGAGATCGGCACCGTCTGGAAAGCCTTCGGCGTGATGCTGAACGACCTTCGGAACCTGCCCGGCGTGACCGTTCTCGGCACCATCGACGACGACCAGACGATGGTCGGCACCTCGCCCAACGGCTGGCCCTGGACCGCCTACATTCTGGCGGACGTGCCCGATCACACCACCGTGGTCGCGGCCTGCAACCTGTTCCGCACCACGCCGGTCGGCGAATACCGGCTGTGGAAGTTCTGCCGGGTCGAGGCCCGCATCGGGCGCGAGCTCGTCATTCCCAACCTGTGAGGCGGCACGCATGACCCAGATTGCAATCGTCACCGGGGCGACGGCCGGACTTGGGGAGATCATCGCCCGCACCCTGCACGGCGCGGGCTACCGCGTCGCCGTCACCGGCCGCAACCTTGCGCGCGCGCTGGAGATCGCCGCCGAGCTGGACAATACGGGCGAGACGGCCGTCGGCCTCGAACTGGAGATCGCGAGGCGCGATCACTTCGAGGCCGCGCTGGCCCGTCTCGCGGAGAAGTGGGGGCATGTCGACGTGCTCGTCAACAACGCTTCCGTGACGCGGGCGCAACCGGTGCTCGACATCACGACGGAAGAATTCAACGAGGTGATGTCGATCAACGCCGGCGGCACATTCACCGGCTCTCAGGTGTTCGGGCGCCATTTCAGGGAACGCGGCTACGGCCGCATCATCAATCTGGCGTCGCTCGCGGGCCAGAACGGCGGCACGGCGACCGGGGCCCACTACGCGGCCTCCAAGGGCGCGATCCTGACGCTGACGAAGGTGTTCGCGCGCGACCTCGCTCCGTTCGGCGTCACCGTGAACGCCATCGCGCCGGGACCGCTCGACTCGCCCATCGTCCACCGCACGATCCCGGCCGACCGCATGCCCGGCGTGCTGTCGACCATCCCGGTCGGCGCGCTCGGCTCGCAGGCGTTCGTGGCGCGGACCGTGCGGCATCTCGCATCGCCCGACGCGGGTTTCGTGACGGGCGCCACCTGGGACATCAACGGCGGGCTTTATCTGCGCTGAAGGGCCGGGCGGGTTTCACCCAAACCCGCCCCGTCGCGGCGCGTCTGCGGGAGTAGAATTCAATGGTCAGTTCGGATGAATTCCGTGAAGCCATGAGCCGGCTTGGCACCAGCGTCAATCTGGTGACCACGGACGGCCCCGCGGGTCGCCGCGGCCTGACGGTTTCGGCGGTGTGCTCGGTGACGGACTTGCCGCCGACCGTGCTCGTCTGCATCAACCGCGCCAACCGCTCGCATGACGTCGTGCGCGACAACGGTGTGCTGTGCGTCAATATCCTGGCGGGGAGGCACGAGGCGTTGTCGAAGGCGTTCGCCAGCAGCAGCACGTCGAGCGAGGAGAGGTTCGCGCGCGGGGAATGGGATACGCTGGTGACGGGAGCGCCGGCGCTCATCGACGCCCCGACGGCGCTCGATTGCGGAATTGCCGGCCGCCTCGAAGTCGGCACCCATACCATCTTCATCTGCGAGGTCGAACGGATCAGGATGCGGGAAGCGGAAAACCTCGTCTACTTCAACCGCGCCTTCCACCATCTGAATCCCGCCTGACCGGCCGCCGCGATCAGTCCGGCATGAATCCGCGCAGGTGATGCAGATTGGCGAAGACGTGTTGCAACGTGGCATTCGTGGTTTCGATGTCGGCGGGGCCGATCGACTTGAAGCCGGCGGCGAAGATGCGTTCCGCCTCGGCCCAGGCCAGGCGTCGCGCCCGCTCTCCCTTCTCCGTGATGCGCACTTCCGTGACGCGGCCATCCGAGGGGCTCTGATAGCGCTCCACGAGTCCCTCCGCCGTCATGCGCTGGATGATCTTGGTCGTGGTGTTGAGGCGGATCACGCAGAAATCCGCGATCTCGGAAATGCTGAGCGATCCGGAATTTCCGGACCCTTCGGCAGATTTGCCTTCATGCAGCGACATCAGCACACGCCATGCCGGCATGTCGAGGCCGATGGGCTTGAGCACGTCTTCCATGATCCGGGTGTAGACGGCCGACACACGAACGACCCAATAGAACGGCCAGGCGGCTTTTCGGAAGTCGTCGCGGGTCTCGTCGGGTAGCGGCAAGGCGTTGCTCATCGTTTGTCTCGATCCGTTGCGGGGCGAGGTTAGCACGTCCGGCCGGCGGATGGCGAAGGGTCGGTTGCAGGTTTTCCCTCATGCATGTTCGAGCGCTTGCCCTTCCCGCACCAGACGGCTGAGCAGGTCCGGGACGGCCCAGGAAAGCGGATCGGCGGCGGCGAGAGCCTCGATCCGCCGCAGGATTTCGGGCAGGCCCAGACGGCCGGCATGG
>NZ_JBMNUS010000015.1:0-57839 GCF_050946405.1 Pseudochelatococcus sp.
CAGGCATCCCCTTCGGGCAAGCCGGCACGACGAACAACCTGAGGGTCGTGCAGGTGTAGCCGCTTCCGCGCCCGTCCCGCCAGCTCGTCAAAGCAGAAAAATGCGCAAGAGCCGCGCGATCGTCAAAAACAGGCGTGAAGACAACGGGATCCTGTTCCATACAGCGGCGCCCTTTGCCGCGTCACGCATGGCCGATGAAGGGCTTCTGGCGTATGAAACCGCCGTTCTCCAGACTGTCGAGAATGAATCCGGCGACCTCGGCGCGGGTGATGGAGGTCAGTTGCAGGTCTGCCGGTATGTCCGTCCGGACCTGTAGCGGTCCGCTGCCCGCCCTCGTGGCGAAGGGGGCCGGCCGGACGATGGTCCAGTCCAGGCCGCTTTGCGCGATGATGGCTTCCTGCCGATCCTTGTCGGCGTAGCGGTGGCGGGTGAAGAGCGGATAGACGATGTGGTTGTAGAACCACCCGCCATGGCCCCTGGTGTCGCCCGCCCCGATGCCGGTGATCGCCACGAGGCGCGCGATGCCCGCCGCCTGCATCGCGGCCATGACCGCCCGGGTCGTCTCGGAGAACAGGGTCGTCTTGCCCAGACCGTCGATGCCGACGCACAGGACGACGGCATCATGCCCGGCGATATGCCGCTTCAGGAAGGCTTCATCGGTCGGCGAACCGACGATGACGTTGACGGACGCCGTCCCGGTCAGCTTGCCCGCGCTGCGCGTCTGGGCGGTGATGCTGTGTCCGCGCGCGGTTGCCTGCTCCAGCAGACAGGTTCCCACGCCCCCCGAAGCGCCCAGAACGAACAATCGCATCGTTGCCTCCGACCTGTTGCCTGACGGCGGTGCCTGCGACGTGAGGCCGTGCGACTATAGCATCAAGCTGGAAGCGCATGCACTTTTTTGAAAACTTGATGCGCAAACAAAAGGATAGAGCGGCATGCATGCAAACGGAATCGTCACGCCGCTCCCTGTCTTCAAAAGCCGCACGCCCGAACCGCAATCATGGCCCCGCAATTGCCGCGTCATGCGTGCGATGACCGCGTTCCGCCGGTGCAACCGCCGTTTTCCGGGTCGGCCCAACGCTCGCGGATCAGCAGGATGTCCGGCATGCAATCGAGGAACGCCCTCACCAGCTCAGGATCGAAGTGCTTCCCGCTTTCATCGCGGATCAGCGTCACCGCCTCGTCGACCGACCAGGCGGCCTTGTAAGGGCGCACGCTGACGAGCGCGTCGAACACGTCGGCCAGCGCCACGACGCGGGCGACGTGGGGGATGTCTTCGCCGGCAAGCCCTTGCGGATAGCCGCTACCATTCCATTTCTCGTGATGGTTCAGCGCGATGACGGCGGCCATTCGGAGAAGGCCGGAGGGATGGTTGCCGATGATCCGGGCCCCGATGACGGTATGCTGCTGCATGACCCGATACTCGTCATCGGTGAGCTTGCCGGGTTTCTGCAAAATCATATCGGGAATGCCGATCTTGCCCACATCATGCATCGGCGCCGCGTGCAGGAGTTCCTCGGCGGCGCTCTCGCTGTATCCCGCGGTCAGCGCCAGCGTCCGGGCATAGTGGCTCATGCGGATGACGTGAAAGCCCGTCTCGTTGTCCCTGAACTCGACGGCCGCGCCAAGACACCGGACGATCTTCAGGCGTGTCGCGCGGACTTCCTCCACCTGCACCAGAGACAGGTGGGTGCGCACGCGCGCGCGGACGATATGAGGGTTGAAAGGCTTGGTGATGTAGTCGACCGCGCCGATTTCGAGCCCCTGCTGCTCGCTGGAGGCCTCGGCGAGCGCCGTCACGAAGATCACCGGGATCGAGGCGACGCACTCGTTCCGCTTCAACGCCTTGCAAACCTCATAGCCCGACAGGCCGGGCATCATGATGTCGAGCAGGATCAGGTCGGGACGATCGGCATGCACGATGTCCAGCGCCTTGCGCCCGTCCTTGGCGAAGAGCAGCCGGTACTCGTCCTGCAAAGTGTGGCGCAGCACCTGAAGATTGGTCGTTTCGTCGTCAACCAGCAACAGGGTCGGCCGGGAATCCCGCATTCGCTCCATGTTCCTTCACCCGCTCCATGTCAGGGCTCCTCACGATGCATCTTCAGGGACGCGCTCAGCCACGAGCCGCCGCAACAGGGCATGCGCCCTGGGAAACTCGAAAGCATCGACGGCGATCCGCAGCGTCTGCGCGTGCGCCCGCTGTCCTTCGCTTTCCAGACCGGCGCAGACCGCCTCCAGCGCGGCATCGTCGAGTTCATTGCGCGCCAGATAGGCCATCAGCGCCCGCATTTGGTTCAGCAGATCGGCGGCGGATTGCGATGCCGCCACGGCGTCCGGCGTCTCGCCGTCGGAAAGGGCGACGTTGCCCAGCTCCCGTTTCACCTCCTGCAACAAGGCGGGCAGCTCGGCTATCCGCGAACGGACTTCTTCTGGCCCGCCCTTCACGAGCAGGTCCTCCAGCCGGCCGGCCAGCGCCGCGACCTTCGGCAGGGCAAGGTTGCCGGCGGCTCCACGAATCCCGTGCAGGCTGTGCAATGTCGCGTTCCGGTCGATATCGCCAGGGGCCTCTTCGGAACCAGGGGCCTCTTCAGAACCAGGGGCCACCGGGGGAAGCGGGTGCTTCCGCGCCACCGTGCTGAGGAAGCTGTCCAGCGCCCGCGCCAGACGCTCCTCGCTGCCCCAGAGCGCTATACCGGCCTGCCAGTCGATCAGCGTCGCGGCGGGCTCGCCCCTCGCGATTTCGTCGAGCGGCGCCGGAGAGTGCGCGATGTTCAGCACCTGCGCCATCTCGTCGAGAAGCTGGGGCACGTCGAGCGGTTTGATGGCGAACCCGTCCATGCCGGCCTGGCGCGCGGCGCGGCGGTCCTCGACCCGCACGCTGGCCGTCAGCGCGATGATGGGCGTGGGGATGCGCCCCTCGGTGCGTTCATACTGGCGGATGATGCGCGTGGCCTGGAGGCCGTCGGTGCCGGGCATATGGACGTCCATCAGAACCACGTCGAAGCGCCCCGCCTTGAATTTCCCGATCGCCTCGTCGCCGTCCCTGGCGGCGGCGACCTTGTGCCCGCCATCGGCCAGCGTCAGCGCCAGCAGTTCCAGGTTCTGCGGCACGTCGTCGGCGATCAGGATGGTCAGCGGCGGCAGGGATCGGCGAATGGCGGCGGCTTCGATGGCCTGCGGTTTCTCGCCGGGAGGCAGCGGCAGGTATACGTGGAAAGAGCTGCCACGGCCCGGCGCGCTTTCGACCTCGATGCGCCCGCCCATCAGATCGACCAGTTGACGCGCGATCGTGGTGCCCAGACCGGTGCCGCCGAAGCGGCGGCTGATCGAGGCGTCGGCCTGGGTGAAGGGCGCGAAGATCGCCTCGACCTGCTGAGGCGCCATGCCGATGCCGGTGTCGCGCACCTCCACATGCACCATGCCGTCCTCGCGCGAGAAAATAACCTCCACGCCGCCCCGTTCGGTGAACTTGATGGCGTTGCCCACCAGATTGGTCAGCACTTGCAGCATGCGCAGCGGATCGCCCCGGAAATGCTCCGGCATGTCGGGCGGATAATATGTGGAGAACGTCAGCCGCTTGGACTGGGCGCTGAGCCGCAGCGAGGATTCGATTTGCAGCGCCAGCCCCTTGAGCGAGAAATCGATCGCTTCCAGGATCAGCCCGCCCTTCTCCATCCGGGTGGTGTCGAGGATGTCGTTGAGGAGGCCGAGCAGGGAGCGCGACGACTGCCGGACGGTGTTCAGGTGATTGCGCTGAACCGGCGTCAGGTCCGTCTGTAGCAGCAACTCGGTGAAGCCGATGACGGAGTTCATCGGCGTGCGGATCTCGTGGCTCATGTTGGCCAGAAAGGTGCTCTTGGCGGCGGCGGCGCGCTCGGCGCGCTCCGCCGTCTCGCGCAGCGATTCCTCCAGCGCGCGATGGTCGCTGATATCGGTGACGAAACCGACGAACAGCACCTCCCCCGGCAGACTTACCCGGCCGACGGCAAGGCGCATCGGCATCAGGCTGCCGTTCTTGCGCAGGCCCGTCACCTCGCGGCCGGAGCCGATGATCTTCGGCACGCCCGTGACGTGGTAGTTGTGCAGGTAGCCGTCATGCTCCGACTGGTGCGGCTCGGGCATCAGCATCTTGACGTTGCGGCCGACCACTTCATCCGCGCTCCAGCCGAAAAGGCGTTCGGCAGACTGGTTGAAGCTCTGGATGTGCCCTCGACAATCGATGATGATGATGCCGTCCACGGCGGTGTCCAGGATGGCGCGCAAGCGCGCCCTGCCCTCCTCCATGCTGTGATACATCTCGCGGAAACGGATCAGGCCGTTCAGCGCGAAGGTCAGCAGCGTCATGATGACGGTGAAGGCGGACAACGCGAGCGAGGCGACGGTCGTGCCGATCAGCAGGTCGGTGCCCGCCTCTCCCGGCGCGCCGATGAAGCGGACCGCCGCCATGCCGACATAATGCATGCCGGCGATGGCGAAGCCCATGACCGTGCCGGCGACCAGCAGGCGCTGGAGGGGGCGAAGCGTCGTCGCCTGCAACCTGTAGCGCACCCACAGCGCGACGATCGCAAGCAGCACCGCCACGATGATGGACAGAACGAAGATGCCGGCGTCGTAGCGCATCAGCAGCGAGGTCTGCATGGCCGCCATGCCGCTGTAGTGCATCGCGCCGATGCCGAGGCCGACGATCGTGCCGCTGGTCGCCAATTGCCTCCAGCCGACCTCGGAACGGGCGAGTATGCGGAGGGCGACCCACGAGACCGCGCAGGCCGGCAGCAGGGACAACAAGGTCAGGCCGAGCGCGAAATGAACATGCGTCGGCAGCTCGAAGGCCAGCATGCCGATGAAGTGCATGGTCCAGATGCCGCCGCCCAGAGCGAGAGCCCCCGTGGCGACGGCAACGTGCCGATACAGCCTGTTTTCGGTGCTGCCGGCGATCTGCGCCGTCTGCAACGAAATGGTGGCGGAAAAGATCGCCACGAAAATGGACAGCAGAACGAGACCGGGATTGTAGGCGCCGCTCAGATAGGGGCCATCAGCGGAGCGGATGAAGAAACTCTCGAACGCGCCCAATGTTGTCACCTTGAAGCCTGACGTAACGACACCTGTGCAATGGCCAACCAACGAGCGCATCGGATTGATAAGAGGGGATTTACTTATAGCATAGCAACCGAGGCTTGCACAAACAGGTTTCGTCGCATCGCCCGCGCCGTTCCAAAGCTTCACGGAAGGGGCCTGACAGCATTTTCTCGATCTCGTATACCAAAAAAATCAGTATCTTTTCGGAAATTTTACTTATTGCCGCCCAATATGATACGCATCATGTCTGATCAATAATTAATTATGGAATGCACAAAGCGCGCATCAACGATTATAATCGAAGAATGATTCATGACATGGGCGCGGATGACAGCCATAATCCGGCATTCTGCAAAAACCGTTCTTGCCGATCCATGGAGAACAGGGCCCGGCCGGGCGATCAGGCCGCGTCCGCGGCCCGTTTGATGTCGGGCACGGCATCCAGCAGCATTCGGGTGTAGTCGGAACGCGGGTCGTCGAATACGGCATCCGTTTCGCCTTCCTCGACGAGCACGCCCTGATGGAGCACGCCCACCCTGTCGGCCATCTTGCGCACGACGGCGAGATTGTGGCTGATCAGCAGGTAGGTAAGGCCGAACTCCTTCTGCAATTCGAGCATCAGTTCGAGCACCTGCGCCTGCACCGATACGTCGAGCGCCGATGTCGGCTCGTCGCACACGATGAAGGCGGGCTGGCTGGAGAGCGCGCGGGCGATCGCGATGCGCTGGCGCTGGCCTCCCGAGAACTGATGCGGATATTTGCGGATGGCGGCCGGATCGAGCCTCACGCGTGACAGGAGATGAGCCACGCGATCCTCCGCCTCCGACCGCCCGACGGACGAATCCAGCGTCCGCAGCGGCTCCGCGATGATGTCGCCCACGCGCCAGCGCGGATTGAGGCTGGCGTAGGGGTCCTGAAAGATCATCTGCACTTTCCGGCGGCGCTCGGCGCTGCCGGCGGGGCTGGACCAGATGTCCAGCCCGTCGATCCGCACCGTGCCGCGGCTCGGCCGGAGCAGGCCGGTCAGGATGCGCGCGATCGTGGACTTTCCCGAGCCGGATTCGCCCACGAGGCCGAAGGTTTGCCCGCGCGCGACGGCGAACGAAACGTCGTCGACCACGGTCACGGCCTTCCTGCCGGCTCCGGGCCAGCGGAACAGCGATGCGCCGGGCGGCGTGAAGCTTCGGCTGAGTGCGTCGACAACGACGAAAGGCGTTGCCTCGCCGCCCGATGCGGGGCGCGCGCTCCGCGCGTGGACGGAGGGAATGGCGGCGATCAGCCGTTGCGTATAGCTCTCGCGCGGGCGCCCGATGATATCGTTCACCTTGCCGGTCTCGACGATCCGGCCGTCGCTCATCACGACGACGCGATCCGCCGTCTCCGCGATCACGCCCATGTCGTGCGTGATCAGCAGCACGGCGGTGCCGCGCCTCGCGCACAGGGATTTCAGCACCTTGATGATTTGCGCCTGCACGGAAACGTCGAGCGCCGAGGTCGGCTCGTCGGCGATGACGAGTTCCGGTCCGGCGGCAATGGCCAGGGCGATCACCACCCGTTGCCGCATGCCGCCGGAGAACTGATGCGGATAGGCCGACAGCCGCGCGCGCGCCTGCGGGATGCCCGTCTCCTCCAGCAGCGAGGCCGCGTGCCGGCGCGCCTCCTCCTCGCCGAGCGGCAGATGCGCCCGGATGGTCTCGACGAGCTGCCCGCCCACGGTCCGGAGCGGATCGAGGCTCGTCAGCGGGTCCTGAAACACCATGCCGATGCGCTTGCCGCGCAAGGCGGCGAACTCCTTTTCCGGCAGATCGTCGATCCGCCGGCCCTTCAGGCGGATTTCGCCGGCCGCGATGCGGCCGGGCGGATCGATGAGGCGCATGACGGCGGCGCCCGTCATGGACTTGCCGGCCCCCGATTCTCCCACGACGCCCAGCACTTCTCCCGGAGCGATGTCGAGCGACACATCGCGCACCGCCGTGAAAATGCGATGCCGGAGTTCGAATTCAACCGTCAGATTGCGGATGGAAAGGACGGGATGGGCCGGCATGACGTCACCGCAAACGAGGATTGAGGGCGTCACGCAGCCAGTCGCCCAGCAGGTTGACGGAAAGCGCCAGAAGCACGAGCGTCAGGGCGGGGAAGAAGAAGATCCACCATTCGCCGGAAAACAGATATTGCTGGCCGATGCGGATGAGCGTTCCCAAAGACGGCTGGGTGGGCGGCACGCCGACGCCGAGATAGGAGAGCGTCGCCTCCTCGATCACGGCGACCGCGAGACCGATGGTGCCGACCACGAGCGCGGGACCCAGCACGTTGGGCAGGATGTGGCGCAGCAGGATGAGCGGCGGAGACACGCCGATGATGCGCGCGGCGGCGACATAATCCTTCTGCCGCTCCACCATGGCGGCGCCCCGCACCGTGCGGGCGAATTGCGCCCAGTTCGAAATGCCGATGGCGAGCACCAGCACCCAGACGGCGGCCGACTCCTGCCTGCCGGGCGGGATGATGGCTTGCGCGACGCCGAAGATCAGCAACGCGATGAGAATGGCGGGAAAGGTGAGCTGAACATCGGCCACGCGCATGATCACCGCGTCCGGCCATCCCCCGAGATAGCCCGCGATCAGCCCGAGCGCGATCCCGACCGTCATCGAGAACAGGGTCGCCGTCAACGCGACGAACAGCGACAGCCGGCTGCCGGTGAGCAGCGTGGTCAGCACGTCCCGCCCCTGGCTGTCCGACCCCAGAAAGAACCGGTTTCCGACGGCCGAGGTCGACAGCGGCGGCGTGAAACCGTCCATCAGGTTCAGCGTGGCGGGGTTGAAGGGATCGTGCGGAGACAGGAAAGGACCGACGACGGCGGCCAGCACGAGCGTCACCGCCACCGCCGCCGCCACGATGGCAACGGGAGAGCGGCGAAAGGCGTAAAGCAGGTCCGAGCCCGATTCAGGCGCGGCGGCGGCATCGGCGGAGCGCGGGGCGTCGTCGCGAGTGTCGGTCGATGTCATGTCAGCCCCCGGATTTGCCGGAATCGACGCGCAGACGCGGGTCCACGACGTAATAGAGAATGTCGACGACGAGGTTGATGACCACGAAGACAAGGGCGATGAAGATGAGATAGGCCGCCATGACCGGAATATCGACACCCTGCACGGAGTTGATGAAAAGCGAACCGACACCGGGCCACTGGAACACCGTTTCGGTGACGATGGCGAAGGCGATGACGGAGCCGAGTTGCAGCCCGGTGATGGTGATCACCGGCACCAGCGTGTTCCCGAGCGCATGGCCGAAGTGGATCGCCCTTTGCGACAGCCCCCGCGCGCGGGCGAAGCGGATGTAGTCCTGCCGCAGCACCTCCAGCATCTCGGAGCGGACGAGCCGCATGATCAGCGTGAGCTGGAACAGGGACAGCGTGATCGCCGGCAGGACGAGCGAACGCAGGCCGCTTTCCGTCAGCAGGCCGGTGCGCCACCAGCCAAGCTGCACCGTCTCGCCCCGGCCGTAGGAGGGCAGCCATCCGAGTTCCACCGAGAAGACGTAGATCAGGCTGATGCCGATGACGAAAGTGGGCAGGGAGACGCCGACGAGAGAAAGCGTCATCGCCGCCCAGGCGCCCGCCGAGCGCGGCCGCAAGGCGGAATGGACGCCCAGCAGGACGCCGAACACGAGGGCGATGGTCGCCGATGCGAAGGCGAGCTCCAGCGTGGCCGGCAGACGTTCGAGAATGAGGCGCGTCACGGGCTCCTGCAACCGGTAGGAGACGCCGAGATCGCCGCGCAGCAGGCGGCCGACGAAATCGGCGAACTGGACATACGCCGGCGCGTTGAGGCCGAGCCTCTCGCGCATGATCTCCCGGTCTTCGAGGCGCGTCTCCTGGGTTGCCAGCGATTCCAGCGGATCGCCCACATAGCGGAAGACGACGAACGCCACGAACGCGACGACCAGCATGACGACGACGGACTGCGCCAGACGGCGGATGATGAATGACAGCATGGTACTTCTTCAGCCAAAGCCCCCTTTCGGCCCCGGAGGCCGGACGACCGGCTTCCGGGAAGGCGCGCGGGGAAGGATGACCGGCAGGAGGGCCGGAACTGCCGTCAGCGGCTGAAAGTGATCAGGTGAACCTTCGGCGAGTTGTCCGGCTGGATCGGGATGGAGATCCCGTCCCGTGTCGCCCATGCGATGATCTGGTTATGCAGCGGCAGAAGAAGGCGCTCTTCCTTGACGAAACGCCATATGTCGTCGATGGCGGCGTTGCGGCGGGCCGGGTCGATCTCCGTTCCGAGCGCCTGTATGCGCTTGTCGAGGTCGGCGTTGGAATAGCCGCTCGGATTCCACGCGCCGTAGCTGCCCGTGCGGGTGTGGACGAGGTCGTTGAAATTATAGGCGCTGTCGAAGGTGGGAACGCCCCAGCCGAACAGGTAAAGATCGGTCTTGGCCTCGGCGATCAGCGGCGAATGCTGGGCGAAGGGGCGCGAGGCGAGCGTCGCCTTGATGCCGATCTGCCCCAGAAACCCGACAAGCGCCTGGCTGATGGCCTCGTCGTTCAGATAGCGGTTGTTGGGCGTGTCCAGCGTCACGGCGAAGCCGTTCGGATAGCCCGCCTCCGCCAGCAATTGCCGCGCCCGCGCCGGGTCCGGCCTGTCGTAGGCGTCCAGTTCCTTCGTCCAGCCGTTGACGAAAGGCGGCGCGGCGAGCCCGGTCGGTATGCCGTTGCCGCGCAGCACCACCTTGACGATGGCGTCGCGGTCGACGGCGAGGTGAACGGCCTCGCGCACGCGCGGATCCGCGAACGGATTCCGGTCCTTGACGTCGGAGGAGGCCAGCGGCTTGTCGTCCAGCCTGTAGCCGATGAATATGTTGCGGTTCTCCGGCCCCTTGACGACCGTGACGCCCTTGGTGGCGGACAGCCGCTCGACATCCTGCACCGGCACGTCCTGCACGAAATTCACCTCGCCGGAAAGCAGCGCCGCCACGCGGGTAGCGGCATCGGCGATCGGCGTGAAGACGATCTCCGTCACCTGCGGCTTTTCCTGCGCCCAATGGATGCCGCTGGCGGCCAGCACGGTCCGCACGCCGACTTCCCGCGATTTCAGGACGAAGGGGCCTGTTCCGTTCGTATGGCGAACGGCGTAATTGTCCTTTCCGGCGGCATAATCCTGCACCTCAAGGACGTTATGCTTTTCCGACCATCCCTTATCAAGAATATAAGTGCCGGTCAGATTGTTGGGATAGACGAGGTTCGGCCCCCTGAGCCTGACCTCGACCGTATGGTTGTCCACGGCCGTGACGGACACCACATCCGCATGGAGCTGGCGCAGCTTGGAGAGCGGGGAGCGGGCGCGGTCGAGCGAGAAGACGACGTCTTCCGCGGTGAAATCCGCGCCGTCATGATATTTCACGCCTTCCTGCAGCGTGAAAACCCACGTCGTGGGATCGCCTTCCTTCAGCTTCCATTCCTTCGCCAGCAGGGGAATGAGCTTGCCGCTGCCGTCACGCTGCACCAGCGTTTCGTAGATCTGACGCAGGACCGCGTGGCTTACGCCGTCGTTCTGCGCATGCGGATCGAGCGTGAGCGCATCCGCGCTGCGCGACCAGATCAGGGTCTCGGCGAACGCGGCGCCGGCCGGCAATCCGGCCAGAGCAGCCGCAAGGGCGATGACGGCCCGCGATCGCAGGGCAAACGGACGATGAGGACGGCGAAACCGGGCCATGAAAAATCTCCGGAGCAACGGACGAACGACGGGAGCGTTGAGAATCGAACTTAAATTAAATCTATAGATTAAATAATATTCCTTGTCCACCGGGCCGCGGAAGCCCGCGGTCCGCGCCCGGCTGCACGGTCCGCCCGGAAGCCGCATGGCATCGATTCCTCTCGACTTGCGGTTTGGACGGAAAGCGAGCGCTGTGAAATGTCATGAGACACAACGACGCGGAGAGGCTGCGCCGTCTCGCAAACGGGCGATCCGCCGCTTCAACGCCCGCGCGCCATGGTGTTTGCCGCTTGCGGCACCTCTGAATTCGGACTAAAAAAGATATATCGAAAATACTCCATTTATATGGAGACGACCGATGCCGCAGGGTGTCCGATCGCGGGCAGGCTTCGTTGCTCAGGCGGATCGCCCTTGCGACACCTCTTCCGAGGAAATCTCATGATGACCGCGCAAGGTGAAACGAGACCGGCGCCGGCCCGGCGGGCGCAAGGCGGCCGGCCGGCGCTTCTGTCCTACGGCTTCCGCCCCTTCTTCCTGTTCGGCGCGCTCTACGGCGGGCTGATCATCCTGGCCTGGCTGCCGATACGCGACGGCACGGTCGGCACCGCCAGCGCCTTCATGCCCGTCGACTGGCACATCCACGAAACCCTGTTCGGTTATCTTGCGGCCATCGTCGCCGGTTTCCTGCTCACCGCCATTCCGAACTGGACCGGACGCTTGCCGGTGCAGGGAGCGCCGCTGCTCGGCCTGCTGCTGCTATGGGTTGCCGGACGCGTCGCCGTCTTCTTCTCCGCCTGGACGGGTTGGCTCGCGGCGGCCGTCATCGACAGCCTGTTCCTCGCGGCGGTCGCGGCCGCCGCAGCGGCGGAGATCGTCGCGGGAAAAAACTGGCGCAATCTCAAGATCCTGGTGCCGGTGGCGGTGTTCCTGCTCGCCAACGTTCTGTTTCACGTCGAGGCGGCGGTCGACGGCGCCAGCGACTACAGCCGCCGGCTGGCGACCGCGGCGGCGATCGTCCTGATCCTGATCATCGGCGGGCGCATCATCCCGAGCTTCACGCGCAACTGGCTCGCGCGCGAGAATCCGGGCCGCCTGCCCGTTCCCTTCAACGGTTTCGACAAGTTCTGCATCCTCCTTTCGGTAGCGGCGCTTTCGCTCTGGACACTGATGCCGGAAAGCGGGGCGGCGGGCCTCCTGCTCATCGCCGCCGGCGGGCTCAACCTCGCGCGGCTCGTGCGCTGGGCCGGCGACAGGGCGCGGCGCGGCGCCCTCGTGCTGATCCTGCACATCGCCTATCTGTTCGTGCCCGCCGGCCTTTTGCTTGCCGGCCTCTCCGCTCTCGATCCGGCGCGCTTTCCCCCGGTCGCGGCGCTTCACGCTCTCGGCGTCGGCGCCATCGGCGTGATGACGCTCGCGGTCATGACCCGCGCGGCGCTCGGCCACACGGGCCGCGAACTCAGGGCGGACACGGCGACCCAACTGATTTACGCCGCGATCGTGCTGGCGGCGCTGTCGCGGATCGCCGCCGGCTTCATGCCGGAGTCGGTGAGCCTGCTGCATGTCTCGGCGACGCTGTGGACCCTCGCCTTTCTCGGCTATTGCGCCCGGTACGGCGGCATGCTGCTTCAGCCGCAATTGAAACCGCGCGAGCCGAACCGCGCCGCAAAGCCGGCCGGCTGACGGGCCGGCGTAGCCGTCGCCGCGCGACGGCTACGCCTCCGGGGGCTTGTCGAGAAGATGATCCGCAAGAACCAGCGCATGGTTGTGCGCCGTGTCGCGGGCAGCGTAGAGCAGCGTCACCGGCCCGCGCGCGGCGAGATCGCGGAGCGTGTCGACGGCCGGCGCATTCGCGGCGAGTTCGGCGCGGTAGCGGCGGGCGAACGCGGCCCACCGCGCCGGATCGTGGCCGAACCAGCGGCGCAATTCGGGGCTGGGCGCGATGTCCTTCAGCCAGAGCGTCAACGCCGCCTCTTCCTTGCGGATGCCGCGCGGCCAGAGACGGTCGACGAGCACGCGCGCGCCATCGTCCGCCTCCGGCGGTTCATAGATGCGCTTCAGCCGGATATTGCCGTTCGCCATCGCCCCGCCGCTGTCATTGCCCCAGTTCGGCAAGCGACGCGTCGAGCCGCTCGCGGGCCTTCTTCGGCAATTTGGCCGCCCTGATCGCATCGAGATTGGACGGCGCGCCTTCGCCAACGACGATCAGCGCCACCATCCCCATCGGCATATGGGGCAGGCATTTGATGAGGTAGGCGCCGGGCACGGCGAAGGTCGACGAGATCTCCTGGTTGACCTTGCCCTTGAACGGCTCCGCGCCATCGGGAATGAGACCCTTCGCCGTTTCCGCATTGTGGGTCTTGTCGGTCGGCACGAAGGTCACGGTATCGCCGGGCGCGATCCTGAGGAGCGACGGCTCGAAAACCATCGGCCCGGCCTTGCCCTTGTTGAGCATCTCGACCCTGAAATCCGCGCCCAGCGCCGGCGCGGACAGCAACGCCAGCGCCGCCGCGCCACAGAAGGCTCTACCCATCATATCGACCATTTGTCTTCATCTCCCGGCGGCGTCCCCGGCATCGGCAAGACGCCGCATCGTTTCCCCGCGTCAGGCCCTGGCAATCGAACGCCTGCGCCCTGACCTGCCGCAATAGATATATCGTGAATATATCTTAAGGCCCGCCGGTTCCATGCGTCATGATGTCTGCGGAAAAATGTTGGCGGAAAACCGGCGACGGCGGTGCTTCAGGCGGCCGGCTTGATGCCGAAATCGGCCGGAGAAAGCACGATGTCGGCAAGCGTATGGCGGTCCATCGTCGTCATGAACGCCGCCAGCGCCTCGGCCAGCACCCCGCGTAGCCGGCACTGGCAGGAGATGCGGCAAAACGCGCCGTTTTCCTTCTGTGCGGCAAAACATTCGACGAGGGCGAAATCCGGTTCCGTCGCGCGCAGCACGTCGCCGAGACGGATGTCCGCGGCCTCCCGCGCCAGCGTCAGGCCGCCGGAGCGGCCGCGCACCGCCTTCAGAAAGCCGGCGCGCGTCAATTGATTGGCGACCTTCATCAGATGGTTGCGGGATATCCCGTAAACGTCCGCCGTTTCCTCGATCGTCACCAGCCGATCCCGACAGGTCGCCGCGTACATCAGGACGCGCAGGGCGTAATCCGAAAAGTTCGTCAGCCGCATCGAAGCGCCCGGTTATCGGTAACTGTCGGGATCATGCAGTTAGCCCTGTTGCAGATATGGCCGCCGGGTTGACGGCTGCGCAAGCCGTCCGGGCGCCGCCGGCCCTTCATGCCAAATTGTATACCGGGTTCATCATTTGCAAGCCGTAAACGGCGCCGTGGCGCTCTACGCCCAGGAACGATGCCCGTTCCCCAGCGGCCAGCGTTCCCGTTCGGCCTTTCCCAGCGGCTCCTCAAGAGGCGGCGTATGGTTGTCGATCCAGGCGGAAGGCCGCGCCAGGCGCGAGAGCTTGTCGGGATTGCCGAGACGCACGCGGTTGCCGTCGACGACGACGCCGTAGGCATCGAGCTTGGCGAAGGCGCGCGAGAGGTTCTCCGGCGTCATGCCGAGCAGCGAGGCCAGCACGCGCTTCTCGTGCGGAATGGTGACGTCGACGCCGCCGCCCTGGCGCACCTGCAACGTGACCAGATAATTGGCCAGCCGCTCCACGGCGCTGCGCAGCTTGAGATTCTTCACCGAGCGCACCAGCCCGCGATAGCACCCGGCCAGCTCCTGCGACACCTCGAAGCAGAAAGCCGCGTCGCGCTTCATGCCCCGGCGCAAGGCGTTGCCGGATATCATCAGGATCTCGGATCGTTCGAGCGTCACCGCGCCCATCAGCGACGTGGTGTCGAGCACCACGGCGGCGAGGATGAAGGTGGAAACGGGCCGCAGCACGGCGAGCGTCGTTTCCTTCTCCTTCCAGGTGCCCTGCAATTCAACCTGCCCGTCGAGCAGCACATAAAGGAAATCGACGGGATCGCCTTCGAGAAGCAATGTCGTTCCCGCCGGAAACCGTTGCAGGAACGCGCCGCCCGTGACTTCGTTGAAGGTGTCGGCATCCGCCCCCGCGAACAGCGGCAGCGTCCTGATACGTTCCAGATCGGTTGTGCGCATGGCTTGAATCGCTGCTTTACGGGTAGCTGGATCGCTCGCTGCGGCTTGATGCAGGTCAAGCCCGGGAACTATATTCGTGTTTTTAGAATCTGTCAAAATTGATGCCCTTGATTGGCATCAATTAGGCTGAAAATTGACAAAAGGCGCTCCCCGCAAGATCGCCGTCAAGTCCGGATCGATTCCGGATTCCCGTCACGAAGGCGCTTGATTACGGTCAAGTCCGATCCGGCACGGCCGGGTGAAGGTTTCCGCAGAAGGACATATCGCGAAGCAGCCGCGCCGCGAACCTGTCCGCGAGGAGCCATCATGATCACATCAGACCAGCCGGCTCAAGGTGCCCGTTCCGCCCTGTGGATGAGCACCGGGGCCTTCACGGCGTGCTTCGCCGTCTGGACGATTTTCTCCATCATCGGCATCGACATCCAGCGTCAACTCGGTCTCAGCGAGACGCAGTTCGGCCTTCTCGTCGGCACGCCCATCCTCACCGGCTCGCTCATCCGCCTGATTCTGGGGGTGTGGACCGACCGGTTCGGCGGCCGCGTCATGCAGCTCATCGTCATGCTGTCGGCGGCGGTCGCGACCTTCCTGCTGGCCTACGCCCAGACCTATCCGCAATTCCTGATCGCGGCGCTCGGCGTCGGCATCGCGGGCGGTTCGTTCACCGTCTCCACCACCTACGTGTCGAAGTTCTTCCCCGCCCGTCTGCAAGGCACGGCGCTCGGCATCGTCGGCGCGGGCAACGTGGGCGCGGCCGTCACCAAGTTCCTCGCGCCGATGGTCATGGTCGCCTTCGGCTGGAACACGGTCGCGCAGGTCTGGGCGGCGGCGCTCGCCGTCATCGCCGTCGTCACCTTTCTCGTCACGCGCGACGATCCCCAGCTCGCCGAGCGCCGCCGCACCGGCGCGCAACCACGCCCCTTCGCCGAACAGTTCGCGCCGCTGAAGAACCTTCAGGTCTGGCGGTTCGCGCTCTACTATTTCTTCGTCTTCGGCGCTTTCGTGGCGCTGTCGCTGTGGCTGCCGCGCTATCTCGTCGCCAATTACCATTTCGACGTCAAGACGGCGGGCATCGTCGCCGCCGCCTATTCGGTGCCGGCCTCGCTGTTCCGCATCTACGGCGGCCATCTCGCCGACAGGGTGGGCGCGCGCAAGGTGATGTACTGGACGTTCATCGTCTCCGTCGTCACCACCTTCCTGCTCTCCTACCCGCCGACGAGCTATGTCGTGGACGGCATTCACGGCCCGATCGGCTTCCGCATCGAGACCGGCCCCGCGGCCTTCGTGGTCATCATCTTCGTGCTGGGCTTCTTCATGAGCCTGGGCAAGGCCGCCGTCTACAAGCACATCCCGATCTACTATCCGAAGGACATGGGCGCTGTCGGCGGGCTCGTCGGCATGATCGGCGGTCTTGGCGGCTTCATCCTGCCCATCGTGTTCGGCCTGCTGAACGATCTCACCGGCGTCGCGCAAAGCTGCTTCATGCTGCTGTTCCTCATCGCCACCGTCTCGCTGGTATGGATGCATGTCGCCATCCGCCGGATGGAAGCCGAGGCGGCCGGCACCGCCACGCGCGATCTGCCCGCCCTGCCGGAGATGCAGCCCGTTCACACCGCCGCGACGGCGGGCGCGCTCAAGGGCGCGGTCATCGAGGACTGGCGGCCGGACGATCCGGCGTTCTGGGAGGAGAAGGGCAAGCGGATCGCCAGCCGCAACCTGTGGCTGTCGATCCCGGCGCTGTTCCTCTCCTTCGCGGTGTGGATGGTATGGTCGGTCGTCGTCTCGCAGCTTCCGCGCATCGGCTTCGACCTTTCCACCAACCAGTTGTTCTGGCTCGCCGCGGTGCCGGGCCTGTCGGGAGCGACGCTGCGCATCTTCTACAGCTTCATGGTGCCGGTCTTCGGCGGGCGGCTGTGGACGACACTCTCCACCTGGTCGCTGATCCTGCCCGCGCTCGGCATCGGCTTCGCCGTGCAGAACCCGGAAACGCCCTACTGGATCCTGCTGCTGCTCGCGCTGCTGTGCGGCTTCGGCGGCGGCAACTTCGCCTCGTCGATGGCGAACATCGGCTTCTTCTTCCCGCGCTCGCAGAAGGGCAGCGCGCTGGCGCTCAACGCCGGGCTCGGCAATCTCGGCGTCAGCGCCATGCAGTTCCTGGTGCCGCTCGCCATCACCTTCGCCGTGTTCGGCAGTTTCGGCGGCGAGCCGCAGACGGCGGCCGGCAACGGCGTCGCCACCTCGCTCTATCTGCAAAACGCGGGCTTCATCTGGGTGCCGTTCATCATCGCCTCCGCCTTCGCGTCGTGGTTCGGCATGAACGACCTCGCCGCCGCCAAGGCGTCCTTCGCCGAACAGGCGGTGATCTTCCGGCGCACGCACAACTGGATCATGTGCTGGCTCTACACCGGCACCTTCGGATCCTTCATCGGCTTTTCCGCCGCCTTCCCGTTGCTGTCGAAGATCCAGTTTCCGGAGGTGAACGCGCTGCAACTCGCTTTCCTCGGCCCGCTGGTCGGCGCTCTCGCCCGCTCGTTCAGCGGCGGTCTCGCCGACAGGGTCGGCGGCGCAAAGGTGACGCTCGGCGTGTTCGTCGGCATGTCGGCCGGCATCGTCGGCGTCATCTGGTTTGCCGGGGCGGGCTCGTTCGCCGGTTTCTTCGCCAGCTTCATCCTGCTGTTCATCGCCAGCGGCGTCGGCAACGCCTCCACCTTCCAGATGATCGCGCCGATCATGCGCAAGGAGGTGGCGCGCCTCGAACCGCATCTGTCGCGCGAGGAAGCCTTGCATGAGGCGGACCGCGAGAGCGCCGCCATCACCGGCTTCACCTCGGCGATCGCGGCTTACGGCGCGTTCTTCATTCCCATGGGCTTCGGCCTCTCGATCGCGACGGCGGGCAACGCCGTGCCGGCGCTGGTCGTCTTTCTGGTGTTCTACGTCTCGTGCCTCGCGATCACCTGGTTCGTCTACGCACGCCCCGGCGGGCTGCTGCACGACGAGGAAAACCACAAGAAGCCCGGCGCCACCACCCCTCGTTCCGGCCCGCTGACGGCGCACTGACAGGAGCCCCACGATGAGCCATACGCTCGACCGCCTGCTGTTCTTCACCCGCAAGACGGAGACTTTTTCCAACAAGCACGGGGTGCTGACCGACGACGACCGCTCGTGGGAGGAGGCATATCGCAACCGCTGGCGGCACGACAAGATCGTGCGCTCCACCCACGGCGTGAACTGCACCGGCTCCTGCTCGTGGAAGATCTACGTCAAGGGCGGCATCGTCACATGGGAGACGCAGCAGACGGACTATCCGCGCACGCGCCCCGACCTGCCCAACCACGAGCCGCGCGGCTGCTCGCGCGGGGCGAGCTATAGCTGGTATCTCTATTCGGCCAACCGGGTGAAATACCCGCTGATCCGCGCCCGCCTGCTGAAACTGTGGCGCGAGGCGCGCGCCACGCTGACGCCGGTCGCCGCATGGGCGTCCATTCAGGAGGACGCGGAAAAGCGCAAGGATTACATCGGCGTGCGCGGCTCCGGCGGTTTCGTGCGCGCGCATTGGGAGGAACTGACCGAAATCATCGGCGCAGCCAACGCCTGGACCATCAGGAAGTACGGCCCCGACCGCGTGTTCGGCTTCTCGCCCATCCCGGCGATGTCGATGATCTCCTATGCGGCGGGCGCGCGCTACCTGCAACTGATCGGCGGCGTCTGCGGCTCCTTCTATGACTGGTATTGCGACCTGCCGCCCGCCTCGCCGCAGACCTGGGGCGAGCAGACGGACGTGGCCGAAAGCGCGGACTGGTACAATTCGAGCTTCCTCATTCTCTGGGGCTCGAACGTGCCGCAGACCCGCACGCCGGACGCGCATTTCTACACCGAAGCCCGCTACCGGGGCGCGAAATCGGTCGTCATCTGCCCGGACTATTCGGAAGCGTCGAAATTCGCCGACCTGTGGATGGCGGTCAAGCAAGGCACGGATGCGGCGCTCGGCATGGCCTTCGGCCATGTCATCCTGAAGGAGTTCCACGTCGACCGGCAGGTGCCCTATTTCCGCGATTATCTGCGCCGCTACAGCGACATGCCGATGCTGGTGCGCCTCGTGGCGAAAGACGGCGGCTATGTGCCGGACCGGCTCGTGCGCGCTTCCGACTTCTCGGACGATCTCGGCGAAACGAACAATCCTGACTGGAAGACAGTCGCCATTGATGAAGCCACGGGCCTCATCGTCGCGCCGAACGGCTCCATCGGCTTCCGGTGGGGCGAGCAGGGCAAGTGGAACCTGGAGGAAAAGGCCGGCGGCGAACCCGTCACGCTGCGTCTTGGCCTCAAAGGTATTCACGACGCGGTGGCCGGCGTGCGCTTCCCCTATTTCGGCGGCAAGGCCAGCAACGGTTTCGCCGCCACCGCCCACCCGGAAGTACTCACCCGCAACGTGCCGGTGAAGCGGCTCGCCCTGAAGGACGGCGAGGCGCTGGTGGCGAGCGCCTATGACCTGCTGCTCGCCAATTACGGCGTCGATCAGGGCTTTGGCGGCGATCACATGCCCGCCACCTACGACGATGCCGAGCCCTACTCGCCCGCCTGGGCGGAGGCGGTCACATCCGTGCCACGCGACCAGATCATCGCCACCGCGCGCGGTTTCGCCACCAACGCGGAAAAGACCGACGGCAAATCGATGATCATCATCGGAGCGGCGGTCAACCACTGGTATCACATGGACATGACCTACCGCGCCGCCATCAATATGCTGGTGATGTGCGGCTGCGTCGGCCAGTCGGGCGGCGGCTGGTCGCATTACGTGGGGCAGGAGAAACTGCGCCCGCAAACCGGCTGGGCGCCGCTCGCCTTCGCCCTCGACTGGGCGCGCCCGCCGCGCCAGCAAAACTCGACGTCCTTCTTCTACGCCCACACCGACCAGTGGCGCTACGAGACCGTCGCGACGGGCGAAATCCTCTCCCCGACCGCGCCCGAAGGCGACTGGGCGGGCTCGTTCATCGACTACAACGCCAAATCCGAACGTCTCGGCTGGCTGCCCTCCGCGCCGGCGCTGAAGACCAATCCGCTCGACGTCGCGACGGCCGTCGCCGCCGAGGCAATTCCGGCCGGCGAATACGTGGCGCGCGAACTCAAGGCCGGGCGGCTGGAAATGTCCTGCATGGACCCGGACGATCCGCAGAACTGGCCGCGCAACATGTTCGTGTGGCGCTCGAACCTGCTCGGCTCCTCCGGCAAGGGCCACGAATACTTTCTCAAGCACCTGCTCGGCGCCTCTCACGGCGTGCAGGGCAAGGATCTGGGCGAAGCGGGCCGCGAGAAGCCGCGCGACGTGACGTGGCATGACGAGGCGCCGCAAGGCAAGCTCGACCTGCTGGTGACGCTCGACTTCCGTATGTCGACCACCGCCGTCTATTCCGACATCGTGCTGCCCACCGCGACATGGTACGAGAAGAACGACCTCAACACCTCCGACATGCATCCCTTCATCCATCCGCTCGGCGCGGCCGTCGATCCGGCGTGGGAGGCGAAGTCGGACTGGGAGATCTTCAAGGCCATTGCGAAAGCGTTCTCGGCCGTCGCGCCCGAAGTGCTGGGCAAGGAGCAGGATGTCGTGCTCACGCCCATCCAGCACGACAGCCCCGGCGAACTCGCGCAAGCCTTCGACGTGCGCGACTGGTACAGGGGCGAATGCGAGCCCGTGCCGGGCAAGACCATGCCGGCGGTCGCGGTGGTGGAGCGCGATTATCCCAACGTCTACAAGCGCTTCACCTCCGTTGGCCCCCTGCTGGACAAGATCGGCAACGGCGGCAAGGGCATCGCCTGGCAGACGGGGCACGAGGTCGATCTGCTGCGCGCCCTCAACGGCGAGGTGCTGGAGGAAGGCCCGACCAGGGGTTTTGCAAAGATCGACACCGACATCGACGCCTGCGAGGTGGTGCTGATGCTCGCGCCCGAGACCAACGGCGAGGTGGCGGTGAAGGCGTGGCAGGCGCTCGGCAAGCTCACCGGGCGCGACCACACGCATCTCGCGGAGCCGAAAGAAGACGAAAAGATCCGTTTCCGCGATATCGTCGCCCAGCCGCGCAAGATCATCACCTCGCCCACCTGGTCGGGCATCGAGAGCGAGCACGTCTGCTACACGGCGGGCTACACCAACGTGCATGAGCTGATCCCGTGGCGCACCATCAGCGGCCGCCAGCAGCTCTATCAGGATCACCCGTGGATGCGCGCCTTCGGCGAGGCGCTCGTCGTCTACCGGCCGCCGGTGGACCTGAAGACGACGCACGTCAAGGGCCTGAAGCCCAACGGCGAGATGGAAATCGTGCTCAACTTCATCACGCCGCACCAGAAATGGGGCATCCACTCCACCTATACCGACAACCTGCTGATGCTCACCCTCAACCGGGGCGGGCCGGTGGTGTGGATCGCCGAGACCGACGCCGGCACGGCGGGCATCCGCGACAACGATTGGGTGGAAGTGTTCAACGCCAACGGCGCGATCACCGCGCGCGCGGTGGTGTCGCAGCGCATCCGCGAAGGCACGATGTTCATGTACCACGCGCAGGAAAAGATCATCAACACGCCCGGCTCCGAGATCACCGGCCAGCGCGGCGGCATCCATAACTCCGTCACCCGCACCATCCTGAAGCCGACGCACATGATCGGCGGTTACGCCCATCTCGCCTACGGCTTCAACTACTACGGCACCGTGGGCGCGAACCGCGACGAATTCGTCGTCGTGCGCAAGATGAAGAAGATCGACTGGCTGGAAGAGCCGCTGGCCGGTCAGCCCGCTTCCGCAACGCCCGCAGGGAAGGAGCTTGCCCGATGAAAGTCCGCGCGCAAATCGCCATGGTCCTCAATCTGGACAAGTGCATCGGCTGCCACACCTGTTCCGTCACCTGCAAGAACGTGTGGACCAACCGCGACGGCGTCGAATACGCCTGGTTCAACAACGTCGAGACGAAACCCGGCATCGGCTATCCCAAGGACTGGGAAAACCAGAAGCGCTGGAACGGCGGCTGGCGGCGGCGCAGGAACGGCCGCATCGAGCCGCGCATGGGCGCGAAATGGCGCATTCTGTCCAAGATCTTCGCCAATCCCGACCTGCCCGAGATCGACGATTATTACGAACCGTTCGATTTCGACTACGCCCATCTCCAGACCGCGCCGGAACTCAAGGCGTTCCCGACCGCCCGCCCGCGCTCGAAGATCACCGGCGAGCGCATGGAAAAGATCGAGTGGGGGCCGAACTGGGAGGAAATCCTCGGCGGCGAGTTCGAGCACCGCGCGAAGGACTACAATTTCGAGGGCATCGAGACCGAGATCTACGGCGCTTACGAAAACACCTTCATGATGTATCTGCCGCGCCTGTGCGAGCATTGCCTCAACCCGACCTGCGTCGCCGCCTGCCCCTCGGGCGCGATCTACAAGCGGGAGGAAGACGGCATCGTCCTCATCGATCAGGACAAATGCCGGGGGTGGCGCATGTGCGTTTCCGCATGTCCCTACAAGAAGATCTATTACAACTGGGATTCCGGCAAATCCGAGAAATGCGTCCTGTGCTATCCGCGCCTTGAGGTGGGCCAGCCCACGGTCTGCTCGGAAACCTGCGTCGGGCGCATCCGCTATCTCGGCGTGGTGCTCTACGACGCCGACCGCATCGAGGAAGCCGCCTCGACCGAGAACGAGCAGGATCTTTACGAGGCGCAGCTCGGCATCTTCCTCGATCCCGCCGACCCGGCCGTGATCGCGCAGGCGCGCGCGGACGGCGTGCCCGAGGCGTGGCTGGAGGCCGCGCGCCACAGCCCCGTCTACAAGATGGCGATCGACTGGAAGATCGCCTTTCCATTGCATCCCGAATACCGCACGCTGCCGATGGTGTGGTACGTGCCGCCGCTCTCGCCCATCCAGTCGGCCGCCGCCGCCGGCGTGCTGGAGATGGACGGCGACATGCCGGATGTGAAGAGCCTGCGCATTCCCCTGCGCTATCTCGCCAACATGCTGACCGCCGGCAAGGAGGCGCCGGTCGAACTGGCGCTCCGGCGCATGCTCGCCATGCGCGCCTTCATGCGCGCGAAAACGGTCGAGGGCGTCATCGACCATCCGGCGGCGGAGCGGGTCGGCCTCACCGCGCCGCAGGTCGAGGAGATGTACCGCTATCTCGCCATCGCCAATTACGAGGACCGCTTCGTCATTCCCACCGTGCACCGCGAGACCGGCGAGGACGCCTTCGACCTGCGCGGCGGTTGCGGCTTCACCTTCGGCAACGGCTGCGGCAGTTCCGATGTCGGCCTGTTCGGCAAGCCGAAGCACGCGCACGGGCACACGCCCGCCAGCACGCCGATGGAGGCATGAGCATGAGAGGCATGAACATGGCCAAATCCCTGCCCTCGCCCGAGAAGCCCTCGCCAAAGACCTACCGGGCGCTGGCGGCCTTCCTGTGCTATCCCACCGAGGATGTACAGGCCGCAGCCCCGGCGGCCATGGCCGTCATCGCCGATGAAAGCGGCCTGCCCCGCCCCCTGATCGAGGCGCTCGAAAAACTCGCCGGCGAACTCGCCACCGGCGACCTTCTCACCGTGCAGGAGCGTTACGTCAGGCTGTTCGACCGCACCCGCTCGCTGTCGCTCAACCTCTACGAGCATGTACACGGCGAGAGCCGCGAGCGCGGGCAGGCGATGGCGGCGCTTCTCGCGCTCTACCGCTCGCGCGGGCTCGAACTGTCGTCGCGGGAGCTGCCGGACCACCTGCCGGTATTCCTCGATTTCCTCTCCACCCGCCCGCCCGCCGAGGCGGCCTCGCTGCTGGCCGAAGCCGCGCATGTGCTGGAGGCGCTGGCGGAACGGCTGAAGAAGCGCGCCAGCCCCTATCGGGCCGTGTTCGGCGCGCTGGTGCAACTTGCCGGCGAGCGCGCCGACCGCGAGGCATTGCGCGCGCTGCTCGCCGAGCCCGACGAAGACCCGGACGATCTCGACCGGATCGACAAGGCATGGATGGACGAACCGGTGAATTTCGGTCCCGGCGAGGCCGGCTGTCCGAAAGCGGACAGCTTTATCCGCCAGATGAACAACGGCAAGATGAACAAGGGAGTGTGAGAAATGGCCACGGAACCCGTCGCCGCCGGCGATATCGGCTGGATCACGCAGGCCGTGTTCGGCTATTACCCGTATGTCGCGCTGACCACGCTCGCGCTCGGCTCGATCATCCGCTTCGACCGCGAGCAATACACGTGGCGCTCCGGCTCGTCCCAGCTCCTGCGGCGCAAGCAGTTGTTCTGGGGATCGACGCTGTTTCACCTCGGCATTCTCGTCATCTTCTTCGGCCACCTCGTCGGCCTGCTGACGCCCATCGCGGTGTTCGATTTCATCGGCATCAGCCACGGCCAGAAACAGGTGCTCGCCATCGTCGCCGGCGGTGTGGCGGGCATCTGCTGCATGGCCGGCGCGCTGCTGCTGCTGCACCAGCGGCTCTACGATCCGCGCATCCGCCAGACGTCATCGTTCTCGGACATCGCCATCCTGATCATGCTGACGCTGCAACTGGCGTTGGGCCTGCTCACCATTCCGGTCTCGCTCCAGCACCTCGACGGCGGCGAGATGGTGAAGTTCATGCAATGGGCGCAGGGCATCTTCAGCTTCCGGCCGGGCGCCGCCGCCTACGTCGCGGATGCGCACTGGATCTTCAAGGCGCATCTCGTGCTGGGCCTCACCATCCTGCTGGTGTTTCCCTTCACCCGTCTCGTTCACATGCTTTCCGCGCCGGTCTGGTATCTCAACCGGCGCGGCTGGCAGCTCGTGCGCACCCGGCGGGATATCGGCCCGAAAAAGCACCCGGAGCCGGCGGAATGATCAGGACCAGCATCGTCGTGGACGGCGTGGAGATTCCCGAGGCTCTGATCGCGGAGGAAGCGCAGCACCATCCCGCGCCATCCGCGAAGGCGGCGCGGGAGGCCGCCGGCCGCGCGCTCGCCGCCCGCGCCCTGCTGCTGGCGCGCGCAAGGGAACTCGCCCTCGTGCCGCTGCCGGAGCGGGACGACGCGGGCCGCGAGGAAACCGCCGATGAGGCGCTCATCCGCGCCGTCCTCAGCCGCGAGGTGGAAACGGAGCCCGCCGATAGCGCCGCCCGTCTGCGCTTCTACGAGAGCAACCGCGACCGCTTCCGCGCCCCCGATCTCTACGACGCCGCGCACATCCTGTTCGCGCCGAAAAAGGGCGCGCAGGATGCCCTGCACGAGGCCCATGCGCGTGCCGGGGAAGCGTTGCGGCACATCAGGCGCGCGCCGCAAACCTTCGCCGACATCGCACGCGACGTTTCGGACTGCCCCACCGGCAAGGCGGGCGGGCATCTGGGGCAGATGCAGACCGGCGACCTCGACCCCGCCGTGGAAGCGGCGCTCGCCGCGCTCGCACCGGGCGAGATATCCGCGAGCCCGGTGCGCTCGCGCTACGGCTGGCACATCCTGCGGCTCGACCGGCGTCTCGCGGGCGCGGTGCTGCCCTTCGCCCATGTGGAAGAGGCGATCCGCCTGCATCTCGACAGCCGCGCGTGGATGCAGGCGGCGGGCCGCTATGTGCGCCGGCTGGCCGACGACGCACGCGGCAAGGGCGTCGTCGTCTCGCTCACCGCAGACGGCACCGTCGGCACGCCGACGCTCACGCTCGGACAGGTGCTCGGCGCGGACGCCGCCACGCTGGCGCGCTTCGAGGCATGGCTCGCGGCCGCCGATCCCGATCTCATGGCACGGGTGCGCGCCGTGGCGGATGCCGATGTCGCCGGCCTCATCCAGCGCGAGGCGCGCGCCTTCATCGCGGGGGCGGATGACGAGACGTGGACGTCGCTGATCTCCGCCGCGCAGAACGGCGCCGATCCCGTACTCGCCGCCCTGCGCTTCATGCTGCGCAGCAAGCTGGTGCCGCCAAAGCCCACCCGCACCCTGATCCGCACCGTATGACCGAAACCGCCCCGGCCTATGATCCGTGCGTCGTCATCCTCGCCGGCGGCGAGGGGCGGCGCATCGGCGGCGGCAAGCCGCAACGCCGGCTCGCCGGGGAAACGCTGCTCGCCCGCGCCCGCGCGCTCGCCGGATCGTGGTCGCCGCACGTCGCGGTCGCCGTCCGTCATCCCGGACAGGCGCCGGTTGATGCTGAAATCGTCATCGACGATCCGGCCGTCGACGGCCCGCTGTCTGGCCTTCTCGCCGGCCTGCGTCATGGCCGCGCGCTCGGCTGCCGCGCGGTCCTGACGATCCCCTGCGACATGCCGTTCCTGCCCGCCGATCTCGCGTCAGGACTGTCCGCGGCGCTGGCCGGCATCGCCGGGCCGGCGGTCGCCGTGGCGTCGAGCGCCGGACGGCTTCATCCCGTTTGCGCCCTGTGGACGCCGGATACGGAGGCCATCCTGCTGGAGCAGGCGGCTGCCGGCAGGCTGTCGTTGACCAACCTCACCGAAAGGCTCGACCGGCGCATCGTGGACTGGCAGATGCTGAACGGGCCGGCGGCGGCCGTCGATCCGTTCTTCAACATCAACACGCCGGAAGATCTCGCCTTCGCCGAGGCGCTGCTCACAGCACCTGCACGGCGATCGACTTGAACAGCGCCAGCACCGGCTTTCCGGCCTCGATCTCCAGTTGGGCGACGGAATCGGGCGTGAGCTGCGACAGCAGCAGATTGTCGCCCACGGCGACCTCCACCAGCGCCAGCCTGCGGCCGGGGGCCTCGCGCACGGCGCGCACCGTGCCGGGAACGATATTGTTGGCGCTGATGCGCGCGGGCCGCTCCAGCGCCAGCACCACGTCGCTCGCGGGAATGCGGATGCGCAGCCGGCTGCCGCACGGGCGGTCGATCCTCGGCACGAGGAAACGTGCGTCTGCGCCTGCGGTCAGCACGGTCAGCGCCCGCGCGTCGTCATGGGCGGCGATTTCGGCCGGGATGATGGCCCCGGCGTCGCTGCCCAGCGCCAGCGGCAGGTCGGCGCGCGCCGCGATCTCGCCCACCGGCCCGCAGCCGATCACCCGCCCGGCTTCCATCAGCACCAGCGTGTCCGCCAGCCGCGCCACTTCCTCCATCGCATGGGAAACGTAAAGCACGGGCGTGTGCAGATTGTCGCGCAGGCGAGCGAGATACGGCAGGATTTCCGCCTTGCGCGCGGCATCGAGCGCCGCCAGCGGCTCGTCCATGATGAGCAGTCGCGGCTGCGACAGAAGCGCCCGCCCGATCGCCACCCGCTGGCGCTCGCCGCCGGAGAGCTTCACCGGATAGCGTTTCAGCAGATGGCCGATGCCGAGCAGTTCCACCGTGTCGCCGAAATCGATCGGCCCCGGCGGCGCGCGGCGTAGGCCGTAGCGCAGGTTGTCCCGCACCGACAGATGCGGAAACAGCCGCCCGTCCTGAAAGACGACGCCGATCCGCCGCCGCTCCGGCGGCACGTCCGACAGCACCGCGCCGTCCAGCACGACCCTGACCTCATCGGCCCTCAGGAGGCCGGAAACCGCCGACAGCACCGTCGACTTGCCGCAGCCCGAGGGGCCGAACAGCGCCGTGACGCCGGGAACGGGCGCGGAAAAGGAGACATCGGCGGCGAAGTCCGAAAAACGGTGCCGGAGAAAAACGTCGAGGCTCATGATTGCAGGCGCTTCCCGGACCAGCGGCCGAACCATTCGCCGGCAAGCAGCCCCGCCACCGCCAGCACGATGGAGATCAGCGCCAGCCGCGCCGCCGCCGCCTCGCCGCCCGGCGTCTGCAAGGCCGCGAAGATGGCGAGCGGCAGGGTCTGCGTCTGCCCCGGCACGTTGGAGGCGAAGGTGATGACCGCGCCGAACTCGCCAAGGCTCGCCGCATAGCCCATGATCGCGCCGGAAATCACGCCCGGCAGCATCAAGGGCAGCGTCACCGTGAAGAAGCGGTCGACCGCGCCCGCGCCCAGCGTGCCGGCCGCCTCCTCAAGCCCCGCATCCACCGCGTCGAGCGACAGGCGGATGGCGCGCACCATCAGCGGAAAGGTCATCACCGCGCAGGCGAGCGCCGCCCCGGTGGCGGTGAACACGAGGCGGACGCCGAACCATTCATGCAGGAACTGCCCGACATAACCGCGCAGCCCGAAAACGACGAGCAGCAGCCATCCCACCACCACCGGCGGCAACACCAGCGGCAGATGCACGACGATGTTGAGGATCGTGCGCCCCGGCATGTTCCGCCAGCGCAGCAGCAGCGATGCGACGATGGCGGCCGGCAGGCCCATCGCGATGGCGTTCGCCGCCACCGCGAGGCTCAACCGCACCGCCTGCCATTCCTCGGGCGTGAGCGCGAACATCGGCCCATCAAGGTTTGGTGAAGCCGAGGCGGCCATAGACGGCCTGCGCTTCCCCGCCGGTGAGGAAACCGATGAGCTTGCGCGCCTCCGGGCCGTCCGCTTTCGTGACGACGGCGAAGGGATAGGTCACGGGCGCGTGCGACTCCTTCGGGAACACGCCGACGATGCGCACGCCCTGCGAGACGGCGGCGTCCGTTTCATAGACGATGCCGAGCGGCGCTTCGCCGCGCTCCACCAGCAGCAGCGCCGAACGCACGTTGTCCGCCCGCGCCAGACGCGGCTCGATCGTATCCCACTGGCCGAGCCAGGTGAGCGCCTGCCTGGCGTAGTTCCCCACCGGCACATGCTGCGGATCCCCCGTCGCCAGGCGATTGCCCTCGCCGAGCAGCGCCGCGATGTCCGTTTCCTTCGTCAGTTCGACGCTCAGGGTGCTGTCTTTCGGCGCGACCAGCACCAGCCGGTTGCCGATGGGCGAGACGCGCGTTTCCGTGACGATGAGGTTGCGCTCCTGCGCCCAGTCCATCCAGCGCTCGTCAGCGGAGATGAAGATGCTCGCATCCGCGCCCTGCTCGATCTGGCGCACCAGCGTGGAGGAGGCGGCGAAGCTGAACCCGAATGGCGCATTGCCCCTGGCCACCCACAGATCGTTCACCTGCCGGATCGCATCCGTCAGGCTCGCCGCCGCGAAAACGGTCTGTTGGGCCTGCGCGAAGGCCATTCCCGGCAACAGCGCCGACATGAAGAACAAGGCGACAGCGATAAACCGCGATACCATTTCCTGCCTCTCCCGTGCTGAACGAACGGAGCGGGTTGTCGAACCCGCCGCATCGCTACGAATGGCACACAGCCTACAGGCACGGCGAAGGGGCGATGAGCGGTTTCCGGCCATGCTTTACCTTTATCAAGCGGACGGCCGAAGAATTCATTGCCCCGGCCCGGTATCCATCGCTGCCGGCGGATGACGATCCCTGTATGGTGGCACGGGTGGCGCAAGGGCCACGGCCGGATCAGGAGAGACAGTCATGAAAATCAGCGCGCGCAACGTGCTCGAAGGCAAGATCGTCGACATCGTGAAGGGTGCGACCACCGCGCATGTCCGCATCGACGTGGGCGGCAACGTCATCACTTCCTCCATCACCAACGAGGCCGTGGACGACCTGAAGCTGGCCGTCGGCCAGACCGCCTATGCGATCATCAAGGCTTCCGACGTGATTGTCGGAACGGATTGAACCCCGCGATCCCGGCGCCCTCACCCGCCGACCTGCGCGAGATTGCGCGTCGCGCCGGGATCGTTTTCGTGCAGGAAATGGGTTGCCGCCTTGCCCGAAAGCGCCCGTTTCACCCGCGCGCCGAGTTCCGGCATGTCCGCGTCGTCCTGAAGGAGATCGCGCAGGTCGAGGCCGCCGTCGCCGAACAGACACAGGCGCAGCTTGCCGCGCGCCGTCACGCGCAACCGGTTGCAGGTGTCGCAGAAGCCGGGAGCGTAGGGCGCGATGAGGCCGATGCGCCCGGCATGGTCGGGCCGGGTGTATTCGACGGCCGGCCCGTCGTCGAAGCGCCGTTCCGCCCGCGACCAGCCGTGCGCCTCAAGCCATTCACACAGCACCATGCCGCCCGTATGATGAGCGGCGAAATAGTCTCCATTGTCGCCGGTGCGCATCAGCTCGATGAAGCGGACGGCGACGGGACGATGCCGGACGAAACGCGCCCAGTCGTCAAAGCCCTTCGCCGCCGTTTCCCGCAGCAGCACCGCATTGACCTTGACCGACGGCAACCCCATGCCGATGGCGAGATCGACGCCCGCGAGCACATCCGCCAGACGGTCATGCCCGGTGATGGCGTGGAAATCGCCGGCATCGAGGGAGTCGATGCTGACGTTGAGGTTGGTGAGCCCGGCCGCCCGCCACTCCGGCAGCTTGTGGCGCAGGTTCCAGCCGTTCGTGGTCAGCGCGACCTTGCCGATGCCGGGCGTGGCGGCAACGGCCGCGATGATGGCGGCAAGATCCTTGCGCACCGCGGGCTCGCCGCCCGTCAGCCTGATCTTGGATATGCCGAGACCGGCAAAGGCGCGCACGAGGCGGGTGATTTCATCGACGGCCAGATATGATGCCGGCGCCGCGCCGTCCGCCTTGCGCCAGCCGTTCGGCAGGCAGTACGTACAGCGGAAATTGCACACTTCGGTGATCGACAGGCGAAGATAGTGAAACCGGCGCCTGTGCCCGTCCAGCAAGGCCGGCGGCTGAAAATTCATGGAAGCTCCTTTCCAATCGCGGGAGGCGCACGGGTTTCCCCGCGCACCCTTTGGCCCGTCAGGGCCCGGCCCCGTATCCATGGCGCGCGCTTTAGGACAGGGGGCTCGGAGCAGATGCTGAAATCACTCTAGTCGAGGGCGAAGGCGAAGGCTTTGACGGTTCCCGCTCCGGCGGTTGACCGTCATCAATGCCGCTCCCCGCTTATGACAGCCGGAGGATGCCGGGCGCGCGCCCGCGGCCTTATAACGGGAGGATGGCGACTTCCTCGCCGGCGGGCAGCGCCCCCGCCCCGGCGGCGCGGCGGATGAGGATGCGGCTGACGCCCAGCGCCGCCTGCGCGCTGGAATCCTGATTGCCGACGAAAACCGCCCTGCCGTCGTGCAACTGCCCGCGATAGAAGGTCTCGCGATCGCCCGTTTCCGGCGCGCTTTCCCCGAGGGAGGCGCGCTGCCATTGCCACGCTGCTCCCGCCCCGCGCCCGGAAAGACCCGCCACCAGCGGGGCAAGAAAGAGCCGCGCCGTCACCAGCGCCGATCCCGGATTGCCCGGCAGCCCGACGACGACGCGCTCGCCCGCGCGGCTCATCCACACCGGCTTGCCGGGCTTCATGGCGACTTTCGAGAACACCGGCTCCATCGCAGCCCCGCGAAACATGTCGCGTGCATGGTCGCGCTCTCCCACCGAGGCGCCTCCGGTGACGACGACGATGTCGCCGCACGCCAGCGCCTCGCCCGCTCCCCGTTCGAGTTCTTCGAGCGTGTCGGCGATGCGCAGGCGCAGAACGACCGTCCCGCCGAAAACCTCCGCCAGCGCAGCGATCCCGACCGACACGCTGTCGGGCACCGCCCCCGCCCGCAGATGCGCGGCGCCGGGCGCCGCCAGTTCATCGCCCGTGGCGAGAATGGCGATGCGCGGCTGGCGTATGGCGCACACCTCGCTGATGTCGGCGCCGGCGGCGGCGATCAGCGCCTGCGGCGTAAGCGCGATACCGGCCGGCAAGATCGTCTCGCCCGCGAAGAAATCGGACCCGACAGGCCGGATATTCCGGCCGCCCGATGGCGTCTGGCCGAGGAAGGCCAGCCCGTTCGACTGGCCGACCTGCTCCTGGATGACGACGCGATCGAAACCGGGCGGCACGACCGCTCCGGTGAATATTCTCACGCAGGCCCCCGGCCCCGCCTTCTTGCCGAAGGGCCGCCCGGCATAGGATTCCCCCGCCACGCGCAGCTTCACCGGGGCCTGCGCCACGTCGCCGTCGCGCACGGCATAGCCGTCCATGGCCGAGGTCGGGAAAGCCGGCGCGGTGCGCGGCGCGACGACCGGTCGGGCGAGCACGCGGCCGGCCGCACGGTCGAGCGGCACCTGTTCCATGCCGAGCGGTTGCGCCAATTGCCGGACCAGCGCTACGGCCTCATCGAAGGAAATCACGATCCCGCCCGCCAGTCGCCGGAACGTCCGCCGGATTTCGAGACGAGACGGATCTCGCCGATCATCATGTCACGGTCGAGCGCCTTCAGCATGTCGTAGAGCGTCAGGCACGCGACGCTGACGGCGGTGAGCGCCTCCATTTCCACGCCTGTGGGGCCGTTGGTGCGGGTTTCGGCGCGCACGCGGAAACCCGGCAGGGCCGCGTCGGCCTCGATGGTGACTTTCGCCCTGGTCAGGAAAAGCGGATGGCATAGCGGAATGAGGTCCGCGGTGCGCTTGGCGCCCATGATGCCGGCGATCTCGGCTGTGGTGAGCACCGCGCCCTTGGGCGCGCGCCCGGCGACAACGGCCTCGACGGTCGCCGGCAGGCAGCGCAGCGCGCCCTCCGCCACCGCGATCCTGTCGGTGAGCGGCTTGCCGGAGACGTCGACCATCCGCGCGCGCCCCGTTTCGTCGAGATGAGTCAGGTTCCTGTCGTTCATGGGCATATTCCCCGATATCGCGGAATCTGCCCCACCAGCGAGCAGGGGCGGAAACGGCTGTCGAGTTCCAGCGCCAGCACGCCGTCCCACGCGTCGCGGCAGGCGCCGGTGGAGCCGGGAATGCAGAAGATGAAGGCATCGCCGATCTGCCCCGCCAGCGCCCGCGACTGCAAGGTGGAAACCCCCACCGTGCCGAGGCTGACCTGATGGAACACCACGGAGAAGCCGTCCATCGTCCTGCGCAACAGCGGCGCGACGGCTTCCGGCGTCACGTCGCGCGGCGAGAAGCCCGTCCCTCCCGTGGTGAGGATGATGTCGATGCCGGGCTCGCCCGCCCAGCCGCCGACGACGGCGCGGATGGCGTCGATGTCGTCGGTCACGATCCGGCGATCCGCCAGAACATGCCCCGCCGCCTGCAACCGGGCCGCCAGCAGCGCGCCGGAGGTATCGCTCGCCTCGTCGCGGGTGTCGGAAACGGTCAGCACCGCGATGTTCAGCGGATGGAAGGGAAGGGTTTCGTCGATGCCAGCCATTCATTCGCTCCAGCGGGACCGGTCGTCGCGGTCCCGGTTCGTCGGTTCGATCCACCGCGCGCCGTCCGGGCCGACTTCCTTTTTCCAGAGAACGGCCTCGGTCTTGAGCCGGTCCATCATGTAGTCGGCGGCCTTGAAAGCCTCGCGGCGATGCGCCGACGCCGCCGCGACGAAGACGATCGGCGCGCGCGCGGGCACGACGCCGCACCGATGCACGATGGTCGCCGCGACGATGCCGAACCGCGCCAGCGCCTCCGTGCCGATGTCCCGGATCGACCGTTCCGTCATGCCGGGATACCAGTCGAGTTCGAGGTGATCGAGCGCCGCGCCCGCCGCGTCCCGCGCCCGCACCAGGCCGGTGAACGAGACCACCGCGCCGGCGTCGCCCGCCTCTGCCGTAAAGCGGGAGAGTTCGGCGGCCGGGTCGATGGCCTGTTCCGAGAGGCGAAACGGCTCGGGATGAAACGCGTTCATGCCTCAGCCTCCCGACACGGCGGAAAAGAATGCGATCTCCTGCCCCGGAAAAACCGGCGTATCATCGCTCGCAACCACCTTGTCGACGGCCGCGCGCGTGCCGGCCCCGAGCAGCGGCGGCGCGGCGGGAGAGCCGAACATGGTTTCGAGCCGGCCGCGCAAGTCCCCGATCCGCATCCCCGAAACGGGAATCGGGACAGCGAGGCTTCGGCCGAAGCGGTCCGACACGCGGCCGAAGAACAGCACGGTCACGGATGCTTCCTGACGCATGTCGGACATGGGGCCTCCATCGGAATACCGCTCGCGCCGGCGGCGTCTTGCAACCCGTATTTTCATAGCAGGGCGCTGCGAAAGGCTGCTTGTCGGCGATCAAGTTCGGGCATGATACAACTCAAACCGAATGCGCGTCCGATGGCATCGCCCCGCCGCTTTCGTCCAGCGCCTCAGCGACGCCCGCCGCGATCTCGCGCAACGGCGCCTCGCAGCTTGCCAGCGCCTGCGGCACCGTCATGACGCTGCGGATCCAGATCACGGAAATGCAGGCCGGCACCGCGCCGCCCGAGCGGACGGGAAAGGCGACGGAACTCGTCCGCGGGCGAAACTCGCCCGAATCGCGAACGGCGTAGCCGCGATGAACGACATCGGCCAGCATCGGCCGAAGGTAGCGTTCCTCGAGATAGGGGCCGTCGGCCGGATCGTTCAGCCGCCGGATATGCTCGACGATGAGACGACGCTCCTCGGCCTCGCAAAAGGCCAGATAGCAGCGGCCGGCGGAAGAACGCAGCACCGGCAGCCGGTAGCCGATCATGCCCCGGTCGATCGACAGCGGGCTGCGGCCGTGGGTCGTCTCCTGAATGACCATCGCCGCATTGTCGTAGATAGAGATGTCGAGCGGCCAGACGATCCGGGGAGCGTATTGCCCGAAAAGCCGCCCGGCCGCCTGACAGAGGCGGGAAGTGACGGCATAGCCGTCGCCGAGGGAAGCCGCGAGGCGCGTCACCCGCACCCTGTTGGAGGTAGGCGAGAAACTGACGTATCCTTCCTCCTCCAGCGTCTCCAGCAGGCGATAGACGGTGGGGCGCGGAATGCCGGTGGCGCGGGCGATCTCGCCCGCGCTGGCTTCTCCCGCGGCATTGATCTGCCGCAGGATGGCGAGGCCGCGATTCAGCGACCGAACACCGTCTCTCTTCCGGTTAGCCGTCTCGTTTTCGACCATGCGGCTATCCTGCCACAAGCGCCGAAAGCGGGAAAGGATCACGCACGCTCCGCTGTCACCGGGTTGGAGAGCACGCCGATCCCCGAGATTTCCACCTCGCTGACATCGCCTTCCTTCAGCCACAGCGGCGGGTTGCGCCGCGCGCCGACGCCGCCCGGCGTGCCCGACACGATCACGTCGCCCGGCAGCAGCGGCAGGATGGTGGAGATATAGGCGATCAGCGCCGGGATCGGCGTGATGAGCAGATCCGTCGTCGTGTCCTGCACCACCTTGCCGTTCAGGCGCGTCACCAGCCGCAGCGTCGCCGGATCGGGGATTTCGTCCGCCGTCACCATCCACGGCCCGAAGGCGCCGGTACCGGCGAAGCTCTTGCCCGGCAGGAACTGCGCGGTATGGCGCTGCCAGTCGCGGATGGAGCCGTCGTTGTAGCAGGCATAGCCCGCCACGTAGGACAGCGCCTCGGCCTCGGGGATGCGGCGGCCTTCGCGGCCGATGATCACCGCAAGCTCGCCCTCGTAGTCGAACTCGTCGGATTCCAGCGGCTTGACCAGCGGCGCGCCGTGGCCGATCTGGCTGCCGGAGAAACGCGCGAAGAGCACCGGCTTTTCGGTGACGGTGCGGCCGGTCTCCTGCACATGCGCATGATAGTTCAGCCCCACGCAGATAATCTTGTCGGGGTTCGGGATCACCGGAGCGAACTTCACGGCGTCGAGCGCGAAATCGGCCGGCGCGTCCGCCAGCGCCCGCGCGCGGTCAAGATCGCCGGCGGCGAGGAAGTCGCGCAGCGTCGTTTCGGGAAAGCGCGCGCCGAGATCGACGATTCCGGCCTCGGTGACAAGGCCGTAGCTCGCGCGGCCGTCATGGGTGAAGGATGACAGTTTCATGGGATCAGACCAGCTCCGGTGTGGTGGTGGATAAAGGCGAGGGTAGCACCTGATTCAGCAGCGCGGCCAGCGTTTCCGGCGTCTCGGCGGTGCCGTGGACGAAGCGGTCGGGGCGCAGCAGCGCCGCGCGGGTTTCGAAGCGGGCGAGATGGCGGGCGACATCGGGCGCGCCGGCGGTGGTGACGAGCGCCACGCCGTCCGGCGGCCGCACGCCGGCGGCCAGCGCCGCATCCGCGACCAGCACGAATCGATGGCCGACGGCATCGTCCATCAACCGTCCGTCCGCCAGCGCCGGCTGGCCGAACAGCCGCCCCGCGTGCGGCCCGCCGCCAAGGCCGGGACCGAGCGGCGGGTGAATGGACTCCATCTTCGAACCGCCGTCCGGCTGCGGCATCGCCGCGCGCAACGCGGCCTCGGTGCCCGCGGTGTTGATGAGCCCGCCGAGGCGGACCGCGGTGGCGATGTATTCGGCGGCGTTTGGCTTGCGCTCGGACTGATAGCTGTCGAGAAGCGCCTCCCCGCCGACGCCGCGGCAGGCGAGCGCCAGTTTCCAGCCGAGATTCGCCGCATCGCGAATGCCGGCGCACATGCCCTGCCCCATGAAAGGCGGCGTCTGGTGCGCGGCGTCGCCCGCGATGAACAGCCGCCCCTGCCGCCAGCAGCCGGCCACCAGCGAATGAAAGACGTAAACGGCCGTGCGTTCGAGTTCCGCATCCTCGGGCGCGATCCAGCGCGACAGCAGCTTCCATACTTCCGCCGGCGTCGCGATGCGCGTCGCGTCTTCCTCAGGCAGGACGGTGATTTCCCACCGCCGGCGATTGAAGGGGCCGCGCACGTAGGTGGCGGGGCGCGCCGGATCGCAATACTGGACCGAATGATCGCCCAGTTCCGGCATGTCGCGCTTGAGCAGCGCGTCGATCACCAGCCAGCGCTCGTGAAAACCATAATCCTCCATCGGACTTTCGATGAAGCGGCGCACCAGCGAGCGTGCCCCGTCGCAACCCACCGCGTATTGCGCGCGGACGCGGTGGATGCGGCCCCTCGCCATGTCCTCGTAGCGCAGATGGACGTGGCTGCCCCGGTCTTCCACCAGAAAAACCTCGCTGCGGTTGCGCACCGTCACCTGCGGGCGGGCGCTCATGCCCTCGCGCAGGAGGCGCTCCAGGTCCGGCTGGTGAAAGCGATAGTTCGAGCGCCAGCCCTGCGCGCCGGTCTCCTGCGGGCGCGGCCAGTCGAGCAGCAGCCGGCCCCGCGGGTCCACGAAGCGCATGCCGGGATGGCGCGCCGTCAGCGGCTCGATCTTGTCGGCAACGCCGATCCACTGGAAGACGCGCATCACCTCGCCGTCGAAATGCACGGCGCGCGGCAGGTGGTAGTGCGCGCCCTCGCGCTCCAGCACCAGCGTGCGAACCCCGCAGAGGCCGAGCAGGTGGGCCAGCACCGCGCCCGTCGGCCCGTAGCCGATAATGGCGACATCGAACTCCTCCTCGCCCGCCGGGCGAGTGATGGACTGCAACATTGCTTCCTCCTACCGGCCCTGTTTCGCCAGTTCGCCATAGAGCCACGGGCAATCGACGACGGCCGGCGCGCGCAAGCCTCTGGCGGCGGCGTCGAGCCGCATGTCGCGCAGCCGCTTGCGGCCGCCTTCTTCCGTCAGGTAAAGCCGCTCATGCCCCCAGAAGCTCGGCCCGTCCGTCGTCTCGTGCGGCGTCCAGGCGGCCGGGTCGATCTGCCGGCCGCCCCAGCCGTTCTCGACGAAGAAGCCGGAGGGGGAGTGCGCGTAGAACGATGTCATGTAGTCGTTCGTATGCCGCCCGAGCGTATAGGCGACGCGCCCCTCCTGCCGACAGGCGAGATCGTAGCCCTGCCCCACGTCGTCCAGGTTGCAGAACTCCACCATGAAGTGATGGAAGCCCTGTTGGCCGGAGCCGACCATGGCGAAGCTGTGATGGCGGCCGTTCACGTGGAAGAAATAGAGCCCGTAGGGCTGAAGGCCGTAGTCGGAGACGTGGAAGTCGAGCAGGTCCCGGTAGAAGGGCATCATGATCCCGATGTCGCGCACATGCAGCACCGCATGGCCCATGCCCAGCGGGCCGGTCCTGAAGCCGCTGATGGACCGGCCGGGCACGAAGGGATCGGCAGCCAGCATCGGCTTCCAGAACAGCTCCATCCGGTTGCCCATCGGGTCGTCGAAGGCGATCAGCTCCGTGACGAGGCGCTGCCCGGCGAGCGCCTTCGGGGCGCGAAACACACGGGTGCCGGCGCGCTCCAGCCGCGCGGCGTAAGCATCGAGATCCGCGAGATGCTCGACCTCCCAGCCCATGAAGGCGAGCGTCTCGCCCGGCTCGTGGGCGACGATCAGGCGCTGGGCCTTGTCGTCCATGCGAAAGGCCAGCGACTTGCCGCCCCGGTCGATCTTCTGCATTCCCAGAAGCTTGCCGGCGAAATCCGACCAGTCGTCCAGCCGGTCGGACCGTATGCCGATATATCCCAATGCCGTCACGGACATGGCGCAACTCCCCGTCCCTGTTGTGTGATTGCCGATAAGCGGGATGATCCCATCCGGCCGGAGGCGGCTCCAGCAAAAGGCCCGCCCCGTCCGTCTGGCGGACGGGGCGCGGCGGCGTCAGCCTCCCGACGCCGCTTTCGCCTTCGCCAGCGTCGCGCTCGCCGCCGCGCGATCGGGCTGGGCGGCGATCCAGATGTCCGGCGCGCGGGTGACGACGGCATTCCAGGCGGCGGCCTCGTCGTCCGCGGGGTCGATGAACGTCACCTTGTTCGCATCGCGAAAGCTCTTCTCGATCTCCGCGTCGGCGGTATCGACGATATCCGCGATCCATTCGGCGGTCGCGCGGCCGGCCAGTTCGTCCAACACCTTGCGGTCGGCCTCGGGCATCGACTCGTAGGCGGCCCTGTTCATGAGGATCGCCATCGGGCTTGCGGTCAGCCGCGTGGAGGTGATGGCGGGCGCCACCTCGTTCAGACGGAAAGTCTTGTAGGCGTCGAACACCCAGACCGCGCCGGCGACCACGCCGCGTTCGAGGTTCTCGTAGACCTGCGGCGCGGGGATGGAGACGCCCGAGGCGCCCATCAGCGCCAGAAGCTCGGAAGCGAAGGGCGACGGCGTGCGCAGTTTCAGCCCCGCGAGATCCGCCGGCTTGCGCGCGCCGCGCGACGTGAAGATGCGATAGCCGGGCGTGGTGAACAGGGCGATCACCTTGTAGTCGGCATATTCGCCGGCGAGCGTGCCGTCGTCGGCCAGCGCGTTCAGCACCGCCGCCCCGCGCGTCGCGGAAGGCGCGACGCCCGGCAACTCAACCACGCCCGAGAGCGGGAAAAGGCCGGGCGTATAATTCGTCACCACGAGGGCGACATCGGCCACGCCCGCCTTCACCAGTTCGGCCTGGGCGGGCGCCGCTCCCAGAATGCCGCCCGGATAGAGCCTGAACCGCGATCCCGCCGTCAGCTTCGGGTTGATCCGGTCGATCCACGCCTGCAACACCTGCCGGGAATAGAAGCCCAGCGGCGGTTCGAAGCTCGAGACACGGAACTCGCGCGCCTCGGCTGGCAGCGCGGCGGCGACAAGCAGCAGGGCCGCCAGCAGATGCTTGATCCTGGTCATTGTATTGTCCTCCCTCCGGATGATTGTCGCGGCTGCTTCAGAAAGCGTTCTGCGGCAGCCACAAGGCGATGATCGGAAAAGCGATCAGCAGCGCGAGACGGATGAGATCGGCCACGATGAAGGGCACCACGCCCTTCCAGAGATCCAGCATCCGGTATTCGGGATTGGTGGTTTTCAGCACGAACAGGTTCATGCCGCCCGGCGGCGTGATCAGGCCGAGTTCCACGATCACCACCGCATAGATGCCGAACCACACGAGATCCACGCCCGCCGCCTGACAGATCGGCACGAACAGCGGGATGGTCAGCAGCAGCATCGCCAGCTCGTCCATCAGCATGCCGAGAACGAAGTAGATGGCGGTCATCACCAGGATCACGACCATGGGATTGTCCATGACGCCGCTGAACATGCCGGTGAGGAGGAAAGGCAGCCCCGACAGGGCGAGAAAGAAGTTGAACAGGTTCGCCGCGATCAGCACCAGATAGAGCGCGCCGCAGGTGGCGGCCGTGTCGAGCGCGGCGAGAACGAACCCTTGCAGCGACAGGCGGCGTGAAAGCACCCCATAGGCCAGCACCACCGCCGCGCCTACCGCCGCCGTCTCGTTGGCCGTGAAGACGCCCGAATAGAGCCCGCCGATCACCAGCCCGAACACCCCGAGGGCGGGCAGCATCTCACGCACCGCCGCGCGCTTTTCCGCAAGGCTCGCCCGGCCGCGGCTGACGCCGTCGAAACCGGAGTTGCCGAAGACGAGCGACGCATGGACCGCGAGGCAATAGAGCAGGATCGCCAGCGCGACCGGCCCCGCCGTGGCAAGCATCAAGGCCCTGATGGATTGTTCGGCCAGGAAGGCATAGACGACCAGGATGGTCGAGGGCGGGATCAGGATGCCGAGCGTGCCGCCGGCTGCGACCGTCCCGGACGCGAGCGCGCGCGGATAGCCCGCCCGCTCCATCTCCGGCAGGGCGATGCGGCCCATCGTGGCGGTGGTGGCCAGCGACGAGCCGGCGATCATGCCGAAGCCCGCCGAAGCGCCGATGGTGGCGAGCGCCAGCCCGCCGCGCCGGTGGCCGATCAGCGTCGTCATCGCCTGAAACAGACGCGAGGACAGGCCGCACTGGATGGCCAGATTGCCCATCAGCACGAAAAGCGGCAGCATGGTCAGCGTGTAATTGGTGACGGATTCCCAGATCGTCGTCGCACCCATCGCCACCGTCGCATGGGGGCCGAGCACCAGCATGCAGCCGCCGATGCCCACGAGCCCCATCGCCACGCCGACCGGCACTTCCAGCATGATCAGGATGACGGTGGCGGCGAAGGCGCCCCCGCCCAGCAGAAGTTCGTTGCCCACGATTCAGCGTTCCTTCCGGATCTCGCGCCACAGGCCCGCCACGGCCCCGGCCAGCGACATGCCCATCGTGGCCGCGACGACGGCGAGCAGGACGTCCATTCTCAGGCCGATGTCGCGGGTCGTTTCGGGGCTGCCCCACTTGTCCCAGACATTGGACGCCATGATCCACAGCAGCAGCGCCGCGAACAGGGCGGAGCTTGCCGCCCCCAGCAGGCCGAGGGGCCGGGCCATCCGGCGCGGCATCATTTCGCTGAGAAGCTTCGCCGTCACATGGCTGCGCAACAGGTAGCAGACGGGTATCGACACCAGAGCGCCGAGGCCGATGGCGAAGCTCGTGGCCTCGATGGCCGCGGGCACGTTCAGCCGGAAGGGCCTGATCGCGACGTCGATGACGGTCACCGCCGCCCCGGCCAGAAAGCAGATCGCGGCGGCGGCCAGCAATCCGTCGGCGACCCCGGACCGGTGGGGACGCGTGCTCATGCCGCCACCGGACGGACGGCATGCCTCGACCGTCCCGCCGGAAAATGGCGGCGCGAAATGCACAGATACATGAACTTTCCTCCCGAACCCGTTGTTCTGTTTTTTGTATGGTATCAACGCATCCAGCGTCGGGTATGCGCCGGTCAGAGCCTATCGCCGCCCCTTCGGACAGGGTAATGGAATATGCCGGCTGTCCGCCTGGCGGACAGCCGATGCCGCCGGAACGGACGCTTTTTCCCCGGACACGGAAAATCAGGCACGGGAGTGCGTCTCCCGCTCCGGCCGGAGCGGCCGCGCCGCCAGCTCGGCGGCGACGGTTGCGTCGACCGGCGTGTCGAAGCTCTTCACGATGAAGCCCAGCGACATATAGAAGCCCACGGTGGCGATGAGGTCAAAGAGCCCCTCGACGCCCACGAGGCCCTCGACCTTTTCCCGCGTCGCCGGTTGCAGGGCATGACGAAGCACCAGGTCATCCACGGCCTGCGCCAGCGTCCCGTCCGCCTCCTCCATTTCCTCGGGAGAGCCCGCGATGGAGGCGATGCGCCTGTCGGACATGCCGCATGCCCTGCCGCGACTGACGTGGTGCGACCACTCGTAGGCGGCGTCCAGCCGATGACCGGTGCGCAGGATGACGACCTCGCTGAACTGCCGGCCGAGCGCGTTGCGCACCACCACGTGATCGCGCAGCGGCGCCCATGCCAGCAGCAGGCGGGGATGATGCGCCATCGTGCGGTAGACGTTAAGCTGCGTCGCGAAGCTTCCCCGCAAGGCTTCCGCCTCTTCGGGCCAGCGGTCGTCGTCGATCGGTTCGAAATGCGTCATGTTGCGCGCCTCCATCAGATCCCGAAACGGAAAAGGGCCGGCGCGCCACGATGCGCGCCGGCGATGACGATCGCCAGGAACCCCTGACTAGAGTAGTTTGCGTTCAAGTCGATTGATCGATTTGAACGCAAGTTGCGGTAAAATATAGAATTTAAGCAGCGTGACGATTCCGCTTGAATGCACGCCGCTCTGGAGCGTTTCATCGTTTCGTTGAAACGTAGAAATGCTCTATCTTATTGACTTGACGCTTTTTCTTCACGCAAATCGGTATCCGCTTTGCTTGAAAACGCTCTAGATATCCGGCACGATCAGGTCGATTACCGGACTGTCGATGACGAGTTCGGCGCCGGTCAACGACTGCAATCTTTCGAGCGTGACGGCGGGCAGCTTCTCGCGCAGCACGAAGCGGCCGTCCGCGATGTCGATCACCGCGAGGCTCGTGTAGACGCGCGTCACGCAGCCCACGCCGGTGAGCGGCAGGGTGCAGCGCTCCACCAGCTTGGGCTCGCCCTTTTTCGTGACATGCTCGGTGATGACCGCCACGCGTCCGGCGCCGTGCACGAGATCCATGGCGCCGCCCACCGCCGGCACGCCCCCGGCGCCGACGCTCCAGTTCGCGAGATCGCCGTTCTGCGCCACCTGATAGGCGCCGAGGATCGCAACGTCGAGATGCCCGCCGCGCACCATGGCGAAGCTGTCGGCGTGGTGGAAGAAGGCTGCGCCGGGCTTCAGCGTCACCGCCTTCTTGCCGGCATTGATCAGGTCCCAGTCTTCCTCACCCGCCGGCGGAGCCTCGCCGAAATCGAGGATGCCGTTCTCCGTGTGGAAGATCGCCTCGCGGCCGGGCGGCTGATAGCGCGCCACCGCTTCCGGCAGGCCGATGCCGAGGTTCACGTAGGCTCCGTCCGCGATATCCTGCGCCGCCCGCCAGGCGATGGCGGCGTTGGAGAGCCTGATGGTTTCGTAGGCTGTGCCGGTCATGGGCGGGGTCCTTCGGAACGGGTCGCCTCGGGATAGCGCGCATCGGCGCGGTTGAGCACCTCTTCCTGCATCGGCCCGGCGATCTCGACCACGCGATCCACGAAGATGCCCGGCGTCACGACATGCTCGGGATCGATGCCGCCGGGCGGAACGATCCGCGCGGCCTGCACGATGGTCGTGCGCGCCGCCATGCACATCAGCGGATTGAAGTTGCGCGCCGCCTTGCGGTAGGTGAGGTTGCCGCGGGCGTCCGCGACCTCCGCCTTGACGAGCGCGAAATCGGCCTTCAGCCAGCGCTCCCGCACGTAAGGACGGCCGTCGAACTCGGCCACGGGCTTGCCGCGCGCCAGTTCCGTGCCGTAGGATGTCGGCGTGTAGAAAGCGGGGATGCCCGCCCCGCCCGCGCGAATGCGCTCGGCGAGCGTGCCCTGCGGCACCAGTTCCAGCTCGATCTCTCCCGCGAGATATCTGTCGGTGAAAACCCGCGGATCGGCCGAGCGGGGAAAAGAGCACACGAGCTTGCGCACCATGCCGGCCGCGATCAGCGCGGCGAGCCCGACATGGCCGTTGCCCGCGTTGTTGTTGATGACCGTCAGTTCCTTCGGGTCGCCGGTCTCTCCATAACGGTCGATCAGGGCGTGCATGAGTTCGATCGGCGCGCCCGATCCGCCGAAACCGCCGATCATCACCACCGCTCCGTCGCCGATATCCGCCACCGCTTCGGCGGCACTCAGCACCGTCTTGTCCATTCGCTCCCCCTTTCACCGTCCGGCCCCAAAGCGGACGTGCGCCCCGGCCCGGATACGGCTCTTCGGGCCGGGGAAACCCGATACGGCAAGAAACAACTGCGGCAAGAAACAACATAACCGTTTGTTTTGACGTGTTTTCTCAACGCGATCGGCATCCGCCGCGCTTGCGAACGCTATAGGCGCCCCGGCTGGACGGCAACATGATTTGTGCGATATATGTTATTTGTTCGATTATCGCACGATCATCAACCGGAGCGCATGCCGATGGACATCAGCCAGCGGGACACGATGGGCGGGCTCGCCAAGGGCCTGGCGATCATCGAGACCTTCACGGCCGACAGACCGCGCCAATCCATCGCGGAAGCCGCGTCCGCGAGCGGGCTTGACCGGGCGACCGCGCGCCGGTGCCTGCTGACGCTCGCGCAACTGGGCTACGCGGACTATGACGGGAAGTTCTTCACGCTCACGCCGCGCGTGCTGCGCCTCGGCACGGCCTGCCTGGCGACCATGCCGCTGCCGCAGGTCGTGCAGCCGTGGCTGGACCGTCTGTCCGATCAACTCGGCGAGAGCACCTCCGTATCGATCCTCGACGGCGACGAGATCGTCTACGTGGCCCGCGCGGCGCAGCGGAAGGTGATGTCGATCGCGCTGATGCCCGGCTCGCGCCTGCCCGCCTATTGCACCTCCATGGGCCGGGTGCTGCTCGCCGCCCTGCCGGAAGACGAGGCGTCGCGGCGGCTCGCCCGCTCCCCGCTCGCGGCGCGAACGGCGCTGACACTGACCGATGCCGGGGAAGTGATGGCGCGGGTGCGGCTGGCGCGCGAACAGGGTTACGCGATAATCGATCAGGAAGTCGAGATGGGCCTGCGTTCCATCGCCGTCCCGCTTCTCAACGCGCGCGGCGTCACGGTGGCGGCGCTCAACCTGGGCTTGCCCGCCATCGGAGAAGCTGCCGGATGCCTTGTCAGCCGCTACCTGCCGGCGCTGCAAGCGATCAGGGACGAAATCAGGAAGAGCCTGCGCTGAATGCGTAAAGGCGGCGCGAGGCGGGAGCCCGCGTCATGCGGCGTGTCGCAGCGCGGCCGGCCGTGGCCATGTCCGGGCGCCGGGGCGCCGGTGCAATTTTTATCGGATCGATACGCGCAAGGACTTTTCCCGTTTCCACTCATCATTCTGAAGCGAATAGCAATTCATCGCCTGTCCCGGAGGCTGGCAACGGCTCCGATTTTCCCTGCTTCGAGAATCCTCAAAATCAAACCGTCACCGCGACCCAGTATAAGCCTCGAACTGGAACCGCCGTTTTTTCCGACGCAACTCTTTTCATGGACCTCCGATGAATATAACCCTCGCTTCACAGTCTCCCCCGGTTGCGGCCCCGCCTGTCGTCTCGCCCGAGACGAACAGGCACGGCAACCCGGCCGTCGTCGGTCTGGCAGGCTTCGGCATGACCACGCTGCTTCTGCAATTCCACAATGTCGGTTGGGCGTCGCTCGGTCCGGTGATCGGGCTCGGCGTCGTGTTCGGCGGCCTGGCGCAGTTCATCGCCGGTTTACAGGAAGCGAAGACCGGCAACAATTTCGGCTACTGCGCCTTCACCTCCTACGGGGCGTTCTGGATCGCGTTCTGCCTGATCCAGATCGCCAGCGAGACGGGGCTGTTTCCGGTCAGCGCCGCGGACGTGGGCTGGTTCCTCGTCGTCTGGACGATCTACACCGCGATCATGACGGTGGGCGCCATGCGCATCAGCACCGGGCTCGGGCTCGTCTTCATCACGCTGCTGATCGGTTTCATCCTGCTCGTCATCGGACATTTCGGCGCGCCGGTGTTCAATGTCATTGCCGGTTACGAACTGATGATCTGCGCCGCGCTTGCGCTCTATGTCATGGCGCACACGATCTTTCTCGACGTGTTCGGCCATGACGTCCTGCCGGTCGGCAAGCCGATGATCCGCTGACGCAGGCCCGACGCGCCATCCGCTTCATTTGCCGAGGTTTGCGTTTGACCCGGCCCCGCTTCAAACGCAAACCGCTCGCATGAAAGGCGGAAATGCTCCGCTCCCCCGATATCCGGCAAAACGGGCGACGGCCGAAGCGGCGGCTCGAACAAAAGCCGTTCCGCGGCATCGTCATGCATTCTTCCCCATGGTCGTGGTTCATGGTCATGGTTCGCATTGGCCATTCGCAACTGATGTAGTAGTGTATATATCGAACACTATCTGAACCAGAAGCGACGTCCACAGCTCATGGCCCTTCCCGATTCGTCCGAACGCTTCGTCTTTGATCGCACCCGGCAGGCCGCGCCGCAAATCGCCGATTACCTGCGCGAGAAAATCCTCTCCCTGGAACTAGCGCCGGGTCTGGCCATGTCGCGCGCCGATCTCCAGAAACAGTTCGGTCTCAGCCAGACGCCGGTACGCGATGCGCTCCTCAAGCTGGAAGAGGAAGGTCTGGTCACGGTCTTTCCACAATATGCCACATTGGTTTCGCGGGTGAACCTGCGGCAGGCGCGGCAGGCGCATTTCATGCGCCGCGCGATCGAGGCCGACGTGGTGCGCCTGCTGGCGGAAAACCGGACCGACGCGCTCGTGACAGACCTGAGAAAAGCCAACGCCCTGGTGCGCGTGGAGGCGGAAGCGGCCGACCACGCGGCCTTTCTCGTCGCCGACCGCGCCTTCCACCAGACCATGTTCCAGCATGCCGACATGATGATCGTGTGGTCGCTGGTCCGCAATTCCAGCGGACATCTCGACCGCCTGCGCCGCCTCAACCTCAAGAATGTCGGCGTCGATCGCATCGTCCGCCAGCACGAGGACGTGATCGACGCCATCGACAAGGGGGACCCGGATCGCGCCGAGGCGGCCCTGCGGACCCACCTTGCCAACACGCTCGCCTTGCTCGAACGGGTCGTCGGCGAATTCCCGGAGTATATCGAACGCTGACGGCCGTCAGAGGCTTTCCGCGTTTCGTTGAAACGCAAAAACCCTCTCACTTTTCGATTCGAGCGAATTCTGATCGATTATCGGAACGCGCTCTGGCAATCGGCCGGGAGTTCCCTGAAACCCGACAGGAACAGATGCTCCGGGCCGATCTGCTCAAGGCCCGTCAGCCCGAGCATGCCGAGGTCCGCATGCAGTTGCGACCCCATCAGCGCGATCGCGTGGGATACGCCGTCGGCCCCGCCAAGCGCGGCCGCGTAGTTGAACGGCCGACCGAGAAAGACAAAGCGCGCGCCGAGAGCGAGAGCCTTCAGGATATCCGTGCCGCGCCGGAAGCCGCTGTCGATCATGACCGGCATCCCGCCCGCCACCGACACCGCCGCCCGCAATCCCCGCATGGGCGAGACGGTGTAATCGAGCTGCCTGCCGCCATGGTTCGACAGGATCACGCCGTCCGCCCCGCTTTCCCGCGCCCGCCGGACGTCGCCGGGTGCGAGCAGGCCCTTGACGATGAGCCGGCCCTTCCATCTGCCGCGCACGAAGCGGAGCACATCCCAGGAAGTCGATTCGCGCCCGGAGAAATCGCGCACGGCCTGGCGCGACAGCAGCGGCGCGCCGCGCGCCGCTCCGGCGTTCTCGAAATGCGGCATGCCGTGCAGGAACGTCCGCAGGAAAGTGCCGACCGCCCAGCGCGGATGCGTGACGCCGCTCCGGAACAGCGCGAAGTTCGGGCGCAGCGGGGTCCTGTAGCCGTCGCGCAGGTTGTTTTCCCGGCTCGGCACGACATTGGCGTCGACGGTCATGACGAAGGTGGTCACGCCGGCCGCCGCGACGCGCGCCAGCAGCGCGGCAATTCCGTCTTCCTGCGCCGAAAGGTAGCCTTGATACCATGCATCGGGGTTCGCCGCGACGATATCCTCGAACCTGATGAGCGAGGCCGCGGAAACGATCATGGGAATGTTCGCCCGCCGCGCCGCCGCCGCCAGCGAGATGTCGCCGCGATATCCTGTCAGGGCGCTGACCCCCATCGGCGCGATTCCGAACGGCAGCGCGTGCCGGCCGTCGAACAGCGGACATTCGAGCTGCCGCGCGCTGACGTCGCGCAGGGCGCGCGGAACGAAACCGATCTCATCGAACACCGCGCGGTTGTCGCGCATCGCGGCCAGGGTTTCGGCGCCGCCGGAGACATAGCCGAACACCGGCGCGGGCAGGAAGCGCCGCGCGGCCGGCTCCAGATCCTCAAGGGAAAAGATCCGCCGCATGGCGCGGGGCGGCCTCTCGGGAAAGCTCCACCGGTTCCGGGCGTTCATCGGTTTCCTCCGTTCCGTTCACTCTTGCGGAATGCGCGGTTGACATCTAATGCATTAGTGCGCAAGAATGTTATTATGCTTCCAGAAGTGGAGCAATCAAATTTGCTTGGGAGGAAAGAATGATGAACCGCAGACAGGTGCTCGCCGGCATGGCGGGCGCCGCAGGCGCCGTGGCAGCGCCCGGCCCCTTGTTCGCGCAGGCCAGGGACACGGTTTCCATCAGCCGCCAGCTCGGGATTCTTTATATTCCGACTCACGTGATGGAGTCGCAGAAGCTCATCGAGAAGCACGCGGAGAAACTCGGCCTGCCGGGTTTCAGCGTCAACTGGATGTCCTTCGCCAACAGCAGCGCGCAGCAGGACGCCCTGCTTTCCGGCGGGGTCGACATCATCAACGCGGGCGCCGGGCCGCTGCTACTGCTGTGGGACCGCACCAAAGGCCGCGTCAAGGGCATCACCGCCTGCTCCGCCCAGCCCGTCAATCTGATCACCCGCGACCCGCGGATCAAGTCCCTTGAAGATTTCGGCGGCAACGACAAGATCGCGGTGCCGACGATCAGGATCTCGACGCAATCGATCCTGCTGCAAATGCAGGCGCGCAAGCTGTTCGGCGACAGCGGCTGGAACCATTTCGACCCCATGACCGTGCAGCTCGGCCATGCCGACGCCTATGTCGCCCTGCGCAACCCGACCCATGAGGTCAGGAGCCATTTCGCGGCGCCGCCCTACGACTTCTACGCGCTGAAGAACGTGCCGGACGCCCGCCTGCTCATCCGTTCGTCGGAGATCATCGGCGGGCCGCTATCCCAGGGCCAGTTCATCACGACGACCGGTTTCGCGGAAAAGAACGAAATCGTCCTGCGCGCGCTCCGGGCAGCCGGCGAAGAGGCCAGGGACTTCATCGAGAACGATATCGGGGCGGCTGTCGATATCTACAAGACGGTCACGGGAGACAAGACGGAAGCGTCGCTCCTGATCGATATGTTCAGGCAACCGGAAATGATGCAGTGGGAGATATTCCCGCAAGGCACCCTGAAATTCGCCGAGCACCTGCACTTTACCGGGGCGATCAAGAACATGCCGGAATCCTGGAAAGATTTCTATCTGCCGATATCGCACGACCTGACAGGCAACTGACCGGCTGCGGCCGGCCGAGGCCCTGTCGCGGCGGGCCGCCCCTTCCCTGTCCATGCCAGAAGGTTTCCTGAATGGCCAACACCCCCCTTCTCAACGCGTCGTCGGTGACGCTGCGCTACAAGACGCCCGGTTTGATCGTGACCGCGACCGAGCGCGTCTCTTTCCAGGTCAACACCTCGGACCGATTCATCCTTCTGGGGCCGTCGGGCTGCGGAAAGTCGACGATTCTCAAGGCTGTGGGCGGTTACATCCGCCCCAGCGAGGGCGAGATCACGATCAAGGGCCGCAAGGTCGAGGGGCCTGGTCCCGACCGGATGATGGTCTTTCAGGAGTTCGATCAGTTGCTGCCCTGGAAGACGGTGGTCGAGAACGTGATGTTCCCGCTCATCGACGCCCGGAAGATGAGCAAGGCGGAAGCCCGCGACAGGGCCTGCCACTATATCGAGAAGGTCAATCTCACCCGCGCCCTGAACGCCTATCCGCACACGCTGTCGGGCGGGATGAAGCAGCGCGTGGCCATCGCCCGCGGCATGGCGATGGAGCCGGACATCCTGCTGATGGACGAGCCCTTCGCGGCCCTCGACGCCCTGACGCGCCGGACCTGTCAGGACCAGTTGCTCGAACTGTGGAGCGACACGAAGTTCACCGTGATGTTCGTCACGCATTCCATCGCCGAGGCCATCAAGATCGGCAACCGCATCCTGCTGCTCTCGCCTCATCCGGGCCGGGTCAAGGCCGAGGCCATCGACGTCGACAAGGCGTCCACGCTCGACGGCTCGGCGGGCATCCTCGAAAAGGAAATCAGCGACATGCTGTTCTCCGCAGAATCCGTTCATGCCGAGTGAGATGACGAACATGACCGAAAGCGTGACCACCCGCGGCCCCCGGATCGAGCTGCGCGAGGCGGCCGGCAGCTCCGACATCGCCGGGAAGGAACTCGGCGCCCTCGAGAAGCTCTGGAACGTCGGCTTCGTGCGCAAGACCGCGATCATCCTGCTGCTCGCCCTGCTGTGGGAAATCTACGGCCGCTGGCTCGACAACCCGCTCATCTTCCCGACCCTCACCGATACCGTCCTCTCGCTGTGGTCCAATGTGGCCAGCGGCGTGCTGCCCGCCCGGATATCCGCATCGCTTCAGGTGCTGCTGGTGGGTTACGCGATCGGCGTGCTCGCCGCGGGCGCCCTGACGGTCGCCGCCATCAACACGCGGATCGGGTCCGATTTCCTCGAAACGATGACGGCCATGCTTTCGCCGCTGCCGGCCATCGCCCTCCTGCCGCTGGCGCTGATCTGGTTCGGGCTCGGGCCGTCCAGCATCATCTTCATCCTCGTCCATTCCGTGCTGTGGCCGGTGGCCCTCAACACCCATTCGGGCTTCCGCTCCGTGTCGCCGACGCTGCGCATGGTCGGCCGCAACTACGGCCTCCACGGTCTCGGCTACATCTTCAAGATCCTGGTGCCGGCGGGATTTCCCTCCATTCTCGCCGGGCTGAAGATCGGCTGGGCTTTCGCCTGGCGCACGCTGGTGGCGGCGGAACTCGTCTTCGGGGTCTCCTCGGGACAGGGCGGGCTCGGCTGGTTCATTTTCGAGAACAGGAACCTGCTCGATATTCCGGCGGTCTTCGCCGGCCTGCTTTCGGTGATCCTCATCGGCCTGCTGGTGGAGAACGTCATTTTCCGCACGATCGAGCAGCGCACCATCGCGAGATGGGGCATGCAGCACTGAGCGCTTTTCGATCGGATGGAATCATCTGATCGACAGGAATTCGCTCCCGATCGGAAAGCCTCTGACATTCAGGGCCCATCTGACATTCAGGGCCCATGTCCATCCGATCACGACGCGCCCCGCCCCTTTTCAGGGAGCGGGGCATCTTTCCTTCCGCAGACCGGCGATCAGGCCGGACGCACGCCGCCCCGGTCTCGCGGCCCCGCGATCCCGAAATGCCGCGCCAGGGCATCGACGACGTTGTCCGCCATGGCCTGACGGGTTTCCTCCGTCGCGGAACCGATATGCGGCGTCAGGACGACGCGCGGATGCGCAATGAGCGCCTCGGGAACCTCGGGTTCGAACTCCAGCACGTCGAGGGCTGCGCCCCGGATCCCGTCGGCCGCCAGCGCGGCGACCAGCGCCTGCTCATCCACGACCGGCCCACGCGCGACATTCACCAGAAATCCGCGCGGCCCGAGGTTCTCAAGCACTTTCGCGTCGACCAGATGATGCGTCGCCGGGGAGAGCGGGCAGGTCAGCACGAGCAGATCGCATGCCGAGGCCATCTCCGCGACATCGGCATAGTAGGCGAGATCGACGGGCTTGCGGCTGGGGCCGGAATAGGCAACCTCCGCGCCGAGCGCCCGCAACCGCGCGGCGATCGCCGAGCCGATCGCGCCGAGCCCGACCACGCCGGCCTTCATCCGGCTCACCGAACGGCCGAGAGGATACTCGCCCCCTTTCGCCCACGCGCCGGAGCGCACATAGGCGTCCGCCCGCACGATATCGCGCGTCACGGCCAGCACCAGCCCGATCGCGGTATTGGCCACATCATCCGCAAGGATGTGCGACGTGTTCTCGATCCTGATACCGCGCGCCTTCGCATGGGCGACGTCCAGATTGTCGAGGCCGGCGCTGTAGCTCGATATCACTTCCAGCGCGGGCAGCGCGTCGAGAAAGGCCGCGTCGACCACGGTCTTGCGCAAGGCCAGGCCGCGCACGCCGGCGCCGCGCTCCCGCAGGAACGGGCCGATGGCTCCCTTGTCGGCGGGCAGCGCGATGACGTCGAACAGATCGTTCAGCTCGGTGATTGTCGCGGCCGGCAGGGCCGCCGCCAGCAGGATTGTCGGTTTCTCCATGTTCATTCTCCATGATTCCGGTTACGCGGGGCCGCCCGAAACACTTTGCGCCCGACAGGACGACGACGCCACCGGCGGCAGGCAAACGAATGGCGGGGCAGCATCGCCGCCCCGCCCATCCCCTCACGAAGCAAAAGCGGTATCCGCTCCTGCCGGCGTCGTATCAGACGAGATCCGCGGGCAGTATCTCCGGCGGAACGTTCTGGTAGCTGACCGGACGCAGGAAACGGCGGATCGACATCGTGCCGACGCTCGTCGCCCCGAAGTTGGTGCTGGCCGGATAGGGACCGCCATGAACCATCGCGTCGACGACCTCGACGCCCGTCGGATAGCCGTTGACCAGCACGCGGCCGGCCTTGCGTTCCAGCACGGCCAGCAACCGGCGCGCCAGATCGGCGTCGCCCGCGTCCATCTGGATCGTCGCCGTCAACTGTCCCTCGAAGCCGCGCGCAAGGTCCACCGCATCCTCGGCCCGCGGAATGCGCACGACGAGACCGAGCGGCCCGAAGACTTCCTCGGACAGCGCATGATCGGCGAGGAAGGCCGAAGAGGCGACTTCATACAGGTTCGGCCGAACGTCACGGCCCACGCTCTCAGTGATGTGGACGGGACGGACCGCGTTGCGGCCGTCGAACCGCGCCTTGCCGCGATGGTAGGCTTCGGCGATGCCGTTCGTCAGCATGGTCTGCGGCCCGACCTCGGCCAGCGCCCGCGCGGCATCCGCGACGAAGGCGTCGCCCGCCTCGCCCGCAGGCACCACGGCGATGCCGGGATTGGTGCAGAACTGGCCCGCGCCGAGCGTCAGCGAGCCGGCCCAGCCCCTCGCCAGATCGGCGCCGCGCGCCTCCAGCGCCTGCGGCAGCACGAACATCGGATTGACCGACCCGAGTTCGCCGAAGAAGGGGATCGGCTCCGGGCGGCTTGCGCAGAGATCGAAAAGCGCGCGCCCTCCCGCGAGCGAGCCGGTGAAGCCGACGGCCCTGATCAGCGGATGCCGGACGAGCGCCGCGCCCACCTCGCGCGCGCCGCCCTGCACGAGCGAGAACACGCCGGGATGGATGCCGAGCCGACGGATCGCGGCATGAATCGCTTCCGCGACAATCTCGCCCGTGCCGGGGTGGGCGGAATGGCCCTTGACCACGACCGGACAGCCGGCGGCCAGCGCCGCCGCCGTATCGCCCCCGGCCACCGAGAATGCCAGCGGGAAATTCGACGCGCCGAACACGGCCACCGGGCCGACCGGGCGTTGCATCAGGCGGATTTCCGGGCGCGGGACGGGCTGGCGGTCCGGCAATGCGGCGTCGATCCGGCGGTCGAGGTAGTCGCCCTTCAGGACATGATCCGCGAACAGGCGCAACTGCCCCGTGGTGCGTCCGCGCTCGCCGTTCAGGCGCGCTTCCGGCAGGCCCGTTTCCCGGCTGCCGATGTCCGTGATGTCGGCGGCGCGCGCCTCGATTTCGTCGGCGATGGCGTTCAGGAAGGCGGCGCGCTCCGCGCGGCTGCCGTAGCCGTAGGTCCGGAACGCCTGTTCCGCCGCCTCGCAGGCGCGCGCGACCAGATCGACCGTGCCGGCGAAGAAGGCATGCGCCGGGCCGCGGGCCGGCTCGTTGTCGAAGGTCTGGTCCGTCGCGGTCCACTCACCTGCGATCAGGTGCCTGCCATGAGGGATGAAAGCCATCCGATATCCTTTCAGATCCGTGTTTGCACGGGATGGGCCGGGGCCGCCGCCCGTACCTTGAAGCCGTTATCGTTTCCTTGAAGGGACGACTCGCATTATCGGCCGGTTCGCGCCCGCCATTCCTCGTATTTCCTCTGGTGCTCTTCCCGCGTGCACGGATAGAGGCCGATGATCGACGCCCCTTCCAGAACCTGTTCGAGCACGAAATCCTCGAAGCTTTCCATGCCGGCGCATTCGCTCGCGATCTCGTCGGCGAGATGCGCGGGAACGACCATCACGCCGTCGCGGTCTCCGACCATGACGTCGCCGGGGAAGACCGGCGCGTCGCCGCAGGAGATCGGCACGTTGATGTCGAGCGCCTCATGCAGGGTCAGGTTGGTCGGCGCCGAGGGCCGCGCGTGATAGGCGGGCATGTCCAGCGCCCCGATGCCTTCGGCGTCCCGGAAGCCGCCGTCCGACACCACGCCCGCCGCGCCGCGCAGGGCGAGCCGCGTGATCAGGATCGATCCGGCGCTCGCGGCGCGCGCATCCTTGCGGCTGTCCATCACCAGCACATGACCCGGCGGGCAGGTCTCGACGGCGACACGCTGCGGGTGATCGGCGTTGCGGAACACGGTGATCGGGTTGCGGTCCTCGCGCGCGGGGATGTAGCGGAGCGTGAACGCCTGCCCCACCATGGTCCCGGCCTTGGGGCTGACCGGCACGACGCCCTGGACGAACTGGTTGCGCAGGCCCCGCTTGTAGAGCGCCGTCGCGACGGAGGCGGTCGACACCTTCTTCAGCTTCGCGCGGGTCTCTTCGGAAAGGACGTAATCGGTCATGGTGTTCCTCAATAAATGTCGGGTTCGCCGGCGGCGCGGCCGAAATCGGATTGCAGGAAGTCGAAGTCGCAACCCTTGTCGGCCTGCGTGACATGGTTCTGGAACATGTAGCCGTAGCCGCGTTCGAAACGCGGGCGCGGCGCCTTCCACGCAGCGCGGCGGCGGGCGATCTCCGCCTCGTCGACCAGCATGTCGAGCCGCCGGTTCGGCAGGTCGAGCCGGATGATGTCGCCCGTCTTCAGCAACGCGAGCGGCCCGCCGACGAAGGATTCGGGGGCGATGTGCAGCACGCAGGCGCCGTAGGAGGTGCCGGACATGCGCGCGTCCGAAATCCGCAGCATGTCGCGATGCCCCTGTCTGATCAGCGCCTTGGGAATCGGCAGCATGCCCCATTCCGGGAAGCCGGGGCCGCCCTGCGGGCCGGCGTTGCGCAGCACGAGCACATGGTCGGGCGTCACGTCGAGATCCTCGTCGTCGATCGCCCGCTTCATCTCGGGATAGCTGTCGAACACGAGAGCCGGTCCCTCGTGCACATGATACTTCGGATCGCAGGCGGCGGGCTTGATCACCGCGCCGTCGGGGCAGAGATTGCCGCGCAGCACCGCAAGCGAGCCCTCGCGATAGACCGGGTTCGACAGCGGCCGGATCACGTCGTCGTTGTAGACCTGCGCGCCTTGCAGATTTTCGCCCATGGTCCTGCCTGTCACGGTGATCGCCGAGCAGTCCAGACGGTCCTCGAGCTGCTTCATCAGGGCGCGCAGCCCGCCCGCGTAGTAGAAATCCTCCATCAGATAATCCTTGCCCGAGGGCCGGACATTGGCGATGAGCGGCGTCACGCGGCCGAGCGCGTCGAGATCGTCGAGCGTCAGGCCGACGCCCGCCCGGCGCGCCATGGCGATCAGATGGACGACGGCGTTGGTGGAGCATCCCGTCGCCATGGCGACGATCGCGGCGTTGCGGCAGGCGGCCTGGGTGACGATCCTGTCCGGCGTCAGGTCTTCCCACACCATTTCCACGATGCGGCGGCCGCAGGCCGAGGCCATGCGCTGATGCCCCGAATCCACCGCCGGAATCGACGACGCGCCGGGCAGCGTCAGCCCCATCGCGTCAGCGATGGCCGTCATGGTCGAGGCGGTGCCCATGGTCATGCATGTCCCGGCCGAGCGGGCGATGCCGCCCTGCACGCCGAGCCATTCGGCGTCCGATATGTTGCCGGCGCGGCGCTCGTCCCAGTATTTCCAGGCGTCCGAGCCCGAGCCGAGAATCCGGCCCGCGTAATTGCCGCGCAGCATCGGCCCGGCAGGCAGGTAGATCATCGGCACGCCCGCCGAGATCGCGCCCATGACGAGGCCGGGCGTGGTCTTGTCGCAGCCGCCCATCAGCACCACGCCGTCGAGCGGATGCGAGCGGATCATCTCTTCCGTCTCCATCGCCAGCATGTTGCGATAGAGCATCGAGGTCGGCTTGGTGAAGCTCTCGTCGACGGACAGCGACGGCATCTCGACGGCTAAGCCGCCCGCCTGCGAGATGCCGCGCTTCACATCCTGCGCCCGCTCGCGAAAGTGAGAGTGGCAGGTGTTGAGCTCCGACCAGGTGTTCAGGATGCCGATCACCGGCTTATCGCGGAAATCCTCCTCGCCATAGCCGAGTTGCATCATCCGCGATCTGTGGCCGAAGCTGCGCAGGTCGTCCGGGGCGAACCAGCGCGCCGAGCGGAGTTGGTCAGGTGTTTTGAGTGCCATTTCCCGGAAACTTCTCAGGGCCGTGAGGTCTGCGCGCGCAATGACTCGCGGGCTCCGCCCCCCGCTTCGCCGGTTCTTCTCGTCAATGCGCGCATCGTTTTCCCCTTCCGCATCGGTTGTGTGAAACTCACAAATCGCTTTATCAGAAACACTAATGCATTAGATGAAAGCGCGCAAGTCCCACGCTCCCGGCGGCCGGAGCGCCTGCGCGGTTTTGAACCATGCGGCGTTTCGGCGACGTGAGATCAGCACATGCCATCGTTTCATCGAAACGACGGCATGCTATAAGATCTTGATTTTGATTGAGTTATCATCGACGGAACGCTTCCGTTCGATCGAGAGGCGCTGGAGCGGCGTGCATTCAAGCGGAATCGTGACGCCGCTCTCCATTCCATATTTTACCGCAACTTGCGTTCAAATCGATGGATCGGCTTGAACGCAAACTGCGCTAGAGCGTTTTCAAGCAAAGTGGAAACCGCTTTGCGTGAAGAAAGCGCGTAAAGTCAATAAGATAGAGAATTTCTGCGTTTCAACGAAACGCCGAAATGCTCTAGACCCGCTCGAGCAGCAGGGCGGAGCCCTGGCCGACGCCGACGCACATAGTGGCCAGCGCGTAGCGGCCGCCGCCGCGCGCCAGTTGCAGCGCTGCCGTGCCGGCGATGCGCGCTCCGGTCATGCCGAGCGGATGGCCGAGCGCGATCGCGCCGCCGTTGGGGTTGACGCGGGGATCGTCGTCGGCGATGCCGAGCCCGCGCAGCACCGCGAGCGACTGGCTCGCGAACGCCTCGTTCAGCTCGATCACATCGAGCGCTTCCACCCCGATACCGGCGTGCGCGCAGAGCTTGCGCACCGCAGGAACGGGGCCGTAGCCCATGACGCGCGGCGCAACGCCTGCCGCCGATCCGCCGATGACGCGGGCGAGAGGCTTGAGCCCGTGGCGCTGCGCCGCTGCGGCGGAAGCGACGATCAGCGCCGCCGCGCCGTCGTTGACGCCGGAGGCGTTGCCGGCGGTCACGGTGCCGTCGGGCCGGGTGATCGGCTTCAGCCGGGCGAGGTCGTCCGCGGTCGTCGGCCGGGGATGCTCGTCCTGCGTCACTTCCGCCGTCTTGCCCCGGCCAAGCTGCACCGTGACGGGCAGTATCTCCGCCGCCAGCCGGCCGCTCGCCTGCGCCACGGCCGCCTTCTCCTGCGAGCGCAGCGCGAAGGCGTCCTGATCCACGCGGCCGACGGCGTATTCGTCGGCGAGGTTCTCGGCCGTCTCCGGCATGGAATCGATGCCGTATTGCGCTTTCATGCGCGGATTGACGAAACGCCAGCCGATGGTGGTGTCGTGGATCTCGTTCGCCCGCGACCAGCCCGAGGACGCCTTCGGAATCACGAACGGCGCCCGCGTCATGCTCTCGACGCCGCCCGCGACGGCAAGCGCGATCTCGCCCGCCCGAACGGCGCGCGCCGCCGCCGTCACCGCCTCCAGCCCCGAGCCGCACAGGCGGTTCACCGTGACGCCCGGCACCGTTTCGGGCAGGCCGGCCAGCAGCAGCGCCATGCGCGCGACGTTGCGGTTATCCTCTCCCGCCTGATTGGCGCAGCCGAGCCATACTTCTTCGATGGCGGCGGGATCGAGACCGGGATTGCGCGCCAGCAGCGCCGTCAGCGGCAGCGCGGCGAGATCGTCGGTTCGAACCCCCGCGAGGGCTCCGGCATAGCGGCCGATCGGGGTGCGGATGTAGTCGCAGATGAATGCGTCCGTCATGGTTGCTCCTCATGCATCTTCGAGCGCTTGCCCTTCCCGCACCAGACGGCTGAGCAGGTCCGGGACGGCCCAGGAAAGCGGATCGGCGGCGGCGAGAGCCTCGATCCGCCGCAGGATTTCGGGCAGGCCCAGACGGCCGGCATGG
>NZ_JBMNUS010000016.1:0-47029 GCF_050946405.1 Pseudochelatococcus sp.
CGGAACGTGTCGACGCCGGCGAGGAACAGCTCCCTCAGCATCTCCGGCGAGGCGCTGGCCGGCCCCACGGTGGCGACGATCTTGGCGCGGCGTTGACGGTGCATGATGCGGGCGACCCCTGCTGGACCGGTTCAGAAGATGAAGCGGGTGGAGATGAAGTTCGACTGGTGGCCCTGCACGATGGCGTCGAGAAGTTTCTCGCTCGCCGGAGTATGCCCGCGTTGACCGCGCGCGCGCCCTTCGCCGCCGCATCCGCGACATAGGCCGCCATTTCCCGCACCTTGTCGGCGTATCGCGGGAGCAGATCGCCGACCGCACCTCCCGCACCGGCCCCTCCCCGGGGCTCCAGAACGCCGGTCGATCAGGATCACGCGCCGATCGACCGGCGAAGGCAAACGGTGCTCGGCCGGAACATCCCATGGAGACGGAAACGCTTCCGCTAATGTTTCTCTCGTCGTCGGCATCATTCATCTCCCGGAAAATTCATTTCCCGAAAACCGCCATGGCGGAGGGCCGGATTTGGGCAAGGCAGATTGATACGGCGCCATCCTAGCCGCAGAATGGAAACAGAAAAAACTCGCCCTTTGTAGTTTTACAAGATAGAAAATGTGTCTTATGGACATTCGTTTCCTCGAAAGCTTCGTGACCGTCGCCGACTGCGGCTCAATCGCCGAGGCCGCACGACGGCTGAACCTGACGCCGGCCGCACTGGCGCAGCGGCTGCGCAGCCTGGAACAGGATCTGGGGCAAGCCCTGGTAACGCGCGTGGGGCGAACCGTGCGCCCCACAGCCTCGGGACTTGCGGTCCTCGCCCACGCGCGCGGTTTGATCGAAGGAGCGCGCGATCTGAGGGCGATCGCCGCCAACGACGAACCGGCAGGACAATTGCGGTTGGGGGCCACGGCAACCTCGCTCACCGGGCTTTTGCCGGAAATCATCGCCCGCCTGAACGCGCGCTTTCCCAAGATCGAATATTTCGTCCGGCCGAGTTCCTCCGTCGAGCTGTATCACGGGGTTCTAGCCGGGGAACTGGACGCCGCCGTCATCGTGCAGCCGCAGTTTCCGGTGCCGAAATCGGCCGGCTGGCTGGTGCTGCGGGACGAGCCCCTGCTGTTGATCGCTCCCGAAGGGATGGCGCTCGACGATCCCCATGCGGTGATCGCGCAACATCCCTTCATCCGCTACGACCGCAACCAATGGGGTGGGCAGATCGTCGACCGTTATCTGCGCCAGCACGCGCTGAAAGTGCGCGAATGGCTGGAGCTTGATGCGCTGGAAGCCATCGCGGCGCTGGTCAGCCGCGGGCTCGGAGTGGCGATTTTGCCGGACTGGGCGCCGCCCTGGCCGGCAGGACTGCGGCTGGCCAAGAAACTCCTGCCGGCCGGCGAGAGAAGGCAGGTCGGCGTATTGTGGAGCCGATCCGGCCCCCGGGCTCCGGCGGTGCAGGCCTTTGTCGATATCTGCGCCGACTGCGCACGCGAAGATCGCACGCCGTGAAGGAGACATGCCGGCGCCGGGCAAATTCCGATGAATGCTGAATCCGGCGTTCGCTCGCATCGGGCATGCCTTGATGGTTTCCCCGCCCATCCGACTTCACCATAATCTTTGGATCGGCGTTCCGAAACGTCAGTTTGTCTTGCTCGCGCCATCGGACCGCCCACTTTCGATAAGCGAAAGATAACGCTGCACTGCCTTTGAAAACTTCGCCTGCCAGATCGCATGGGCTTCGGCAAGATTTCGATCTTTGATGGCCTGATAAAGCTTCATGACATAGTTTTGAGCGTCGGCCTTGCGGTCCGTATAAGCGACGCCCAGCAAGTTGTTGAAGCGCCGCACGTCACCCGTCAGCTCCGAAAAGTAACGAATAGTGCGTTGCAGACCGGTTGCATCGATGATGGCGTGCTGAAATTCAAGGTCATTGCTTACGCTTTCGGCCTGGTTGTCGAGATCCGCAAACCTTACGGCGTTCTTGGCCAGCTTTTCCAATCGGCCCCCGGCATCCTGCAAGACATGGCGCGCACCGAGCGCTTCCCCGTCCCGCTCGCCGCCGCTGCCTTGCAAATGTATCTGGCGACATCCGGGGCGGGCATGGGGCAGAATGACGACTCATCCGTCGCGCGCATCTACGCGACCCTTTCGGGCGCCAGTTTGCCGGGAGACAAGTAATGTTCCGCTTTGCAGCCAACCTCACGATGATGTTTACGGAATGGCCGTTTCTCGATCGTTTTGAAGCGGCCGCCGAAGCGGGGTTCGACGCTGTCGAATTCCTCTTCCCCTATGATTTTCCCGCCGCCTCCATTCAGGCGAGGCTTGCGCAATTCGGATTGTCGCAGGCGATCTTCAACCTGCCGCCTGGAAACTGGTCTGCCGGCGAGCGGGGAATTGCCGCCCTGCCGGGGCGTTTCGAAGAGTTCAGGGATAGCGTTGAAACAGCGCTCGATTATGCCGAGGCGACCGGCGTCAAAAGCCTGCACATGATGGCCGGCATTGCGGACCGGCAAGACCCGGAGGCCGCCTCGCAATACCGGAAAGCCGCCGCTTTCGCGGCCGAAAGGCTGGCCGCAAGGGGACTGACCCTGCTGCTCGAGCCGATCAACGGACGCAGCATGCCCGGCTATTTCCTCAACGACTTCGGCTATGCGGAAGGTCTCATCCGCGATCTTGCGGCCGATAACATCAAGCTTCAGTTCGACGTGTTTCACCACCAGATCCTGCACGGCGATGTCACCGAAAGCTTCCGGCGGCTTCTTCCGATGATAGGACATGTTCAGATCGCCGGAGTGCCGGAAAGGCACGAGCCCGACAGGGGCGAGATCGACTACGGCTATTTCCTGAGCGAGCTGGAAAAACGCGGCTATGAAGGCTTCGTCGGCTGCGAGTATCATCCTGCCGGCCATACGCGCGACGGGCTCGGATGGCTCGCGCGCTACCGGGGGCGCCCGGAATGACAATCCGCATCGCCGCCATCGCCGACGACTACACCGGCGCTTCCGACCTCGCCAATACCTGGCGCAAGAACGGATTGCGCACGGTGCAGACAATCGGCATTCCTTCCGCCGCCGATTTCGCTGAAGTGGACGCCGTGGTCGTCTCCCTGAAAATCCGGTCGGCGCCGGCCGAGGCAGCGGTTTCGGCCGCCCTCGCGGCCAACGCCTTCCTGCGCGACCATGGCGCGCCCCATGTATCGCATATGCCCGTGCTCCGGCCCAGTCCCGACCAGCTCATAGAGTCGGACGCGGGCATGGAAACGGCCGCCGGCTTCGCCGGAGAGCGTGCGTGAGGTTCAACAGCGGTATGGCGCCGCAACCGCCGGGCGGGCGATCGAAACCGCCCTGGCCGATGGCGCGACGTGACGATTCCACTTGAATGCATGCCGCTCCAAAATCGCAAAACGGCTTTCGAAACCGGAGGTTTTTCGCCCGCGTCGCCTCCGCGACGATAGCGGCGGAAGACGTTTCTCATGTATGATGCGGCAAAGCCTGGCGATCTTCTGCGTTTCAACGAAACGCGGAAAGCCTCCGACTTATTTCCAACCGACGCCCGAACGGACGAGAACAATGACGACCTCGATGACAGCGTCCCGCCCCCACGCCGTGCCGCCGATTGCGCCAGCAGAGTACGCCGGGCGCCTCGAACGGCTGCGGGCAATGATGTCGGCGGCAAGGATCGACGCCGTCCTGCTGGGCGCATCGGAAAGCCTGCGCTACTTCACCGGGCTCGTCTGGCATCCGAGCGAGCGGCTCATCGGCGCGCTCGTGCTGCCGGACCGTCTCGTCTACATCGTGCCCGGCTTCGAGCGCTCGCGCGTGGAGAGCCTGCCGCATGTCGACGGAGACATCGCAGTCTGGGAGGAGCACGAGGATGCGGCCGCTCTCGTCGCCCATCTCGCAGGACCGGCCGGCCGGGTGGGGCTCGACGACACATTGCCGCTCTTCGCCTTCTATTCCCTCGCCGCGGCGCTCGGGGCGGAGCGCGTCACGGATGCCGCGCCCCTGCTGCGGGGCCTGCGTCTGCGCAAGTCCCCGGCCGAGATCGCCATCATCCGCGACGCCATGGCGCTGACGCTTGAAGTGCACCGACGCACGCATGCCATCATGCGGCCGGGCATCCGGGCATCGGAGGTGACGCGCTTCATCGACGCGCAGCACCGCGAACTCGGCGCGTCCGGGGGCTCGTCGTTCTGCATCGTCTCCTTCGGCCGGGCGACCGCCCTGCCACACGGCGCCGACGGCGAGCAGACGCTTGCGGCTGGCGACGTCATCCTGGTCGATACCGGCTGCCGGCTCGACGGGTATCACTCCGACATCACCCGCACCTACACGCTTGACGAGCCGTCGCCGGAGGTGGCGCGGATCTGGGCCGCCGAGCGCGCGGCGCAACAGGCCGTGTTCGAGGCGGCGCGGATCGGCGCACCCGCCGGAGCGCTCGACGACGCCGCGCGGCGCATCATCGAGGCGGCGGGCCTCGGGCCGGACTACCGGCTTCCCGGCCTGCCCCATCGCGCCGGCCATGGCCTCGGCCTCGAAATCCACGAGCCGCCCTACATCGTGCGCGGCAACGCCACCTTGCTGGAAGCCGGGATGTGCTTTTCCGTCGAGCCGATGATCGTGGTCCCCGACGCCTTCGGCATCCGGCTGGAAGACCACGTTTACATGACCGATGAGGGGCCGCGCTGGTTCACCGAGCCGGCGAAGAGCCCGACGGAGCCCTTCGGCGCATGATATCGTCCGGCGCCCCGATCTCGCGACCGGGGGCGGACCTGCGAGCCGTTCAGGCCGGCTGCGCGGCCCGCGCCTTGCGCCGGCGCTCGACGCGCTCCCGGATCGAATCGACATCCGCGCGCGGCGTCGCGGCGAACAGCTTTTTCGTATAATCGTGCCGCGGGTTGCCGAACACCGCGTCGCGCGTGCCGGCCTCCACCACCTCGCCGTAATACATCACCATCACCTCGTCGGCGATGTAGCGCACGACGGAAAGATCGTGGCTGATGAAGACGTAGGTAAGGCCGAACTCGTCCTGAAGATCGGCGAGCAGGTTCAGCACCTGCGCCTGAACCGAGAGATCCAGCGCCGACACCGGCTCGTCGAGCACCAGCAGGCCGGGGCTCAGCATCAGGGCGCGGGCGATGGCGACGCGCTGACGCTGGCCGCCCGAGAACATATGCGGATAGCGGTTGAAGTGCTCCGGCCCCAGCCCGACCTTGCGCAGCATGTTCATGGCGCGCTCGCGCCTTTCGCTCCCGGAAAGGGCGGTGTTGAGCAGCAGCGGCTCCATCAGCGCATCGCCGATCCGCTGGCGCGGATTGAGCGATCCGTAAGGGTTCTGGAACACGATCTGCACCTTGCGCCGCATCTCGCGGGTCAGACCTTCCGCCGCGATATCGATGCGCGCGCCGTCGATATGGAGTTCGCCGGAAGTCGGCGCATCGATCAGCGACAGGATGCGCGCCAGCGTGGATTTGCCGCAACCGCTCTCGCCGACGATCGCGAGCGTCTTGCCTTTTTCCAGCCGGAAGCTGACATCCTTGACCGCACGCAGAACCCGTTGCGCCGCGAACAGACCGCTGTTGAGGGCGTAATCGCGGCAGATGCCGCGCGTTTCAAGGGCATAGGTCGTCACGGCGACGGTCATGGCGCGCCTCCCGCCGAATCCCGCAGGAAGCTGCCGACCGTGGGCAGCCGGTCGCCGATCGCATTCTCGGGCAACGCCGACAGCAGCGCGCGGGTGTAGGCGTGCTTCGGCGCTTCGAACAGCGACAGGACGTCCGATTCCTCCATCTTGCGGCCCTTGTACTGAACGATCACGCGGTCCGCGGTTTCCGCGACGACGCCCATGTCGTGGGTGATCATGATGAGCCCCATGCCGTGCTCGGCTTGCAGGCGCATCAGGAGGTCGAGAATCTGCTTCTGGATGGTGACGTCGAGCGCGGTGGTGGGCTCGTCGGCAATGAGCAGCTTCGGATTGCAGGCGATGGCCATCGCGATCATGATGCGCTGGCATTGCCCGCCCGAAAGCTGGTGCGGAAAGGCGGAGAGCCGCTTGTGCGCCTCGTTGAGACCGACGGCCTCCAGCAGTTCCGCCGCCCGCGCCCGGAGCGCGCGGCCGCGCAGGCCCCCGTGATACTTCAGCACTTCCTCGATCTGAAAGCCGACGGTGAAGCACGGATTGAGGCTCGCGATCGGCTCCTGAAAGATCATGGCGATGTCGCGGCCGATGATGCCGCGGCGCCGTTTCGGCCCGATCGTTTGCAGATCGATGCCGTCGAAGGTCATGCGGTCCGCCGTCACGGTCGCGGTCGGCGGCAGCAGCCCCATCACCGCCAGCATGCCGACCGACTTGCCGGAGCCGGATTCGCCGACGATGGCGAGCACCTCGCCGCTGTCGACATGCAGGTCGATGCCGTCGACCGCCCGGAACGGCCCCGTCGACGTATCGAACGAGACCGTGAGATTCCTGATTTCGAGCAGAGCCACGATCAGCTCCTCTTCAGTTTGGGATCGAGCGCATCGCGCAACCCGTCGCCGACCAGGTTGATGGCGAGCACCGTGATCAGGATGGCGAGGCCGGGAAAGGTGACGACCCACCAGGCCCGCAGGATGAACTCGCGCGCCTCAGCGAGCATCGTGCCCCATTCCGGCGTCGGCGGCTGCGCGCCCATGCCGAGAAAGCCGAGCGCCGCCGCATCGAGAATGGCGTTGGAGAAGGACAGCGTTGCCTGCACGATGAGCGGCGCCAGGCAGTTCGGCAGGATGGTGACGAACATCAGCCGCAATCTGCCCGCCCCCGCGAGCCGGGCCGCGGTGACGTATTCGCGGTTCTTCTCCGCCATCACCGCCGCGCGGGTGAGGCGCGCGAAATGCGGCTGGAGAATCAGCGCGATGGCGATCATGGCGTTCGTCAGGCCCGGCCCCAGCACGGCGACGAGCACGATCGCCAGCACCAGCGAGGGAAACGACAGGATGACGTCCATGATCCGCATGATCGTGGCATCGATGAAACCGCCGAAATAGCCGGCGATCATGCCGGTCGTCACGCCCACGACGAGCGCGATGCTCACCACCACCACGCCGACGAACAGCGAGAACTGCGATCCGTAGATCAGGCGCGAGAGGATGTCGCGCCCGACCGCATCCGTGCCGAGAAGAAAGCGCACGCTGCCGCCCTCCTGCCAGGCGGGCGGCACGAGCAGGGCGTCGCGGAACTGCGCGCTCGGTTCATAAGGGGCCAGGAACGGCGCCAGCAGCGCCATCAGCACCACGCCGGCACAGACCGCAAGGCCGATCACGGCGCCGCGGTTCTCACTGAAGTGGAACCAGAAGACGGCCAGCGCCCGCTGCGCCGGCGCGCCATCTGCGGCGGGAGCGGCGCCCTTGTCGAGGGAGGATGTGTCGTTCATGTCGACCTCAGCGATGGCGGATGCGGGGGTTGATGAGGCCGTAGAGCAGATCGACCGTGAGATTGACCGTCATGACCACCAGCGCGACAAGCAGCAGCCCGCCCTGCACCGCCGGATAGTCGCGGCGGAAGATGGAATCGATCAGCCACTTGCCGATCCCCGGCCAGGAGAAGATCGTCTCCGTCAGGATCGCGCCGGCGAGCAGCACCCCCACCTGCAAACCGATGGTCGTGACGACCGGGATGAGGCCGTTGCGCAACGCATGGATGCCGACCACGCGCAGCGGCGGCAGGCCCTTGGCCCGGGCCGTGCGCACGTAATCCTCGCCGAGCACCTCCAGCATCGCCGAGCGGGTCTGGCGGGCGATGACCGCAAGCGGGATCGTCGCCAGCACGACGGTGGGCAGGGTGAGATGCCGGACGGCGGAGGCGAACGCCCCCTTCTCTCCCGACAGCAGGCTGTCGATCAGCATGAAGCCTGTCACCGGCTCGAAGAAATAGAGAAGCGAGATGCGGCCGGATACCGGCGTCCATTGCAGGATGCCGGAAAAGACGATGATCAGCAGCAGGCCCCACCAGAAAATCGGCATGGAATAGCCGACGAGCGCCAGCCCCATCGACGTCTGGTCGAACCACGAGCCGCGCTTGACGGCCGCGATCACGCCCGCCGGAATGCCGATGACGACGGCGACGACCATCGCGCACAGGCTCAGTTCGACGGTCGCCGGAAACAGCGCCAGAAACTCCTGCGCCACGGGAACTTTCGTGATGATGGACTGGCCGAGATCGCCTTGCAGCAGATTGCCGACATATTCCAGATACTGCTCCCACAGCGGCCGGTCGAAGCCGAATTGCGCCATCAGTTGGGCGTGACGCTCGGGGCTGACGCCCCGTTCCCCCGCCATCAGCAGCACCGGATCGCCCGGCAGCACGCGCACGAAGCCGAAGGCGACGATCGTGATGCCGATGAGCGTGGGCACCAGGTAGAGCAGCCGTCCGAAGATGAAACGAAGCATGAAAACACCTCAGTGAGGCAGGCGCGAACCGTTATCCGCGTCCTCTCCGGCATCCCGGGCATCCGCGCGGGCTCCCCGGCGACAAGGGCCGTCCGAAGATGCGGAACGCCGGTGCGGCCAATGCACATCCCGCCCGACAGCGAACTCCGCCGGGCGGCAAAGCGTCGGTCAGCGAGGGGTCAGTCGGCGAGATCCACACCGTCGAAGCGGTGCGAGCCGAGCGGATCCATCTTGTAGCCGGTGACGTTTTTGGACAGCGGCTGGAAGACCGTGGAATGCGCCAGGGTCGCCCACGGCGCCTGATCCTTGAAGATCGCCTGCGCCTCCTCGTAGAGTTTGGTGCGTTCGGCCTGATCGGACAGGGTCCTCGCCTTCCGCACGATGTCGTCGAAGGGCTCGTGGCACCACTGCGCCCGGTTGTTGCTGCCGACGCCCGCGCAGCCCAGCAGCACGCCCATGAAGTTGTCGGGATCGCCGTTGTCGCCCGTCCAGCCGAGGATGACGGCGCCGTCGCGGTCCACCTCCGCCGCCTTCTTCAGGTATTCGCCCCATTCCATCGAGACGATTTCGACCTCGACGCCCACCTTGGCGAAATCGGCCTGTATCAGTTCGGCGGTGCGGCGCGCGTTCGGCATGTACGGCCGGCTGACCGGCATTGCCCAGACCTTCATCCCGAGACCCTTGACACCGGCCGCCTCAAGCGCCTTCTTCGCGGCTTCGGGGTCGTAACCGTCGTCCACGACGCTGTCGTTATAGCCCCACATCGTCGGCGGGATCGGGTTCTTCGCCACCTGCCCGGAGCCCTGGAACACGGCGTCGATGATCGCCTGCTTGTTGATGGCCTGGTTGAGCGCGCGGCGCACCTCGGGCTTGTCGAACGGCGCTATACGAGTGTTGTAGGCGAGATAGGCGATGTTCAGGCCCGCCTGCTCATCGACCTTCAGCTTGGGATCGGCCTGAAGCCCCGCGAGATCGGCCGGCGGCGGATAGGGCGCCGCGTGGCACTCACCGGCCTTCAGCTTCTGCACACGCACGGCCGGATCGTTGGTGATGGCGAAGATGAGCGTATCGATGGGCTGCTTGCCGCCCCAGTAATCCGGGTGGGCGGCATAGCGGATGACGGCGTCCTTCTGATAGGCGACGAAAGCGAAGGGCCCGGTCCCGATCGGCGCAAGGTTGATATTCGCCTTCTTGTCGTCGGCCTCGAGCTTGTCGGCATATTCCTTCGACAGGATAGAGGCATAGTCCATCGCCAGATTGGCGACGAACGGCGCCTCGGGGCGCGTCAGCACGAACTTCACCGTATGATCGTCGACCTTGACGATATCCTTGATGAGCTTGGGCATGTCCATGCTGTCGAAATAGTCCCAGGCGATGCCCGCCGTGTATTGATACCACGAACTGTTCTTGTCGCGCTGGCGATTGAAGGAAAAGAGCACGTCGTCGGCGTTGAATTCGCGGGTCGGCGTGAAGAAGGGCGTCTTGTGGAACCGCACGCCCTTGCGCAGGTGGAACGTGTATTCAAGGCCGTCGTCGGAAACCTCCCACTTCTCGGCAAGCGCCGGCACGAGCGTCGTTTCTCCCTTTTCGAACTCCACGAGGCGATTGTAGATCGTCTTCGATGAAGCGTCGTTCGTCGTGCCGGAGGTGTAGGGGGCGGGATCGAAGCCTTCCGGCGAACCTTCCGAACAATAGATCAGCGTCTTGGCGGACGCGGCGCCGGCAACCAGCATCGCCCCCGCGGCTACCGCCGCGAAAATCGTTTTACGTACCATTGCTTTTTCCCTCTGTTATGAGTTTTCATTGAGCGAAACTCATGTACCTTTTGAAATATACTAACACATAACGAGCTGAAAGACCTCCTCCTGCTTTCCGCCCGGGCGGAGCATGTCACGGTTATCGAGCAAGGCGGCCTGCCGTCGCTTCCTTTCCGCGAGCGAATGCTTGTCGACCGGATGGTCCGATCCGATCATAACACGGACCTCTCCTACCGCACGCCCCAGGTATCCGCGACGCGATAGCCCTCCGGCCAGGGATCGGACGGGTCCAGCAAATGCTGATGGATACCCGTAATCCAGGCGCGGCCGGATATTTCGGGCAGGATCGCGTCGTGGCCGCCGACGGTTGCCGTGCCGACGATGCGGCCGACGAATGTCGAGCCTATCACGGAAACGGTGGTCAGCCGGTCGGCAAGGCCCATCTCGCCGCGCGCGTGCAGCACCGCCATGCGGGCGGACAGGGCCGTGCCGGTGGGGGAGCGGTCGATCTTGCCGGGCTGGACGGTCACTGCCGATCCCGCCCGCAGGTCGTGTCCGTCGCGCTCCACGGGACCGGCGAAGAGGCAGAACGAGAAATGATTCCAGTCGGGATTTTCGGGATGCTCGAAGCGCAGCGCGCTGTTCGCCGCTTTCGTGATGCGCACGCCGAGGCGGGCGATGTCGTGGGCTTCGTCGGCAGCGAGGCGCAGACCCATGGCGGCGGCGTCCACGATGACGAAGCTGTCGCCGCCATAGGCGGTGTCGACAGTCAGCGTCCCCAGCCCCTCCACTTCCAGTCGCGCGTCGAGCTGGGCGGCAAAGCTCGGCAGGTTCCGGACGAAGATGCGCTCCGCCTTGCCGTGGCGGCACTCCGCCCGCACCTTCACCAGCCCGCCCGGCGCTTCGAGCGTGAGCCGGGTTTCCGGCTCCTGCATCGGCACGATTCCCGAATCGAGCAGGACGGTGGCGACGCAGATCGAGTTCGAGCCGGACATCGGCGGATTGTATTCCGGCTCCATGATGATGAAGCCCGCGTCCGCCTCCGGGTGCCTGGGCGGCACCAGAAGATTGACGTGCCGGAAAACGCCGCCGCGCGGTTCGTTGAGAACGAAATTGCGCAGCGCGTTGTCCTTCGCGAGCCATCGGCTCTGTTCCCACAGCGTATCGCCTGGAGGCGGGGCGACGCCGCCGACGATGACGTCGCCGACCTCGCCTTCGGCATGGGCGGAAATGACATGGATGGTTTTCGAGCTGCGCATGAGATCCTCACGAGGATGGATTGTTCACAAAAGCCATGCCGGCCGGCGCGCGGGCGCGCATCCCGTCAGCGCCGCGGCAACGCAGTCGGAGAGGCTCCCGAGGCGCACCGACCGCCCGGAAAGGCCGGGGCCGTAATGGGCGTACTTGCCGGAATTGGTCATTACCGCGCGGGTGCGCACGGGAAAGACCGGTTCGGCTATCGAACACCAGCACAGATCCGGCAGGACCTGCACGCCGCTGTCTTCGAGCCGGGAGAGCGTGCCTTCCCGCCGGGCGGCGGCGATGACGGCATGTCCCGCCGTGACGATCACGGCAACGTCGCGATGCCGGCGGCGGCCGCCGAGCGCTCCCGCCAGCGCCCGACATTCCTCCAGCGAGGCGTGCGGGCTGCCGATGGCGACGAGTTCGACTTTCTCGGGACCGCCGTTCAGCATGTCCCACGCCGCCGCCATGTCGGCGCGCGACACGGCGATCCGGTCGGCGGAGGACGCGATCGCCCTGCCGGCCTCGGGCGTGACGCCTTCCACATGCAGCATCGGCGCGGCGGAGGTGGTGCCGAAGGCCGCGCATAACGCCTTCAGATCGTCGCGCGACGGCCCGGCGGGTGCGAGACCGCGCAGGAGCGGAATGCGGTCGGGTGACATCTTGCCCGCGACATAGCCGGCGAGCGGCCAGAACGCGTCGTCGACCACGGGCGGCGCTTCGAAGTCGATGACGCGCCGCGCCCGGCGGTTGCCGTCGAGATAAACGCCCGCGAGCGGCGCGCGGCCGGTCAGGGCGATGCACAGGTCGAGGAAATCCGGGTGCTTGGCCGTCCGCGCGCCGAGCACGGAATTGGCGAAGACGACGGCGTTCGATTCCGCCCATGCGATCGCCTCCCCGGCATGCGGCGCACTGTCGAGCAGATAGGGAGCGCAGGTGAACGTCGGCCGGCATCCCATGCGGACATAGGCGTCCGCCAGCCGCGCCGCCGGCTCCCCGAACGACGGCGGCAGGCCCTGCGCGCGCCAGTTGGCCCGATCGACCGAAATCGCGTTCATCGTGGTGGGCACGCGCACCCGCGCACCCATGTCCGCCATCTTTTCGGCAAAGGTCAGATTGGCGGGGCTCGCATAGATGCAGCCGTCGATATGGCCCTGCGTCACGTCGACGAGACCGCGCGCGCCCTGCTGCGACGCCATGGCGCAGACGATCCGCATCGCCTGGCTCGCCGCGACGCCCTGAGCCCCCTCCAGCATCGCCCGGTCGGCGTCCGTCAGATCCAGCGCCGCCGCCTGCGGGCGCGACACCGGCATGACCAGCCCGCCGGCCTCGATGGCGTCGGGACGGATGCGCGCCGTCGTCGCCCTGGAGAGCGCGGCGAAAGATGCGGGAGCGAGCCGCAGCACCGGCAGCGGCCTGCCGAACATTTCCGCCGCGATCAGCGCACCCAGCGTCAGCACGTCCTCCGCCTCGCGGAAGACGAGCGCCGCCGGCGCGCGTCCGTTCAGGATCAGGTCGAGGAGCACGCCCGAGCCCGTGCATGAGCCGCGGCTCGTCGGCATCATCAGGATGCCGCCCGTCAGGCAGGTGCCGTGCAGCGGGTGATGAATGTCGATGACGCGCCCCGTCGCAGGGTCCACGCCGCCCCAGAAGCTCAGCGCCTCGGGCGACGCGACCACCGGCCCGCACGCCGCCCCCGCGAGGATGCCGACGGCTTCGGGAGCATCCGCCGCGCAGGGCATATCGGATTTCGTCAACATCTCACCTCGTCAGTTGCGCCGGGGCTGTTTCACACTTCCGCGCCGATCTTGCGCAGCTCGGCGATCACCGGCGCCTTCGGCAGCCAGATCTTGTCGAAGGCGGCGATGCTCGCCTCCGTGTCCGCCGTCGGCACCTCATGCATGGCGATGCCCGTCTCGCGGAATTTTTCGATCAGGTTGGGCTCGTTGCCGGCCAGGCTGTCGATCTGCTCGTCGAGAACGCTGGAAACGGCGCGGGTGATCAACTGCTTGTCGCTATCCGGCAGCGCGGTCCAGACGCGTCCCGAAACCACGGCGGCGGCCGGCATGAACAGCGCGTTCATGCGCAAAATGCTCCTGGAAACCTTGTCGAAGCGCTGGTTCCACGAGAACTCGATATCCGCCTCCAGCCCGTCGACCTGGCCGTTCGACATGGCGTCGAACACCTGCGGGGTCGGGATGGGCGTGGGGGCGGCGCCGAGGCTCTGGTAGAAATCGCGATAGACCGGCGTCGGGTTGATGCGCAGCTTCATGCCGTTGAGGCCGCCGACGGAATCGATGCCCTTGGCGGAGAAGACCGCGCGCATGCCGGTGATCGCCCATCCGAGGCCGATCGTGCCGGTTTCGGCCGGCAGCACCTCGAACAGCTTCAGCACCTGCGGATGGCGCACGAACTTCGCCACCGCCTGGGTGGAGCGCACGAGATAGGGCGCGTTGATCGCCGCGATATGGTTCGAGCGCGATCCCAGTTCCGCCGCCTGGATGATGCCCATGTCGAGCGCGCCCGACTGCAATTGCTGCATCATGACGGACTCGTTGCCGAGCTGGCCGGAGTGGAACACCGTCATCTTGATGCGCCCGTCCGTCTCCCTGGCAAGAACCTCGCCGAGCTTCAACGCGGAGTTGTTCCACGAATGCCCGACAGGCGTGATCAGGCCCAGACGAAACTCGCGGGACTGCGCGCGGACGATCGTGGGTGCGGCAATCGGCAGTACAGCACCGGCCACGAGAAGCTGGCGGCGGGAAAGCCCGGTCCCGTGAAATTTGGTCATTGCTTTATTCCCCTTTGTTGATTGATTTAGAATTTCTATTTGTCGATGAAGACCAGAGACAGACTTGGATAAATCGACAGAAGCACCAGCAGGACACAGGTGATGAGGAAGAACGGCATCGTCACCATGAACATCTTGCCGGGATTGGCGCCTGTGACCGCCGCCGCGACGAAGAAGCAGAGGCCGACCGGCGGCGACAGCAGCCCGAGAACCAGATTGATGACCACCACCACGCCGAAATGGTGCGGGTCGATACCGTAGACGTCGGTGGCGATCGGCAGCAGGATCGGCACGGTCATGATAAGGCCGGGAATGCCGTCGATCACCGTCCCGATGACGAGCAGGATGACGTTGACCAGCAGCATGAAGGTGACGGGGTTGTCCGCTACCGTCTGGATCCATGTCGCGACTTCCTGCGGCACGCGCCCGAAAATCAGGATCCATGACAGCACGCCCGCCGCCACCACCAGAAAGAGCACGATGGCCGAATAGAGTCCCGCGCGCATCATGATTCCGGGCACCTGGGAATAGGAGAGCTGCCCCGTCCAGTAGCGCCCGATCAGGATGGCGATCACGCCGCCGACCGCCGCCGCCTCGGTGGCGCTGGCAAGGCCGCTGAAGATCGAGCCGATGATGACGATCGGGATCGAAAGTGTCGGCAGCGCGCCAAAGACCGTGGCCACGCGCTGGCGCAGGGTTTGCGGCTCGCTTTTGGGATATTTGTGGATATGGCCGAGCACGGCGATCACGCCGCAGAAAAGCGCGGTCAGGATGAGGCCCGGCACGATGCCGGCCATCAGCATGTCGCTGACCGACAGTTGCGCCATCACGCTGTAGACCACGAACATCACCGAAGGCGGCATGATCGAGCCGAGCATGCCGCCATAGGCCGTCAAGCCGGCGGCGAAGTTCTTGTCGTATCCCTTGCGCTCCATCTCCGGAACCATGATCTGGGACATGATGGCCACCTGCGCCGTAGCCGATCCCAGAATGGAGGCCACGAACATATTGGCCAATGCATTGACGTAGGCAAGGCCGCCCCTGAGCGAACCGATGAACGACATCGCCATGTCGACGATGCGCTTGGTGATGCCGCCGACGTTCATGATCTCGCCGATCAGGATGAAAAGCGGGATCGCGATCAGCCCGTAGCTGTCGACGGCGTTGAACATCTGCAACGGATAACTCTGGAACAGAATCGAATTGCCCGACAGCAGCACGAAGACGATGGCGGCGATGCAAAGGCAGAGCCCGATCGGCACGCCGACCAGCATCACGAGCACGAAAGCGCCGGTGGTAATCATCAGTTCACCGCCTCTTCCGCATTGATGGTCAGATCGCGTTTGACCGCAGGAACCCGGCCCGTGTCCTCCATCAGGTTGGCAAGGCCGTGAATCGTGATCGAAACGGCGAAGACGGGCAGGATCATGTAGATCACCCACGTCGGCCAGTTCAGGGTCTGGGTGCGTTCCGTATAGACGAAGTTGAACGATCCGGCCGCATAGTCTCTGGCGCTGAAACCCGCCCCGGCGATTCCCAAGGGATCGAGCCAGACCCAGCACATGACCGCGACCGAAACGCCGAAGACGACGACGAGCGTCGTGGCGATGACCCGTGCAACGGCGGCAGCCCGTCGCGACAACCGCTCCGTCAGCATGGTGACGGCGAAGTCGAGCCTCAGCCGCGTCATGACGGAAGCGCCGATGAAGGTGAGCCAGACCATGCAATAGACGGCCAGTTCATCCACCCAGTAGATAGGATGACCGGAATAACGTGTCGCCACGTTGAGAAGTATCGCGCCACTCAGAAGAAACATCAGCAGAGCGACAGCCCCGCGTTCCATGGAAAGCAGTTTTTCAGATAACCAGATCATGCCGCGCCACAAGACAAGCGGCTGCGGCGCCGCGTTTTCAGCGTGCTGCATAACTTGTTCCCCACTTCCGATTGCTCGGATATTTATTGTCGACAAGTGTGTTGTATAAAATCTAGTGTGTCAACGTCAGCTTTGGATATTGGCGCCGGTCGGGGTGGAAACGCTCCCTCGCTTGCCGGTTTCTCCTTCGCATGCAGCCGGCCGGCGCGCCTGCGGCGATCACTTCACGACGAAACCGCGGGCGAAGGGATCGCGATCGTCGATGAAGATGGTGTTGTATCCGGTCATGCGCGCCCAGCCCGCGATGGAGGGAACGATCGCATCGCGCCCGGCGACGGATGTCGCCGCCTCCACTCTTCCCCTGAAGAGCGAGCCGATGATGCTCTCGTGCACGAAGGCGTCGCCCACCTTGAGCCTGCCCTTGGCGGCGAGCTGCGCCATCCGCGCCGAGGTGCCGGTGCCGCAGGGCGAGCGGTCGATCGCCTTTTCACCGTAGAACACGGCGTTGCGGGCATGCGCCTCCGGCTGCGTGGCGGCTCCCGTCCACTGAATATGGCTCAGGCCGCGGATCTCGGGATGTTCGGGATGCACGAATTCGTATTTCTCGTTCAGCGCCTCCCGCAGCTTCGGCGACCAACCGACGAGTTCCCCCGCCGTGTGATCGGCGATGTCGCGAAAATTCTTCTGTTGCTCGACGATGGCGTAGAAATTGCCGCCATAGGCCACGTCGACCACGATCTCGCCCAGCCCCTCCACGGTAGCCGTCAGACCTTCAGCGTAGAGAAAACCGGCAACGTTGGTGAGGCGCACTTCCTCGACGAAACGGCCTTCCTGCCGGTAGGTGATATCGACCTTGCCGGCGGGCGTGTCGATGGACAGCCGGCCCGGCTCGCGCGGCGTGATCAGGCCGTTCTCGATGCCCATGGTGATGGTGCCGATGGTGCCGTGGCCGCACATCGGCAGGCATCCCGATGTTTCGATGAACAGCACCGCCACGTCGCAGTCGGGCCGGGTCGGCGGGTAAAGGATCGAACCGGACATCATGTCGTGCCCGCGCGGCTCGAACATCAGCCCGGTGCGGATCCAGTCGAACTCGCGCAGGAAGTGGGCGCGCTTTTCCAGCATGTTCGCGCCCTCAAGGCGCGGACCGCCGCCCGAGACGAGGCGCACGGGATTGCCGCAGGTATGTCCGTCGATACAGGAAAAGGTATGCGTGGCCATGGTTCAGAACCTCTGGGATGAAAAGGGCGCGAGATCGATGGCCGGGTCGCGATCCGTCAGCAGGTCGGCGACCAGCCGCGCCGTTCCTGCGGACTGGGTAAGGCCGAGATGACCGTGACCGAAAGCGTGAATGACGCGTGCGGTCGTGCGGGCGCGGCCGATGACGGGCAGGCTGTCCGGCAGCGACGGACGGAACCCCATCCACTGCACGCCGCCGGTGGTTTTCAGCCCCGGCAGGAAGCGCTCCGCCTTGGTCAGCATGGCTTCGGAGCGGCGGAAGTTGGGCGGCAGGTCAAGCCCGCCCAGTTCCACGGCCCCGCCAACGCGAATGCCCGTCGACAGGCGGGAGACGACGAAACCGTGCCCCCCGAACGTCACCTGCGTGCGCAGGTCGAAGGCGTCCGGCGGCAGGGTCGTGTTGTAGCCGCGCTCGGTCTCCAGCGGGATCGTCTCGCCGATCGTGCGGGCGAGGCGGTGAGAAAAGGCGCCCGCCGCCAGCACGGCCCGCCCGGCGCGGCGGATGCCGCCGTCTGCCGTCAGCACCTCGACGCCGCCGTCGACGGGCCGCAGGCCGGACGCTTCGGCGATATCGATGGCCCCGCCGGCGGCGACGAAATACTCCGCCAGCGCAAGCGTATAGAGCTTCGGATCGGCGATGGAATACCAGCCCGGCGTGAAGGTGCCGTGCGTGAAACGCGGCGACAGGCCCGGCTGGATGTCCGCCATTTCCGCCGCCGTCAGGTGACGGAATGCGATACCGTGCGCCTCGCGCGCCTTCCATCCGGGCAGGGAGGCATTCAGTTCGGCCTCGCCCTCATAGACCTGCAAGTTCCCCGCCTTGCGAAGCATGGCCTGCGTGCCGGTTCTGGCGAGGAAGGGCTCCAGCTCCGCCTTCGACAGGTCCATCAGGGCCGTCTGCGCCGCCGTCGAATGGGCGACCCGATCCGGCGAGCAGGCGCGCCAGAAACGGAACATCCACGGCGCGATCCGCAGCGCATAGGCCGGCGGCACCGTCAGCGGCCCGAGCGGATCGAGCAGCCATTTCGGCGCTTGCCGCAGGATGCCGGGCGATGCAAGCGGCAGGATGTCGGTGAAGGCGAATGCCCCGGCATTGCCGGCCGAGGCGCCCGCCGCCGGCCCCTCGCGATCGAGAACCCGGACCGACAGCCCGCGTTCCTGCGCGGCGATCGCGGTGGAAAGCCCCACGACGCCCGCACCGACGACGATCACATCGAAAGTTGCCATCAGCGGACGCTCGACAGAAATTTTTTCGTCTCCGGGTTTTGCGGCGCGCCGAAAATCTGTTCCGGCTTGCCGATTTCCGCCATGACGCCTTTGTGGAAGAAGGCCACCCTGTCGGAGACGTCGCGCGCGAACGCCATCTCGTGGGTGACGCAGATCATCGTCATTCCTTCCTCGGCGAGCATTTTCAACGTATCGAGCACCTCGCCCACGAGCTGCGGATCGAGCGCCGACGTCACCTCGTCGAACAGCATGTAGGCGGGAGACATCGCCAGCGCGCGGGCGATCGCCATGCGCTGCTGCTGACCGCCAGAGAGCTTGCTTGGGTAAACCGAAAGCTTCTCGGCAAGTCCGACATGGGTCAACTGCCGCACCGCGATCTCCTCGGCATCGCGATTCGACAGCCCCAGCACCTTACGCGGAGCGAGCGTGACGTTCTCCAGCACGGTCAGGTGCGGGAAGGCGTTCCATTGCTGGAAAACGATGCCCACCTTGCGGCGCAGCTTGTTGAGATCGGTGGCCTTGGCGTGTACTTCCGTGCCATCGATCAGGATGCGGCCGCTGTTGATCGGCTCAAGCCCGTTGATGCAGGTCAGCAGCGTCGACTTGCCCGATCCCGAGCCGCCGATGATGGTGACGACCTCGCCCTTGCTGACGGTCAGGTCGATCCCCTTCAGAACCTCCAGCGAACCGAAGGACTTGCGGACATTTTCAATCTCAATCATTCGGGGACCACCGCCGTTCGAGATACCCGCCCAGCCGGGCGATCGGAAAGCTGATGATGAAGTAGATGGCTCCGCAAATCATCAGGATGAAGAGCGGCTCCTGAAGCCGGGTAACGAGGATTTGCGACGCGCGCAGCAGCTCGATCAGGCCGAGCCAGAGCACGAGCGTCGAGTCCTTCATCACGCCCAGCGTCAGGCCGATCCATGAGGGCAAGGCGACGCGGACCGCAAGCGGCGCCGCGATGTAGCGCGTATCCTGCCACCAGGTCATGCCGAGCGAGCGCGCGGCGCGCCGCGTGGTCGGGGGCACGGCCTCGATGCTGCCGCGCACGATTTCCGTACAATAGGCGGCCGTGTAGAGCGAAAGCACCACGCAGGAGGTGACGAACGGCCCCCAGCCGAGCCTGGCGATCGACTGGAATGCGTTGGCCAGGACAAGCTGGATCAGGAGCGGCACCGACCGGAACACATCCAGCACCAGCGCCAGCGGGATCGACCAGTAAGGTCCGAGTTCGAACCGGATGATGCCGAATACGACACCGAACAGCGTGCCGGCCGCCACGGCAATGGCGGTGACCTGCAACGTCATCCATGCGCCACGGGCGAGGAAGAGCAGGTCATTCCAAGTGAGAGCTGTCTCAAACATCACTCACCTCTCTCAATAGCGGAACAGGCGCCAGGCCACGAGCCGGGCCGACAGGGTAACCGCCTTGGCGATGACGTAATAGATCACGGCAGCCAGCGCGAAGAACTCGAAGGTACGGAAAGAGCGTGCGTTCAGTTCCTGGGTGACGCCGGCAAGATCGGTGTTCATGCCTACGGTGACACCAAGGGAGGTCATCAGGATGGCCCACACCATCTGGTTCGTCATCGGCAGAAAAGCGACGCGCAGCATCTGCGGCAGGACAATCAGCCTGAAGGACTGAAGCGCGGTCATGCCGAGCGACCGGCCGGCGCGCGTCTGGGTATCGGGAATGGCCTTGAGGGCGCCGCGGAAATTCTCCGCCAGATAGCCCGCGTTGTTGAAGGCAATGCCAGCGAGCAGCGCAGCATAAGGGCTCAGATGGATGCCGAAATTGCCCAGCCCGAAATGCGCCATATAGATCTGGAACAAGGCGGGCGTGTTGCGGGCAATCTCCACCCACGCAAGCGCGAAACCGACCAGAACACGGTTGCCCGACCTGCGAAATACTGTCAATGCAATGGCGCAGGCAATGCCTATGGCCATCGACAGGACGGAGATCTGCAAGGTTACCAGAGCGCCGTCCAGAAGCTGGGGTAAGGCATTGAGCGCCTGATTCCAGCGAAATGAATAGTTCAGCATTACCGCCTCACGGTGCGATCAGGTGAGGCGGCGGCGGATGTCACCCCCGCCGCCCACGGATTGCGGGTTAGCGGTAAACGCCGTTGACGGTCAGATCCGGCACGTCACCGCCGATCCACTTTTCGTAAAGCGCGGCGTAGCGCCCGGTGCGAACCTGCTGGTTCACGAACAGGTTCAGGTAGTTGAGCAGGCCGTATTCATCGCGCAGGGTAAAGAGCGCAACGTAGTCGATATCGAACGGCGCCGTGCCGACGACGGACATGCCGGGGAAGTTGCCGGACTTCACGTTGGCCTGCGCAACCGTCGAGGTCGAGACGGTCGCGTCGAGATGGCCCTGGCTCACCGCCAGGAACACGTCGGCCTGCGTCTGGTAGGGCCGGAAGGTGCCCGCGCCCCACGCCTTCACCTGCGCCTCCAGCGCGATCGCCTCATAGGTGCCCGCCGTGGCGCCCACCGTCTTGCCCTTCAGGTCCTCGAAGGACTTGATGCCCGACTTGTCGTTGGCCGTGACGGAATTATCAAAGGCAAAATAGGGAATGGTCATCCCCACGGTCTTGGCGCGCTCCAGCGTGTCGGACGTGGAGGCGACGCCCACGTCGACGCGGCCCGACATCAGCGCCGGAATACGCTCGGGAAACGGCGTCTCGACAATCTCCGCCTTGACGCCGAGAGCGGCCGCGAGATCGTTGCAGTAATCGACATCGAAGCCGATCGGGTTGTTGGATGCATCACGCGAGCCCATGGGCGGAAAATCAAGCACAACCGCGCAACGAAGAACGCCAGACGAAATGATATCATCCAGCTTGTCAGCATGCGCAGGGGCGGCCGATAGAGCTAGGCACGCGGCGACACAGATAGCGTATACGTTGGTGGTCATTGTGATCCCCCTTGATGTTCTATTATCATTGGTCTTCGCGGGGCCGGCTTTCGCACGGCATGCGGAGCAAACCAATCAAACGCCCGGCCATGATAGGTATTCCGACAGCTTTCGGATTCCGAAAGGGCCGCTCCCTCTGGCGTAACGTGCCGATTGCAGAATGGTCAGCGGCTGATTCTGCCAGGCGACAGGTTATTCTTTCCGTGGTTTCGCAATCTTACTTCCAACGGACAGGAAGCCAGCCGCGCCGGTTGCGGATCCGCGATATCGGTTCAATTGATGGATGAAACTCGCACGAGCAGTTTTCTGTGCGTTTAAAATCTGTAATATGTAAAATTCATTCATCAATTAAGTATTTTAATGGTATATTATCTCTCTGAATAATTGTTTTTATAACAATATAACTAAAATACTTCTCCATTCCTATATTTCGATCCAGTATACCCTCCATCATTTCCTGGTACTTGGCTACATTCGGTGCGAGGAATTTCAGGAGATAATCATAACCGCCGCTGACCAGGTGACATTCCTGAAGCGCATCATATTTCCGGATCTCGGCCTCGAACTTGACGAAGTCGTTCTGACGGTGTCCGTTCAGGGTGACCTCAGTGAATACTGTAATGTGTTCCACGAGCTTCGAGAGATTCAGTTTCGCATTGAAACTGATGATGAATCCGGCTTTCTCAAGCCGCTTGACGCGCGAGAGGCAGGGGCTTGGAGAAAGGCCCACCGCCTCCGCGAGTTCGACGTTGCTGATCCTGCAGTTGTTCTGCAACTGAGCGAGTATGTTGATATCGATCCGGTCGAGTTTCGGCGTAGCAACCATACTGCTCTCCGCAAAAAAGAGATCAGGCGCGCAGCGCCTCCTGGTGAGCCTTGACCAGGTCCGCCATGCTGTTGAAGCGGAAGTTGTATTTAGGCAGCTCGCCCGGGTGCATCGTCGCGCCGAAGCCTTCCTGGTCGTAGCGGCGATAAATCCAACAGGATGCGAGCCCATGCCGGTTCGCGGGGCCGTGATCATGGAACATGCTTTCGGCCGTGTGCAGGATCTCGTGCTTTTTGATGCCGAGGGTCTTCAGCTTGGCGAGCATGTACTCGAAGTTGCGGTCGGAAGGCTTGTATGAACCGCAGTCTTCCGCCGTGTAGATCGCATCGAACTCCACTCCAAGCTTCTTGTTGCTGGCGTCGAAGCTGACATTGTCGACGTTCGACAGAATGACCAACTTATAATACTTTTTCAAATACTGAAGCGCGCCCGCCGAATCGCTGAAGGCCGGCCAGTTTCCGACCGACTGGCCGTAGGCGAGGGCTTCCTCGAGCGAGACGGTGATCCCCCATTCCTCCGCGAGACGCTTGTAAACGATTGGCAGCAGCTCGCTGTAGTTCTTGGCAGGCGTCTGCAACTGCTGCGAGGACTCGTGCCGCGCATGCGCTTCGAGGATCTCGTTACGACTGAGTTCGCGGTCGAGCTTCGCCGTGAGCGGCTTCAGCCCCTCGATCATGCCTGATTCCCAGTCGATCAGGGTTCCGTAGCAATCGAATGTAAGCGCCTTGAAGTCGGTGAGTGTCATTGGTGCAACTCCCTGCGTTCCAAAAGAGAATCCAGTGTGGCCATCAGCTTGTCAACGAGTTGGTCGATGTTGCCCACCGTGATGCACAGTGGGGGCGCGAGTCCGATGGTTCCGTCCGCGAATGCGCGGATGATGAGGCCATTACGATAGGCCGTTTCAAATGCCCGCTCAGCGATTTTCAGGTCCGGCGCGGGCTTCTGCTTCGTCTTCTTGTCGACGACAAGTTCGATCCCCGCGAGCAGGCCGAGGGAGCGGACATGCCCCACCAGCGGGTGGTCGGCGAGCTCCGCCAGCCGCCGCGCCAGGTGTTCACCGGCGACGCGCCCGTTCTCCAGAAGCCCGTCCTCGTAGAGACGAATCACCTCCAAGGCGACCGCGGCGCTCACCGGATGGCCGGAATAGGTGAGCCCGTGGCCGAACGGCACGCCTTCGGGAACAGCATCGGCGAGCACCTGATAAATCTCGTCGGAGATGAGGGCGGCGCCCATCGGAATGTAGCCGGCGGTGAGACCCTTGGCGAGGGTCATCATGTCGGGTTCGATGCCTTCATGTTCACACGCGAACATGGGGCCGGTGCGGCCGAATCCGGTGATGACCTCGTCTACGATGAACAGGATGCCCAGTTCACGGCAGGCTTGCTGCATGGCGGGCAGGAAGCCTCTGGGTGGAACGATGACGCCACCCGACCCCTGGACAGGCTCGCAGATGAAGGCCGCCACGTTCTCGGCCCCCAGTTCGCGTACCTTATTCCGCAGCGCCGCCACCGATGCCGCAATAATACGGTCGGGCTCGGGCCCTTCCGGGTGGCGATAAGGATCGGGAGAGGGAATGTAATGTTGCCATTGCCGAGGCAGGTCGAAGCCGTCCTGGAACAGCCGCAGCGCCGTCAGGCCTGCGCCATTGGAACTCGAGCCGTGATAGCCGCGCTCCAGTGAGATGAACTGCTTCTTCTGGGGGCGTCCGAGGGCGTTATTGTAGTACCAGACCATGCGGATGACGGTGTCGACCGCATCGGACCCGCCGAGCGTGAAGAAGACGTGGTCGAGCGAGGGGGGAGCCAGCCTTGCCAGCTTGGCCGCCAGCCTGATGGCCGGCTCGCTTCCGAAATGGAAGTATCCCGTCGCGTAGGGGAGGCGGCGCATTTGTTCCGCTGCGGCCTCTACGATGCTTTCATGCCCGTATCCGGTATTGACGCACCAGAGGCCGGCGAAGCCGTCGAGCAGCACGCGCCCAGAGGCATCGGTAACCTCACATCCCTTGGCGGAATGCAGCACGGTGACGCCCCGGCGCTCGTGGGTCCGTAACGACACGACAGGATGAATCAAATGCGCGCGATCCTGATCGACCAGTGAGTTCGACAACATTGAAGTCTCCCAGTTCGTTTTCAGAGTACAAGCTACTGAGATTCTTCGGCAAGTTCGCAGCGAACTGGCGTTATGAATCCGCCAGATGTGCCGATGATGCCTTGCTGCCGGCATTTTCTGCCGCGGGGCAGGCGCCTGAAGAGCCCATGGCCGCCCGCGTCGCGGCGTTCTGATGGTCGAGTGCAACGCAGTCGGCTTCGATCTCAACCAGCCAATCGGGATCAATGAAGCGCGAGACTTCCATGAAGGTGCAGGCGGGACGTATGGACCCGAACACCTCACCGTGTGCTCGCGCGGCCTCTCGCCATTGCTCAATGTTGGTCAACATGATGCGAGTGCGAATGACTTGGGCCAGCGTGCCGCCTGCTTCTTCGATAGCGCGACGTGCGATCTCCAAGCATAGCTTGGTTTGTGCGTAAACATCGCCGGGATAGGCGGCCCGGCCGTCAGGGCCGATCGGGGCGGTTCCAGCGACGGCGAGAAAGGGACCAACCCTCACGGCGCGACTGAACCCGATCTCTGGTTCAAGCGGCGATCCTGAACTGACAAGTTTTCGCTGTTCCATGCAAACGCCCCCAAGACCTTTAGCTATTCTCTAATCGACTATCGGAACGGGTGGCGATAGCGGCAGTCGTTGCGCAGTTTCTGGCTGGAACACGGTTGCTGGATTACTAGGCTTCAATGGCCTAAATGGCCGTTGATAAGCCGTTTCAGTCGAGGAAGGTCACAGCAGTGCGGTAGCGTACCGATAATCAGTTATAACTCGAATTGATATTTATTACCATGGGCCGAGAATATTAATATGACGACCGCAGAACAAGAAAATGCTCATGGGTGACCTTGGCAGACTGCGAGATCATAACCAAAGTCAAGGGGATAAACATTCCGGGGATGGGGGGAACCAGCTATGATAAAAGCAGACGCAATTGCAGCTTTCGCCGCTCGTGGTCGGCAACCTTTCAGATGTGTGCTTTTCTCGATCTCCGCATGGCACAAGCCATATCCCGGTAAGCTGAGATCATCGTAATATTCCACTGCTTTGACAGTGGCGCCTGAATTTTTCTCCCGTTCTGGCAGATGGAAATGTTTTCGCATAACACACTTTTGCTATGACTTTACCGCTCTGGAGGATGGTATTTCCGCTCGGCGGACATCTGACGTGCGAATCGCAACCGTCGTACTCGCCGATAATTCATCGATCAGTATGCCGCGAAAAATCGCGCCACCCAGCCCGAGCGGGCGGGCCTTGCGATGCACCAGATAGCAGATGTTATGCGTCCGGCTTCCCTCGATACGCAATTCGCGGATATCTCCCTTCTCAACCCAATGCTGCGCAAACGTGATCGGCACGATTCCGAGATAACGCGACGACAGCACGAGCAACATTCTCGACAGGATCGTCGGCGCGCGCGCCCTGATTTTCAGACCGCGCACGAACTCGGAATATATTTCCTCCTGGGTCACCTCGGCGGCGACGAAACCGTATTGCCGCAGCTCTTCCGGCGTCAGCGTCTCATCGTCACAATCGAAAAGCGGGTGCGCCTTGCCGCAGAAAATACCCATTTGCTCTTCGCAGACCGGCGCGATGGCCAGCGCATCGTTATGACGGTCCAGCGTGGTGAACCCCAGATCGGCCGTTCCCTCAAGCACCGAAGCGTAGATATGATCGGGCGAGGTCATGCGGACGTTCAGGTTCAGGTCCGGATAACGATCGCCGATGCGCCCGATCGCGCGCGTGAGCGGTTCCGTGAATTCAAAGAGAAAACTGTCGTCGGCAAGAAGAGTGACGGTATCCTCCAGCTTGTAAATCGCCGCGCCCACGAAATCGTTGAAGCGTCCGATATCCGCCAGAAGCTGGACCGCAGCGGAGTGCACCATCTGCCCCTGCTCCGTCAGGCTGAAACCCGATCGTCCCCGCTCGCACAGGCGCATGGCAAGGCGGTTCTCAAGCCGGCTGAGCCCCAGGCTGATGGCGGATTTGCCTTTACCGAGCCGCGCCTGAGCCGCCGTAATGCCCCCCGCGTCGACAATCTCGACGAACTCGCGCAAACCGGCAATGTCGGCTTCCGAAAGATTGCCGCGAAAAGGTCTGGGAATCAGTTTCATGCCGCACTCCGTAGCTTGGCTAATGGTTTTCATTTTACCAAACTTTGGTCAAGCAAACGAATATCGACGCAACCGGAGATATCGGGTAGCAAGACAGGCAGACGGTCAGGCTCGCAGCAATCGCTACGGGGACTCGCGAAAAAATCGTGCGTCAGGACGGGCGGCGGGACAGACGCCGCGTCAGGCGCAAAACGATTTCCCCTTTGCCCGACGATGCTTTGGCCGCATGCATAATCTGAGGTAAAAAGCCATGAGCGAACTGAAGAACTTCGATAAAACCCCTGAAGAGCGCGATATCGCGCATCATTTTCATGGCTATACCGACGCCCGACGCCACGAGGAAATCGGGCCGATGATTATCGAGAGCGGCCAGGGCATCTATGTCACCGACAACAGCGGCAGGCGCTTTATCGAAGGAATGGCGGGGCTGTGGAGCGTGGCCGTCGGCTTTCAGGAACAGCGGCTGATCGACGCCGCCATCGCGCAGATGCGGAAGCTGCCCTTCTATCATAATTTCGGCCATAAAAGCCACGACCCGGCGATCGATCTGGCGGAACAGCTCATCGAGCTGGCCCATGTGCCGATGTCGAAGGTGTTTTACACCAACTCGGGTTCGGAGGCGAACGACACCGTGCTGAAAATGGTGTGGTATCGCTCGAACGCGCTCGGCAAGCCGGAGAAGAAAAAGGTCATCGCCCGCAACCGCGCCTATCACGGCGTCACCATCGCTTCCGCGAGCCTGACAGGCCTGCCGAACAACCACCGCTCGTTCGATCTGCCGATCGACCGCGTGCTGCACACCCTCGCGCCGCATTACTGGAAGGAAGGCCGCGACGGCGAAACCGAAGAGCAGTTCGCCGCCCGCTGCGCCGAGGAGCTGGACGCGCTGATCCAGCGCGAGGGGCCGGAGACCGTGGCCGCCTTCTGGGCGGAGCCGGTCATGGGCGCCGGCGGGGTGGTCGTGCCGCCGGCCACCTACTTCGAGAAGATCCAGGCCGTTCTGGCGAAGCACGACGTCCTCTTCGTAGCCGACGAAGTGATCTGCGGCTTCGGCCGCACCGGCGAGATGTTCGGCGCGATCACCTACGACATCCGCCCGGACGTCATCGTGATGTCGAAGCAGATCACCTCCAGCTACGTGCCGTTTTCGGCCATCATGATGAACGATCGTTTCTATCAGCCGATAGCCGAGGAAAGCCACAAGATCAGCACTTTCGGCCACGGTTTCACGGCCGGCGGCCACCCGCTGGGCGCGGTCGTCGCGCTGGAGAACCTCGCCATCATCAAGGAACGCGATCTCGTGGCCAATGCCCGGGACGTGGGCGGACATTTCCTAAGCCGCCTGCGAACCCTGTCGGAAAGCCCGCTGGTCGGCGAGATTCGCGGTGTCGGCCTGATCTCCGCCGTGGAGCTGGTGGACGACAAGGCCACGAAGTCTGTCAAGGTCGCCGGCAGGCTCGGACGCCTGATGAACGAGGCCATGCAGCGCAACGGCCTGATATCGCGCGGAATGGGCGATGCCGTGGCCTTCTGCCCGCCCCTGATCATAACCCGCGCGCAGGCGGACGACATGTTCGAGATCGTGGCGCGGTCGCTGCGCGAGGTTGAAACCGAGCTGGGCGTCGCCTGAGGCGGAATGGCCGTATTACGCCAGAGGCAGCGAGCTTGACCCGTTGCCTCTGGCGGGGCCGATGCGGGTCGAAAACCGTTGTTATGGCAGAAGAAAGGGCGGGACCTTGCCGGTCCCGCCCTGCTTTTCGTCAGGCGCCGGTCAACGCGGCGAATGCCCCGCCTGCCGGCCATTGACGGCGGTCAGGATATAGACGCCGTTCGTATCGAGTTCGGCCATCCAGCCGGGCTCGATGACGACGGTGGTCGTCACTTCCTGAATGACGGCGGGACCGGTGATCACGTCGCCCGCCCCCATTTTCGCGCCGTCGTAAACTGGTGTTTCGTGCTTGCGGCCGGCGGGATCGAAAATCATCTCCCGCGTGCCCGTCAGTGCGGAATGCGCCCCGTTGCCCTTGCCGACGACCATGCGCGGCGGCTCCTCGACGAAGCCGGAAACGGCGCTTTCCACGTTCACCACCTCCACCGGAGTATGTGGCTCGGCGTAGGTGTACAACTCCTCGTGGCGGGCATGGAACGCGGCCTTGAGCCGCTCCAGCGCATCCTCGTCGATGGGGAAGGGATCGACGGTGACGGCGCATTCATGGACCTGCCCGACATAGCGCATGTCGAGACTGCGGCGGATGCTGATCTGGTCGGGCGCGAAGTTGTCGGCCGCGAGGTCCGCCCGGCCTTTCGCCTCCAGCTCCGAGAAGGTCGCATCAAGACGCCGGGCGGCTTCCGCTCCCTCCAGCCGGGCGGCAATCGGCGCCATGTAGTTGTATTTCACGTCCGAGATGATCTGTCCGAAGGCGCAAAGCCCGGAGGCCAGCTTGGAGACGAGCACCTTGCCGATGCCCATTTCGCGCGCCAGCGCCGTGATATGCGCTCCGGTCGCGCCCCCGGCGCAGTTCAGCACGAAATCGCGCGGGTCGTAGCCCCGTTCGACCGAGACGCGCCGGATCGCGTTCACCATGTTGTTGTTGACGATGGTGAACATGCCGTAGGCGGCTGTCTCGACGCTGATGCCCAACGGCTCCGCCAGATGGGCGCGGATCGCATTGCGGGCCTTTTCGACGCTGAGCGGCAGGCGGCCGCCCACGAGACCTTGGGACGACAGGTAGCCCAGCACGAGGTTGGCATCGGTGGTGGTCGGTTTTTCGCCGCCCTTGCCGTAGCACGCCGGTCCGGGTTCGGAGCCAGCCGACTGCGGCCCCATCTGCAACAACCCCATCGGATCGACCCAGCCGATCGAACCGCCGCCCGCTCCAAGCGTTTCCACCTGGATCATCGGCACGCCGATGCGATAGCGCAGGAAGTCGATGTTCTTCGACACATTGGCCTCGCCGCCGCGCGTCAGCGTGATGTCAAAGCTGGTGCCGCCCATGTCGACGGTGATGATGTCATCGAACGCATAGGGCGCGCCCAGATAAAGCGCCGCGCGCGGGGCGGAGGCCGGCCCCGAGTTGATCGCGTAGACCGGTTGTTCGGCAACGACCGCCCCGGTCGCCAGACCGCCGTTCGACTGGAAGTAACGCACGGGCTGCCGCGCGCCGAGCCCCTGGAAATAGCGATCGACGGCCGCGACGTAACGCCGGAGGATCGGCGCCAGATAGGCGTTCACGACAGCCGTCGAGGTGCGGGTATATTCGCGCACCTGCGGATAGAGCCGGCTGCCCACGGTCAGCGGCACGTCGGGCATCATCTCGCGCACGATTGCGGCCGCGCGCAATTCGTGATCGGGATGCAGCACGGACCAGACGAAGCTGATCGCCACCGATTCAACACCCTCGGCGATGAAGTACCGGCACGCCTCGCGCACCGCGTCTTCATCGAGGGGGGTACGGACCTCGCCCGTCGAGAGGACGCGCTCGGCGATGCCCTTGCGCAGGTGGCGCGGCACCAGCATAGTCGCCGCCGGATAGTCTGGATCGTAGCGATAACCGTCCTCCTTGTGGCCGAGGCGGATTTCGATGCTGTCCTCATGGCCCCGGGTGGCGATGAGGCCGGTTTTGGCGCCGGTGTGGGTAATCAGCGCGTTCAACCCCACCGTGGTGCCGTTGATGCACAGATCGGCATTCGAGACGAGCGTTTCCGGCGTGATGCCGGTTTCCTCCGCGATCACGGCCAGACCGTTGCGGATGGCCACCGTCGGATCGTTGGGCGTCGACAGCGCCTTGAAGATGCGCAGCTCTCCGTCGCGGTCGGCCAGGATGAAATCGGTGAAGGTGCCGCCCGCGTCGATGCCGAGGCGATATTGATGTTTCATCGTTTTGTTCCCTCCAGATTAATTCCCCGTTTCATCGAAACGCGGCAATAATCCAGGCTATTGATTTTGAGCGAATTCTGATCGATCAAATGATTCCATCTGATCGGAAAGCGCTCCAGCTTCAGGCGGCCGCGCGCAGTTCCGTGGTCGCGGCTTCGTCGACGGCAAGGCCACCGCGATCCGTGATGACGACGCCGTAATCCAGCCGCGCGCCCTCCACACTGACGAGACCGTTGCGGACATCCTCCAGCACCTTCGCGGCGGGGCGCTCGAAGGGATTGCCGTAACCGCCGCCGCCGGGGTTGCGGTTTGCCGCGCGCTCGCCCGGCCGGATCGTTTCGATGACGTTCTCGGTGATGATCTGCGTCTCGCCGTTGCGGGTGACTTCCAGCCGGCCGACCTTGGGCGCGACCATCGCCGATTTCGCCCCTGCCGCGCCGAGCGCCGGAATGCGGCGGCCTTCCCCGAAAGTGATCAGCGTCATCTGGCTGTCGAGCGGTTCGACCTCCCAGCAGGTGCCGGACCCACCCCGGAACCTGCCGGCCCCGCCGGAATCCTCCATCAGCGAATAGCGGTGGATGATGATCGGATAGCTGTGCTCCAGCATTTCGATATCGCCGGATGTCAGGGCGCCGAAACAGCATTCCGGCCCGCAGGCGTGCCAGCCGTCCTGACTGGCCGTGGCCCCGGCCCCCGAGATGATCGAGGCCAGCACCATGGTGACGTATTCCTCGTCGTGGCGCTTGTCCCAGCCGGCGATATTGCAGCCGTTCGCATGGCCCCAGCTTGCCGACACCCGCGCCGGCGCGGCCTGCTCGAAGGCGACACGAACGGCGTCCGTCAGCGTTTCCATGGGCGTGGTGGTGCAATTCATATGCGGCGCGGGTGAAGTCGCGTTGCACAGCGTGCCGCTTGGTCCCATGTCGGTGGAGACGCAGCGATAGAGTCCCTCGTTGTAGGGCGGCGGCAGTTGCGCGAACATCATCAGGCCGAGATAGACGCCCGAATGGCTGTTTCCCTCATAGCTGTTGATGAAATAGGGCACCTGCGGCGGCGAGCTGATCGCGATATGGCAGTTGTCGCCGGTGATGGTGACGGTCGCAGTGATATCCATGTCTCCGAAACCGTGGCCGGCGTCCTCCAGCACGGCGGTGCCGGTATAGGTGCCGTCCGGAATGGTGGCGATGAGCTTGCGCATATGCGCTTCGGCCATGTCGAGAAGCTCGGCGATGCACGCCTGCACGACGGCCTTGCCGTACTTGTCCATCAGCCGGACCAGCGCCCGCGCGCCCACCTGGCAAGCGCCGATCAGGGCGTTGAAGTCGCCCTCCTGGTCGCGGCGGGCGCGCATGTTGGTCAGGAGCAGGTTCATCACGTCATGGCGCGGCTTGCCCCTGTCCCACAGCTTGACTGGTGGAATACGCAGGCCCTCGGCGAAGATTTCCGTGGCATTGGGATTGTAACCGGCGGGAACCGGGCCGCCGATATCGGTCAGATGGCCCTTGCACACGGTCCAGAACACCAGCTCGCCTTCATAGAACACCGGATAATACATGCAGGTGTCGATGATGTGCGATCCGCCATAGGCGGGATCGTTATGCAGGATCAGATCGCCCTCGTGAATGTCTCCCTCGAAAAAGGCCGCGACGGACTTCATGGCGGGAATCAAGCTGCCGAGATGGATGGGAATATCCTGCCCTTGCAGGATCATCTCGGGCGTATGATTGAACAATGCTGTCGAGTAATCATGCGCCAGATTGAAAACGGAACTGCGCGCTGTCTGCTCCAGCGCCAGCGTCATCTCGCGCTGCGTGGTATCCAGTACCCCCCGCACCACCGACAAGGTGATCGGATCTACTTTGCGTGTTGTCATGGCGTTTCCCCGTCCGCAGCCGATACGGCGCGCACGACAGGGCAGCCGGGAAGCGGTCCCGGTTCATGATATCCTCCCTGCGACGTGCCGCTTATGCGGCATCTCTTCGGCTTGCCCATGATGCAGAAGCAGATGCGGGACGGTCTTGACGCTGGGCGCGCAAAAGTTTGTCAATCAGCGCAGTCCGGCGTGAACGATATTTGTTTTGCCTCGATGCCGACTGAATGTTACATATGAAACTAGTCAATGCGTGGAGGTGCTCCTTGAGACTGGAGAGCTACAGCACCGTCGCCACCGCTCCCCCGGAACGCGCGGCACACTGGTCGACGATCATCGCCGATACCTATTTCCCGCTGCACCTCACCTATCGCGACCCCGAAACTTTTCAAGGCCAGCTTGAACGACGCACTGCGGGGCCGGTGGCGCTGTCGCGGCTGCGCACCGAGCCGGGACAGTACGAACGGCGGAGCGGCGATATCCGGCAGGGCGAGACCGAGGATTATCTCGTGACCATTCCGCGCATGGCTCCGGTGCTGTTCCACCAGCTTGGCCGTGACGTGAACTGCGATCCGGGAGGATTTATACTGGAGCGCGGGGACGAACCCTATCGCTTTTCCTACAAGACCCGCAACGATCTTCTGGTCATGAAGGTGACGCGCCGCGCCCTCACCGAACGGCTGCGCCAACCGGACCGCTTCTGCGCCATGGTTTTCAACGGCAGGGAGGGGCTGGGCGGCCTGTTCGTCGAGACGGTCCGGCGCGTTCATGCGATGTCAAGGGATGCAGCGTCCCCGGATTCGGGTGCCTCGCCCGTTCTCGGCCGGCAACTGGTCGAACTGCTGGCGCTGACGCTCGACCGGCAGGCCGAAAGTGACGGCGGCGCCTCGACACTGGTCCGCGCCACCCATCTGGAGCGGGCGCAATCGGTCATCAAGGGCAAGCTCACCGATCCCGGATTGTCGCCGGGAACGGTGGCCGAGACATGCGGTATCTCGAAACGCTATCTTCATGACCTGTTCAACGAGGCCGGAACGTCCGTCGCGCAATACATCCGTGAATGCCGCCTGCACGCCGCCCGCGGCATGTTGCAGTTGCCCGGCAACGCATCGCTGGCCATGATCGCCTATCAACTGGGATTCGGCGACCAGTCCCAGTTCTCGCGCCAGTTCCGGACGCTGTTCGGCCAGACACCGAGCAGCTATCGCAAGAGTTGCCGCGACGAACGCGACAGCTCCTGAAACGGCGCCGCCGCCAACACCGTAGCCACCCTCCCGCAACCGCGCGCGGCTGCGGCATGTCGCCGGGCGCTCACCCAGATATCGAATCATAACCAATCGCTATCGAATTACATAGCAAATCTCAAAAATGTAGGAAAATTGTTGACGCCCCCCGCGTGCGGCCATATGATGCATAGTGCCATTTGTAACAAATAAAAACAATATATATCACAAGGAGATGCCGCTTACAGGAGCGGCGTTTGCCCGTACGGGGAGGATAACATGAAGCATGCATCGGCATTTCTCGTGGCGGCCGGTATTCTGACCGCTGCGACGTCCGCCGCCCAGGCGCGCGATTTCACGATCGCGGGCTGGGGCGGGGTGTACCAGGACGCCCAGAAAGAGGCCTATTTCAAGCCTTTCGCAACGGATAAAGGCCTCAAGCTGACCGAAACCACCTATCTCGGCGGGCTCGCCGAGCTGAAGGCAATGGCCGACTCCGGCAAGGCCACCTGGGATCTTGTGATTGTGGAAGGCGCCGACCTGCAGATCGGCTGCGACGAAGGGCTGTTCGAGCAGATCGACTGGAGCGCGATTCCCACCAAGGGCCAGCTCAATCCTAACGCCGTCCAGGATTGCGGTGCCGGCAACGTCGTCATCGGCAACGGCCTTGCCTACAACGCCGACGCGTTTTCCACCCCTCCGGCCGACTGGCGCGACTTCTTCGACACGGAGAAGTTTCCCGGCAAGCGGGGCGTCCGCAACTCCCCACGCATGAACCTCGAATACGCCCTGCTGGCCGACGGCGTTCCGCCCGATCAGGTCTATAAGGTGCTGGCGACCCCCGAGGGCGTTGACAGGGCGTTCGCACAGTTCGATCGCATTCGCAACGAGCTTCAGTTCTGGGAGGCGGGTTCCCAGCCGGTGGAATGGCTTTCGGCCGGCAATGTCGCGCTGAGCACCGCCTACAATGGCCGCATCATCTCCGCGCAGGCGGAGGGCAAGCCGCTCCAGTTCGTCTGGAAGCACCACGTCTACAACATCGATTCCTGGGCGATTCCCGCCAACTCTCCGTACAAGGACGAGGCGCTGGCCTTCATCGGCTTCGTCAGCAACGCGGAGCCGCAGGCGAAGTTTTCGAGCCTGATCCCCTACGGGCCGACCAACAACGAAGCGGCGGGCCTCATTCCGGCTGACATCCTCGTGAATATTCCCGCCGGAAATAACACGGAAGAGGCGCTGTTCCTGTCGGATGCCTTCTGGATCGACCACGGCGACGAACTCACCGAGCGCTGGAACAACTGGTCGACCCGGTAATCATCGCCTTCCAACTGTCCGCCTGACAAGTCCTGTTTGCCATCCAGCGAGCCCCACCGGTTGCCGCATGCGACAGCCGGCGGGGCTCGCGCCGACCCGGAATGGTACGGATTCATGCAAAATGCCCATGGTACCCGTTTAACGGCCCTACTGGTACTGATCGTGCCGGTGGTCGTCTACGCTCTGGTTTATCTTACCCCCCTGTTCTCGGTCATGTCGCTGAGCGTCGACAACAGCGCGTTGAGCAAGCCGTTCGCGCACCTGTCCCGCGCGATCGACAGCGAGGAGCAGGACGAGCGCGCCGCCGCTCTGCTGGCCGATCTGACCGCCATGGACCCGCGCACCCGGGCGGAGGCGGCGCGCATGCTCAATCAGGAACTGAGCGGCTTCCGGTCGCTGCTGATGGACACCGGGCGCGTCGCCTCCACAATCCCGCCGACCATGGCCGGCCTGACCCAGCATGACGCCCGATGGGCAGATCCTGCCTACTGGGACGTGCTCGCAAACGCGGTGAGCTCCATAACCTGGCGGCATTTCCAGCGCGCCACCGGCATCAGGCCCGACGGCGACGGCAAGCTGACCATCGCCAAGGGCGATGACATCTACTTGCAGATCATGCTGCGCACGTTCGTCATCGGCTTTCAGGTGACGGCGCTGACATTGCTCATCGCCTACCCGCTCGCCTATGCGGTGGCCAACAGTTCGAGACAGGTCGCGGGCATCATCCTGACGCTCGTCCTGATGAGTTTCTGGACGTCGATCCTCGTCCGCACCACCGCGTGGCTGGTGCTGCTGCAAAGCAACGGCCTGATCAACAGCCTGCTCATGGCGCTCAACCTGATTACGGAGCCGCTGCAACTCATCTTCAACCGTTTCGGCACCGTCGTCGCCATGACCCATGTGGTGCTTCCCTTCGCGATCCTGCCGATGATCAACGTCATGAAGACCATTCCGCGCTCCCAGGTGGATGCATCGCGCAGCCTCGGAGCCGGCCCGATCGAAACCTTCATCCGCGTCTATTTCCCGCAGACGCTGCGGGGTGTGTTCGTGGGCGGCGGCACGGTCTTCATTCTCTCGCTCGGCTTCTACGTGACGCCGGCGCTCACCGGCGGTCCCGGCGACCAGATGTTGTCGTATTACATCGTTGACTTCATCAGGAAGGGCCTCAACTGGGGAATGGCATCGGTTCTGTCCGTCATTCTTCTGTTCAGCGTGATCCTGCTGGTGCTGATCGGCGCCGGAATCAGGCAGCTCACCAACCGGCGCAAGGCGGAGGCTTGATCATGGCGCGCATCATCTTCCTGATCAGCGTGACGACCAGCCTGATCTTTCTCGCGGTTCCCCTGATGCTGGTGCTGCCGCTGGCGTTCAATGACAGCTCCTTCCTCAGCTATCCGATGGAAGGGCTCACGATGCGGTGGTTCGAGACCGTGTTCACCGAGGCCCCCTGGGTGGCGGCGTTCTTCAACAGCGTCAAGGTCGCAACCGGCGCGATGGTGGTTTCGGTGCTGGTCGGCGGTCTGGCGGCCGTGGGCACGGTTCTGTCGGGGCGCATCGGGCAACTGGTGTTCTGGGCCTTGTTCGTGTCGCCGCTCGTGATTCCGAGCGTCGTGGTCGGAGTCGCTCTTGCCTACGCGTTCGCGCGGGTCGGCATCAGCGGCGGTTATGTGGCGCTGGTGCTGGCTCACACCATCCTGGGGGCGCCGCTGGTGTTCCTGTCGGTCATGACCTCGCTGAAGGGGCTCAATCCGGAACTCGAAAAGGCGGCGGCCTCGCTCGGCGCCTCGACTTTCTATCGCTTTCGCACGGTCACGCTGCCGCTGACGGCGCCCGGCTTCCTCACCGGCGCGCTGTTCGCTTTCGTCACCTCGTTCGATGAAGTGGTCGTGGCCCTGTTCCTCGCGTCTCCGCAATCGACGACGCTGCCCATCGCCCTGTTCTCCGGCCTGCGCGACCGCTTGCAGCCGACGATCATCGTTGTGGCGCTGCTGCTGTCGCTGTTCTCGCTGCTGTTCTACTTCATCCTCGCGCGGCTCCAGCGCCAGTCGACGCCGACGTGAGCGGGCGCGCGTCTGGATCAGGTCGAATACCCGCAAGGATTACTTCCAAGGATTACTGCGATGTCGTCAATCGAGATAGCAAACATCAACAAGTTTTACGGCACGACCCAGGCCTTGTTCGACGTCTCGCTCTCCATCAACAAGGGGGAGTTCGTGACGCTCCTCGGTCCGTCGGGATCCGGCAAGACCACCTTGCTTAAAATCCTGTCCGGGTTCGAGCCGGTATCGAGCGGCACGATCACGATGGACGGGCGCAACATCACCTCCGTGCGGCCCGAGAAGCGCAACTTCGGCCTGGTTTTCCAGGGCTATGCCCTGTTCCCGCACATGAGCGTGCATGACAACATCGCCTATCCGCTGAAAGTCCGGCGCTTCAGGCGCGACGAGATCGAGACCCGCGTCAACGCGATGCTCGATCTCGTCCAGCTCGGCCGTTTCGCCAACCGAAAGCCGTCGGAGATGTCCGGCGGCCAGCAGCAGCGCGTCGCGCTGGCGCGCGCACTGGTCTTCAAACCCGACCTGCTGCTGCTCGACGAGCCGATGTCGGCGCTGGACAAGAAGCTGCGGGTCGATTTGCAGGAGGAGTTGCGCGACATCCATCGCACGCTGGGCACGACGTTCATCAACGTCACGCATGACCAGGAGGAGGCCATGCACATGTCCGACCGCATCGCGGTGATGAACCACGGCCGCATCGAGCAATACGACAGCGCCTTCAATCTCTACCGGCACCCGACGTCGCGGTTCGTGGCCGACTTCATCGGCAAGTCGAATCTGTTCCCGGGGGAGGTTCTCCGCGACGGGGCAGAGCATGTATTCCGGTCCGACAGCATGTCCGTGCGCGTGGCCGAGGCTCCGGCCCGCACCGGAAAGGCGACGCTGCTCATCCGCCCGGAGGACGCGACGCTGGAGCCCGCGCCGCCCGGAGACGGGCGCCTGCATCTGGCGGCCAACGTGCTGCACTCGACCTATTCCGGCGATCGGGCGCTTTACACGGTCACGCTGGGTGACGGCGCGCCGTTCATCGCCTATGGGCGCGCCCGCTCGGGCATCTACGAAGACGGCGAGTCCGTCTACGTCACCTTCAAGGCGGAAGATTGCATGGTCTTGCCCGACGCCGCATGAGGCCCGCCAGATGTCGCGCATCCCGCGACGATGCAGGCCGCGCCGCTCCGAGTGCACACGGCAACAGATTTCCGGAGGGATGATGAAGACGACCCCATACTGGTGGGAAGAGGCAGAGCCGCAACACGGCGAACGACGGCCCGACCGCGACGCCTGCGACACGCTCGTGGTGGGCGCGGGCTATACCGGCCTTTCAGCGGCCATCACGCTGGCTGAGGCCGGTGTCGACAACGTCGTCGTGGTCGACGCCCGGCGTGTCGGCGAGGGTGCGAGTTCGCGCAACGGCGGACAGCTCGGCAACGCGCCCAAGTTCGATCTGGCCTATGCGACCCGCCTTTTCGGGCCGGAGCGCGGCGGCGAGATCATGGAAGACTATGCGCAATCCATGCCCTTCCTTCTTGAGCGCGCCCGCACGCTGACCGATCCGTTCGATCTGACCATGAATGGAACCGTCATCAGCGCGCATACGCGGGCGGACCTCGACCGGCTGCGGCAAGAGCGGGATGCCCTTCCCGCCGAACAGCGGGGTAACGCCGAACTCATTCCCGAACAGGCCATCGGCACCGTGCTGAAGACGCGCATCTATCGCGGCGCGCTGCTGCGGCACGACCAGGGTTCGATTCATCCGGCCAAGTATGTGGCGGCACTGGCGAACCGCGCCCGGGCGCTCGGCGTCCAGATCGTTACCGGCCTCCGTTATCTCGGTGCAACGCAGGGCGCCGACGGATACACAGCCATCCTGCGCGAGGACGCGGGCACGGAGACGTTCAGCCTTCACGCGGGCCGGATACTCCTCGCCGTCAATGGCTATGCCGGGCCGGAACTGCCGTGGCTGCGGCAGCGCACCATCCCGATCCAGAGCTACATGATCGCCACGGAGCCGCGGCCCTTCGCTGAAATGGAGGAACTCATTCCCGGCAATCGCGCGGTCATCGACACGAAACATATCCTGTATTACTTCCGCCGCTCGCCGGACGGCACCCGCATCCTGTTCGGTGGCCGTGCCCGCTTTCGCACCTCGACCGAAGCGGAATCCGCGGTCGGCCTGCGCGCTTTCATGGAGCATACCTTCCCGTCCCTGAAAGGCATCGGCATAACCCATTCGTGGTCCGGCAACGTCTGCTTCGCGCGGGACTTCGTCAGCCACATCGGGCGGACGGGCGACGGCATCTATTACTCATCCTGCTGCAACGGCAACGGTATTTCCATGTCGACCTACCTGGGCCATCGCGCGGCGCAGGCGATGCTGGATCTTCCCGGTCACGACCGCGGCGTGGTCAACACGCACTTTCCCCGCATTCCCCTTTACAACGGCCACCCGTGGTTCCTGCCGATTGTGGGAAGCTGGTACCGTTTTCAGGATAAATACACACGCTGGCGCGATCGCTGACGACTGTGCAGCAGCGTCCCGGTCTCGCCGCGTCCCGGAGGCGACAACTTGCTCCTCCGCAATATCGGCGCTAGCAAGGTTCAGAGGCTGTTCGCTTCATTTTGTGAGCGATGAGCCTCGATGACAACGAGACCGGGGCAAACCGGAATCCGGGTGACCCAGGGGAAGCGGGAACGACATGAGTGATGAAAACTTCGATGTAGGCGCACGCCTCAAGGCTTTAAGGACAGCGGCCAAACTGTCCCAGCGGCAGTTGGCGGAGCGCGCGCAGGTCCCTCATGCACAGATCTCGATCATCGAGCAGAACAAGTCCAGCCCGTCGATCTCCACGCTGCGAAAAATTCTCGGCGGCCTCAATGTCAGCATGTCAGACTTCTTCGACGCCGATCGCACGGCCCTTCCCGGCCCCTTCTTCGGATCGGAGGAACTGGTCGATCTCACCTCGCGCATCAAGGCCAAGGGGTATCTCTCGCTGCGACAGGTCGGCGATGCCAAGGGTCATAACCTTCAGATCCTGCACGAAGTTTACGGTCCCGGCGCCGACACGGGCGAGGTTCTTCTCCAGCATCTCTCGGCTGAAGGCGGCATCGTGGTGCAGGGCGAGCTTGAGATAACCGTCGGTGAGGACGTTCGCGTGCTGCGCGCGGGAGATGCCTATCTCTTCGACAGCCGCCAGCCGCACCGTTTCCGAAACACCTCATCCAGCGTGACCATCGTGATTTCCGCCTGCACGCCGCCCTATCTCTGATCGCTCATAATATAGAACGTATTGCGCAAAATATAGAGCTATGTTATACAGTCGATCAGGATAAGCCGAAAAGGAACATTCCAGGGAGGAATTTCAATGACTATTGCCCAAACCCTGAAAGCACGGCAGGCGGAAGCAGTGGCGGCGGGTGTCGCCACCAAGGGAATTTTCGCCAGACACGCCGAGAACGCCGAACTCTGGGACGTCGACGGCCGGCGCTTCATCGATTTCGCCGCCGGCATCGCCGTCAACAACACGGGCCACCGCCACCCGCGCATCATGGCCGCCATCGCGGAGCAGGCGGATCTTTTCACCCATACGTGCTTCCATGTGGCCCCTTATGAGAGCTACATCCGCTTGGCGGAGCGCCTCAACGCGCTCGTCGACACCGGCGAGGACAACCGCACGATGCTGGTGACGACCGGCGCCGAGGCTGTCGAGAACGCCATCAAGATCGCCCGCGCTTCCACCGGCCGATCGGGCGTCATCGCCTTTTCGGGCGCCTTCCACGGGCGCACGATGCTCGGCATGGCGCTGACCGGCAAGGTCTCGCCCTACAAGAAGAATTTCGGACCGTTTCCGGCCGAGATCTACCACGTTCCCTTTCCCGCCGCGTTCTCCGGCGTCACGGTCGAGACCACGCTTGCGGCCCTTGACACCCTGCTGGCATCGGATGTCGACCCTGAGCGCGTGGCGGCCTTCATCATTGAGCCCGTGCAGGGCGAAGGCGGGTTCAATCCCGCGCCGGACGAACTGCTGCGGGAGTTGCGCCTGCGCGCGGACAAGTATGGCATCGTGCTGATTGCCGACGAGGTGCAGGGCGGCATGGCCCGCACGGGGGCGATGCTCTCGATCGAGCATTCCGGCGTCAAGCCGGACCTCGTGACTCTTGCCAAGGGACTTGCGGGCGGCTTCCCGCTGTCGGCGGTGGTCGGAAAAGCGAGCATCATGAACGCCGCCCATCCCGGCGGTCTCGGCGGCACCTATGCGGGCCACCCTTTTGCGGTCGCTGCCGCCAATGCGGTTCTCGATGTGATCGCGGACGAAGACCTTTGCGGGCGCGCCGCCTGGATCGGCGAGAAGATCGAGAACCGTCTCAGGACGATCGCGGCCCGTCAGGGCATGGAGCGCATCGGGGATGTCCGCGCCCGCGGCGCCATGATCGCCGTCGAACTCGTGGAGGACCGTGAGGGCAAGACCGCCGCTGCCGGGTTGACGTCACAGGTGGTTGCGGAAGCCGAGCAGCGCGGCCTCATCCTGTTGTCGTGTGGCACGCGCTACAACGTCATTCGCCTGCTTCCGCCGCTGACCACTCCGGAGGACGTTCTGAACGAAGGGCTGGATATCCTCGAAGCGTCCCTGGAAGCGGCATTCTCGAAAGTTGCGCCGGCCGGCGCCTGACGCATTGCGGCGCTTTCGCACTGCGTTGTCTTCACGCAAATCAATCTCCATTGACCCAAGAATACGTCGGCCTGGATGACAAGTCCTGTCGGAGGAAACCAATGACCTTGCACAAGAACCTGATTGACGGCGAATGGACCGGAACCGACGGCAACGACAATATCAACCCCTCGAACACCAATGAGATCGTGGGACGATACGCCCGCGGATCGGCGGCTGACCTGGAACAGGCTATCGCCGCAGCCAGCGCCGCGTTTCCCGCCTGGTCCCGATCCGGCATTCTCGAACGGCGTGACATCCTGAAGCGAGCGGCCGAGGAAATTTTTACGCGCCGGGAAGAACTTGGCGCGCTGCTGGCCCGCGAGGAAGGCAAGACATTGCCGGAAGCCATCGGCGAGACGGTTCGCGCCGGGCAGATCTTCGAGTTCTTCGCCGGTGAATGCCTGCGCCTGAGAGGTGAGACGCTGCCATCCGTGCGGCCGGGCATCGGTGTGGAGATCACGCGGGAGCCTCTCGGCGTCATCGGCATCATCACGCCGTGGAACTTCCCCATTGCAATTCCGGCCTGGAAGATCGCGCCCGCCCTTGCCTGGGGTAACACCGTGGTGTTCAAGCCGGCCGAGCTGGTGCCGGGCAGCGCGTGGGCGCTCGTGGATATCCTCCATCGCGCCGGTCTGCCGGCGGGGGTGCTCAATCTCGTCATGGGTCAGGGCTCGGTCGTCGGCCAGGCGATGCTGGATAATCCCGGTCTCAGCGGCATCACCTTCACTGGCTCGACGACGACCGGCAAGCGCGTGGCGCTGGCGTCGATCGAGCATAACCGCAAGTTCCAGCTCGAAATGGGCGGCAAGAACCCCATGGTCGTGCTGGATGACGCCGATCTCCCTGTCGCGGTGGATGCCGCCGCCAACTCAAGCTTCTTCTCGACAGGCCAGCGCTGTACCGCGTCGTCCCGCCTGATCGCTACCGAAGCGATCCACGACCGCTTCGTGGCGGCACTGATCGAGAAACTGAAGAGCCTGCGCATCGACGATGCGTTGAAGCCCGATACGCACATCGGGCCTGTCGTCGATGACAGGCAGTTGCAGACCGACGTTGATTACATCGAAGCGGGCCGTCAGGAGGGCGCAAGACTGGCTTTCGGCGGCGAGATCCTGCAACGTGAGACGCCCGGTTTCTATTTGCAGCCGGCATTGTTCACCGAAGTCACCAACGACATGCGCATCGCGCGCGAGGAGATTTTCGGTCCGGTGGCGGCGGTCATCCGCGTCCGGGATTATGACGAGGCGCTGGCGGTGGCCAACGACACCGGCTACGGGCTTTCAGCCGGTATCGCGACCACGAGTCTGAAGTATGCCACGCATTTCAAGCGGAATGTCGAGGCCGGCATGGTGATGGTCAATCTCCCGACGGCCGGCGTGGATTTCCATGTGCCCTTCGGCGGACGCAAGGGCTCTTCTCATGGTTCTCGCGAACAGGGAACATATGCTGCCGAGTTCTTCACCACGATCAAGACGGCCTACACAAAGCCCTGAAACGCCTGCCCCCCGTGAAATGCTTGGTGCCGCGAGCCAAGACGATTCCCTACCAGCAAAACCCTGCGCTGGCCGAAGGTCGCGCCTGCATCTGAATTGCTTCAGTTTGTTGAAGAAGCGCTCGATACGGTTGCGCTCCCTGTAGAGATCGATGTCGTAGGGTCGCTGTATCTTGGGGTTGCACTTTGGTGGGATGACAGCCTCTGCACCTGCCTTGATGATCTTGTCAGCGAGATGATCGGCGTCGTATCCTTTGTCAGCGATAGTGGCGTCGGCCTCGATGCTGTCAATCAAGTCGTGGGCGAAGGCGATGTCGTTGCACTGGCCGGGCGAACCGATCAGGCGGACCGGGAGGCCAAGGGCTTCGGTGGCAGCGTGGATCTTGTTGCTCAAGCCGCCGCGGGACCGACCCAGGCCTTGGGCATCCGCCCTCCTTTGATTTTACGTGCTCCGGCAGCTTGCTGATGCGCGCGAACGATCGTGCTGTCGATCATCAGCCATTCCAGATCGGCTTCGCGCGCCAGCACCGCCAACATATCATCCAGTACACCCATCTCGATCCAGCGGTAATAGCGCCGCTTCCGCGCCTATTCACGCGAACAACACCGCGCCTGGCTGCGTCGCCGCGAGGTGACGCCATGATGCGCGCGCTCGACCTGTTCAGCGCGGCGGCCGGAGGCTGGTCGCTCGGCCTGCACCGCGCCGGCTTCCTCACCATCGCCGCCTGCGAAATCGTCGAATGGCGGCGCATCCTTTACGCAGAGAACAATACCCATGTCCGTATCTACGACGACATCCGTGGGCTCACGGCAGCTCGACTTGTTTCCGACCTTGGCATCCTTCCCGACATCATCGTCGGCAGCCCGCCGTGTCAGGACATCTCCAGCGCCAACACCAGCGGCAAAGGGATCGAGGGCGAACGGTCGGGCCTCTACCTCGAAGCCGTCCGCCTTGTCGGAGATTGCCGCCCTCGCTGGTTCGCTTTTGAGAACAGCGCTAATCTCAGAATTCGCGGCGCTGACCGGCTGCTCGGCGAGCTGGATGCGCTCGGCTACGCCTGCGAGCCGTGCATGGCGGGTGCTTCGGACGTCGGCGCCAACCATGTCCGCAAGCGGTCATGGCTCATCGGATACGACCCCGAACAACTTGCCGACACCCGTATCACAATCCCAGCAGGGTGGCATCCGTCTGGAGGGTGGATCGGGCGCGCGCCGGGCGATGAAGGAATCGGGCCTCTACGAACTGTTCCGCAATCACCCGCTGCCGACGTCCATGGCTTCGGACGGGATGAAGGATGGCGCGGGCGGGGGAGCGGGATCGACGTATCCGCTGCGCATGATTCTGGCGACGCCGAGGAAATCGGATGCGGATCGGCTTCGGCTATGTTCGTACGGTCGATGGCTGGCCCTTGAAGAAAGACGGCGAAACCGTCGTGGTCCCGACGACCGGGCGTATTCAGGCCAGCGACGGGGAAGCGTTGCGCAGACTTGCGCTGGGCGGCAGCGGGCTGGCGCGCCTTGCGGCCTTCACGGTTCGCGACGACATCGCCACCGGCCGGCTTGTGCCGGTGATGGAAGATATGAACCCTGGAGACCGGGAAGCCTTCCACGCCATCCATATTGGTCAGGGCGGTCCCTTGCCCTCTCGCGTTCGGGCGCTGCTCGACTTTCTCTCCGAGCATGGGCGGGTTTCATGATGCCGGATGCATCTTTACGGTTCCGGGGCAGGTGGGTCATTGTTTGATGGATGATGAGGCCACGTAGCTACATAATGTTGCCATTCCCTCGCATACGTGGTAACGTGGCCACGTTGGAGGATGACATGACGATCACCACAGTCAGCAGCAGGGATTTCAATTCCGATGTCGGCGGCGCCAAGAAGGCGGCGGCGCACGGGCCTGTCTTCATCACCGATCGTGGCAAGCCCGCTCACGTTCTCCTCTCCATCGAGGAGTACAAGCGGCTGCGCGGTGTCCGCAAGATGAGCTTGCTGGAATCGCTCACGCCAAGCCGTGGCGCCGACGAGATGGATGACGAATTCGAGTTCCCCAGGCTCGGCACCATCACCCGGTTGCCGGACTTGGGTTGATGCACCTGCTCGATACAAATGTGATCTCGGTTTTCCGCCGGATCGACAAGGCGCCCGCGCAGATTATCGAATGGGCTGCATCGGTGGATGCCGAGGACTTCTATTTGTCGGTGATAACCATCCTTGAGATAGAGCAGGGCATTCTTCTCAAGGCTCGCCATGATGAACATCAGGCTGCGCTTTACCGGGATTGGCTCACCAATGACATCTTGCCGCGCTATGAGGACAGGATATTAGCGGTCGATCTGCCGGTTGCTCGCCGCTGCGCCCAGCTTCATGTGCCCGACCCAAAATCCGAGCGTGATGCCCTGATAGCCGCCACCGCGCTCGTGCATGGAATGACGCTCGTGACGCGCAATGAAGCGGACTTCAAGGCGACCGGCGTTCCGCTGATCAACCCATGGCTCTACGGTGGGCGCTGACCTCCCCGAAAGTAGTTGATGCGAGGCATCATCACGCGGCCGCCCGTATCAACTGAGCGTGTGGCAGCATGTCATTCAAAGAGCGGATAATCTCCATGACCTTCGCGGGCAGATCGCCATTCCAGGCCAAGGCTGGTCCCGGATTGGAGCCTGCAATCATCTTCGTTTGCTTGTGACGCAAGTGAAGATTTGATCGCCTTGGACCCTTTCTGCGGAGCGGTGTTCGTGTTCCGGTCGAAACGAGCGGACCGGATCAAGCTGCTGGTCTGGGATCAAACCGGCATGGTTCTGGTTCACAAGCGGCTGGAGGGCGGCAAGTTCGTCTGGCCGCAGGTGCAGAACGGGGTGATGAGAATGTCGCCGGCGCAAATGGCGGCGTTGTTCGAGAGCCTGGATTGGCGACTGGTCCGGCCGGAGCGCGTGCGGCGTCCGCAGGCGGCGGGCTGATCGCCGGGATGTGGAAAGTCCTTGTTTTTACTGGTCCTGGCGGGTGTTCCGTGATTCACTCCATCTCATGGACGCCGCCACTCTTGCTCATGAAAATGCCCTTTGGGCGCGTCTGAAACCCTGCCTCGCGGCGAGCAGCGGGTGTGCAAACGGAAGGAGGCTTCGCGGGGAACCGGCTGCACGGAACGCGCAGCGTGAAGGAAGGCGCCGGGCTGGTACGGATAGACCTTCATGTTGCGTTTGATATTCTCGACAGCCGGCTTTGGATCGTTGCCCACCAGGTTCGCGCGCGAGGCATAGAGAGCGAAATTCGTCTTCGAACGGGCGATGAAGTAGCCGCCCTCGGGCAGCGGCCCCTCATAGTCCAGACCAACGATCAGGTACTTTCCACCGAGCCCGCGGTCCGGCCCCGGCGCACCGATGTTGATGATCCAGGAAAACCACATGTCGTTGATCGTGCCGATGCCACCCGACGGCTGCTCGATCACCATGGGGCCTTTGCTCAGGTCGAGTCCCGACATGTAGTAGACCGTGTCCGCATTGGCAGTCAGGAACAACGAACGCGAGTCCATCAGATCCGAGAAGATAACGACATCGCCTGGTCTGGCGCCAATCTCTTCGAAGCCCTTGACAAGGGCGAGCGCGGACGCACTGCGGAAGCTGTTGTTGTAGACGTCGAGCGCGCGGGTGAAATCCAGGTATCGTAGATTTTCCGCGCAGTTGCCTCGGTCGGCACGCCGTCCCGGAAATCGAGCCGACCCGCCCGCGTTTCAATTGTGTCTGGCGCCGAGAGTGATTTGACGGTTTCGGTAGCGACGTCAGACAAGGCAGGACCCGCCGCGATAAAGAAAGCGCAGCTGCTGATCAAAGTTCCTCGAATCATTGATTGCTCCTTTCATAGGGTCAGGACTCATTGATGAGAGCCAGAAGATGACGGTAGCGGCGAGGGCTACGGCGGAGAAGAAGGCCTTTGGGCAACGATCATAGCGTGTCGCGACGCGCCTCCAGTCTTTGAGGCGGCCGAA
>NZ_JBMNUS010000017.1:0-45033 GCF_050946405.1 Pseudochelatococcus sp.
TCGGCCGCCTCAAAGACTGGAGGCGCGTCGCGACACGCTATGATCGTTGCCCAAAGGCCTTCTTCTCCGCCGTAGCCCTCGCCGCTACCGTCATCTTCTGGCTCTCATCAATGAGTCCTGACCCTAGCTTTAGGCACTGCGTTGACGCTTGTCGGAATTGGGCTCAAGTCCCCATCGTTCTATCTGGTTGCCTTCGCGCTTACAGGCGCGGGATTCGGCACCTTCTTTTACGGGACCTTGCGTATGATTGTCCCCACACCCCTGCGGATGAGCGAGGCGAACTTTTCGCTTCCATTTTCACGTTCAGCTACATCGCCTTTGGGCTTCCCGTGATCCTCGCCGGCCTGATCATCCCGTGGGTCGGGCTGTCCGCCACCGTCTTCGCCTACGGAAACGCCGTGGCCGCCATGGCTGCGATTGCCGGATTGTGGCGGATGTTCGGATCGGCCAGCTAGCGCAGGCGCAAAGGCGTTGCCGCAAGTGTCCCGGCTTGCGGAACCCGGCCCCTTCCCCCGACTGCCGGAAGCGGCCCGGCCTCGGATGCAGACAGGGACATTTCTTGAATTGTATTAATTCGAAGCCGTGACTAGGATCGCACCGACGCGCCCGCTGAAAACAGCGTGCGATCAGTGAAAGGAAGATGCGATGCGATCTTCATCCACTTCATCCGATTTCACGCGCCGAGGCTTCCTCACATCGACCGCCGTCGCCGCGCTCATCGCCGCGAGCGGCGATGCGCTCGCCAGGGTGGTCGGCGGCGCCCAGCCCTTCAAGACATTCGACTACGCACCGCCGGAAACGCTGCCCGGCGGCCGCTGGTACTTCTTCACGCCGGATGAGGCGCGCACCGTGGGCGCGATCGCCGAGCGGCTGATCCCGGCCGACGACCTCAGCATGTCGGGCAAGGATGCGGGCTGCGTCGAGTTCATAGACCGGCAGCTCGCCGGGTCCTTCGGGTCGTTCGAACGGCTCTACATGCGGGGCCCCTTCCAGCAGGGCGACCAGTCCCCGCTCGTGCCGCGCGAACGCTACCGCCAGGGGCTCGCCGCGCTCGACGCCTGGAGCCGGGCCGGATCGGGACAAATGTAATTCTTCACATGCCCTTCATACACGCGATAGTTGTGCATGGTCATGTAGGCTTTGTCCTGAACGCGTTGCCGGCAATGGCCGAGATAAAGCTCCGCCAGCCCGCTTATCCGCATTTTTGCGGATTTCAGCCGCAGATTTCCGGCATTCAGCCTGTTGTCGATCTCGATCCTGAATATGTCGGCATCGCCCTTCTTCTGGAATTGCCGCCGCTGCCTTATCCCGTCCCTGTCGATATAGGATACGATCCAGGCAGTTCTCGCTTGCCCTGATCTCGTTTGCCATGTTCGTTTCGTTACTGACGACATTGGTTGATCACTTTCTGTTTCTTTTTGACATGACTGGAGAACCATCATCGATGCGATGGCGCTTCCGTTGTTTTTTCTTCTTTTGTGGAGCCGGACTATTCTGCTTCAGAGATAGTTATGAAACACTCTGCTGTGCATGTTACACATGAAGTACCTTTGTTTTGATGTATTTTACTGCATGGCTCACGAAAAGAGGCGTTCGTTGAAAATTATTCTTTCATTTTGTTTCTTATAAAATCCTCCAGATCCTGCTTGGGCGCACACCACCTCCCTCCAATTTTGAATGCGGGGATGTTTTTTGCTTTTGCCTGGTTATAAATGCGCCGAAGCACATGTTTTTCTGCACTTCCATAGAGGGCCAAGGCGATTTCCGCAGCGCCATAAAAAATCTCGCCCCGCTGTGCGCCGCCGTCTGGCCGCGGTGAATGTCCGATAGTCACTTCAGCATCTCCAGTGTGTGAGTAGAGGTCAGGTGCGTATCCGTGTCACGCATCCGTCTTCATTGTAGCTGAAACGACGATTGCCGGAACAAATTTTTTGGCTACGGGATGTTTTTGTATTGCTTTTGATAACGAATCACCTTGACCTTGATTCGTATTCGAGTGAATTTTCTCTGATTTTTGATCGGAGATACATTTTTCATGCTTTCGTCAACGTCATTTTTCCCAGAATTTATAAATTATGGATACTGACAACTGCGATCCGGACGATGGAGAGACCATCTTTGCATCCTTACACGAATCAGACATTGACGTCAGGTACTGATTCGTATGCCAATACACAGAATGAAAATGTCGCTGGAGATGCGGCGCGCATCACAAACGAATCCAACTCTGACGTTAATGTCTGATTTGTGCGGGAACGCGCCGGGGCGCTATGACGTCAGGTGTTTCTTGTTTCTTGTTTCTGTTTTCTGTTTTTCTTGATGGGGATTGTTATTGTTATTTACATAACTCATGTATTATTTTTGCATATTTGTTTTTCATTCGTGGTATTTGTAATTTTTTATGTCCTATGCTTGTTCTGGATTGCTCCGGCTGTGAAATGCAATCTCTGAATAAAGAAGTCCGGCGCCATTGCAAACTGAACAGCGAACTGAACAGCGCCCCCGTTGCCGTCCATGACGAAAGACGCCGATTTCCGGCAGATTGCCGGTCACCATGCACATGAAGAGCTGTGGGGAAGCAGGCGGCGCCCTGCCCTGGCCGACCAGCAGGGAGATCAGAGGCGACGGTGACGCGCCCGGCAGGTCCCGTAGATTGAAGGTGTAGTCCGAACCTTCTCTTGCCGCCTCATTCCGACCGTCTCGCCGCGGCAATCAGTTGCTCCAGGCGCGCGATACTGGATTCGAGATCGTTGCGGAATGCGGTCAGTCCGGCAAGTTGCGCATCCGCCTTCGCGCGTTGTGCCTTGAGAATTGCCAGCACCTGTTCCTTGTCCCTGATATCGACCAGGTCCTCGAAGTAGACGTCGATAACGGCAGCGATCTCCTCGAGGCTGAGGCCAAGATACTTCAGTGCGGCGATCTTCTCCAGCCGCTTGAGGACGTCCTCATCGTAGTAGCGATAGCCGGCCCCCTCACGGTCACCAGGCCTCAGTAATCCGAGCTTCTCGTAGTGATGAATGGTGCGATGGCTGACGCCGGCACGCTTCACAATCTCGCCGATCTGCATGAGAGAAGAGAACAACCCGTCATCCATCCCTTAAGAACGAACCTGGCATATAAATGCAGCCTTATGTCTGCCGTCGTAGCAAGTCAACAAGGGATCCGCATTGAACTGGGAAAGACGTTACCGGCGGTCCGGATGTCCACGTCGGGGTGCGCTTTGTCCCGGTTTCCAGGCGAACACTGTACAGATCAGAGCCCGCGGCCGTTCCGTGCCGCCGCGGCGATGATCGCACGCCGACGGCGGCGTTTCCGTTCGCGTTCCTCTTTGTCCTCGATCGGTAGCGGGGGATCAGGATTCGCGTCGGTCTGTTTCTCGGGGTGCGGGCCGGTGGGATCGGGGGCCGGGGTCGAGACGCCCTGTTCTGGTGCGGTCATCTTGAAATTGGCGTCGGCGGAAAGATCCGGCGTTTTCTGCACGGCGATTGTGTATCCCTTGGGGAACTCCTGCCGGCCGACAGTTCGTGCGACATCGTCCAGGGCATGGAAGCCTGCTCGGATATTTTTGCCTTCCCGGATCACGTCGGCGAGATCGTGTAACGCACCGACAACTGATCCGGTGCCGGTTCCCCTGCCCTGCCGGCCCACATTGATTTATCCGGGGTCGGCAGCACCGACTGCCCGGACGTTTAGCGGGGCGGCGCCGGACGTCGAAATCGGGACTGCGATCTGATGGTCGAGTGCCGGAGGAAAGGAGAGAGCGTCTGGCAGATCTGCTCATACCTTAACCCGGCGCGATCACTCGACCGATTCCACCGCCTGTTCGGCGGGCCGCGCCTCTTTGCGCGTCCGCCTCGAGCGGGGGTCGGATGGGGCAGGCACCTTGGCGCGCGTGGTTCGCTTGCGCGCAGGTGCCGGTTCGGATTCCACCTCCGCGACAGGAGAAGGGACTTCGGCTGCAGCTTCCGCTTGCGGTGCGGATTCGACGTTCTTGCGTCCCAGCCCCAGTCTTCTGGCAGCTTCCCGCCGTTCCTCCGAATTCCGGACCCGGTATTCTATGTTGAACGGTCGGATACGGGCGAGGTCTGGCGCGTTCTCTGCAGCAAACGCGACATCCCGGCAAGGCTTCAGGATCTGGCCATCGCGCTGGATTCCGGTCTCGGCGACGGGAGCCATGCCAGCCGCATCGTCAGCGCGGGGAACATGATGGTGCTGCCGCTGCTCGCCTGGGCCACCGTGGTGATGGTCAGCAGTGCGCCCCAAGCAGAAGCCGCGCCCCGGATTGCCGCCGTCGACACCGAGACCAGGCCGGATGCGCCCGGCGCATACGACGACCATGTCCTCGCCGAGGTCGACCGGCTCATGGCCGAACGTAAACTTTATCGCGATCGGGATCTGACGCTGGACCGGCTCTCGCGCCGCCTTGGGATTCCCGCCCGGCAGGTTTCCGGCGCGATCAACCGCAAGCTCGGCCGGAACGTGTCGCAGGCCATCAACGAATGGCGGGTCCGCGAGACGATGGAGCTTCTCGTGCAGTGCGGATCGCGATCCATGCACCTGCCAGGGATGGTTATACGCCTCCGGGCGCGCAGAAGACGCTGGAGGATGAACGGACGCTTACCGGCCGCGACTGAGCCTCACTCGTCCGCATCGGCGGCTTCCGTGGAAGTGCCGCGATCAGCGTGGATCACGCCGGCGCACCGTCGATGACAGCAAATAGAGAAGCCTGCCGCCGTGTTCAAAACTCGCGCTGGAGCCGCAATCTCGCCTGCACCTGATCCTCCGATCGCCGCCGGCTTTCGATGACCTCACCGGCGAAGCTCTTGCGTTCAGCCTTGGAGTAGAGCACCTCGATGCCGATATCGAAGGCGCTCACCGGCGACCAGATCAGATTCGATCCAACTGCCCATACATCGAAATTGCGCAGTTCCGCATAGCCAGCCTTGACTGCATTGTCATACGTCACACCCGTATAGCTGCCAAATACGCTCTGCCGCACCGACGGCGTCCAGTAGTGGAGGAAAGCGGCGGTGGCGTTCCAGCCGCGCGTCGTCTTGACATCGCCGTTGACAATGGCGCCGTCCGTCGCGATCGACAGGAAATCCCCGGCCTCCACGTCACCGACACCCAAATAGTTCAGCGCGCCATCGGCATAGGCGCCCTGGAGCCACAGCACGTCGCCCTCGGCGAAGGCCGGCAGGTTGATCGTCACGCCGCCCTGCACCGCAAAGCCATAGGTCGTATCCACCCGTTGCGCGAAGGGTCCATGGAGCGAGGCCGAATTGAGCTGGTGCAGTGCGCCGGACAGCTGCGCCGAGCCCCAGTCCTGCTCCACGCGCAGGTTGACGACGACATCCGGAAGCCGCTGACCGGCAGCGTCATACCAAGTCTCATTCACCTGACGGGTATTGCGGTCTTCCAGCGAAAGCGTCGCGGAAAAGCCGTCGCCGAACGTGGCCGTGTAGGCCAGCAGGTTGATCGTGGTGTCGGAGCCGAAGGAGCCCACCAACCCTTCCCCGAAGTTGAGGTCGTTGGCGTAGAAATCGAAGAAAGACGTGGCGTGACCAGCCGTCAGACCCGCCCACTGAATATAGGCGCTTTCAACAAGGGCGCCGTCTTCGTCCTCGCTGAAGATGCCGGAATTCTTTTCGATCTCGTAGCGGATGAAAGTCCGCAGCAGGCCGAAGTCCGTCGCGGTGCGGACATCAACCTCAAGACGGGCCTGCGCCTTGAAGCCGGTAGCGTCACGCTGGCGCCCATCGCGCGATGCGCTGACAATGTCACCGTTCGCATCGGTCTCGATAATCGTCGCCCCCCTGGGCTGGGAATAGCCGAAATCCGCGCGCACGCGCCCGCCGATCCTGATGCAGGTGTCCGTGCCCGGCACGTAGAAGAAGCCTTCGCCATGCGTCGAACAGACACGCACATAGTCGACCGGTGCACTCTTCGAAACCGGCAGATCGGCGGACCATGCCGGGATTCCCGTAACGAAAAACACTGCACCTGCCGCGAGATATAACCTTGAACGTTTCATATCCTGTCCTCTTGATATCAGCGATAGATGGATGTGCGCGGCTCGGTCAGGCCGGTTCCTGCTCGTGAATGGAGGGTTTTCCGGTGTTGGCGGCAGCGACCTTGACGCCATGGCGTTTCGGGCCAACGAGACAGGCGATACCGAGGATCAGGCCGGATATGGTTGCGATCATGCCGGCGGCGCTGACGCTGGAATGTCCGCCGAACCAGAGCGGGCCGTAGCCGGCGAGGATATAGCCGACCACCGCTGCGACGGTCGCGAACGCCACGCTCCAGGCGATCTGCGGACCCATGCGATCGGTCATCAGCCGTGCCGCGGACGGCGGGCAGATGAACATGGCGATGACGATGATCGAACCAACGGCGTCAAAGGCGGCGACGGCAGCCACCGCGACCATCACGATCAGTCCGAAACTCACCGCAGTCGGCCTCGCGCCGATGCTCTGCGCGAAGGCGGCGTCGAAGGTGCCGATCACCAGCTCCTTCCAGAACACGGTGATGAAAGCGGCGACCGCGAGAAGCACGATGGCCAGCCGCGGAAGCTGGGAGGGAATCTCGGCCAGCGCCTGCCAGTCGAGGAGCGATCCCCAGTCCTCCCCCGCGAGCCAGATCAGGCTTTCCAGATTGCCGTAGAGCGCATGTTCCACATCGAGATGCACCTTGCTGGTGTCGGTCTGCTCGAGCAGCAGCACGCCGGCGGCGAACAGCGTCGTGAACACCACCCCCATCGCCGCACCCGGCTCGACATGGCCGACCTTGCGGATCAGCTCGATCAGCAGCACTGCGACGATCGCCGCAACCGCCGCACCCACGAGCATGGGGCCGGCCGCCAGCGTGCCGGTGAGAAGGAATGCGCCGACAATGCCGGGCAATGCGACATGCGACACCGCGTCCCCGATCAGGCTCTGGCGGCGCAGGACAAGGAAATTGCCGGGCAAGGCGCAGGCGATGCTGGCGAGCACGCCGATCACGAGGGGTGTGAGGGACAACTGGACGAAGTCGTTGCTCATGATTGCACCTGCTGCAATGAAAGACGCTGGTCGAGTTCGGCAACCAGATCGGGCGGCAGCACCTCCCTGATGGCGGTGATGCCCTGATGCGTCGTACCCGCCGCCTCTTCCGGGTAGAGACGGCGGTAGAGCGCCCAGCGCGCCTCGTCCCTCACTGCTTCGGCCGCAGCCGCCTTGCCCTTCAGGGTGGCGACGCCGTCACGGCGGATCAGCCCCTTCTTCAGCAGGATGTTCAGCGTCAGGGAATCATAGATCGCCTCGCCGCGCGCCAGTGCGAGCAGACCCTGCCGCTCGTGGACATCGCGCTGGAACGCGAACTTTCGCAGGCTGCCGGCAAACAGCCCGCGACGCGGCGAGAACAGCAGCGAGATCACGAAAAGACTGAAGGCCATCAGCACGATCAGCGCGCCGGTCGGCAGCCCCCTGTCGATCGAGGAGATCGCGGCTCCGAGGTAGGCCGACACCGCCCCGATGACAGCGGCGATCAGCGTCATCGGCTCGGGACGATCGGTCCAGAAGCGGGCCGCGACGGGCGGGATGATCGTAAGCGCCACGATCAGCACGAGGCCGGCCACCTTGAGGCCGATGACGGTGACCGCGAGCAACAGCCCCATCATGGCGAGGTCGGTCGCACGCACGTTGATGCCGCGCACGGCTGCGTATTCCTGATCGAAACAGACCAGCGTGAACGGACGGCGCAGCATGAAGATCGCGGCGCCTGTCAGCAATGCCGCCACCGCAATGGTCTCGGCTTCCGAGCGCAGCATGCCGGCGGTCGAACCGACGAGATAGCCGGAAATGCCTGCCTGCCGTCCCGTCTCCAGCGACTGGATGACAGTGAGCAGGACGATGCCGAAGCCGAAAAAGACCGACAGCACGGTGCCGATCGCGGCATCTTCCGTCAGGCGCGTCCGGCGCGTGATCCATTCGACGATGATCAACCCGAGGCCGGCGCTCGCGGCCGCGCCGATCATCAGCCCGGCGATCCAGCGGCCGTCGCCTGTCACCAGGGCCATGACGATGAAGGCGAGCGCGAGGCCCGGCAACGTCGCGTGGCTGATCGCGTCACTCACCAGCGAGCGCTTGCGCAGCAGCACGAAAGTGCCGATCGCCCCGGCGCTCGCGCCGAGAATGGCAGCGCCGACCGAAACGAGCGCCGTGTTGTAACCCGCCTGAAGGAGAAGGGCGGTGAGGAAAGCGTCCATGCGTTTGATCCCGACGAGTGTTCCCGTGAACCCGAACTGGTCCCGTGAGCGATGTCCTGCCCGGTCACGAACCGGTGGCGGCGAGCTGGTCGACCTGCGCGGTCGCGAGACGCCCGCCGTAGGTGGACTGCAGATTCTCAACCGTGAAGGTCGTGGCCACCGGGCCATCGGCGATCTTGCGCACGTTCACCAGCAGGACATGGCTGAAGTAGTCGCGCACCGTCGCCAGGTCGTGATGGACGCAAATGATGGTCTTGCCGGCGGCATTCAGCGCCTTGAGCACGGAGACGATGGCGCGCTCGGTCGCCGCGTCGACGCCCGCGAAGGGCTCATCCATGATATAGAGGTCGGCTTCCTGGGCGAGCGCGCGGGCGAGAAAGACGCGCTGTTGCTGGCCGCCGGACAACTGGCCGATCTGGCGGCGGGCAAAGCTCTCCATGCCGACACGCTTCAGGCAGTCCATCGCCTTTTCGCGGTGCTTCCGGCCCGCGAAACGCAGGAAGCCGATGTCGCGGTAGAGGCCCATGATGACGACATCGAGCACCGTCGCCGGAAAATCCCAATCGACGCTGGCGCGCTGCGGGACATAGGCGATGCGGTGGCGCGCCTCTTCATAGGGCTTGCCGAACACCGTGACCTCGCCGGTGACGCGGGGCACGATGCCAAGCGCCGCCTTGATCAAGGTCGACTTTCCGGCCCCGTTAGGCCCGACGATCGCCAGCATGGCCTCCTTAGGCGTGACGAAATCCACTGAGAACAACACCGGCTTCTCGCCATAGGAAACCGTGAGACCGGCAATCGCCAACGGACTGTCGGGATAATCGCGCGCCAGCGTGACGCCATCTCGCGCCACGAGCTGCGGGGCTTGTTCGATTGCCATCTCTGATCCTTTATGAAACAGGCATGAGGAATGCTGGCGGCCGGGGGTGCCCTGTCCCGGCCGCCGGTCGTTGTCGGGAGGTCGGGTCGGAGGTCAGGAACCGAGCTTGCTGTTCAGTCCCTTCTCGGGAGCCTCACCGTCAAGCGCGCGGGTGATGACGGTCGCGTTATGGTCGATCATGCCGATGTAGGTGCCCTCGTAGGTGCCGGGTGCGCCCATGGCGTCGGAGAACAGCTCGCCGCCGATGACGACCTTGTGCCCCTTGGCGCCAGCGCCCTCGATCAGTGCCTTGATGTTGCGATCAGAAACCGAGGATTCGACGAAGATCGCGCCGATCTTCCTGTCGACCAGCACGTTGACCAGATCCTCGATCTGCTTCAGCCCCGCCTCGCTTTCCGTCGAGATGCCCTGGATACCCATCACCTCGTAGCCATAGGCCTTGCCGAAGTAGTTGAAGGCGTCATGGGCGGTGACCAGCACACGCGATGCCTCGGGCACCGTGGCGAATGCCTTGTCAGAATAATCAGCGAGCGCATCGATTTCGGCCAGGTGCCGGTCGGCATTCGCCTCGAAAGCGGCCTTGCCGTCGGGATCGAGCTTGATCAGTTCGTCGCGGGCCGCCGCGACGACGCCCTTCCACAGGCGCGGATTCATCCACACATGCGGGTCATAGCGGTTCTCGTAGTCCTCGTTGGGAAGAAGCTGATCCTTCGGCAGGCTTTCAGCCAGCGCGACGACGTTCTTGCGCTTCGCGAGATCGTGGAAGAATTCCTCGAGCTGGGCTTCCAGATAGAGGCCGTGCCAGAACACGGCATCGGCGTTGGCCATGGCCGCGATGTCTGATCGCGTCTGGCGATAGACATGCGGATCGACGCCCGGCCCCATCAACGCCTTGACGTCAACGCGGTCACCGCCGACCTGCCTGACCGCATCGGCGATCATGCCGGTCGTCGCGACGACGGTCAGTTTCTTCTCCTGCGCGGCAGCCGGCGTCATCGTCATCGCGACAGCCAGCACTGCTCCCGCCATGCCGGCCAGAACGGACCGCCTCATCTTATCGAACATGCTCGGATCTCCTTGTTGGCGAAAGCGTCTCGCCATTGATCGGATTGCATTATCAAATGCAATTGCGACTCATTTGCATAAATTGATTGACGTGCGTGCGGGCTCATTTATTCTGCAACTGCGAGCGAATTGCAATAAGGATTCGACACGGAGGACAAGAATGACTGCCGAACGGACCGAAAATCCGCAGGATGCCAGCCTTTCACGCCGACCCGCACGTGACCTTCTCGCTGTCACCGGCCTGCGGGCAACGCAGCAGCGCCTTGCCCTGACGACGCTCCTGTTCGATCGCGGCGACCGCCATGTCAGCGTCGAGACACTCCACGATGAAATGGTCCGTGCGGGCGCGCCGGGATCGATCAGCTCGATTTATCGCGGTCTGAGGGATTTCAGCGACATGGGACTGCTGCGGCGCGTCCCCGTTTATGGCTCAACCACCTGGTACGACACGCAGACCGGCCATCACCACCATTTCTATGCGGTCGATGAAGACAGGCTGATGGACGTCCCGGCCAACTGCATCACGGTTCAGGACCTGCCCCCACCGCCCGAAGGCTACGAACTGGTCAGTGTCGACGTACTCCTGCGGATCCGCCGCAAGGAAGACCGGCAAGCCGCATGACCCTGACGCCCATGACATAGACGCCCACAACCCTGACGCCGCTGCTCCCACCCGCTCTCCGACACAACCGACGGATATCCCGATGCTCCTCGTTCCCGACGAAACCCGGCAACGCCTCCGCGCCGAGCGGGACAGGTTTCCCCTCACACGCGCGCATGTCCTCGACGTCCTGCGCAACGCCGGGCTGCGGCCCACGCGCCAGCGGGTTGCCCTCGGCGGTCTCCTGTTCCGGGAGCACCACCGTCATGTCACGGCCGATGGCCTGCATCAGGAAGCGTTGGGTTCCGGCGTGACGCTCTCGCTGGCGACAGTCTACAACGCGCTGCACCAGTTTACCGAAGCCGGCCTGCTGCGGCAAATTTCCGTCGACGGCGAGCGGACCTATTTCGACACCGACACCGGCAATCATCATCATTTCTACATCGAGGCGGAGCGCCGGATCCTTGACGTTCCCCCGGGGCAGGTCCGCATCGGACGACTGCCCGAACCGCCCGCAGGCTACGAGATCGCCAAGGTCGACGTCGTCATCCGGTTGAAGCGCCGGAACGCGAACGCCGGACATGCCTGCTCCGGCCCGGCTGCTCCAGGTTGCAGACAGTGCGGCGCCTGCCGTCGCGGCGAACCGGAGTGATCATCTGCAGGTGACACGGACAGCGCACCAGATTTGCCGGCCGCCCGTCCGGATCGGGCGAATGAAACCGGCCTGAATGATCCGGACAGAAACCGACATCGCGAAAGGAACACAGTCCATGCTGACCATCGGTGCCAGGCTCCCCGCCTTCGACTTGCAGGCTGTCGTCGCGACAGACCCGTCCAGTGCGTTCACCCGCATTACGGACGCAACAGACGTAGACAAATGGAAAGTGATCTTCTTCTGGCCGAAGGATTTTACCTTCGTCTGCCCGACCGAGATCGCCGCCTTCGGCAAGCTGAAGGGCGAGTTCGCCAATCGCAACGCTGTCGTCTACGGCGTGTCGACGGATAGCGAATACGTCCACCTCGCCTGGCGGCAGCAGCACCCCGACCTCCGGGATCTGGCCATTCCCATGCTCTCCGACATCAAGCGCGAGCTGAGCACGGCGCTCGGCATCCTGCACCCGGATGAAGGCGTGGCGCTACGCGCGACCTTCATCGCCGATCCTCAAGGCGTCATCCGCTTCGTATCGGTCAATGACCTCGACGTCGGCCGCAATCCGGAGGAGGTGCTGCGGGTGCTCGACGCACTGCAAACCGGCGCGCTTTGCCCCTGCAACTGGCAGAAGGGTAACGACGTCCTGCAAGCCGCCTGACCGGACAAGGAGAGCAGGACCATGACTCATGCACCTTTTTCCCGCGCCGCCCGGACAGCTCTCACATCTCATCTGCCGTGCCTAGCCATTGTCGGCAGGGGCGACGAGTTGTGGAAGAAGCTGACCGCAGAGGCCAACCGCGCCTATGTGCGAAACGACATTGCCTCGGCACGCAAGGTTTACGGCCAGGCGCTATCCGAAGCGGAGAAGCTGTTCGACGCGGCGATGACCGGACGGGGGCTCCCGCCCGGTCCGGTCATCTATAACGTTTCGTGCCACAATCTTGCGGAACTCGAAGAGAGACAGGGAAGTCAGGACGCCGCCGGAATCTATTTCCGGCGCGCCTACGACAGGCTGATGGAAGCCGCAGGATCACCGGCCGTGCCGCTGGCGCAGCGGGTTAGCTGTGTCCAGCACCTGAAACAGGCCCTCGCGGCTCTCGTCCGGCATCTCCATGAAAATGGAGGATCGGAAACCGGCGAAACGGCCGACCTCGTAAACGACCTCGTATCCCGCGCGCACCGGACGGCCTTCAACGTCTACCACGTCGCGCGGCATGCCGAGATTGCCGATGCCGGCTGTTCCCACTGCGCAATCGGGCTCTCGTAAGCGGCCCGTTAGACATGACGCCCCCAGATATCAGGATCCCTGACGTGAACACACTCGACGACACGATGAAAGCCTTTCTCGCCAAGCAGCTGCCGATCCAGGCAACCGTCAGCCGGGACGGCCTGCCGGACATCGGCCCCAATCGGAATAGCCGAAGCCATCGATCGTCTCCGACCAGATTTCGATCTTGCCGGAAGGTGTCTTCAACGGGTTGGCAGCAGGGTCTTCACGGAAACTCCGCAGGAAGGTCTCGGGCGCGGGCGTCCCCTCGAAGTCGATGATCCCACTGGCCCAGAAGGCCTCGAATTCCGGCAGCTCGACGCCTGCGGCTATCGCGCGCGGCCTGGCGTCGTCATAGAGCACGCGCAACCAGCCTTTCGCGTCACGACCTTCTGTGTACGATCCGGCAACGCCGAGACGTTCGGCCAGCCCGCGAAAGATCTCGAAATCGTCGAGAGCCTCGCCGGCCGGTGGAAGGAGGCGGCGCATGGCGACAATATGCGCCTCGCGCGCTGAGAAGCCGATATCGTCGCGCTCCAGCGTCGTCGTCGCCGGTAATACGATATCTGCCATCTTCGCGTGGGCGTTCCAGAACTGCTCATGCGCGACGACCGTATCAGGCTTGCGCCACAGCTTCGTCAGACGATAAAGGTCCTGGTGATGATGGAACGGGTTACCGCCGGCCCAATAGATCAGCCGGATATCCGGGAAACGGTGCGAGCGACCGTTGTAGTCGAAGAGCTCACCCGGATGCTCCAGCATGTCGGCGATACGGGCGACCGGGATGAAAGCATCCACGGCGTTGCGACCCTGCGGCAGGGTCGGCCCCGAAAATCGGGCGCTGCGATGTCCGATCGAATTCGTCGCGCCATAACCCAGGGAGAAGCCGCCACCCGGCAGGCCGATCTGCCCGAGCACGGCCGCCAGCGCCACCACGGCCCAGAACGGCTGCTCGCCGTGATGAGCCCGCTGAAGCGACCACATCGCTGTCACCAGTGTCCGCTCGCGCCCCAGTGCGCTTGCAAGCTCCTCGATCGTCTCTCGCGGTGCGCCGGTAATCCCCGCCGCCCAAGCGGCATCCTTGACGATGCCGTCGACATGCCCGAACAGGTAGGCATCGAGACGTTCCCAACCGATGCAATGGGTCGCAAGGAAATCCTTGTCATGGCGGCCGTCCTCGACCACGCCATGAGCGAGCGCCAGCATCAGGGCAGTGTCGGTGTTCGGCCGGATGGGCAGCCACTCGGCATGGGCACCGGGTTCGGTGTCCTCACGGTTCGGGCCGACATTAACGATCCGGACGCCGCGCTCGACAAGTCCCGCCATGGCGTCGCGATGGCGATGGCGACCCGCACCGCCGGACTCGTTCTGTGTCGTCTTGGCAGGCATGCCTCCAAAGCTGACGATGAGGCGGGTATTCTGGACGAGCGTGTCCCATGAATCGCTGTTCGCGAGCACCACGTCGATCGGTGCAATGATGTGGGGCAGGATCACGCTGCCCGCGCCGAAACTGTAGGAATCGACGCTGCGCACATAACCGCCCAGCACGTTCAGGAAACGATGGAGATGGCCAACGGAATGATGAAAACGACCGGCACTTGCCCAGCCGCAGGATCCCCCGAAGATTGCGTCGTTGCCATGGGTGTCGATCACCCGTCGCAGTTCCACCGCAAGCAACTCGAATGCCTCGTCCCATGACACCTCGACGAAGGGTTCCGTGCCGCGTCCTTCGCGGCTCTCCCATCCGCCCTTCAGCCCAGCCTGCCCGGACAGCGGGGCGAAGAATGCGTTGCGGCGCATTATTGGCCGCCAGCATGTGCAATCCAATCGGAGAGGGATCTGGATCCTGCGCCCAGGGCACGATGAGCGGCTGCCCGCCTGCATCGCGTTGCACTTCGTAGATTCCCCAATGCGAAGCGGTGTAATGTGCGCTATTCACCGATTACCTCTACTTCCAGGATCATCAAGAACTGCCCCAACCGCCGCCGAGAGGACTTGCCGGAGGTGTCGGATAGAACACCGCGTACCGGAGAACGACCCTCGTACCGCATTTTAGATCGTTTCTGGCGCCGCTGCCATGCCCACAAGAAGCAAAAGGTCGCAGCGACCGAGCGTCTGTAATCAGCTCGCCGCGCCGCACGAAGCTCGGCCTCTCAAAGTACAACTGACGGGATCATATCACGACCTGCACGACGTAATGGACGCCGATGACGATACCAATGCCGCCAAGGGTTCGACGGAGCAACATTTCAGGCAGCCAGGGCTGCAAGGCCGCACCCGCATAAGTACCCGCGAAACCACCGATGCCGAGTGCAATGCCGAGCGGCCAATCGGGAGCAATATTCCCATGGTAGCCGAGACTCAGCACAATGTATGTGATGAGCCCGGCCACTGAGGTCACCAGGGTGGACGTCAATGCCGCAGGGGCGACACTGGAGACGGCGAAGCCCATGCCTACCAGGATCGGAGCCAGAAGAGAACCGCCGCCGATACCGTAGATGCCGCCGATGACGCCGACTACGAGGGCCAGGCCGATAATCAAAAGCCGCTGGCGACCGTGAACATCGTGCCCCTCACGGGAAGGCGTATGTTTGCCGAACAGCAACCAGATGCCGAGCGGAATCAGCACCGAGGCGACCACCAGAAGAAATTCCTCTGGCCCGGACAGCCACCAGACACGGATGATCGCGCCAACGACAGTGCCGGGAATCGTGCCTGCAACCAGCAGCCAGGTCAGCGACCGGCGAATCCGCATACGGCCGTTGTAACGCAGCAGCCCGCCAGGAATAGCAACGAGATTGTACAGCAGGTTCGTAGGTGTCACGGAGGGGCTTGGCGTATGCAGCACGCTTAACTGTACAGGCATGAGGAATACTGCGCCGGAAACTCCGACGGGAGCAGTCATCATCGCAATCAGGAACGCCAACACGGCCGCCAGAAGAAGCGTCACGGGTGTACCCTCTCTTTCTCACGACCAATAATAATACGGTGTTTTGCAGAACGGTGGATCCTGGACCCATCGGCAGATGGAGCGCTGCTTGTCGGAACCGGCGACGCCGGGATCGCGACGTGGACCCCACTGAAGTTGCAGGCCGCTACTTGAGCGCCTATGTCAGCCGGAATGAGAAAGATCCACTTTCCCATGGACACTCCATAGGCTGCTTATAATTACTTTTACATCAACAGGCCGCCGCGCTCGTACCAGCCTTTGGAGCGGTTCACGATCCACACGACGGAGAGCATCACTGGCACTTCGATCAGCACCCCGACGACGGTGGCGAGCGCCGCGCCGGACTGGAAGCCGAACAGGCTGATGGCGGCGGCAACCGCAAGCTCGAAGAAGTTCGAAGCGCCGATCAGGGCTGACGGCCCCGCCACGCAATGCTTCTCGCCGGTGACACGGTTCAGCAAATAGGCCAGCCCGGCGTTGAAATAGACCTGGATCAGGATCGGAACGGCGAGCAACGCGATAACGAGCGGCTGGGCCAGTATCTGTCCGCCCTGAAAACCGAACAGCAAAACGAGCGTGGCGAGCAGCGCCGCCAGCGAAAGCGGCTGGAGCCGGTCGAGGAAACGTTTCAGGGTCGGTTCTCCGCCCGTGGCGAGCAGGCGGCGGCGCACGAACTGCGCGGCGATCACGGGGACAACGATATAGAGCGCCACCGAGAGGACCAGCGTATCCCACGGCACGGTGATGGCCGAGAGGCCAAGCAGCAGGCCGACAACCGGCGCGAACGCAAACACCATGATGGCGTCGTTGAGCGCCACCTGGCTCAACGTGAAATGCGGCTCGCCCCTGGTCAGGTTCGACCAGACGAACACCATTGCCGTGCAGGGCGCGGCCGCAAGGATGATGAGGCCGGCGATATAGCTGTCGATCTGGTCAACCGGCAGGTAGGGCCGGAACAGGTATCCGATGAACAGCCAGCCGAGCGACGCCATCGAAAACGGCTTCACCGCCCAATTGACGAACAGCGTCACGCCGATGCCGCGCCAGTGCTCCTTGACCTGCCCGAGCGCGGTAAAGTCGATCTTGACCAGCATCGGCACGATCATCAGCCAGATGAGCACCGCGACCGGCAGATTGACCTTGGCGACCTCCGCCGTGCCGATGGTATGGAAGATGCCCGGCAGGAAATGGCCCAACGTGACACCGGCGACAATGCAGAGCGCGACCCAGAGCGTGAGATAGCGTTCAAAGGTGGACATGGCGAATGTGGCGGGGACAGATTCGGCGGGCGCGGATTGGGTCGGGACAGACATGCTGCATCCTTATGCCGTCGCCACGCGGCGGCCGTGTTCGTCCACCACGCGCTCGCCGTCCTCCTTGATGAACTCCCTCCGCTGCGGCGGCAGCAGGTCGAGCACCTGTTCGGACGGGCGGCAGAGCCGCACGCCCTTCGGGCTGACGACGATGGGTCTGTTGATCAGGATCGGATGCGCCAGCATGGCGTCGAGAAGCTGGTCGTCGGTCAGGGCCGGATCGTCAAGGCCAAGCTCCGCATAGGGCGTGCCCTTCTGGCGCAGCAGGGCGCGGACCGGGATGGCCATGCGCCCGATGAGTTGCGCGAGCAGCGCCCGTGTCGGCGGCGTTTTCAGATATTCGATGACATGCGGCTCGATACCGGCATTGCGGATCATGGCGAGCGTGTTGCGCGACGTGCCGCAGGCAGGGTTGTGATAGATGATGACGTCCATGGTTCACCTTATGTCGGGCTCACCTCATATCAGGTCGGGCCGGGGCGGCGTGCCCCCTTCGCTCTGGCCGATCTCGCGCAGCTTCGCGCCGAGGACCGTCCTGTCGAGGCTTTCGATGGGTAGGGATGCAAAGATGGAAACGCGGTTTCTCAGATAGCGGAACGCGGTGACGAAGGCCGCCTCCTTCTCGATGTCCACCCCCTCGGCGGCGGCGGGATCCTCTATGCCCCAATGCGCTGCCATCGGCTGCCCCGGCCACATCGGACAGGTCTCACCGGCCGCGGCGTCGCAGACAGTGAATACGAAATCCGGCACGGGCGCGCCCGGCTCGGCGAATTCGTCCCAGCTTTTCGATCGCAGCCCTTCTGTGGGGTAATCGTAGCTCTCCAGCACCTTGAGGGCGAAGGGATTGACCGTCCCCGTCGGCCGGCTGCCCGCCGAGAAAGCGCGGAATCGGCCGGCACCATCCCTGTTGAGAATGCTCTCCGCCATGATCGAGCGGGCGGAATTGCCGGCGCAGATGAACAGCACGTTGTAGATGCGGCCGGTCGGGTGGGCGTCAGGCATCGGCCTGCTCCCCGACAGGCTCGCAGCAGCAGGACAATGTGGCGATGGCGGGATTGCACACTTCGGGATGGCCCTGGCAGCAGTCCCGCATGAGGAACGTGATAAGACCGGCAAGGGCCGGATAGGCGGCGCTGTAGATGATCGAACGCCCCTCGCGGCGGGACACGACCAGCCCGGCATGTTCCAGCTGGCCCAAGTGGAACGACATGCGCGAGGACGACGCGCCATCCATCGCCTCCCCGATCGCCCCGGCCGGCAAACCTTGAGGGCCGGCCGTCACCAGCAGGCGGACGATGCGCAGCCGCGTTTCCTGAGAAAGCGCGGCGAAGGCTTCGAGGGCTTGCTTTTCGTTCATCGTGGCCTCAATATATCGATATCTATTGAAATATGGATACATGAAGATGAACGACAGCGCCAGCCCCCGAAAGATGAATTTTGAGATGAATTTTCACGGCGATGCCTCGCTGGGCGCCCTGCTGGCCGCGCTGGAGCCGCACACCGGCAAGGCTCTGGTCATCGACTACGGCGGGCCCAGGATCAGGCCGGGCTATCATGTGACCGAAGTCAAGGCCGGCTCCTTCGTTACCCTCGATTGCGGCGCAAACCCCGAGTCGTGGCGCGAGACGATCCTGCAAGTCGAGGACTGCGGCCCGATAGAGGACCGCGATTACCTGTCCGTCGACAAGTTTCGCGGCATTCTCGACCGGGTCGGGCGACAGATCGCACTCGATCCCGACGCCCGGGTGACTTTCGAGGTCGGCCCGCCCGGCACGGCGATGCAGGTTTTCGACGTGGACGCGCTGCATCCGGAAAGCAGCTTTGTCGTGCTGCGGCTCGCTGCCCGCCCGGCTATCTGCAAGCCGAGACACCGGGCCGGGCAGGCAGCGCCGGCGTGTTGCGGCCCGCAAGCGACGGCAGGGACCTGCTGCGCGAGGTGATGAGCGGGTTTGACGCGGCTCCGCGGCGGGTGTTCAGGTTGCTGTCAGCAAGCGTCCCCATTGATGACCCGGCCATTCACGCCTGCCGTACAGCCGGGACAACGCATGCTCGATCTCTCATCCGACCGCGCGATGGCGGCGCTGACCGGCGCCACCGTGGCGGGCATGGGCCTTGCCGCTTTCGACGCTTTCGCCGCTCCCGGATACTGGGGACCCGTGGGCCTCGCGCTCGTCTATCTCGCGGGCGGGCTGCCGGCGAGTTGGCGGGCGCTGGCGGCGCTGTGGCGCGAGCGCATCCTCGACATCGACCTGCTGATGGTAGTGGCCGCGCTCGCCGCCGCCGCCGTCGGCGCGCCGCTGGAGGGGGCGGTGCTGCTCACCCTCTTCAGCATCTCCACCACGCTCGAACACCGCGCCATGGGCCGGGCACGGCGTGCGGTCGAGGCGCTGATGGCGCTGCGCCCCGACACCGCCCTGAAGCGCCTGCCTGACGGAGTGGTGAGCGAGGTGCCGGTCGCGGAACTCGTTCCAGGCGACGTCGTGGTGCTGCGGCCCGGCGCGCGGGTGCCGGCGGACGGCACGATCCTCAGCGGCGAGGGCTCGCTCGACGAGGCCACCATCACCGGCGAATCGATGCCGGTGCACAAGCGCCCCGGCGCCAAGGTTTTCGAGGCGACGGTGAACCTCGACGGCGTGCTGGCGGTCACGGTCGGGCGCTCCGTCGCCGACAGCACCGTGGCGCGGATGATCGCGCTTGTGACCGAGGCGCAGGCCGCCCGCGCGCCCTCGGAGCGCTTCAGCGCCTGGTTCGGCCAGCGCTATACGGTCGCCGTGCTGGCGGGGTCCGCCCTCGCCTTCGCCCTCTTCCTGGGGCTCGGCTGGCCGGCGCGGGAGGCGCTCTACCGCGCGGCGACGCTGCTCGTCGCGGCAAGCCCCTGTGCCATCGTGATCTCGGTCCCCGCCGCCATCCTCTCGGCGCTTGCGGCGGCGGCGAGGGGCGGCGTGCTGTTCAAGGGCGGCGCGGTGCTGGAAACGCTGGCGGACGTCGACATATTCGCCTTCGACAAGACCGGCACGCTCACCACCGGCAAGGCGGAGGTGACGGCGGTCGCGGCCGGCGGCGACGAGACCGCGTTTCTCGCGCTGCTCGCGGGGCTGGAAGCGCAGTCCGAACACCCGATCGCCGACGCCATCCGCCGCTACGCGCAGACGCGCGGCGTCACCCCCGCCACGGTGCGCGACGTGCAGGCCATCCCGAGCGAGGGCATCCGCGGAACCGACGCCGCGGGCGTGGTCTGGGCGGGCAACCGCCGCATGGCGGCGCGGATGACCGCCCGCATCCATGCGCTGGCCGACGCGCCGGCTTCGGAACCCGACACGCGGCCCGATTTTGCGGCGCTCGCGGACAGCGCGGAAACGGTGGTCTATCTGGGGCGCGGCAGCCGGGTTCTGGGCGCCGTCAGCGTGGCCGACCGCCCGCGCGCGACGTCGGCGGCGGGGCTTGCGGCGCTGCGGGCCGAGGGCGTGACGGCCATCGCCATGATGACGGGAGACCGCCGGCCCGTGGGAATCAGGATCGGCGCGGAACTCGGCTTCGCGCCGCAGGACGTCCATGCCGATCTGCTGCCGCAGGACAAGGTGCGGCTCGTCGGCGAGCTGACCGCGCGGGGCAAGGTGGCCTTCGTCGGCGACGGCGTCAACGATGCCGCGGCTCTGGCGCGCGCCGACATCGGCATCGCCATGGGGGCGGCGGGCAGCGACGTCGCGCTCGCCGCCGCCGACGTGGCGCTGCTGTCCGACGACATGCAGCGCCTCGCCGCCGCCCGCAGGCTGGCGCGGCGCACGCGGCGCATCATCCGCCAGAACCTGGTCTTCGCCATCGGCGCGATGGCGGTGCTGGTCGCATCCAGCCTGTTCCTCGCCCTGCCGCTGCCGCTCGCCGTGCTGGGGCACGAGGGCGGCACCGTGCTCGTGGTGCTCAACGGGCTCAGGCTCCTCGCCGATCCCATCCGCGGCGACCGGAGCTGACGATCCGGCTCCGGCCGTCGGCGCGATCAGCTCCGCTGCGGCACGACCATGCGCCGCAGGGTGCCATCGTGCAGCCAGAAGGCATGGAAGAGCGCGCCGGCCGCGTGCACGACGATGAGGATGACGAAGGCTGGCTTCGATATCTCGTGCACCTCGTTCCACGGCTCGCCGAGATAGAAGCCGAGCAGGCCGGTGACCGGAGCGGCGAACAGCAGCAGATAGAAGAGATGATGCGCGCCGGTGGCCGCCAGCCCCAGCGCGCCGCCACCGATCGGCGCCGGGGCGCCTTGCACGATACGCAGCAGCAGACGCAGCGCCGCCAGCGCGAGAACCGCGATGCCGACCCAGTAGTGGGCGTTGCCGAGCGCCGTTTCCGTGCCGGAAAGGACCTTGCCTTCCTCGGCGGCCTCGACCATCTCCGCCATGCTCTCTCCGAAGACGAGCTGGAAGATGACGAGCGCGGCGACAAGCCAGTGAAGCGCGATCTGCGCGGGTGAATATCCGGTTCGTACAAGCGCGGACATGGGTCAGTTCTCCTGTGTGCCGGGCGCCCCGGGGGCGGGTGCGCGCGTGCCGGAAGACGGAAACGGTGAAGCGGCGGGCGGCCGCTGAGGGGCGGCCGCGGCGCACAGATCGGCAAGGCTGCCGCCGGGGGCGAACTCCACATCGAGGCGGCGCAGCGCCAGTGTGTCGGGCGCCATCCGCGCCTCGATGCGGTTGCCGCGCGTGTCGCGGAGATGAATCCTGTAGCAGCCGCCGTCGGTGCGGATTCGCCGCACCTGCCAGCCCATCGCCCGGCCCATCTCCTCCGCCGCCCGGCCGGCCGCCTCCCGCGGCTGCCAGCTCGCCATCGGCACGCCGCAGCGATCATCGGCCAGCGCGCCGCCGGCACCTGTTCCACCCCACAGCACGAGCGCCATCAGGATACACCGTTTCATCCCGTCAATCCCTTCCAGCGATCTTTTGCCAGCGGTTATTGGCCAGCGGCTGTTTGCCTGCGGTCATTTGAACAGTTCCAGAAAGTGCGGCGATGAACTAGCGTTCCCGGCTACCGGGATGAGCGAATAGCCTGACGGGAGACTGAACGGGGCAGCGGCGCGCGTTCAGCCGCCTGTCAGTTCGCAGGCCGACGAGCATGGAACGGAAGGCGAAGGAACGGGCATGCGCATCCTTCTGGTCGAAGACGATCACGGCATCGGCGATGCCGTGCACGCCCAGATCGCCTCCGACGGCCACACGCCCGACCGGGTGGCGACGCTCGCCGACGCGCGCGCCTGCGCCGATACCGTCGTCTACGACCTGATCCTGCTCGACCTGATGCTGCCCGACGGTGCCGGCCTCGGCTTCCTGCGCGCCTTGCGCCGGCAGGGCTCGGCGGTGCCGGTCATCATCCTCACCGCCCGCGACCGGATCACGGAGCGGATCGAGGGGCTCAACGCCGGCGCGGACGATTATCTCGTCAAGCCGTTCGATCTCGCCGAGCTGTCGGCCCGCATCGGCGCGGTGGCGCGGCGCTATGCGGGCAACCCCAACCCGCTGGTCGAACTCGGCCACCTCGCCATCGACCTCGCCGCCCGCCGCATCACCGGCCCGGAAGGAGAGATCGCCCTGAGCCAGCGCGAATGGGCGGTGTTCGAGACCCTGCTGCAGCGCCCCGGCAACATCGTGCCGAAATCCGTGCTGGAGGAACGGCTCTATTCCTTCGATGCGGAGGTGGAGAGCAACACCATCGAGGTCTACGTCAGCCGTCTGCGCCGCAAGCTCGGGCGGGGCAGCGTCGAAACGCTGCGCGGCCTCGGCTACCGGCTGGGGCGCGGGTGAAAGCGGTGGATGCGCGCCGCCCCCGAACCCGCCCGCGCAGCCTGCGGCGCGACCTCGCGCTCGGCCTTTCCGCCGGGCTCTGCCTCTTCTGGCTCTTGGCGATGGCCGCCGCCGCGCAGATCGTCCGGCACGAGCTGGAGGAGATCTTCGATTCCGCCCTGCGCCAGACCGCCGAGCGCATCCTGCCGCTCGCGGTGATCGAGCTGATCAACGACGAGGAAGCACCCGGGACCCGCCAGGTCTCCGCCGTGGGGCCGCGGCGCGAGGGCCAGATCACCTATGTCGTGCGCGAGCGCGACGGGCGCATCGTGCTCGCCTCCGACGACGCCGACCTGGCGGTCTTCGGCCGGCCGCTGGCCGAAGGCTTCCACACCGTGAACGACCATCGCATCTATGCGCGATACGCCGTGTCGGGCACCTACCGGATCGAGGTGGCGGAGCCGTTTTCCTACCGGCGCGAGGCGCGGTGGGAAACCATCGGCTTCATGTTCCTGCCGTTGCTCCTGCTGCTGCCGGCGAGCCTTATCGGCATCGCGCTCTTCACCCGTGCGCGCCTTGCCCCAGTGGCGGCGCTGTCGGCGGAGGTGGCGGGGCGCGACGCCTCGGACCTCTCGGCCCTGACCACGCCCGGCCTGCAGGAGGAACTGGCGCCGATCCGCGACGCGGTGGACCGGCTGATGGCGCGGCTTGCGCGCACGCTGGAGGCCGAGCGCGCCTTCACCGCCAACGCCGCGCACGAATTGCGCACGCCCGTGGCGGCCGTGCTGGCGCAGACCCAGCGGCTGGTGGCGGAGGCGCCCGAGGGACCGTTGCGCCAGCGGGCGCTTACCATCGAGACGGAACTGAAGCGCCTCGCCCGGCTCGCCGAAAAGCTGCTACACCTGTCGCGGGCGGAAGGCGGCGGCGTGCTGGCCGGGATCGAATGCGACATGGCGCTGATCCTCGCCCTGGTGGCGGAGGATTTTTTCCGCGCGGGACACGGGGAGCGCCTGCGGCTCGCCCTGCCGGAAGGCGGCGCCCGGATGCGCGTCGACCCCGACGCCTTCGCCATCCTTGCCCGCAACCTCATCGAGAATGCGCTGATCCATGGCGATGCCGCCGCGCCCGTCGAGGTGAAGCTCTCCTTTGGCGGCACACTCACCGTCGCCAACGCCGGCCCCGCCGTGCCGGCCGACAGGCTCGCGCGGCTGACGGATCGCTTCGAGCGGGCGGGCAGCACGGCGAGCGGCTCCGGTCTCGGCCTTGCCATCGCCGCGGCGATCGCGAAGGGCACCGGCGCCGCCCTCACCCTCGCCTCACCCGCTCCGGGCCGGAATGACGGCTTCGAGGCCCGGTTCCAGCCGCAGGCACCGCCCGCGACGGCTCGCTGAGCGGCGAGCTCATTCGCGCCATCGTCCCGGACTGGCGCACTGGCGCCTGGTTCTGCGGCTCCGCCGGTTTCGGCGCGGCGCTGCGGCGGAACCTGGCCGCGCATGGGATACCCGTGCAGGAGAGGTTCCAGCGGGAAGCTGTTCGACCTGCTGCAACCGATGACGATACTCGCTCTACACAGCCTGCCCACTGTCCGCGCCCGAGCGATTGCCTCGACGAGGGGCACGATGCAACAAAGCGACCTGCCCGGCGCCCGCCCCGGGCGGGAGGCGCAGCAGGCGCATGCCGTTGGCGATGACCACCAGCACCGAGAGCTGATGGACCAGCATCCCGCCCGCCATATGGACATGGCCGCTGAACACGCCCGCCAGCAGGCCGGCCACGGTCAGCAGCGCGATGATCAGGTTCTGGCGCATGTTGGCGAGCGTCGCGCGCGAGATGGCGATCGCCTCGGGGATCTTGCCGAGGTCGTCGGACATCAGCGCGATATCGGCGGTCTCGATCGCCACGTCGCTGCCCGCCGCGCCCATGGCGATCGAGGTGTCGGCCGCCGCGAGTGCCGGCGCATCGTTGATGCCGTCGCCGATCATCGCCACATGGCTGCCCCCGGCGCGGAACTGCCGGATCAGTTCCAGCTTCTGCTCGGGAAGCAGACCCGCGTGGATATCGTCGATGCCGACCTCGGCCGCCACGGCCTGCGCCGCCTGCTTCTGGTTGCCGGTCAGCATGGCGATGTTTGTGACGCCGATCTCGCGCAGCCGGGCGATGGCGGCCCTGGCCGTCGGGCGCGGCCGGTCCGACAGGCCGAGGATACCCGCCACCCTGCCGTCGAGCGCCACGATCACCGGCGTGCGCCCACGCTCCAGCAGCCCGGCCAGCGCCGCCCCGGCCTCGGGATCGAGCGCGATGCCCAGCCGGTCCATCAGCCACCGGCTGCCGGCCGCGATCTCGCGGCCGGCATGGCGGGCGACGATGCCCATTCCCGCCTGCTCCTCGACCGCATCCGGCGCCGGGATCTCGCCCGCCGCCCGGCCGGCCTCGACGATCGGCCGGCCGAGCGGATGGTCCGAGCCGGATTCGGCGATCGCCGCCCAGTGCAGCACCTCATCGCCGTCGTGGCCGCCGAGGGCGACTACTTCGGCCAGGCTCGGCCGACCCTCGGTCAGGGTGCCGGTCTTGTCGAGGGCGAGCGCGGTGATCCTGCCCGCGCTTTCCAGATGCTGCCCGCCCTTGATCAGGATGCCCGAGCGCGCCGCCCGGCCGATGCCCGCCACGATCGACACCGGAGTCGAGATCACCAATGCGCCGGGGCAGCCGACGACGAGCAGGGTCAGCGCCAGCCGGATGTCGCGGGTCGCAAGCCAGGTTCCCAGCGCCAGCAGCATGATCGCCGGCGTGTACCACTGCGCGAAGCGCTCGATCATGCGCTGGCTGGGAGCGCGCTCCTCCTGCGCCTCCTCGACGCGGCGGATGATGCGCGCCAGCGTGGTGTCGGCGCCGATGCCGGTGGCGCGGATGCGCAGGAGGCCGTTCTCGGCGATGGTGCCGGCATGGACACGGGCGCCGGGCGCTTTCTCGGCCGGGATCGGCTCGCCGGTGATCGGGGCGTCGTTGACGGCGGCGTTGCCCCCGGTGACCTCGCCGTCGACGGGAATGCGCTGGCCAGCCTTGACCAGCACGATCTCGCCCGGCCGCACCGCGCCCGCCGCCACCTCGACCGGCCGGCCGTCGCGGATCACGGTCGCGACTTCGGGCGCGGCCTTCAGCAGGTCGGCCAGCGCGCCGCGGGTCTGGCGCATCGTCCGTGCTTCGAGCCAGGCGCCGAGCATGAACAGGAAGGTGACCGCCGCCGCCTCCCAGTATTCGCCGATCACCAGCGCGCCGGTTGCGGCGACGGTGACCAAAAGCTCAATGGAGAGATGCCGGATGCGCAGTGCCTGCACCGCGCGCACGGCAATGTCAGAGCCGGCGAGGAATGCGGCAGCGATCATCAGCGCCGCCCGGACCTCGCGCGCATCGAAACCGTAGCGCGCAACGAGGCCGATGATGATCAGCGCGCCGCTGCCGATGGTCAGCCACAGGCGCCGGGTGGCGGGGTGCGAAAGCCCCGCCCGAATGGAGGTGAACATGTCGGTGTTCCCTGTGCCGGATGCCGGAAATCCCGCCGCCCGACGGGGCGGCGGGGCATGGAGATCAGAAGGCCGCGGGCCGCGCCTCGTAGCCCGTCGAACGCACGGCCTGCACGAGGGTGTCGACCGGGGCACGGGCGGGATTGTGGTCGATCTCGATGCGGCCGGTGCTGAAATGCACCCTGGCGTCTTCGACGCCGGGCAGGGCCTTCAGCGCCTTCTCGATCTTCGCCACGCAGGACGGGCACGAAAACTCGTCGCTGCGAAGAATGGTTTTAAGTTTCTCGGACATCGGTCTGCTCCTTTGGCTCTCTGCCGGGCCGGCTGACGGCCGGAGGTTGCTGGCAACGGAAAGATATGCTGTCCTCTCACGCACAGGGATTGGCGATATGGGCAAGGAGTCCTTGCATGGAAGCACAGGCGGCGAACTGGGACGATCTGCGCCTGTTTCTGGCGGTGGCGCGGGTGGGCACGCTCTCGGGCGCGGCGCGCACGCTCGGGGTCAATCATTCGACCGTGTTCCGCCGGGTCGGCGCTTTCGAGGACCGGCTCCGCGTGCGGCTGTTCGAGCGGCTGCCCAACGGCTATGCCTTGACCCCGGCGGGCGAGGAGATGCGCGACGCGGCGATGCGGATCGAGGAGCAGATCGCCGCTCTCAGCCGCAGGGTCACCGGGCGGGATCTGCGGCTCGGCGGCACGGTCCGCATCACCACCGTCGACATGCTGGCGCTTGGCGTGCTGCCCGGCCATCTGGCGGCGTTCCGTGCGCAATATCCAGGGATCGTGCTGGACGTGGTGGTGTCGAACGCAGCCCTCGACCTGACCCGGCGCGAGGCCGATGTCGCGCTGCGCGTCGGCAATGCCCCGTCCGAGACGCTGGTGGGCCGGCGGGTGGCGCGGCTGGCCTTTGCGATCTACGCTGCGGCCGGTGGCCCGACCGTGCAGGACGGGGAATTGACAGCGCGGGACTGGATCGGCTTCGACGACGAGCACGCGCCGCTGGCGCGGCACATGGCCCGGCTCTATCCGCAGGCGCGGCTGGCTTTTCGCACCAATTCGATCCCGGCGGCGATCGGCGCGGCGCGGGCGGGGACGGGGCTGGCGCCGCTGCCCTGCGGCCTCGCGGACCGCGATCCCGGCCTGATCCGCATCGCCGAGATGCCCGAGCCGTTCACGCTGGACCTGTGGCTGCTCACCCACGAAGACCTGCGCGCCACCGCCCGCATCCGCGCCTTCATGGACTTCATGGCCGAGGCCTTTGCAGCGGAGGCCGACCTGCTCGAAGGACGCCGCCCGGGACGGCCCTCCAGCGCCCCTCCTGCCGGACAGGACCAGGACGGCGGGAAACGCAACTGCGTTTCCTGAGACAGCGCATCGCGCTTCAAAAGCCTCCGGTTCGTCACAGGACCGGGCAGCTTTCATCCCGTGCCCAATCGGAAAAGCTGAGATAATAGGCGTGGACATCATTGAAACCGGCGCGCATGGCGGCAATGGCCGCGAGTGCCGCCCGTCCGCCACCGTCGCAATGGGTCACGATGTGATCGCCGGGCTGAAACCCGGCAGCCGAGAGCATCCGCCGCAGCGTTCCGGCGGAATTGACGCGTCCGTCTTCGAGCAGATCGGCATGGGGCAGAAGCCGCGCGCCTGGAAGATGACCGGCCCGCGCGTTGTTGCGGCTGTCGGTGCCGGAGAACTCCGCCTCCGTCCTTGCGTCGAGAATGGCGGTACTGCCGAGTTCCGCCTTGAGGCGGTCACGCGTCACGAGGCCGACGGGACCCGCATGGACCCTGGCGCGGAACGCCTCCCCTGCGTCATGGACCGGAATCGAAAGGGCGACACTCTCCCCTTTGAGGGCGGGCCAGCCTCCGTTCACGATGACTGCCCTTGCGCCAAAGAATTGCAGGACGAACCAGACACGCGCGGCTTCCGTCATGCGGCCGTCATCGAAGATCACCGCCGTCAGCGCATCCGTCAGCCCGAGAGCCGAGATTTCCGCCTGCCAGTGGTCCAGGTTGTCGAAGGACGATTGCTCGGTTCTGGCGGCTTCGATCCACGCCTCGACCGGCACCCGGATCGCGCTTTCCGCATGGTCCGCCGCAAAGGAGTCGCGGTCACGCACGTCCAACAGGAACGGGCGGTCGAGACGCGGAATGTCGGCGGCTTCGATGACGGGATCGGCCATGGCGCTGCCTTTCGTGAAGTTTCGGCGACGGCAAGCCTACGGGATTGCATTGCGCGATACAATATCCGATAACGAAGAACGATATTGGAAAACGATATGATCGAAAACCCGCACGATCGCAAGCTGGAGCATCACGACCTGCTCTCGGGGCTGGTCCGGCTGCATGTGCTGCATCACGCCGCCGAGCACGAGATCTACGGGCAATGGATGATCGACGAACTGGCCAGCCATGGCTATCGGCTCTCGCCCGGCACGCTCTACCCCATGCTGCACAAGATGGAGCGGGACGGTTATCTCACGTCCCGCAGCGAGCGCGACGGCCGCACGGTGCGCAAGTTCTATTCCATCACCGAAAAAGGCAAGGCGGGCCTGGCTCTGGCCAAGGAGCGGGTCCGCGAATTCACCGGCGAGGCCATGCGACAATGACCGACACATCCGCAAACAACAGCAGTGCCGCGGCCAAAGGCACGTCCGGCGAGGTTCTGGCGGCTTTCCTCAAGCTGGGCCTGACGTCCTTCGGCGGGCCGATCGCGCATCTGGGCTATTTTCGCGAGGAATTCGTCGCCCGGCGCGACTGGATCGACGATCGCGGCTATGCCGATCTGGTGGCGCTGTGCCAGTTCCTGCCCGGCCCGGCCTCCAGCCAGGTCGGCTTCGCGCTGGGGTTGCAGCGGGCGGGGCCGCTGGGGGCGCTCGCGGCTTTCGCGGGATTCACCCTGCCATCGGCCATCCTGCTGATCCTGTTCGCCTGGTGGGCGGCGGCCTTGTCCGGCCCGCTAGGCCAGGGCGTGATGCACGGGCTGAAGGTCGTCGCGGTGGCGATCGTGGCGCAGGCGGTCTGGGGCATGGCCCGCACGCTCTGCCCCGATCGCGAACGCGCGGGGATCGCGGTCGCCGCCGTGCTGGTCGCGATCTTCGTCGGCGGCGCGGCCGGCCAGTTGGGCGCGATCCTGTTGGGAGGGCTGGCGGGCCTGTGGCTGTGCCGCGAGGCCGGGACCGGGGCTGGGACCGCCCTGCACTTTCCCGTCTCGCGCCGCGCGGGCGCCTTTGCGCTGATCCTGTTCTTCGCCCTGCTGATCGGCCTGCCGCTCATGGCCGCAGCGATCCCGGCGCAGGGGCTGGCAGTCGTCGATGCCTTCTACCGCGCCGGCGCGCTGGTCTTCGGCGGCGGCCATGTGGTGCTGCCGCTGCTGGAGGCGGAGGTGGTGGCGCCCGGCTGGGTCTCGCCCGACGCTTTCCTTGCCGGCTATGGCGCGGCGCAGGCGGTGCCGGGGCCGCTCTTCACCTTCGCCGCCTATCTGGGCGCGGCGCTGGAACCCGCCCCGAACGGGATCGCCGGCGCGATGATCGCGCTTCTGTCGATCTTCCTGCCCGGCTTCCTGCTGCTGGTCGGCGCGCTGCCGTTCTGGAACGCCCTGCGCGCGCAACCGAGGGTCCGGGCGCCGATGGCCGGGGCCAATGCGGCGGTGGTCGGCATCCTGGGTGCGGCACTCTACCACCCCGTCTGGACCGGCGCGATCCTGCGGCCCGAGGATTTCGCGCTGGCGCTGGTCTGTTTCAGCGCTCTGGTGGTCTGGAAGGCACCGCCGTGGATCGTCGTGCTGGTTGCCGCCACCGGCGGGGCGGTGCTGACGCTGATCTGACCCTCACCGCCCGTCACCGCTGACATGCGGCCCGGTCCCGGGCAGGGATATCGTCATCGACGCGTTGAATTCTCCCGTCGCGATTTCCACTTTCACAGGAAATCGGTGCGCTTGATGCGGATCAAGGCCCGGTTTCCCGAATCGGAAGACGGTGCGGTGGTGCGGAACAGAGGTTGATCCAACTGATGGCCGGCGTGCGGCGGGCAAGTGTGCAAGTAAAGACAAGTGTGCAAGTGAAGATGCTGCTGGCCCTGCTGGTCGCGGCGGCGCTGCTGGTTGCGCCCTTCGCCCACGCTCTGTCCGTCACATGCCACGACCGGGCGGATCAGGTGCATGCGACCGATGCGGGAAGCCCACAGCACGCAACCGCTGCCGAACAGGATGACCACTCCGATCATTCCCCGGCTGCAGAGCGTGGGGATTGCTGCACTTTTGCCTGTGGCGCCTGTCCCGTCGCGACGGACAGAGCGGCCGGCATGACCCTCGTCCCGGTTTACGCCAGCCAACACTATGAGCGGTCCGACCGGATCGCTTCCGGGCGATCGATCCCGCCCCCTCTCGCTCCTCCTCGATTCCGGGCCTGATCCGGTCCGGGCCGTGCGGTTCCTGCGCGCGGCCCGGCCTTCCCGCGCGCGCCACGCGGCGCGTCCAGGCCAATTCGCCGGCATTGCATCGGCACGGAACCGAGTATCCCATCATGAAACGCCGCGACTTTCCCGGCCGGCTGAAGGCCGATGCCGCCGCGCGTGACGCACGCGTCACGCGCGTGATGTTCCCGATACCGGCGTGGACCCATATCCGCCCTGCCGGACGGGAAGGCGCAACTGCCCGGGAAGACGACACCCACGCCGTTTCCGCCTTCGTCCAACGGATCAATTGCATCGGGACAAGTCCCATCCCTCCCGGAGACATCCGCCGATGACCGATCACGAATCCCATGCCGGCCGTCATGGCCACCACGACCGTCATGCCCATGCCCAGCACCGCCATTCGGCCGGCGGCACAGTCATGGCTGCCACCGGCTCCGGCCATGCCGAACATGGCGGTCATGGCGGGCATGACCACGGTGCGATGGTCGCGGATTTCCGCCGTCGCTTCTGGATCACGCTGATCCTGACACCGCCGATCCTGCTGCTGTCGCCGATGATCCAGCACTGGTTCGGGATCGCCGGGGCGATGGCTTTTCCCGGCGACCGCTACGTGCTCTTCGCGCTCTCGACCATCGTCTATGTCTATGGCGGCTGGCCGTTCCTGACGGGCCTCGCCTCGGAACTGCGCAAGCGTCAGCCCGGCATGATGACCCTGATCGCGCTGGCGATCTCGGCCGCCTATTTCTTCTCGGCCGCCGTCACCTTCGGTTTCCCGGGCGAGGAATTCTACTGGGAACTGGTGACGCTGATCGCCATCATGCTGCTCGGCCACTGGATCGAGATGCGCTCGGTGATGGGCGCCTCGCGGGCGCTGGAAGAACTCGTCCGCCTTCTCCCCGACAGCGCGACGAGGATCGACGCGGACGGCACGATGCACGAGGTTGCGATCTCGGCACTTCAGCCCGGCGACCGCGTGCTGGTGCGCCCGGGCGCCAAGGTGCCGGTCGATGGCGAGATCGTCGAGGGATCGTCGGGCTTCAACGAGGCGATGCTGACCGGCGAATCCCGGCCCGTCACCAGGGGCGTCGGCGCCACCGCCATCGGCGGCGCGATCAACGGCGCCAGTGCCGTGACCATGAAGGTGACCGCCACCGGCGATGCCACCTATCTGGCGCAGGTCATCGACCTGGTGACAAGGGCACAGGCCACCCGGTCGCGCACCCAGGACCTCGCCAATCGCGCCGCCTCGTGGCTGACCTGGATCGCGCTCACGGTCGGTTTCGGAACGCTCGCCGTCTGGTGGCTGGTGCTGGACGCGCCGTTCGAATTCGCGATGGCACGGATGGTGACGGTGATGGTCGTCGCCTGTCCGCATGCGCTGGGTCTTGCCGTGCCGCTGGTCGTTGCGGTCAGCACCTCGCTGTCGGCCGGCAACGGGCTGCTGATCCGCGACCGCGCCGCCTTCGAGCGGGCGCGCAACCTCGATACCGTGGTCTTCGACAAGACCGGCACGCTGACCGAGGGGCGGTTCGGCGTCAGCGACATCGTGCTGCTGGCGGAGGGCGAGCAGAATACGGAACTGGCCTTCGCCGCCGCGGCCGAAAGCCAGTCCGAACACCCCATCGCCCACGGCATCGTCGCCGAGGCGAAGGCCCGCAACCTGACCGTGCCGAAGGCCAGCGAGGTGCGCAACATCACCGGCGAGGGCATCACCGCCCGCGTCGACGGACAGGATATCCGCATCGTCAGCCCCGGCCATCTCGCACGGCAGGGCAACGCCATCGCCCATGACAGCCTCGGGCGCCTTGAAGCACAGGGCAAGACGGTCGTCGTTCTCGTCCGCGACGGCACGCCGCGCGCCCTCCTCGCGCTGGCCGACATCGTGCGCCCGGAATCGAAGGAGGCCATCGCCGAACTCAAGTCCCTCGGGATCAGTTCCGTCATGCTCACCGGCGATGCCGAGGGCGTCGCGAAGGCAGTGTCGGGGGAACTCGGCATCACCGAATACTTCGCCGAGGTGCTGCCCGATCAGAAGTCGCGGAAGATCGAGGAGTTGCAGGCGCGCGGGCGTTCCGTCGCCATGGTCGGCGACGGGGTGAACGACGCGCCCGCGCTGGTCGTGGCCGATCTCGGCATCGCCATCGGCGCCGGCACCGACGTCGCCGTGGAATCGGCCGATGTCGTGCTGGTCAGAAGCGACCCGCGCGACGTGGCGGCGATCCTCGGCCTGTCGCGCGCCACCTGGCGCAAGATGGTGCAGAACCTGATCTGGGCGACGGCCTACAATGCGCTGGCCGTGCCGATGGCGGCCGGCATCACTTTCGGCACCGGCTTCCTGATGACGCCCGCGGTGGCCGCAGTGTTCATGTCCGCGAGCACCGTCATCGTCGCCGTCAACGCCCAGTTCCTGCGCTCCTACAGGCGGCACGGATGAGCGGCAATTTCCGTGCGAACTTGACGCCGATCCCTTCATTGCCGGGCAGGCGGCAACATGCTGCGGCATTCAGGCGCCTGCTCATCCTTCTTGTGTCGCGCCGGAACCGGTGCGGCGCGACAGTGAAATCCGCAAGCGAGATATGACGATGCGACACAATCACATTCCAGGCCGGCGCGCCTTTCTGACGGCCGTCGGCGCATTCTCCGTGCTGATGTCCATGGCAGGTGGCGGACAGGCCGGGGCGCTGCCCCCGGTGACCGTCACCAGGGATCCGTCCTGCGGATGCTGCGACGGCTGGGTCGCGCATATCGAGGCCGCAGGCTTCCAGGTGCGGGTAGTGAACTCGCCGGATGCCGACAGCCTCAGGCAACGGCTCGGCGTGCCGGCCGACCTGGTGTCGTGCCATACCGCTGAAGTGGGCGGCTATGTGGTCGAGGGGCACGTTCCCGCCGCCGCGATCCGCCGCCTGCTGGTCGAGCGGCCCGAGGCGACGGGGCTGGCCATTCCCGGAATGCCGGCCGGCGCGCCCGGTATGGATTTCCCCGGCGTCCAGCCGGAGCCATATGAAGCGTTCCTCTTCGATCCGACCATCCGGACCTTCGGACGCTTTGTCGGCTCGCGGGAAATCTGAGCGAGGCACCCGCATGACCGCCCCGCCCGCCGGGTATCCGGGACAATGCCGACAGGAGGGAATCCCGCCGGTCGTCGGCGCTGTCATCGCGATCTGCATCCTGTTGCTTGCCATCGGCGCACTGGTTCTTCAGGCGCGGTCGCACGCCGGTCCTGCCGGACTCGCCATCCATCACCAGCAGGCCGCCGCCACGACGCCTTTCTGCGCCGGGCACCACCTGCCGGACATGCAGGACGCGGCTCTCTACGCCGGCTGCGCAAGTGATGAGAGCGGCGGGTATCCCGCGGATTGCTGTCAGTCCTGCCTGATCGTCGCCCTTTCTGTCGGATCGCCGATACCCGCCCCGCCCCTGCGCGGCGAATTCTTCATGGTCAGGTATCCCGATCCGCTCGGACGATCCCCGGAAGGCCCCCTGAGGCCGCCACGCCTCGTCGCCATGTGAAGCGCCGCACCGGCGCAGATCCGCAAGACCATGCGAACAGGGCGGAGACCCGCGACCGCGAACCGGATTGTCGGCGCTCCGCGATCAAAGGATGAAATCAATGTTACGAACCGCAATCGTTCTTTCCGTCGGCATTCTGGCAGGGCTGCCGGGCGCCGCTCTGGCCCAGGTCGGGCATGCCCCCCACCACAGCGGAACACCGCTGGCGAAGACGGTAGAGACGGACAGGCGCGTGCCCGACGTCACCCGCGCCTATGTCGAGGCGATGGATGCGATGCACGGGCCGATGATGGACGGGGTCATGGCCGGCGATCCCGATGTCGCCTTCGTCCGGGGCATGATCCCGCATCATCAGGGCGCGATCGACATGGCCAGAATCGTCCAGCAGTACGGCGACGATCCGAAGACAAAAGAATGGGCCGCCCAGATCATCGAGGCGCAGGAACGCGAGATCGCCGAAATGCGGGCATGGCTGGAGGCGAATGCCGGCGTGTTGCCTGCGGCGCTCGGCCAGACCGGCGGGACCGTCTACACGGCCAACGAAGGCGGCGGCTCCATCAGCGCCATCGACCTCGGCACCGGAGCGGTCACGACGGTTTCGCTCCCGGTCGCGCCCCATAACGTCGATCTGACGCCGGATGGCAGGCTGCTGCTGGCGGTCGGAGATCCTGCCCCCGAGGGAGATCACGGATCGAACGGGCACGGGCATGGCGCGGAATCTGCCGCCGCGGGGCTGCTGGTCATTCTTGATCCGCAGAACATCGCGGCGCGCGGGACGATCGTCGCGGTGGGCCCTCACCCGGCCCACGTGGTCGCCGACCGGCTGGGGCGCGCCTATGTCTCGCTTGCCGGCGGAGACGAGATTGCCGTGGTCGACCTTGCACAAGCAGAGGTCATCGCGCGCATCGCGACGGGCGCCTATCCCCACGGTCTGCGGCTCAACCCGGGTGAAACCGAACTCTACGTCGCCAATGTCGAGGACGGGTCGGTGTCCGTCGTCGATACGCAGGCGCTTGCCGAGGTCGCGCGCATTCCGGTGGGCAAGGCGCCCGTTCAGGTCGGCTTCACGCCCCCGGGTGACCAGGTTTATGTCTCGCTTCGCGACGAGAACCGTGTGGCTGTCATCGACACCGCGTCCCGCGCGGTGACGAACAGGATCGGCGTGGGGCCGAATCCGATCCAGGTGTTCGCGACCACGGATGGGGCTTTCGTCTACGTGGCCAATCAGGGCACCGGGGATGCGCCGAACGACACCGTGTCGGTGATCGACACCGCAACCGGACGGGTGGTGGAAACCCTCACCGCCGGCGGCGGCGCCCACGGCGTGTCGGCATCGGCGGATGGCGCCTGGGTGTTCGTGACGAACATCGCCGATGACAGCGCCTCGGTCATCGACGTCAAGCGGCGCGAGGTCGTCGGCACGGTGCCGGTCGGCGATCGGCCCAATGGCATCGTCCACGCCAGCCCGGTCCGCTGAGCGGCCGGCGCCGGAGCCTGCTCCGGCGCCGATTCAATCATGCTCGGCGCCGGCTGGAGATTTCGACAGTCTTTCCGGTAAGGTTGCAGCCATGGACATCGCCCCCGCGACCCGGCTCGGATGACATGTCTTCAGCTGATCCGGCTGTGTCATGTCCACAGTCTATCTCCCGATGGTCGAGGCCGTCGCTACAGTCTTGCTTGAGAAAATGCGCCATTCGTGCGCCCATCCGTGCGCCTTGGAAACAATGTCACCGGTGGGCAATGTCCGGCGGATTGTCTGGAAGCAGTTGGTCCTGAACAGAGGTACCCGTTGCCTCCTTGGGGTCAATGAGGGTAATTCTGGTCATGTTCTTTCTCTCCGATTTGCCTGGAGGGGAGGAATTGCCGGTTCGTCGATGGCAGTCGGCGAGCCGGCCCATTTCGGGCTGATGCTTGCGGAAGCACAGATCCATTCAGTTGGCCGGCGCAACCCTGCCGGGAAGACTGAGGTCGCCGGATGCGACCTTGAACACGTTGTCGACGCAGAGCAGCGGCGCATGCAGGTTGGCGTTGACCTTCAGCCCGGCCGTGACCCCGTCGAACGACGCCCCCGTGATACCTCCGATGAGCGAAACCGGGATGGACACCTCGACCTTTTCGCCGCTGAACGTGGTCGGATATTCTGGACTGTCGATCAGCAGCGGGACGTTCGGCCAAGTGGGTGGAACCTTCGGAGTTGCGCCCTTGGGAATATCGATGACCTTGAGGCCACCGCCGCACGCCTTGTCCTCGGCCAGCACCACCCAGTGCGGGTGCCAGACGTGACGGTTCTTGCCGCCATAGGCGGCATCGTCGAAATCCGGGTGGAAGGTCACGGCGAGCGCCACGATCCCCTGATCCGGCTCGAAACCGATATCGCCGCTGTCGAGGGTGGTCGGCCAGACATAGGCGTAGACGGCCGATCCTTCGAATTTGCCGGTGGCGTCAGGCTTGTCCTTGCCCGCTTCGCCACGAACGCGAGTGGTGAAGATGGCGTTGTCGCCGCGTGTGACGATCGTCGTTTGGATGATGTCAAAGGAGGCCCTCACGGCCTCGGATGGCGCGGGCGTGATCGACTGCGCGGCGGCGGTGTGAGTCGCGACCAACGCAGCCGCGAGAACAGCCGCTGCCCAAAGGGTGTTTTTCAGCATGTCATGAACCTCTTTCTTCATTCGCCTGGAGGGAAGGACGATCCTTTTGGAACGCATTCCAGGTGGCAGCCCGAAATGAAGGATCGGCGGTTTCGTGTTCGCGGCAGTCGATCCGTAGATCCTGCTGGCCGAAGGCCGCGTCCACGAAATTGCAGTGATGCGGCCTTGCCGCACCGGCATGGGCATGAGGCCGGAAATAGCGGCAGCTCACGCACATGCGCTGAACAGGTATGGCGTTCGTCTCCTGCATGTGGCGGATCATCGCGATCAACGTGACAAGCAGGTGCTCCTGCTCGTCGGGGACCAGCGATGCGACAGCCTGCTCGGCGATGCCCGTGACGGCATGCCCGGCCTCCAGTGCCGCTCTGCCTTGCTCCGTCAGAAGGATATTCACGGAACGGCGATCGACAGGATCAGGATGCTTCACGATCAGTCCCTTTCGCTCCAGGGCTGCGATCGAATCCGTTGCCGTCGGCTGGGAGACGCCAAGCTGGAAGGCGAGATCCTTCACACTGAGGCCGGCCGGCCGGCCATCGAGATGATCGAGAATGGCATATTGGGTCGGATTGACGCCGGCGGCCTTCGCCCTCTGCCAATCATCCGCGCGCATGGCGGTGGCGATACGGGTCAAACCTTCGCGAATGCGGTGGTGAAGAGGGGTCGGGGGCTTCGGCGTTTCCATAGTCGGAGTATACATAGGATTCCTATATATTGGCAAGCCGCCTTCATGGGCCGTCAAGCGTGTATCGGGATTGACTGGCGTCGTTCCTCCATTGTGCCGCTCTTCAATACGGGGCCCGTCCCTCTTCCTTGCCCCACACTGAGGGACGCCTCAGCATCGTTCGGGCTCCCATATCGCGACTGAAAGATTCTCGCGGTGACAGGGGTTGTAGGCTTTCAACAAAGACACGTCACAAATCGGCTGCGGAGATCGTCATAGGAGTGTAACGCCTGAAGGAGACCACTGATGACGACCAAGCCCGTAAACCACTACAAAACCGTTCCCACCGTCTTTGCCGCGCTGGAAAAGGTGCATGGCGCGATCGACGAGCACGGCCTCGATCGGATGCTGCACCATCTCGTCCAGCTTCGAGCCTCCCAGATCAACGGTTGCGCATATTGCGTGAAGATGCACACCAAGGAAGCGCGTGACGATGGCGAAACCAGCGAACGGCTCGACCGCCTCGTGGTTTGGGACCATGTAAACGATTTCTCGCCCAAGGAACGCGCCGCGCTCGCCTGGACGGAAGCGCTGACCCAGATCGAGCGGAAGACGGATTACGGCGCATTGCGCGCCGAGCTGCGCACGCATTTCAGCGACACCGAGATCAGCGCGCTGACCGCGACAGTGGCGATGATCAATCTCTGGAACCGCATCCAGGTATCCACGCACTGATATGGACAAGCACGAAACGGACCTGTTCGAAGCCCGGCGCCCGTTCCTGACCGGGCTGGCCTACCGCATCCTCGGCTCGCTCGCCGAAGCCGAGGATGCGGTTCAGGACACCTGGCTGAAATGGCAGGGTGCCAAGCGCGGGGCAGTTTCCAACCCCGCCGCCTGGCTCACCACCACCTGCACGCGCCGTTGCATCGACATGCTGCGCTCGGCCCGGCGGGCGCGGGTCGATTATGTCGGCGCGTGGCTGCCGGAGCCGATCCAGACCATGACCGACGAGACCCCCGAAAGCGCGGTAGAACTGTCGTCCTCGCTCTCCCTCGCCTTCCTGCTCATACTGGAACGGCTCGCGCCGAAGGAGCGGGCCGCCTATGTGCTGCGCGAGATATTCGACCAGCCCTATGAGGATGTCGCGGCGACACTGGGCATTCAGGAGGCGACATGCCGTAAACTCGTATCACGCGCGCGCAATCGCGTCGGTCTGGCCAAGCCGGGTTCCGTCGTCCCGAAAGAGCGGCAGGAAAAGCTGCTCGCGGCCTTCCAGGAAGCGATCACGACTGGGACCACGGCTCAACTCGCCGCACTGATGGCTGAAGACATCGAGCTTCGGACCGATGGCGGAGGCAAGGCGCTCGCACTGCTGCAACCCCTTTTGGGCAAGGCCGGTGTGCTCAGCTTCCTCGGCGAAACCCTGCATCGGTCCTGGCAGAGCTTCAGATGGCAGCCTGTGCACATCAACGGCACACGGGGGGCGCTCGTTTTCGACGGGGCGCAGATCGTCGCCTCGATCAGCCTCGCCTGCGATGGGCAGGGTCGCCTGTCGCGCGTCTACATCATGCGCAACCCGGACAAGCTGGCGCGCATCGGCGAAGCCGAAAGGAGGGTTCAATGACTGGCTCCAATCGGCCTGCGGTTTCGTCGGGCTGGGGCAATCTGCTCTCTGGCGCCAACCTTGTCCGCTCGCTTGCGCTGAGCGGCGGGGTCGCCCTTCATGCTGTCAACCTTTACATCTCGACCACGATCCTGCCTTCGGTCGTGCGCGAGATCGGCGGTTTCGACTACTACGCCTGGAACACTACCCTGTTCGTCATCGCCTCGATTCTTGGCGCGGCGCTGTCGTCGCCGCTCCTCGCACGGGCCGGCCCGAGGGGCAGCTATGTCGCGGCAGTGCTCGGCTTCATTGCCGGCACGCTGGTTTGTGCCGCCGCGAATACGATGGAGATCATGCTGGCCGGGCGGTTCGTACAGGGGTTCGGAGGGGGTATCCTTTTGGCCCTAGCCTATGCCATGGTGCGCCGGGTGTTCGCCGAGCCGCTCTGGCCCCGGGCTTTAGCCCTCCTGTCGAGCATGTGGGGCATTGCGACCCTACTGGGTCCCGCTGTTGGCGGCGTCTTTGCCGAACTCGGTTTCTGGCGTGGCGCGTTCCTGTTTCTGATCCCCGCTGCCAGCCTGGTCGCCCTTGCATCGCTCTTCGTCTTGCCGCCGCGCGTAGAAAAACGAACTGAGAGCAAGCCGCTTCCAATCGTTCAGCTTGCTCTCCTGACGCTTGCGGTATTCGCCGCATCCTGGGGCGGCATGGGCGCGAACCTTTCATCCACCGTCGTTGGCATGGTCACCGCCCTCGGTCTGGTCGGGCTTGTCATCGTGACGGAGCGAAAGTCCAGGCATAGGCTGCTACCGGCCGGAAAGTTCGAGCTCCCCACCGCTCTGGGCAGCCTCTACATGGCTTCCGCGTTGCTCGCCGTCACCGTCACCTGCACGGAGATCTTCCTGCCACTCTTCTTGCAGGAACTGCATGGCCGTTCTCCAATGGAGGCCGGGTACATCGCGGCTGTAATGTCTGCGGGGTGGACGGCGGCGGCGATCTATGGATCCGGCCTTAAAGGCGATCGCCGCACCAGTGCAGTGCGCGCGGGACCTGTGCTCTCGCTTGCATCGATGGCGACCCTCGCCGCGGTCATGCCGTGGACGGGGGCGGATGGCGACTGGCTCCCCCTGGCGCTCATCTGCACAGCCCTGGTGACAGGAGGCGCGGGCGTCGGCCTTGCCTATCCGCACCTGTCGGCAATGATCCTGCATTTGGCGCCGCAGGGCGAAGAAGACAAGGCAGCATCGTCCATCATGACGGTGCAGCTCTGCGCCACCGCATTCGGTGCGGCCATTGCTGGACTGGCGGTCAATCTCGCAGGAGCGAGCAGCACTCCCGACGACATGGATGCGGCCAATGCGGCGCGGTGGCTGTTCGTGACAGTGGCAGTCGCGCCGATCACCTGCCTCGTTGTCATGAACACTGTGTCGTTCAAAGGCGCCGACCATGCGTCTTGACGATCCACCATCCTGACGATCCATATGGGTGAACCTCGCCGACCCGGGAAGCGACGCGGTGACGGCCACGGCTTGAGGACTGCCACTGGCGGTTCACGCACGCCTGTCCGCGACAAGCAGATTCAACGCATTGACAAAGCTGCGGGCCGCCGGACCGAATGGCTCGTCAAGGCGACGGGCTAGATAGCTCTCGGATTCGAGTTGACTGCGACGCCCGAGTGATTTCGTGGCAAGCCGGACCAGCCTTCCGCTTTCGAGATCCTCCCTGACCCGCCATAGCGGAAGCCTTCCCCAGCCGACGCCTGTCACGATGAGCGCATGCTTGGCATCTTGCGTGTTCACCCGGCAGGTCTGCGGCGAGATAACGCCGAAATCTCGACCCTGCGATTGCGCAGTCGGGTCAGCTAGCACAATCTGGAGGTGGTTCGCGATGTCCGAAACCTCGACCTGCCGTTCGGAGCCCAACGTCGCCAGCGGATGACCGGGGGCGACGACGGCCACCTGATGAACGGGGGCGAGCGCTTCGAAGACCACCCTGGGGTCACGGAAATCCTCACCGACCATGATCGCGAGCGTCGCGCGCTTTTCGATCAACGCCTGCAACGGCCCGCCAAGCGGCTCGACAGAGAGTCGGATCGTGACTGATGGGTGAAGGCGGCGCATCGCGGCAATAGCCAATCCGGCCACCGTGACCGGAAACAGCGTATCGACCGCGATCGATAGGTCAAGCTCGACATCCTCCCCGAAACCACGCGCCCTCGCGCGCATCGCATCGACGCGCAGCAGAATGTCGCGCGCGTCGGCAAGGATTGCCTCTCCCTGAGGCGTGAGCTTCGGGCGATGGCCAGATCGATCGAACAGCAGGAGGCCGAGTTGCGCTTCCAGGTTGGCAACGGCCGTGCTGACGCCCGACTGCGCCCGCGACAGGTGACTCGCGCCTGCACGGAAACTCCCGCTTCCGGCGACCGCGACAAATGTCCGGATCTGATCGAGGGTAAGCGCGTCCAGCATGATCACCTCCAACGATCATTTTGATACGAACTATATCACTTATGGTGGACTGATGACAGGCATATCCTTCGGGCGAGATCGAAAGTGGTAAGGAGAATACGATGACAAAGGTTCTTGTGCTTTATTACTCGTCCTACGGACATATCGAGACAATGGCCGATGCGGTGGCTCAAGGTGTGCGTGAGACTAGCGCAACTGTTGCGGTCAGGCGCGTCCCGGAACTGGTTCCCGAAACCGTAGCGACGAAATCCGGCTACAAACTCGATCAGCCGGCACCCGTTGCGAGCGTTGCCGAATTGGTCAACTACGACGCAATCATCATCGGCACACCGACAAGGTTCGGCAACATGGCCGCGCAGATGAAGAACTTCCTCGACCAGACCGGCGGGCTCTGGTTCGAGGATAGGCTTGTCGGAAAAGTCGGCAGCGTGTTCACCTCCACCGGAAGCCAGCATGGCGGGCAGGAAACGACCATCCAGTCCACCCACTCCGTGCTGATGCATCTGGGGATGATCGTCGTCGGTCTGCCCTACAGCTTCAAGGGACAGATGCGCATGGACGAGATCACCGGCTGTTCGCCCTACGGCGCCTCCACGCTTGCTGACGATGGCGAGGGCGGCGATCGTCAGCCAAGCGCCAACGAGCTGGAGGGCGCGCGCTTCCAGGGGCGGCATGTCGCGAATATCGCCATCGCCCTGGCGGCCGGACGGCTGAGCGAGGCCGCGTGATGGTAACGCTGGCGCCTGCCTCAACGCCGGTATCGACGCGCTGGGACGCCGTGTTCCTGCTTGTCGGCGCCGGCGTCGTCGCCGCCTTCCAGGTCGGCAAGGCGGTTATCGCCATTCCGATGTTGCAGTCCGATATGGGGCTTGATCTGGCAGCCATCGGTTGGCTGACCGGCGTCTTCGCCTTGCTCGGGCTGATCGGCGGCATTTCCGTCGGCGCATTTGTCGCCAGCTTTGGCGCGCGGCGCATTCTCCTTCTTGGTCTTCTCATAACCGCAATCGGCGCCGCGCAAGGCGCCACGGCTTCATCGTTCAGTCCGCTTCTGATCTCGCGCATTGTCGAAGGCTCGGGCTTTCTGCTCATCACTGTTGCAGCGCCATCCGTTCTGGAGCATGTCACGGCGCGGCCGCAGCGCGACTGCGCCTTCGCGCTGTGGAGCTGCTTCATGCCTGCCGGCATGGCAATCGCGATGCTGGCTGGCCCACTCTTCAGCAACTGGCGTGCCCTTTGGTGGGCAAGCAGCATCCTCGCTCTGGCCATCGCTGCGATGGTTGCATTGGTGATTCCGGCGGCGCGGGAGCATGTGGGCTGGTTGTGGAGCAAACTTGGCAGGGATGCGGTATCGACCATCGTGACCGGTGGTCCCGCGATGCTTGCGCTTGCCTTCGCTTTCTACAGTCTGATGTTTTTCGCACTGTTCGGCTTCCTGCCCGTATTGCTGATGGAGCGGATGCAGGTCTCGCACCAGACAGCGGGACTGCTCAGTGCGATGGCAACGGCTGCCAACATCTCCGGCAATCTCGCCGCCGGGTTTCTGCTGTCGCGCGGTGTCACGCGCTCCACCCTGATCGTATGCGCGAGTGTTGCGATGGGCATCACCGGCTTCGGAATCTTCATGCCCGTGCTGCCGGACATACCCACCTTCATGCTCTGCGTCATGTTTTCTGCTGTGGGCGGATTGATCCCGGCAACGCTCCTCTCGACCGCTCCGCTCGCAGCGCCCACCGCCGGGCTTGTGCCGATCGTCCTCGGGCTAGTGATACAGGGGAGTAATCTGGGGCAGATCGTGGGTCCGGTAGCGGTCGGAGGAGCAATCCAGGCCTATGGCTGGCCTGCCGCCGCCTTCATCGTCGCGATTGCCGCGTGGATGGCTGCGATAACCGCAGTTGCACTTGGCCGCGCTCTCCGACGACACGCAGATTCAGACCGAGACACATGAAACGCGGATCATATCGATCGGCAGAGCCGGTATCGGCAAGAAGCGGTGGACTGCTTTCCGTACCCAAGAGTCTGAAGCTGAATTTATTCTCTTTACCAGAGTGCTTGCGCCTCCTGTCTGTGAATAAACTGTCCAAATTGTAGAAGGCCACTTATGCCGGACGTCGCTAACCTACTCGCTTTCGCTCTCATCGCCCTCGGCATGGTCCTGACGCCGGGTCCGAACATGATCTATCTGATCTCGCGCTCGATCTCTCAGGGGCCTGTCGCCGGTCTGGTCTCGCTTGGCGGGGTGGCGCTCGGATTCGTCTTCTACATGCTCTGCGCTGCGCTTGGCATCACCGCACTCGTGTTGGCCGTACCCTACGCCTACGACGCCATTCGCTTCGCCGGAGCGATCTATCTGCTCTGGCTAGCGTGGCAGGCTGTCCGTCCGGGCGGGCGCTCCCCCTTTCATCTGCGCGACCTGCCCAAAGACAGCCCGCGCAAGCTGTTCGCCATGGGCTTCCTCACGAATCTGCTCAATCCGAAGATCGCATCGCTCTACCTTTCTCTCTTGCCGCAGTTCATAGACCCGGACGTTGGCAACGTGCTGACGCAATCGCTGGCCCTCGGCTTCACCCAGATCGCCATCAGCATTTGCGTCAATGCCATGATCGCTGTATCGGCCGGATCGATCGCCGTCTTCCTTGCGCACCATCCGACATGGGCGCAGATCCAGCGCTGGCTGATGGGAACGGTCCTTGCTGCGCTTGCGGTAAAGATGCTGACAGACGCACGCCGGTAAGTCCGTCCCTCGACTTCGAGTCAGAACAAAATTAGAACTGACCCGCTACTGAACGGCCACGGGCTTCAGGCGCGCTTGTCCCTGTTCTCAATTCCGCCATCGAGGATGCCCCGAGGCAGGTCCGCAAGCATGGTTTTGAATGGCTTGGGATCATCGAGCGCTCCGGCCAGGATGACTGCGCCCTGGACCGCGATCACTGCTGCTTCTGCCCGCCGCCTGGCCTCATCAGGCTCAACTCCGCCATCGCAGGCAACCGCCGCAAGTGCGGCGATCCAGCGTTCAAAGACCGCAGCCAACCTCTTGCCCAACAACTGCCTGCTCTGCCCGACAACAAAGGCGGCCAGTATGCAGCGGTTGCGACCGCTGTCGTAGAAGGCGTCGAGAGCCCCCACCATGCGGTCCAAGCGTTCGGCCGGCATGCCTGCGTTTTGCAAAGGCGCGATGACGTTCGCGTCAAGCCATGCATCGACCCTGTCGAGCACCGCCGAGGCCATCTCCTCCTTTCCTCCGGGGAAGTGGTGATAGAGGCTCGATCGACCCAGGCCCGTGGCAGAAGCGATGTCGGCCAACGAGGCGCCGTCGTACCCCGAGGCACGGAAGGTCGCTAGGGTCAGGACCCATTGATTTGAGGTAGCGATTATGATTCATGCTGCCGTGAAGGAGCCTGAATTTGAGTGATTTATTCTGGCTGACGGACGAGCAGATGGCGCGTCTTCAGCCCTATTTTCCGAA
>NZ_JBMNUS010000018.1:0-35146 GCF_050946405.1 Pseudochelatococcus sp.
TCAAGACGCGCGCCGGGCAGGCCGTCCATGCCAACTTCGCCACCGAATACGCGGTGACGGACAAGCTGCGCGTCGGGCTCAACGGCTACTGGCTCCAGCAGACCACCAACACCCGCGTGAACGGCTATAGCCAGCCGGGCAGCAAGGAGCGCGTCTGGGCGCTCGGCCCCGGCGCGCTCTACGCGGTCGACAAGAACAACTTCCTGTTCGTCAACGGCTACCACGAGTTCGCCGCCCGCAACCGGCCGGAGGGACAGCGCTACGTGCTGCGATACGTCCATCATTTCGAGTAGCGTCCGTTCCGACGCCACTCTCCAGCGCCTCCCGACCCTCATGCCCGCAGGCATGGGGGTCGTCGTTTTCCCGCCTATAGCGGGCGATTTGCAGCGAAGGGCGTGCCGGTGTCACCGGCGCGCCCTTCGCTGCGCCTTCATGAACGGCCGGCGCCGGCGTTCGGCGCGTCTTCGCGGGCGAGCTTGCGCAAAACCGCGCGCTGCAACTTGCCGGATTGGGTCTTGGGCAGTTCGGCCACGAATTCGACGGCGCGCGGATATTTGTAAGGGGCAAGATCCCGCTTGACGTGATCCTGCAACGCCTTGCGCAGCACTTCATCGCCGACGACGCCTTCGCGAAGCACGACATAAGCCTTGACGACATTGCCGCGTTCGGAATCGGGCGCGGCGACGACGCCGCATTCCAGCACGGCCTCGTGCGCCAGCAGGCTCGCCTCGACCTCCGGCCCGCCGATGTTGTAGCCGGCGGAAACGATCATGTCGTCGCTGCGGGCCTGATACCAGAAGTAGCCGTCCGCGTCGCGGATATAGGTGTCTCCGGTGATGTTCCAGCCATGCCGCACGTAGACGGTCTGGCGGGGATCGTCGAGATAGCGGCAACCGATGGGACCGCGCACGGCGAGATGCCCGGGCGTGCCGTCCGGCACCGGGCTGCCCGTGTCGTCGATCACCTGCGCCTCGTAGTTCGGCACGGGCTTGCCGGTGGCGCCGGGGCGGATCGCCTCCTCGGGCGCGGCGATGAAGATGTGCAGCAGCTCGGTGGCGCCGATGCCGTCGAGCAGCGTGAGGCCGGTCGCCTCCTTCCAGGCATTGAAGGTCGGCAGCGGCAGCGCCTCCCCGGCCGACACGCATTTGCGCAGCGACGACAGGTCGTATTCCCCGATCCGGGAGAGGATCGCGCGATAGGCCGTCGGCGCGGTGAAGCAGATGGTCGGCCTGTACTCGCCGATGGCGCGGGCGAGATCGTCCGGCGCCGTCTTCGCGGGCAGCACCGTGGATGCGCCGACGCGGAACGGAAACAGCACCAGCCCGCCGAGGCCGAAGGTGAACGCCAGCGGCGGCGAGCCGATGAAACTGTCGTCAGGTTCCGCGCGCAGGATTTCCTTCGCGTAGCAATCGCAGATGATCAGCAGGTCGCGGTGATAATGGATGGTCGCCTTCGGCAGGCCCGTGGTGCCGGAGGTGAACCCCAGCAGGCACGGGTCGTTCGAAAGCGTGTCGACGGCCTCGAAGACGTCCGGCGCGCCTTCGGCGAGCTGCCCGAGTTCCCCGCCGAGATCGCCCGACCATGCGACCACCCGCTTGAGGAAGGCGTTGCCTTCCGCCGCCGCGGCCAGTTCGCCGAGCAGCGTTTCGTCGGTGAAGGCCAGCGTGATCTCGGCCTTGTCGATGATCTGCACAAGCTCCTTCGCCCGGAGCAGCGGCATGGTGGCGACGACGATGCCGCCCGCCTTGATCACCGCCAGGTAGAGCGCCACCATGGTCGGCGTGTTGGCCGAGCGCAACAGCACCCGGTTTCCCGGCACGAGGCCCAATCCGTCGACGAGCAGATTGGCGAGGCGGTTGACGATGCGCGCGAGGTCATCATAGGTCCAGTGCACACCGGGCGCCCGAACGGCGAGCCGCCCGCCCCGGCCCTCGCGGACATGCCGGTCGACGAATTCATCGGCGGCGTTCAGGCGTTCGGGATAGTTCAACCTGTCGAGATTGACGAATTCCGGCAGCAGATGCGGCGGCGGCAACCCGTCGATGACGAAGGTGTCGACATGGGAAGTCTTGCGAGAGATCTTGCGGGAAGCCCGGTGGGAAGACAGATGCTCGCCCGGCGCCGCATCATCGTGGGACATGTCTCACTCCTTATGAGTATTCGAATCCGTCCGTCTTTCCGGGCATCGCGTCATGCCGCAGCATGGCCGTTCCGTTCCGCCTGCCGCCTCGATCGCCCGGAACATATTTTAATGTTAAAGCAATTGAACGCGGGTCGCCCGGTATCCCTCCGGCCCGCGATCAAACCTGCAGGAACCGCTCCTTGACCTCCGGCGTCCGGCGCAGTTCCTCGCTCGTTCCCGTCCAGACGATGCGGCCCTTTTCGATCACGACATGACGGTCGGCAAAGCGCGTCAGTGCCTCCACGTTCTTGTCGATGACGAGAATCGCTTCGCCTGCGTCGCGGATGGCCCTGAGGCAGGCCCAGATTTCCTCGCGTATCAACGGCGCGAGCCCTTCCGTCGCCTCATCGAGCACGACGAGGCGCGGATTGGTCATCAGCGCGCGGCCGATGGCGAGCATCTGCTGTTCGCCGCCGGAGAGCTGGTTGCCCATGTTGCGCCGCCGCTCCTTCAGCCGCGGAAAAAGCGCGTAGACCTTCTCCAGCGTCCAGCGGGAAGCGCCTGCCGCACTCTTGCCCCCCGCGCCGCCGCGGGCGGTGGCGACCAGGTTTTCCTCCACGCTCAGCGTCGGGAACACCTGCCGGCCTTCCGGCACCAGCCCCAGGCCGCGCCGCGCGATCTGGAACGGGGGCTTGCCGGCGACATCCTCGCCATCGATCAGGATGCGCCCGGCCTTGGGCGGCAGCAGGCCGAAGATCGACTTCACCGTCGTCGTCTTGCCCATGCCGTTGCGGCCGAGCAGCGTCACGACTTCGCCTGCGCCCACGGTGAATGCGACACCGAAGAGGATGCGCGAGGCGCCGTAAGCGTTTTCCAGTCCCTCGATCCGCAACATGGCTCAAGCCCTCCTGCCGGTGGTTGCGGCGTCGGCCTCGTCCCCGAGATAGGCGGCGCGCACTTCCGGGTGCGCCCGCACCTCCGAGGGAACGCCCGAGGCGATCACCTTGCCGTAGACCAGCACGCTGATGCGGTCCGCGAGCGAGAAGACGGCGTCCATATCGTGTTCGATGAGCACCAGCGTGTGCGTGCGCTTCAGCGTGCGCATCAGGTCGACCAACCTGGCGGATTCCTCGTGGCTCGTGCCCGCGAGCGGCTCGTCGAGCAGCAGCATCCGCGCGCGGGTGGCGAGCGCGACGGCGATCTCTAGCTGGCGCTTCTCGCCGTGGGAGAGGCTGCCCGCGCGCCGCGTCGCCCGGTCGTCGAGGCCGAGGCGGGCGAGAATCGACATGGCCTCGTCGTTGAGCCCGCGCTCGCGCGCGACGGGTGCAAGAAACCGGAAGCTCGATCCCGACCGCGCCTGCACCGCCATGGCCACGTTCTCCAGGACGGTGAAGCCGTCGAGCAGCGTCGTGATCTGGAACGAGCGCGCCAACCCCCGCCGCACCCGCTGCTGCATGGAGAGGTGCGTGATGTCCTCTCCGGCGAAGACCACCCGGCCGCCATTGCTCGGCAGCCGGCCGGACAACTGGTGGATGAGCGTCGTCTTGCCGGCGCCGTTGGGGCCGATGACGACGTGCAGTTCCTTTTCGGGAATGTCGAGGCTGACGTCGTCGGTGACGATGAGCGCACCGTACCGCTTCGACAGGTTGCGGACGGACAGCAGGGGTCCGGCGGCGGCCTCAGCCATGACGCGATCCTCCGAACAGGCGCTTCACGAGGCCGCCGACGCCGTCCTTGCTGGCAAGGACGGTCAGCAGCAGGATAAGGCCGAAGCCGAGCTTCCAGTGATGCGAGAAGGCCGCGAGCCATTCTTCCAGCAGGATGAAGACGGCGGCGCCGGCGATCGGCCCGGCGAGCGTGCCCATGCCGCCGAGCACCACCATGACGATCAGCTCGCCCGAGCGCTGCCAGCTCATGTAGGCGGGCGACACGAACTCCACCTGGTTGGCGAGCAGCACGCCGGCGAGCGCCGCGAGCGCGCCCGCGATGACATAGGCCGTGAGCTGATAGGGAAAGGGCGAGAACCCGATCGCCTGCATGCGGACGGCGCTGTCGCGGGTGCCGCGCAGCACCCGCCCGAAGCGCGAGGCGATCAGGGTCCGCGCAAGCAGGAATGTCGCGACCAGCACCGCGAGCACGACATAGAACATCGTCCGGTTATCGGCGAGCACCGCATGTCCCAGCACGGTCGAGCGGGCGGGAAGCGTGTAGCCGTCATCGCCGCCGAAGGCCGACAGGGAGATCGTCAGGAAATAGACCATCTGCCCGAAGGCGAGCGTGATCATGATGAAATAGACGCCACGCGTGCGCAGGCCGATCGCCCCCGTCACCAGGGCGAACAGCCCGGCGACGACCACCGCGACGGCGCTCTGGACCAGAAGGTCGTTGACGCCGTAGGCGTTGAGAATCGCCACGGCGTAAGCGCCGATGCCGATGTATGCCGCGTGACCGAAGGAGACGAGCGCGCCGTAGCCGAGAATGAGGTCGAGCGACAGCGCGGCGATGGCGAAGATCATGACGCGCATGGCGACCACCAGCAGGAAGGCGTCGCCCGTGACGGCAGCCAGCAGCGGCAGCAGCGCCAGAGCCGCGAACATGACGAGCGCCGCGAAACCGGCCGAGCGGAACGATACCCGGCTTTCCGCCAGATGGGCGGGGGCGATGTTGGCCGGCGACATGTTCATCGCGCCGCCCCCCGTACCGGGAACAGGCCCGTCGGGCGGAAGAACAGCACCGCCGCCATCAGGATGTAGATCAGCATCGGCGCGAGCGTGCGCCCGGCCTGCGAGGCCGCTGCGGGGTCGAGGACCGTACGCAGCCAGATGGGCCCGAACACCCGCCCGACAGTATCCACCACGCCGACCAGAATGGCGGCGATGAACGCGCCGCGCACGGAGCCGACGCCGCCGACGACGATGACCACGAAGGTGAGGATCAGCACGGAATCGCCCATGCCCGGCTCCACCGACAGGATCGGCGCCACCAGCGCCCCCGCGAGTCCGGCGAGCATCGCGCCCAGCCCGAAGACGACCGCGAACAGGCGGCGGATGTCGACGCCGAGCGCCGAGACCATCGGCGCATTCGACGCCCCCGCCCTGAGCAGCATGCCGACGCGGGTGAAGTTGACCAGGACGTAGAGCCCCGCCGCCGTCGCAAGCCCCGCGGCGATGATGACGGCGCGATAGACCGGGTAACGCACGTTGCCGAACAATTGCACCGAACCGGAAAGCGCTTCCGGTATCGGCACGCTGAGCGGGGCCGTTCCCCAGATCACCTTGACGCCCTCGTTGAGGATCAGGATGAGGCCGAAGGTCGCCAGCACCTGGTCGAGATGGTCGCGCTCGTAGAGGTGGCGGAACACCAGGAACTCCAGCAGGATGCCGAACAGGAGGGCGGCGGGCAGCGCCAAAGCCAGGCCGAGCGCGAAGGAATCCGTCAGCGCCACGAAAGTCGCGGCGAAATAGGCGCCCACCATGTAGAGCACACCATGCGACAGGTTGATCAGGTCCATGATGCCGAAGATCAGCGTCAGCCCGGCCGCGACCAGGAACAGCATGATGCCGAACTGCACGCCGTTGAGTGTCTGGATCAGAAAAAGCGTGAACATTGCAGGATCATCAACCCTTCATCGTTACCCGCAGAGGGGCACGCGAATGCCGGAGGGAAAGTCGCGACCGGAAAGAATCGAATGCTTTCCGGCCGCAGGTGGCCGGGTGGCAACTAGATCTTGCACTGCGAGACGTAATTATCCTGATAGTTCTCGAATATCCTTTCGGCGATCTCGGTCGCGTACTTTCCATCCTGACGCTTGACCACTTTTACCAGGTAGAAATCCTGGATGGGAAAATGGTTGGGGCCGAATTTGAAGTTGCCGCGCAGCGACTGGAAGTCTGCGTTCTTCAATGCGTCACGCAGCTTATCCTTGTCCCCGATCTTGCCGTCGACCGCCCGCACCGCCGCGTCGATGGCGAGCGCCGCGTCGTAGGCCTGGATGGCATAGGTCGCGGGCACGTTGCCGTACTTCGCCTCGTAAGCCTGCACGAAGTCGCGCGACTGCGGATTGTCGAAATTCTGCGCCCAGTTCGCGCCGCCGAAGAAGCCGAGTGCCGCGTCCTTCTGGGCGGGCAAGGTGCTTTCGTCCACGGTGAAGGCGGAAAGGAACGGGATATTGTCCAGGCCCGCCTGCCGGTATTGCCTGACGAGGTTGACGCCCATGCCGCCGGGCATGAAGGCGAAGACGGCGTCGGGCTGGTCGGTGGCGATCTGTGCGAGTTCGGCGGAGAAATCGAGCTGGCCGAGCGGCGTATAGACCTCGTTCGTCACCTCGCCCGTGTAGGAGTGCCTGAAACCGGCCAGCGCGTCCTTGCCCGCCTGATAGTTCGGCGCGAGCAGGAACAGGCGCTTGTAGCCCTGGTTCTGGGCATACTTGCCGAGCACTTCGTGAATCTGGTCGTTCTGGTACGAGGTCACGAACAGGTTGGCGTTGCACTCCGGCCCCGCCAGATTGGAAGTGCCCGCATTGGTGCTGATCAGGAAGGCGCCGGCGCCGGTGACGGGCCTGACGATCGCATTGAGGACGTTGGAGAAAATCGGACCGATGACGAAATCGACCTTTTCCCGCTCCACCAGCTCGCGTACCTTGTTCACCGCGACGTCCGGTTTCTGCTCGTCGTCCACCACGATGATCTCGGTCTCAAGGCCGCCGAACTTCCCTCCGAGCTTCTCCGCAGCCAGCAGGAAGCCGTCGCGCGACTGCTCGCCCAGCACGGCGGCGGGGCCGCTCAGCGTATAGATCAGGCCGATCTTGAGCTTGCCGTCAGCAGCCTGCGCAGCCGGAAGGGCGATGAAAGACGATATCGTATAGGAAAGACAGATCAGCCCCGCGGCTGCAACCCGGTTCGACAGCATGAATGTTCCCCTGTTCAAACAGTGGCCTCCGTTCAACACGAAATCGCCGCGCCGCCGGAAGTCCATTGGTTCTCTGGACCGTTCTTAGGTATTCAGCCTCGAATATGTCCCGTTTAGATTGAAACGGGACATACTCCAGATCCCTCAGTTTTGAGCGCGCGGCCGCAAGCAAAGCTCCCCCGCGGTCTGCGCGCCGATGCGACGGGGCGTCTTTGCACCCCTCAATTTATTTTACACATAAACCATTTTGCTGCAACAGAGCATTTTCCAACCTGCCCGCTATCCGCGAGGCTCCCGCAAGCGAGGCCGTCCCGGTCACCGGCGGGAGAGCGTCTCCGACGGCAGTTCGCCGAACATGCGGCGGTAGACACGGGCGAAGGCGCTGCCGTTGTAGAAGCCCCATTGCGCCGCAACGTTCCCGACCGAACAGCTTTCCGGTGGCGCGCTGCGCAGGGCGTCGCGGACGCACTGCATGCGCAGCCGCTTCAGGTAAGTCATCGGCCCGACCCCGAACCGTTCGGTGAACCCGTATTGCAGAGTCCGGGCGGAGACGCCCGCGACACGGATCAAATCGACCAGGGTGATGTCGTCCGCCCGGTGGGCATCGATATAATCCACCGCCCGCCCGACATAGGTCCGCCGCTTGCCGCCGGGCGCATCGGCCGCGGGGAGCCGCGCGTCGCCGTCGCGTGTGAACTGCGCCAGCAGCGACAACAGCAGGCTCTCCTCCAGCGACCGGGCCGTGACGCCGCGGCTGAAGGCCGAAGCCGGATCGACGCTTTCCTGGCAGATGGCGCCGAGCGCGTTGGCGAAGCTGCGTCCGGCGCCTTCGCTCAGCCGCATCAACGGCCTCGCCGGCACCCTGTCGAGTTCCAGACCGGGGAAAGCCGCACGGGCAAGCGCCGCGGCCTTTTCGGGAGAGACGGACAGGACCAGTGCGACGCAGTCGTCGCTCCAGCTCGTGTCGAGGCGCTCCTTTGGCGTGTAGATCAGCGCAAATCCCGGCACGGCGATGGTTTCGCAGGCGCCGATCAGCCGCCCGCTCAGCGGCACCATGACCTGATAGATACCGATCGGGGCCGACGTGACGTGGACCGCGGACCTGTGCTGCACGCCGAAGAGATGGCCGACATTCAGGCCGACATGGCTGACGCGGATATTCGGCGAGCAGCGGCTGGCGCGCGGCGCTATGCGGCGCGGCGCGGCAAGATCGCCCACCATTTTCTCCACCACGCACAAATCGCCGCCGCGCAGCTTGGTGGCCGCGCCCATCGGAAAACCATCGACACCGGGAATGACGGACGACATCCGGCGGCCCTCTCCCCCTCGGAAGCCAGCATCCAGACCATTTCCACGTTTCGTTGAAACGCAGAAATGATCTAACTCTTTGATTTGGAGCGAATTCATATCGATCAGGTGATTCCGTCCGATCGGAAAGCGCTCTGTTGCTTGCCGTATTGTTGGCATTGTCGCAGGCAAAGGTCCATCGCCTTCGTCTCCTGCGCCCTCAGCCGCCGGGCTTGCGCCACACCCCGCGTTCCTGCAGGAGCGCGACCTGACGGTCGATGATCTCCTTCTTGTATTCCTCGTGCTTGAACGGCTCGCGGTCGAGGTACAGATTCTTCGGATAGATTTCCTGTTCGTAGATGATCCGGGCGAGTTCCGACCGCACGTCCTTCAGCCAGTTGGAGACCTGCGCCGTGGCGCGGTGATGGCGCAACTGCTCGATGTTGATGACACCCGCGACATAGGTCGATCCGCCGCCGTATTCCTGCTTGCCGACGATGGCGCCGCGATGGTCGATGATGAAGGAGCGCCCCCCGAACGTGTCGATCGGCGTCGTCGAGTCCGGGAAGAGATAGTAGGTGCCCATGTTCGGCGACAGCACGTACATGTTGTTCTCCAGCGCGCGGGCGCGGGACGATATCTCGAAGAAGTCGTTGCCTGTGCCCGGATGCGGGAAGGAGGCGCGGTAGGCGACCTCGCAGCCGTTCAGCGCCAGGCCGCGTCCGTTTTCGGGATAGGACGCCTCATTGGCCATCATCACCCCGAGGCGTCCGATCTCGGTATCGACCACCGGCCAGAAGGCCTGAAGCGTGCGGCCGTATTTCTCGATCCACCAGTCGAAGATATCGTGCGGCGTGACACTGTGCTCGACCGGATACAGGGTCGCCAGCTTGTAGTGCTGGAGGATGACCTCGCCCCTGGGGTCGAGCACGAAGCCCACGTTGAAGAAGCGGTCCTTCCAGTCCGGGTGCCGGGCCTTGGCCTGCGCCATGATGAAGACATCGTATTCGCGGGCGATCCTGCCCAGCGCCTCGGTTTCCGGCCCCGGAACATCGATGGCGCAAGTATTGGCGAAGTCCACATGGTCGAGATCGAGCACCTCGTCGTTGAAGCCCTGGAGCCCGCCTTCGGGAACGACCAGCAGGCGCACGGGAATGTCGAGGCTCGAAAGCCAGGCGGCGGCCTTGGTCAGATGCCCCAGATGCTCGATGTTCTTCAGGATGTCCTCGCGCCTGCGGATGCCCCAGACGGTGGGAATCAGGCCAACGCAATTGTACGGCTCGACCATGGTGTCGCTCCTCGGTTCCGACGATGGAAAAAGCGGGAGATCAGGTCAGCGGGAATGCGCGGACATTCCCTGCCGCGGCTGCGCGGAGTGCTTCATGCCTGCTCCCCTCCGAACTCTTCTTTTCGGCGCATCCGTGGCGCCGTTGGATGGATGATAGCAATGACGGAATCGGACCGTTAACGATTACGCGCAACGAATGCCGTGTTTGCGCAAAACGGCCTTCCTTTTTGTGCGAGGGCGCGCCGAGGCGATTTGCCGGCCATTATTCCGCACTATGCGCACAGCCGCCGCGCTGCGCGCATAGTCCCGCATGAAACAGTTTCTATCATCTCTGCGAACAAACATCATAACAGAGAGGAAGAAATGGCGAAAATTTCCATCGTCGGCGCAGGACAAGCCGGATTGCAGCTCGGCGTCGGATTGCTCGAGCGCGGCTTTGAGGTGGTGATCACCTCCAATCAGACAGGGGAGCAGATCCGCAACGGGCGTGTGACGTCCAGCCAGTGCATGTTCGACCGCGCGCTCCAGAACGAGCGCGACCTCGGCCTCAATTTCTGGGAGGGCGAGGTGCCGGTCGAGGGCATTCAGTTCGCGGTGCCGGTGCCGGGTGGCGGAAACGCCCTCAAATGGTCCGCCCGGCTCGACAGGCCGGCGCAATCCATCGACCAGCGTCTCAAAATGCCTCGCTGGATGGACGCCTTCATCGCGGCGGGCGGGGAACTGCGCATCGCCGACGTCGGCATTCCCGAGCTGGAGGATCTCCACAAGGAAAGCGACCTCGTGATCGTCGCTTCCGGCAAGGGCGAGATCGGCAGGCTGTTCCAGCGGGACGAAACCCGCTCGCGCTTCGACAAGCCGCAGCGATCGCTCGCGCTGACCTATGTGCACGGCATGCGGGCCCGCGAGAAACATACGGCCGTCAACTTCAACGCCGTTCCCGGCATCGGGGAATACTTCGTCTTTCCCGCGCTCACCCTGAGCGGACCGTGCGAGATCATGGTCTTCGAGGGCATCATCGGCGGCCCGATGGACAGATGGGCTGAGGTGAAGGGCCCGGAGGAGCATTTCGCGGAGAGCCTGCGCATTCTCAGGGAATACGTGCCGGACGAATACGAGCGCAGCAAGGACTGCGTGCTGACGGACGACCTCGGCGTGCTCGCCGGCCGCTTCCCGCCCACCATCCGCAAGCCGATCCTGACCCTGCCCTCGGGCGGCCTCGCGCTCGGCATGGGGGATTCCGTGTGCCTCAACGACCCGGTCACGGGGCAGGGATCGAACAACGCCAGCCACGCCGCGGCCGCCTACCTCGCCGCGATCCTCGACCATGGCGACCGGCCGTTCGATGCGGCCTTCATGCAGGACGCCTTCGAGCGCTACTGGGACTATGCCCGCTTCGTGGTGGAATGGACGAACGGCATCCTGCTGCCGCCGACGGAGAATCAGCAGAAAGTGCTCGCCGCCGCCCAGCACGATCCCCGCGTCGCGCACTGGTTCGCGAACGGTTTCAACGATCCGCGCACCTTCTTCCCCGTCATCGCCGATCCGCAGGCCGCCGATGCGTTCCTGGGGGTGGCTGCATGAGCGACGCAGTTCCAACCGTCGATCCGGTGCAACTGCGCCGGGCTCTCGGCCGGTTCGCGACGGGAGTGCTCGTCGTGACCACCCGCTGGGGAGACCGCGTTCACGGCATGACGGCGAATTCATTCACCTCCGTGTCGCTCACGCCGCCGCTCGTGCTGATCTGCGTCGACCGGCGCGCCGCGATGCGGCAGGCGCTACAGGAGTCGGGCCATTACGGCCTTTCCGTCCTCAGCCGCGAGCAACAGCATCTGTCGCGCCACTTCTCGGCGCGCAACGGCCCGGAACGGGAGGTCGCCTTCGAGGATCTCGGCGGTGTGCCGGTGATCGCCGGGGCGTTGGCCCAGTTCTCCTGCCGGATCACGCTGCCGCTCGACGCCGGAGACCATCTGATCTTCGTCGGAGAAGTGACGGCGCACCACCACAACGAAGGCGACCCCCTGCTCTACTTCGGGGGCGGATACAGCTACCTGCAACAACCACAACCGGAGAGAGCATGACCATGACGGACTTCAACGGGAAAGTCGCCATCGTCACCGGCGGCGCGGCCAGCATCGGGCTGGACATCACCACGGCATTGGCCGATGCCGGCATTACCGTAGTCGTCGGCGCGCGCAGCAGGGATGCGGGCGAGGCCGTCGTCCGGGAACTCGGCGACAAGGTGCGCTACGTCGAGACGGACATCCGCAAGGACGAGGACCTCGATGCGCTGGTGGCCGCAGCCGGCGCGCTCGGCCGGCTGGACTTCGTCGTCAACAACGCGGCCGTCTACGACGACGACGGCGCCGCGAGCAGCCGCGCATCGTGGCTCAACACGCTCGACACGAACGTCGTCTCCAGCGCCCTGCTCAGCGAAAAAGCCCGGCCGCATCTGGCGAAAACCAGGGGCGCCATCGTCAACATCTCATCGATCAGCGCCTATGCGGCGCAATCGGGCCGCTGGACCTATCCGGTTTCCAAGGCCGCGATCCTGCACCTGACCCATTCCCAGGCGCTCGATTACGCGAAGGACGGCATCCGCGCCAACACCCTGATCGCGGGCTGGATATGGAGCGACCCCATCGCGGGCCTTTCGGGCAACGACCAGGAGAAGGCGGATCGCGTCGGCGGGCGGTACCACCTGCTCGGACGCGTCGGACGGGGCGCCGAAGTGGCGGCGGGCGTGCTGTTCCTGCTGTCGGACCGGGCGAGCTTCACCACCGGTTCCGAACTCAAGGTCGACGGCGGCTATACGGCCCTCGGCCCGGAAGGCGCCGGCCAGGCCATCGCGGAGCTGACCGGCGGCAGCGGCAGCGTGCGTTAGCTGATTTTGAGCGATTTCTGATCGATCGAATGATTCCGTCCGATCGGAAGGCGCTGACGGCGATCGAGCCGCGTCAACGCCGCCGCAATGTCTGCGACGGCGTTTCGCCGAACATCTGCCGGTATTGCGTGGCGAAGCGGCCGAGCTGGTAGAAGCCCCATTGGGTGGCGATGGAGGTAACCGTGTCGGCATCCCGCGGATTGAGCAATTGTTCGCGCACCATGCGCATGCGGATCGTGCGGACATAGGCAAGCGGCGAGATGCCGCGGAACCGGCGAAAGCCTTCGAACAGCGCGCGGCTGCTCACGCCGCTCACGGCCACGAGGTCGTCGATGGTGAGCGGCTTGTCGGCATTGGCCTCGACATAGGCTTCGACGTTGCGCACATGGCGCGGCGCGATCGCCGCGCAGCGGGCGGACAGACGGTCGCTGTAATTGTTGGGCTGGTGCTCCAGCAAGCTCACGAGCAACAGGGATTCGTGCAGACTGGCGGCAAAGGACCGGCACGCATGCGGCGACGCATCGAGATCCTCGATCAACAGGCCGACAGCGCGCCACCAGCGCGCCATCCCGCCGTTGAGCGGCGTGGCGAGATCGAAGGCGAGGCGCTTCACCGGGGCGCCTCCCAGCATGGCGGAGAGCTGGTTCTCCAGCGCCCGCCGGTCGATGCGCACCATGATCTTGTCGCAATCCGCCGACCAGCTCATGCGCGTCGGGGCGTCGGGATTGAGCACCGTGCCGCACCGGTCCGTCGCCGCGGCATGCTGCTCGCCGTGACGGACATCGGCGGTGCCGGCATAAGGCAGCATCAGGAGATAGAAATCCCCGAGCCGGCCGGGGACCACTTCCACATCCGCGCCGTAACTCATCGCGCCGACGCTCACGGATCCGAGGCGCGCCATGTTCTGCCAGGCACCGAGCCGGCGCGCACCTCCGAGAAGGTCGAGACGATGATCGCAATAAACCTCAGCAACCTGCTCCCGGGCTTCATCCACGGCTGTGGTGGCGAAGCGTGCATAGCGGGCAAGAGGGCGTTCCGGAGCCATGGGCGGCTGCCTCCCTATTGTGTCCCGAAGTGAAAGATGTTCCCGTCATATTGTTTAAGTTTAAACTTATAATGCGGATCGGCGGCTGACAAGCGGTTTGCCAAACCCCTTATCCATCGCCCTCTTTCGATGACTCCCTGCCCATCGCTCCTCCCGGCGCAGACAGATATTTTGATTATAAAATATCTTTCCTTGCCCCGTTTTCCAGATATGCTTTCAGTTGCAGCGGGTCTGCAAATGAAAGACAAGACCCTGAAAAATAAACGAAATTCCAGAAAAATCAAAGAGGTGGAACATGAGCACGCAGCAATCTCTGGCCGATCTCGCGGCCGCCCTCGCCGCAGGCACGATCGAGATCGTAGACCTCACGGCTCCGCTCGGCCCGGACACGCCGGTCCTGCACCTGCCGCCGGATTTCGCGCGGAACACGCCGAAGGTCGCGATCCACAGGATCTCCGCCTACGATCAGGACGGCCCCTGGTGGGCGTGGAACTGGCTGGAACTCGGTGAACACACCGGCACCCATTTCGACGCGCCGTCACACTGGGTGTCCGGCAAGGACCTGCCGGACAACACGATCGACACCATCCCGGTGCGGCATTTCGTGGCGCCCGCCATCGTGATCGACCGCTCGAAGGAAGTCGCCGCCGACCCCGATTTCCTGCTGACGGCGGACGACATCAGGAACTGGGAGGCGGAACACGGCCCCATCCCGAGAGGCGTATGGGTGCTGCTGCGCTCGGACTGGTATCCGCGCAATACGAGCACCGAGGCGTTCCTCAACACGGACGCGGACGGCCCGCACACGCCGGGCCCCAGTGTCGACGCCGTGCGATATCTCGTGGAGAGGGGCGCGCTCGGCTTCGGCAACGAGTGCGTCGGCACCGATGCGGGCAACGCGGTCACGTTCGATCCGCCCTTCCCCGCCCACAACCTGCTGCTCGGCGCGGGCGCCTACGGCCTCGCGAGCCTCGTCAACCTCGACAGGCTGCCCGCGACCGGCGCCCTGCTGGTGGTGGCCCCGCTGAAGATCGTCGGCGGCACCGGCAGCCCGGTGCGCGCCATCGCGCTCGTGCCGCGCGGTTGAGAAACGGACGGGGATGAAAGAGATGGCTGATGCGGATTACATCATCGTGGGGAGCGGCATCAACGCCCTCGTCGCCGCCGCCCTGCTGGGCAGGAAAGGCAACAAGGTGCTGGTGCTGGAACGCGAGGCGACCGCCGGGGGCTGCCTGCGCACCGAGGCCGTGACGGCGCCCGGCTTTATCCACGACGTGATGGCGACCACTTTCGTGCTGTTCACCACCTCGCCGGCATATGCCGCGCTCGGGGCCGATCTCGCCCGCCACGGGCTGGAATTCCGCAACACGCCGAACCCCACGGCGGTGCTGCTGCCCGACGGCCGCCATCTCGCGCTGTCCACGGACAGGGCGAAGAACGTCGCCGCCTTCAACGCCGCCGCTTCAGCCGACGGAGAAGCCTTCCGGCGGGAAATGGAGCGCTTCGCAGCCGATGCCGGCTTCGTCTTCGGCCTGCTCGGCGGGCGGCTGTGGTCGCTCGATATGCTGAAGGTCGTCACACGGGAAGCGTGGAAGCGCGGCCTGCGCGGCCTCGCCGCCTTCTTCGGCGAGGCGCTCGTCCCGGCCAGGCCCTATCTGGAGGCGCGCTACGAATCCGACCTCGTGCAAGCGCTTTTCGCGCCCTGGGTGCTGCATTGCGGGCTCAATCCCGAGAACGCCTATTCGGGCGAGATGGTCAAGGTCATCGGCTTCGCGCTGGAAGCCGCCGGCGCGCCCGTCGTCAAGGGCGGGGCCGTCAACGCCGTGCGGGCGTTCGCAGGGCTGATCGCAGAGCAGGGCGGCACCGTGCGCACCCGCGCGGAAGTCGCCTCGGTCATGGTGGACGACGCCGGCACCGCGCGGGGTGTGCGCCTTGCGGACGGCGAGACGCTCACCGCCGCGAAGGGCGTCATCTGCTCGGTGGCACCCTCCCGGCTCTACGGCAAGTTGCTCGCCGGCCGGCCCCTTCCGCCGGAGGTCGCGGAAGGCGTCGCCCGCTACCGCTACGGCAAGGGCGACATGCAGATCCACTATGCCCTGCGGGAAAAACCGCGATGGAGGACATCCGGCCTCGACGACGTGGCGCTGATCCACCTGACGCCCGGCCTCGACGGCGTGTCCCGCGCCGCCAACGAGGCGGAACGCGGCCTGCTCCCCGCCGTGCCGACCGTCTGCGTCGGCCAGCCCACGGCGCTCGATCCGGGCCGCGCGCCGGCGGGACAGGCCATCCTCTGGCTGCAATTGCCCGAGGCCCCGCGCCATATCAAGGGCGACGCCGCCGGCGAGATCGTGACGGAGAGCGACGGCCGCTGGACCGAGGCGATCCGCGAGCGGTTCGCCGATCGTGTCGAAGCCATCCTGCGCCGCCACATCGAGAACTTCGACGACGCCGTCATCGCCCGCAAGAGCTACTCACCTGCCGATCTCGAAGCGCTCAACGTCAATCTCGTCGGCGGCGACCCCTACGGCGGCCAGTGCGGCCTCGACCAGTTCTTCATCTGGCGGCCGTTCACGCGCTCGGTCAATCATGCGACCCACGTGCGCGGGCTCTACCATATCGGCGCCGCCACCCATCCGGGGCCGGGCCTCGGCGGCGGCTCCGGGTTCCTGCTCGGCAGCACCCTTCGCTGAAGGCGGCATGGCCGGTTACGGTGCGGCGGCCGGTCTCGCCCGGAACCCGCCCTTCAGCGCCCGCAGGTCGAAGGCGGAACCGTCCTCGGCCGCGCGCGCGGCGTTCTCCCTGATGACGCCGCGCGCGAGTTTCCGGGTCGCGGCGAGCGGCAGGCTATCGACGAAGGCGACGTAGCCCGGCAGCTTGTGATAGGCCAGCGTTCGCGCGGCCTGTGCGAGGATGGCCTCCGCGAGCCCGCCGTCCCGTTCCCCCGCTCCCGATGCGACGACGAAAGCGAACACCTCTTCCCCCCGCAACGGATCGGCAACGGGCGCGACGGCGCTGGCCTCGACGCCGGGCAGGCGGTTCAGCGCGGCCTCGACCTCCAGCACGGCGATGTTCTCGCCGCTGCGGCGGACGATGCTCTTCTTGCGGTCGAAGAAATACAGCAATCCCTTGTCATCGCCATACACGACGTCGCCGGTGTGGAACCAGCCGCCCGCCCATGCCTCCTCGGTCGCCTGCGGATCGTCCAGATAACCGCTGAAAAAGCCCCGGCGGGGATCGTCGCCGCGGGCGCGCACCAGCAGTTCCCCCGGCTCGCCGGGCCGGACATCGGCGCCGGCGTCGTCGGCAAGGCGATAGTCCATGGCGGGGACCGGCCGGCCGATGCAGCGCGGACCGAAGGCGCCGCCCTCTCCCGCCGTCGAAGTGACCGCCGCGCCGCCCGTTTCCGTCATCGCCCATGCCTCGACGACGGGAATGCCGGTGCGCGCCTCGAAGGCCGCCCGGTGGTTCGCGTCGACCCCCGGCGCCAGTGCGAACTTCACCCGGTGGCGGCGCTCAAGGGGCGACGCGGGCAGCTCCAGCAGGATGGCGGGAATGACGCCGAGGCAATGCACCACCGTCGCGCCGCTGTCCGCGACGCTCGCCCACCAGCGGCCGGCGGAAAAGCGATCGAGCGGCACCACCGCGCCGCCGATACGCATCATGCCGACCGCGCTACAGCCGAGCGCGTTCATGTGGAACATGGGCAGCGGCGTCAGCACCACTTCCTCGCCCGGAGTCAGGGAGGCGACGCCGCCCTGCGTCACGTACCATTCGGACAACTGCATGAAATAGCGGTTGGAGAGGATGCAGCCTTTCGGCCGCCCCGTGCTGCCGGAGGTGAAGAGCAGCGCGCATTCGTCGTCTTCCGCCGGGGGACGCTCATCCCGCACGTCGATCCGCGCGGGGGGAATGACGTCGCCGGCCTCGATCAGCCGCGCCTCTCCCGGATCGACGCCGCGCACCCCTTCCATGCGCTCATGCGCGGCAACGACGAGTTGCGCCCGCGACAGCGCAAGCTGGAACGCCATCTCGTCCGCCCGCAGATCCGGATTGAGCGGCACGATCGACGCGCCGAGCGCGTTGAGCGCCAGCCAATGCGCGAAGAACGCCGGCCGGTTGTCGAGCAGCAGCGCGACGCGCGTTCCGCGCCCGTAACCCGCCGCCCGGTAGCGCGCCCGCAGGGCGTCGATGTCCGCGGCGAGCGCCCCGTAACCGATGCGAAAACCTTCGGGCGCATCGCTCAACCCCGCGCTCGCGGGCGCGATCAGGAACGGCGTGTCGGGCGCATGCGATGCGGATGCGGCGAAAGCCGCGAATGGAGACACGATCGACATCATGGATTCCCCCTCTCCTCCGGTTGCCGGATGCTTTGGTTCTCATGACGATAGAGGCTATTCCAAAAATTTTAAATATATAATATCTTGCGCTGACACCAACGAGAGGAACGGACGCCGAAGTCCGGGAGGGACGATTGAGCAATCCGAACAGCAACCCCGCGCCCCATCCCGCGTCATGGACCGGAGCGGCGCTCGCGGACGAATTCCCGGCCGGGGAACGCACCCTGCCGGTCCTTCTGGCCCGCCGGGCGGCGGCGCTCGGCGAGCGGCCGTTCGTCACTTTCGCGGATACGACGCTGAGCTTCGCGGCAGTCGAGCGACTGGCGGCGACAGCCGCGCGCACGCTCGTCGAGGCCGGCATCGCCAAGGGCGACCGGGTGGCGATCATGGCCGCCAACCGGATCGAGTTCCTGGAAGTATTTCTCGGCTGCGCCTGGATCGGCGCCATCGCGGTGCCGATCAACACGGCGTCAAGGGGCGTGCAGCTCGCGCATATCCTGACGAACTCCGGCGCGAAGCTCATCGTCATCGAGCACGGCCTGCTTCCCTCCCTGCAATCCGCCATCGAGGCGGGCGGGCCGGCGCCCGGCCTGATCCGGACGCTCGACGGCGCGCGGGACGCCGCCGGCAAGGACCCGGCCCCGCCGCCCATGCCGGCGGCCGGCGAGCGCGCGGAGGCGGCCGCGCTGCGGCCCGGCGACACCATCGCCATTCTCTACACTTCCGGCACCACGGGGCCGTCGAAGGGCGTCTGCTGCCCGCATGCGCAGATGTTCTGGTGGGGCGTCAACACCGGCAAGGCGTTCGCGCTGACGGCGGACGACGTGCTGTTCACCACCCTGCCGCTGTTCCACACCAACGCGCTCAACACGTTCTTCCAGGCGCTGCTGCACGGGTGCCGGTTCGTCGTCCTGCCGAAGTTCTCGGCCTCGGGCTTCTGGCACAGCGCGCGGGAGCACGGCGCCACTGTCACCTACCTGCTCGGGGCGATGGCGGCCATCCTGCTCTCGCGCCCGCCCGCGGCCGACGACCGCGACCATGCCATCCGCGCGGCGCTCGGCGGCGGCGTTCCCGGCCGGTTTCACGGCCCGTTCCTGGAGCGGTTCGGCGTGCCGCTGCTCGACGCCTATGGCTCCACCGAGACCAATTTCGTCTTCGGCAGCCCGATTCCGTCGGACCATCCCGGCACCATGGGCTATCTCGTCGACGGCATGGAGGCCCGCGTCGTAGACGAGGACGACGCGCCCCTGCCCGACGGCGAGGCGGGCGAACTGATCCTGCGCGCGCACGAGCCGTTCGCCTTCGCCACCGGCTATTTCGCCATGCCCGACAAGACGGTCGAGGCGTGGCGCAACCTGTGGTTCCACACGGGCGACAGGGTGGTGCGGGAAAAGGACGGCCATTACCGCTTCATCGACCGCACCAAGGACGCCATCCGCCGGCGGGGCGAGAACATCTCGTCCTGGGAGGTGGAACAGACGCTGCTCGCCCATCCGGCCGTCGAGGCATGCGCGGCCTATCCGCTGCCTTCGGAACTCGGCGAGGACGAGGTGGCCGTCGCCGTCGTTCTCGTGACGCCGGGCGCGCTGTTGCCGCTCGATATCGTCAGGCATTGCGAGGGCAAGCTGCCCTATTTCGCCGTGCCGCGCTTCGTGCGGATCGTGAGTTCGATGCCGCTCACGGAAAACGGCAAGATCCGCAAGTTCGCGCTGCGCGACGAGGGGCGCGTTGCCGACCTCTGGGACCGGGAGGAAGCGGGCTACCGGATCCGCCGCTGAAGAAGCCCGTCCGCCGCCGCGGCGCGTGCCGATGATGATTGTGCATGCTCGAGAATGCTGCCATATCGGTGTGGCTGAAGCGTTTTCGAGCGTGGGCGATACCGTTTCGCGCGAGGAGGCGCGTCAATCCGATGAACGCGGGCGCCTTGGCGTTTCCTTGAAACGCCGGGCCGTTCCCGCGGCTGAACGTCACTGGAAGCGGGCATCGATGCAGGATCGGTTTGCGGGAACAGTTCTTCGTGCAGAGGAGGATGGCGCGGCCTTGCCCACTATCGGCGAAATCGGCCTGAATCAGTTCGCACCCTATCTGATGAACCGCGTGATGGCGCGCTGGAACGCCAACCTGTCGGACGAGCTGAAGGCGCTCGGCATCACGACGGTGAAGATGCGGGTGCTCGCCATCCTCTCCGTCACGCCGTCGCTGACGATCAACGAACTGTCGGCGTTCGCCGTCACCGAGCAGTCGAGCATGAGCCGCACGCTCGAATCCATGGAAGTCCAGGGCTATATCCGCCGCACCCCCCGCCCGGAGGACATGCGCATCCGCGACATCACCATCACGCCGGAGGGACGCGCCGCGTTCGAACGGCTGTGGCCGAACATGTACAGGATGTTCCGGCAGATGTTCGACGGCATCGACGAGGCCGAATACCGTCACTTCGTCGCCATCCTGCATCGCATCCTGCAGAATACGCGGAACCTGGGCGGCTGAAGCGCCGCCCCCGGTTACGGGATTTCCCCGGCCGGCGGCCGCAGCAGGCCGTTCGCCCTGAGCGCGTCGACGAAGGCGGCCATCCGCCGCCGGCGGTAGGCTTCCACGTCGACGCCCGCATAATCGAAGAAACCCGTGCCGGATTTCAGGCCGATCCGGCCTGCCTCCATGTTCGCGCGCACGATGTCGGGCGGGGCGAACCTTTCATCGTCCAACGCATGCGCCAGGTAGTTGCTTGCACGATAAAGGATGTCTCCGCCGCCCCAGTCGATGAATTCGAGCAGCCCGAGCACCGCGAAGCGCAGGCCGAAGCCATAGGCGACGGCCTTGTCGACATCCTCCGCGCTCGCCACGCCCTCCTCGACGAGGCGCGCCGCCTCGTTCATGGCGAGGGCCTGAATGCGCGGCACGATATAGCCGGGCGAGGCCTTGCAGACCACCGGCACCTTGCCGAGGCGCTCCAGAAACGCACGCAAACGCCCGAGGACGGCCGCATCCGTTTCCGCGCAGGGGCTGAGTTCGACGAGCGGCATCAGGAACGCCGGATTGAGCCAGTGCGCGTTGAGGAAAAAGCGCGGCCGTCGCGTGAGCTGCGCCAGATCGGTCGACAGCATGGTCGAGGTCGTGGAAGCGAGGATGGCGTCGGGCGCCGCATGGGCATCGAACAGGGCGAAGGCGGCGGCCTTCGCCTCCCGCACCTCCGGCACGCACTCGAATACGATCGCGGCCCCGGCAAGCGCCTCGGCCGCCCGGTCGAGCGGCCAGACGCTGACGCGGCCGAGGATCGCCGGAATGGCCTCGCGGTCGAAGACGCCGAGATCGGCAAGGGCGACGAGCCCCTGTCGGATTTCCGCCCCGGCCTCGCCGGCGAGCCCGTCGAAGGCGTCGCCGTCACGCGGCCGCGCGTCGAGCAGGCGGACCTCATGGCCGCCGTAGGCCACGCTCTGGGCGATGCCGCGCCCCATGCGTCCGGCCCCTATGCAAGTGACAATTTCCCTGCTGACGATTTCCCCGCCGACGATTTCCTTGCCGACGATTTCCGTGTCGACGATTTCCCCGCTCATGACAGCCCCTCGCGCAGGATCTGCCGCAGTTGCGCCCTGTCGAGTCCGTCGAGGCCGAGGTTCTCGAACGTGCGGCCACCCTTGCGGAAATCCGTTTCCGCGACGGTGGAGGCGATGGCGAGCAGGCCGGCCGCGACCGGCGTCGGCACGCCCGCCCAGGCCCCCACGGAGACGAGGAAGGAAAGGCCGAGGCCGACATCCTCCTGCATGTAGCGGTGCGTCTTCAGATCGAGCGACTCGTGCCAGTCACCCGAATCGACCAGCTTGTCATGCGCGAGGTTGCCGTACATCCAGTTGCTGGTCTCGTAATGATCCGAGAGCGGGAAGTGCGGCACGCCGTAGCCCAGCGCCTCGCGCACCGCGATGCGTTCGTTGTCGAGCGCCGTGTGCGTGCGGCGGATGGCCGGCTGGGTGCCCTCGTTGTGGATGTCCCAACGGTCGAAATGCTCGATGGGGCCGGCGTTCATCAGGATGAGCGGCGGGTGGATGATCGGCCCGGCGTTCATGAGCGCGCCCGCAAGCGCATCCTGTGCCGGCTCGATGGCGCCGGGGAAAGCCTGGCCGATGACGGCGAGCGCGTGTTCCGTCAGGCGCGCCGGCAGCACGCCCGTCGGCAGGCGCGAGGCGCGGGTGGTGATGCGCACCGCGAGCGGCCCCTGCTTGCGCGCCAGCCACGGCAGCGTACCGGTTTCCGCGATGGCGACATCGGCCTTCGAACCGCGCTCGCGGATGCGCTTCAGCATGATGTACGAGCCGAAGGTGCCCGGCGGCAGGTAGATCACCTGCCCGTCGACGAGATGCGGCGCGAGCGCCTCCGCGATGTCCTCCTGCGCGAAAGCGGGCGTGGGCGCCAGAATGAGCGCGGCGCCGTCGAGCGCGGCGGCAAGATCGTCGGTCGGCGCAACCGCGACCTCGCGGCTGCCGGCGTGATCCGTGACGGTGATGCCGCCCGCTCTCAGGATATCCTCGAAAAGCGCGCGGTCGCGGCGCCACCAGCGCACGTCGTGCCCCGCTTCCACCAGGTCCGCGACGGCCGCATACGAGCCGTTGCCCCCGCCGATAACGACGACTTTCATGGTAATCCCCTCTTCCGGTTTTGTTTTTGGTATTTCGTCGCGTGCAGCGAACGCAAGCGCGCTCAAAGGGTCGCGACCGTCTTCAAGGCGCCGTCGAGCGCGACGCCTTCTTCATCGAGCAGCGCCGCCTGCCGCAGGCGGCGCATCCACGCCGCGCCGTCCTCCCGGCCGGTGAGGGCCGGCAGCGCCGACAGCGCCCTGTCGAACTTCGAATAACCGCGCGCGTGGGTATCCGAATAGCCCTTGATCAGCCGGCGGCAGTTGAGGATTTCGACGGCGAGATCGTAGTTCACGGCGATCGTGTCCACCGCCCTGGCGAGCCATGCCTCGCGATGCGCCTCCTCGCGCGCGTGGCGCAGCGTCTTGCGTCGGATCGACCGCAGGGCGGAAACGCCGTAGAGTGCCGCGAACCAGAACAGCGTGCCGGTGCGCACGCGCCGCCCCCGGTTCACCAGCCGGTCGAGACGGGCGAAGAGCGCGGGCCGGTTCTCGATCCATTCGCCCCACGCCTTCGGCAGCGTGCCGCAGATTTCCTCCATGCGCGGGTGCATGTATTCGGTGGTGTAGACGATCTGGTCCGCCTTCGCGCCGACCTCCTTGCGCACGCGCGCGAAGCGCGAGGCGCGCACCTTGAGGTCCGCCACGCGGATAACGTCGTCGTAAGCCATGGCGACGGCGACATATTTCGCCGCCTGCACGGTGAAGGCGTGATCGCGCGCCGCTCCGCCGTGCGCCCGGTCCCGCGCATGGAGCGCCGCGATGCGGTCGAGATATTCACCCGCATAGGCGGGGTCCTGGAAGTCGGTCAGCTTCTTCGCGCCGGCGTAGAGCAAGGGCCATGCCTCGGCCGGGAAGTCCTGCCGGATGCGCCGCACCAGCGCGTCGAGCCGGGGATGGCCGGACGCCTCCGGCAGCGGATCGAACCGCTTGGGCGGCGTCGCCGTCAGCTTGTCCTTCGGCCGCTCGCGCGTGCGCTCGTATGCGGCGTTGAACGCCTTCAGGCTCGGCTCCACGCCCTTGCCGCCGGAACGGATCGTGGCCTCGAATGCCTCCTTCGGAAACGGCAGCACGCCGGAGGCCGCCACCGCGCCGAACAGCGCCGCCGAAACCACGCTGCCGTTCTTGACGGCGAGCGTCTCCATGTCGAAGGCGATGGTGCGCCTCGCGGCGAAATCGGTCGCGGCCGCGACCACGGTCGGATCGCCGATGCCGTCGCCGGGCTTTTCCTTCTCGATCACCGCGAAGGAACGATGGGTGGAGGCGATCAGGATGGTGCGGTCGGGCGTCACCAGTCCGCGCAGCACGGAGCGCCCGGCCTCCATCAGCTCGGCGGCGATGACGACATCGACGTCGCCGGGAGTGGGCATGAGCGACAGCACGGGCTCGTGGCCCTCGCGCGCGGGGATGGCCTCGATGTAGTAGATGGTCGCGCCGGTGCGCTGGGCGACGCCGGGCACGGAGGTCGACTGCGCGACCCAGCCGTTCTCCTCGGCGACCGCCACGATCCAGTCGGCGAGCACGCCGCCCCCCTGCCCGCCCATCGCCAGCACGGCGATGGCGAGCGGCTTGTCGCCGGCAAGATCGGGGGCTTTCACGCGCCGGTCCGCCGTCGTCACGATATCGGTCATGGCTCACTCCTCAATCGGCGAAGACGACGCGCCGCGCCTCGCGGTGCGCCTGTAGCCAGCCGATCACCTTGCCGCGGATGGCCGCGAGATAACGGTCGATCCGCGTCGGGTTGTGAATGATGTCCGCGCGGTAGAACGACGGGCACAGCACCGCCGCTTCCGACACCTCGCCGCAATTCCCGCAGCCCACGCAGGTATTGTCGATGGCGGCGACCGGGTCGTCCTTCAGCGGATCATCCGTATGCTTCACCGACAGCGACGGGCAGCCGGAAAGCCGGATGCAGGCGTGATCGCCGGTGCATACGTCCTCATCCACGCCGAAGCGCTCCCGCACCATGCGCCGGCCGTCCTTCACCGCCTTGGCGAACTGCGGCTTGACGCGCCGCTGCTTGTTGAGCATGCATTCCGACGACGCGACGATGATCTTGGGGCCGGGCTCCTTGCTGGTGAGGGCCTCGCGCAGGGTATCGCGCATCTTCGAGACGTCGTAGGTGCGGTCGATCTGGCGCACCCAGGCGGCGCCGACGCCCTTCACCGCATTGACGATGGAATTGTTCGTCTTGCGGCGCGGATTTTGCGCGCGCGACGAGAGGACGTCCTGCCCGCCGGTCGCCGCCGAATAGTAATTGTCCACGATGAGGATGACGCCGTCCTGCTTGTTGAACACGGCGTTGCCGACGCCGCTGGTCAGGCCGTTGTGCCAGAACCCGCCGTCGCCCATCACCGCGATCGAGCGTTTGCCCGCTTCCACGTTGAAGGCCGAGGCCGAGGCCGGACCGAGCCCGTAGCCCATGGTCGTCGAACCCAGGTTGAAGGGAGGCAGGATCGAGAACAGGTGACAGCCGATATCGGCGGAGATGTGGTGCTGACCGAGTTCCTTTTCGACGAGCTTCATGGCGGCGAAGATCGGACGTTCCGGGCAGCCGGTGCAGAACCCGGCCGGACGCGGCGGCACCACTTCGGCCAGCGCCTTCACGCGCTCGTCCGCAAGAACAGGGGACGGGTTCGGCACCGGCGGCCGGTTGCCGAGCAGTTGCGGGGCATGCGCCTCGAGAAAGGCCGAAAAGCCCTGCATCAGCACGGACGCCGTGTATTCGCCGCCCACGGGCAGCACATCCTTGCCCGACAGACGGGTCCGGATGTCACGCCGACGCAGGATGGTGTGCAGCGACTGCTCGACATATTCGGGCGCGCCTTCCTCCACCATCAGCACGGCCTTCTTGCCGATGCAGAAATCGGCGACTTCGTCATCCACCAGCGGGTAGGCGACGTTGAGGACGTAGAGCGGGATGACGGAATTGCCGTAGACGTCGGCAAGCCCGAGCTGTTGCAGGGTGCGCAGCACCGAATTGTACAGGCCGCCCAGCAGGATGATGCCGACGTCGCCGCGCGCGGGGCCGAAGTGCTCGTTGAGCTTGCGGCTCCTGACGAATTCGACCGCCGCCGGCCAGCGCCGCTCGATCTTCTCCTTCTCGTGCAGGAAGGAGGCCGGCGGCAGCACGATGCGGTCGAGATCCCGCGAGGGATTCTCCAGCGCCTGACGCAGCGTGAACTGCGGGCGCTTGTTGTCCTTGGCGACGAACTGGCCGTGCATGTGACAACTGCGGATGCCCACCTGCAACATCACCGGAGTGTTCGACACTTCCGACAGCTCGAAGCCGTCCTCCACCGCCTGCACGATGGAAGGCAGGTTGGGGCGGGGGTTGAGCAGCCACATCTGCGACTTCATCGCGAAGGCGTGGCTGCGCTCCTGCATGATGGAGGAGCCCTCGCCGTAGTCCTCGCCGATGATGACCAGCGCGCCGCCCGTCACCCCGCCCGACGCGAGGTTGGAAAGCGCGTCGGAGGCGACGTTGGTGCCGGCGGTCGATTTCCACGTCACCGCCCCGCGCACGGGATACATGACCGAGGCCGCCAGCATGGCCGCGGCGGTCGCCTCCGAAGCCGACGTCTCGAAATGGACGCCGAGATCTTCCATGACGTCCCTGGCATCCGCCAGCACATCCATCAGATGCGAGATCGGCGATCCCTGATAGCCGCCGACGTAACCGACACCCGATTGCAATAGCGCCTTGGTGATGGCGAGGATTCCCTCGCCCTTGAACACCTCGCCGGCGCTGAGTTTGAGGTCCTCCACCTCGCGCGCAAAAGAACGCTCAGCCATAGCCTCTTCCCCGTCTCCGATCATTGGATTTTATGATTTTATAAATCTGAAAAATCATATGATGTGCGGGAAATGCCTGTCAATCATATTTTTAACAACTATGATCTTCGAGTTCAAAGGCGTGCGCGGGCGTGCACGCGGAACATCCATCGAGAAAATTTCCATTTATATGCAGTATTTTGAGGCATTATCCGCCCGGTTTTCGCGCAGACAGCCCAAATCCGGGCCGGAGGCGGCGAGGCAAAAGCCTTCAATATGAGCATCTCTCATTTATATGATTCAGCATATATATGGAATTGTAAATATCGGCCGCCCGCCGCCTCCCCCGACGGCACGCAATCGACCGGCATGCGTTCAACCCGATTGGACGGCGTTCACCCGGCGTCGCCGGCACGCATCGTCGCGCGCAGGACGGACGCCTTGAGCGCCCCCAGTTGCAGCCACAAGGCGCTTTGCTCCGTGCTGTCGAGACCGCCGACAAGCTCCGCGATCCATTCGCTGTGCTCGGCCGCCATTTCGGCGAAGACGGCGCGCCCGTGCGGGGTGAGGCGGACGATGGCCGCGCGGCGGTCGGCCTCGCTGACCTGCCGCTCGACCAGCTTCTCCTGCACGAGCCGTTCGACGAGACCGGTCAGGTTGCCGTTGGAGACCATCATCCGCCGCGACAGCTCGCCGAGCAGCATGCCGTCCTGCGCGCGCTCAAGCTGGGCCATGAGGTCGAACCGCGGCAGCGTGGTGGCGAACCGTTCACGCAGGCGCGTCCGAATCTCCGCCTCGATCATGTTGGCGCACGTCAGCAGACGCAGCCAGAGCCGCAACTCCGTTCGGTGCTCATGCGGATTCTCATGCACCTTGAACTCGGCATCGATCGAAACGCTGCCGGCTTTTTCAATGGCTTCCACGACCCTATCCCGTCTCCTTATCGTCCGTTACTTCATACTTAAATTATCCTGAAAAAACAATGGCCGTCTCATCCGGCAACCCGAAGGGCGCCTGAAGACACGGATTCGACGCTTGACACGGCGCGTTTCGCATCATTATTTTAACATTAAAATAATTGGTTCGGACGGGAACCGTTTCCGAGGAGAGTCATCCCCATGCGCATCGTTTGTATAGGCGGAGGTCCGGCAGGACTGTACTTCGGGCTGCTGATGAAGAAGCTCCATCCCGAGCATCGGGTCACGGTCGTCGAGCGCAACAAGCCCTACGACACGTTCGGCTGGGGCGTCGTGTTCTCCGACGCCACCATGGAAGCCATGAACGCGTGGGATCCTGAAAGCGCCCGCGACATCCAGGACGCCTTCAACCATTGGGACGATATCGAGGTATTGTTCAAGGGCACCCGCCAGCGGACCTCCGGGCACGGCTTCGTCGGCATCGGCCGCAAGCGCCTGCTCAACATCCTGCAAAAGCGTTGCGAGGATCTGGGCGTCGAGCTGGTGTTCGAGACGAATGTCGAGAACGACCTCGACTATGCCGACGCCGATCTCATCATCGCCTCCGACGGCGTCAACTCCTTCATCCGCAACCGTTACGCGGACGTCTTCCAGCCCGATCTCGTCGTGCGGCCCAACCGCTATATCTGGCTCGGCACGAACAAGCTCTACGATGCCTTCACCTTCGATTTCCGCAAGACGGAGCACGGCTGGTTCCAGGCGCATATCTACAAGTTCGACGACCAGACCTCGACCTTCATCGTCGAGACCACCGAGGAAGCTTACGAGGCGCACGGCCTCGGCCGGCTCGACCAGCAGGGCTCGATCGACTTCTGCCAGACCTTGTTCGCGGAAGTGCTCGAAGGCGCGCCGCTGATGACCAACGCCCGCCACCTGCGCGGCTCCGCCTGGCTCAACTTCAACCGCCTCATCTGCGGCAAGTGGAGCCATTTCAACGGCCATTCCCATGTCGTGCTGATGGGCGACGCGGCGCATACGGCCCATTTCGCCATCGGCTCCGGCACCAAGCTCGCCATCGACGACGCCATCGAACTCACCCGCCAGTTCCGGAATCTCGGCCACGGCAAGGAGAACATTCCCGCCGTCCTCGAAGCCTACGAGGAAGTGCGGCGCGTCGACGTCGCCCGCATCCAGAACGCCGCCCGCAACGCCATGGAATGGTTCGAGGTCGTCGGCCGGCGCTATGCCGATACGCTGGAACCCGAGCAATTCATGTATTCCATGCTCACCCGCTCCCAGCGCATCAGCCACGAGAACCTGCGCCTGCGCGACAGGACGTGGCTCGAGGGCTACGAGCGCTGGTTCGCGCGGCGGACGGGCCTCGACGTGGCCGACGACGTCCGGGCGCTGCCGCCCATGTTCACGCCCTACACGGTGAGGGGCGTCACGTTGCCGAACCGCATCGTCGTCTCGCCCATGGCGATGTATTCGGCGAAGGACGGCCTCATCGACGACTTCCACCTCACCCATCTCGGCGCCCGCGCGCTCGGCGGCGCGGGACTCGTCTTCGCGGAGATGACCTGCGTGTCGCCGGACGCCCGCATCACCCCCGGCTGCCTCGGCTTGTGGAACGAGGAACAGGCCGCCGGCTGGCGGCGGCTCGTCGACTTCGTTCACGGCTGTAGCGCGGCGAAGGTCGGCATCCAGATCGGCCACGCGGGACGCAAGGGCGCGACCAAGCGGGCGTGGGACGGCATCGACCAGCCGCTCGACGGCGATCCCGCGACCGAGGAAGGCGGCTGGCCCCTGTTCTCCGCCTCCGCCCTGCCTTACCTGCCGCAAAGCCGGGTGCCGAAGGCGATGGACCGCGCCGACATGGACCGCGTGAAGGCCGATTTCGTGCGCGCCGCCGAACTTGCCGCCACCACCGGCGCCGACTGGCTGGAACTCCACGTCGCGCACGGCTACCTGCTGTCGAGCTTCCTGTCGCCGCTCACCAACCGGCGCGAGGACGAATACGGCGGCAGCCACGAGAACCGCGCCCGCTACCCGCTGGAGGTTTTTGCGGCTGTCCGCGCCGTCTGGCCCGCCGACAGGCCGATCTCCGTGCGCCTGTCGTGCCACGACTGGTTCGAGGGCGGCAACACGCCGGATGACGCGGCGATCTTCGCGCAGTTCTTCAGGCAAGCCGGCGCGGACCTCATCGACTGCTCGTCGGGACAGGTGGTCAAAGAGGAAAAGCCGGTCTACGGCCGCCTGTTCCAGACGCCGTTCTCGGACAAGATCCGCAACGAAATCCACATCCCGACCATCGCCGTCGGCGCGATCTCGGAAGCGGATCATGCGAACTCCATCATCGCCGCCGGCCGCGCGGACCTCTGCGCCGTGGCGCGCCCCCACCTCGCCGACGCGGCGTGGTCGCTGCACGAGGCGGCGAAGATCGGCGTCACGACCATCCCGTGGCCGCAGCAGTACCGCTCGGCCAAGTACCAGTACGAATCGAACCTCGCCCGTGCCGCCGGCACGTCGTCCTAGAGCGGTTTGCGTTCAAACCGATCCATCGAATTGAACGCAAGTTGCGGTAAAATATAGAATTTGGAGCGGCGTGACGATTCCACTTGAATGCACGCCGCTCTAGAGCGTTTTCAAGCAAAGCAGATATCGCTTTGCGTGAAGAAAACGATTCAAATCAATAAGATAGAGCATTTCGGCGTTTCGCTGAAACGCAAGAACGGTCCAAGTTTCTGATTTTGAGCGAATTCTTATCGATCAACCGATTCCGTTCGATCGGAACGCGCTCTTTGATCGGAACGCACTCCAGGAGGCGGTCATGTCGACAGCAGACAATCTCGCCGGCCGGCACACGCTCATCACCGGCGCGGGCGGCGGCATCGGAGCGGCTATCGCGCTCGCGCTCGCGGGCGACGGCGCGAACGTCACCCTCGCCGGGCGGCGCCGGGAGCCGCTGGACGCGGTCGCCGCGCAACTGCCGCCGGGCCGGGCCTTCATCGCGGACGGCGTCGACGTCACCGACGCCGATGCCGTCGCCGCGGGCCTCGCGCGGGCCAACGCCGCCTTCGGCCCGGTCTCGATCCTGATCAACAACGCGGGCGCGGCGCCGAGCGCGCCCTTCCACAGGACGACGCCGGAGCTGTGGCAGCAGACCATCGCCACGAACCTCACCGGCATCTATCTTGTGACGCAGGCCGTGCTGCCGCAACTGCGCGAATATGGCGAAGGCGCGCGCCTCATCAACATCGCCTCGACGGCGGGCCTTACCGGCTATGCCTACGTCTCCGCCTATGTGGCGGCGAAGCACGGGGTCGTGGGCCTCACGCGGTCGCTGGCGCTGGAGCTGGCGCGCACGGGCATCACGGTGAACGCGGTATGCCCCGGCTATACCGACACCGCGCTGGTGGGCCGCTCGCTCGACACCATTACCGAAAAATCCGGCCGCTCGCGCGAGGAGGCGCTGGCGGAATTCACGAAGTCGAACCCGCAAGGGCGTCTCGTTCAACCGCAAGAAGTGGCGGACACCGTGCGCTGGCTCGCAGGACCCGGCGCATCATCGATAACAGGACAGGCCATCGTGGTGGCCGGCGGAGAGGTAATGGCAGGATGAGCGACACGGCAACTTTCACGACGATGCGTTCGCATCTGCGCCCCTTCAGGGATTACGAGGCGCGCCACTTCCTCTGGGAAGCGAGCGAGGACGGGCGCGTCGCGACCCTCACCCTCAACCGCCCGGAGCGCAAGAACCCGCTGACCTTCGACAGCTACGCCGAGATGCGCGATCTTTTCCGCGATCTCGTCTACGCCTCGGACATCCGCGCCGTGGTGCTGAACGGCGCGGGCGGCAACTTCTCCTCGGGCGGTGACGTGTTCGAGATCATCGAGCCGCTGACCACCATGGCGATGCCGGATCTCATCGCCTTCACGCGCATGACGGGCGACCTCGTCAAGGCCATCCGCAAATGTCCGCAGCCGGTGATCGCGGCGGTGGACGGCGTATGCGCCGGCGCCGGCGCGATCCTCGCCATGGCGTCCGACCTGCGCTACGCCACGCCCGCGGCGAAGACGGCCTTCCTGTTCACCCGCGTCGGCCTCGCGGGCGCGGACATGGGCGCCTGCGGCATCCTGCCGCGCATCATCGGCCAGGGCCGGGCCTCGGAGTTGCTTTTCACCGGCCGCGCCCTGGGCGCCGGGGAAGGGCTTGCCTGGGGCTTCTACAACGCGCTGCATGAGCCCGACGCGCTGCTCGACGCGGCGACGAAGGTGGCGCGCCAGCTCGCCGACGGCCCGTGGTTCGCCCACGGCATCACCAAGAACCAGCTCAACCAGGAATGGGCCATGGGCCTCGACGAGATGATCGAGGCGGAGGCGCAGGCACAGGCCATCTGCATGGCGACGAAGGATTTTCGTCGTGCGTTCGAGGCGTTTGCGGCGAAGCGGAAGCCGGCTTTCGAGGGGAACTGACATGGCAGCCCCCTCAGCCCTCCTCGGCCCGACGCGCGAGCATCTCGCGTGGCCGTTCTTCGACGACGCGCATCGCGCCTTCACGGAAAGGCTCGACGCCTTCGCCGCGTCGGGCGTTCTCCACGATGTCGATCATGCCGATACGGACGCCGCCTGCCGCACGCTGGTGCGGCTGCTCGGCGAGGCGGGGCTGCTCGCCGCCGCGACAGGCGACGCCGGCCGGACGGCCATCGACTCGCGCACCATCTGCCTCGCCCGCGAGACGCTCGCCTGGCACGACGGCCTCGCCGACTTCGCCTTCGCCATGCAGGGCCTCGGCACCGGCGCCATCAACCTCGCCGCCGAGGACGACCTGAAGCAGGCCGTGCTGCCGCGCGTGACCTCGGGCGAATGGCTCGCCGCCTTCGCGCTCTCCGAAGCGGAGGCGGGGTCGGATGTCGCGGCCATGCAATGCGCGGCGCGGCGCGAGGGCGATCACTTCATCCTCGACGGCGAGAAGACGTGGATCTCGAACGGCGGCATCGCCGACGTCTACACCCTGTTCGCCCGCACCGGCGAGCAGCCGGGCACGCGCGGCATCTCGGCCTTCGTGGTGTTCCCGGACGATCCGGGCTTTTCCATCAAGGAACGCATCGACGTCATCGCCCCGCATCCGCTGGCCACCCTGCGTTTCGACAATTGCCGCATTCCGGCATCGCGCCTTCTCGGCGCGCCGGGAGAGGGCTTCAAGATCGCCATGCGCACGCTCGACATCTTCCGCGCTTCCGTCGCGGGCGCCGCGCTCGGCTTCGCGCGCAGGGCGCTCGATGAATCGCTGGCGCACGTCAAATCGCGAAAGATGTTCGGCGCGACGCTCGCGGACCTGCAACTGACGCAGGCCGCGCTCGGCGACATGGCGACGGGCATCGATGCCGCCGCGCTGCTGACCTACCGCGCCGCGTGGCGGCGGGACGTCGAGCAAAAACCCACCACGCGCGAGGCCGCCATGGCCAAGATGACGGCGACCGAAAACGCCCAGGCGATCATCGACCGCGCCGTCCAGCTCTTCGGAGGTCGCGGCGTCAGGAGCGGCGAAATCGCGGAAAAACTCTACCGCGAGATCCGGGCGCTACGCATCTACGAAGGCGCGACCGAAGTGCAGAAGCTGATCATCGCGCGCGAGCTGCTCAAGGCCGTGTAGACGACAGGAGCCGACATGTTCGAGACATCGCGCCCCCTGCGCTTCGGCCAGTGCGACCCGGCCGGCATCGCCTATTTTCCGTCCTATATCGACATGCTCGTCGGCGTGACGGAAGATTTCTTCGCCCATATCGGCGCCCCCTGGACGGTGCTCATTCCCGAGCGCCGCATCGGCGTGCCGACCGTGCGGCTCGACGCGACCTTCGTGAAGCCAGCCTTCCACGGCGACCGGCTCGATTTCACCTTGCGCGTCACGGGGGTCGGCCGCAGCTCGCTCGATTTCGCCCACCGGGTTTCGGTCGGCGGCGATACGGTCTGGACGGCCTGCCAGCGCCTTGTCGCGACCTCGCTGGAAACGCACCGGCCGATCGCCTGGCCCGACGATATCCGTACCAACCTTTACCACCATCTGGAGATCAACGATGCACAAGGTCCTGCAACCTGAGGGCTGGGCGAAGCCCATCGGCTACGCCAACGGCGTGGAGGCGCGCGGCCGCACCGTCTTCGTGGGCGGGCAGATCGGCTGGAACGCGCAGCAGCAGTTCGAGACCGACGACTTCGCCGGGCAGGTGCGGCAGACGCTCGCAAACGTCGTCGCGATCCTCGCGGAAGCGGGCGCCGGCCCGCAGCACCTCACCTCCATGACGTGGTACTTCACCGACAGGGTTGAGTACAACGACAACCTCAAGGGCATCGGCCAAGCCTACCGGGAGATCATCGGCAAGCATTTCCCCGCCATCGCCGCCGTTCAGGTGGTCGCGCTGGTCGAGGAACGCGCCAAGATCGAGATTCAGGCCATCGCCGTCATCCCGGACGCATGATTGCGAGGCCGCCGCCGGCCATGGCCGGCGGCGGCCTCGACGAACAACGACAGACCGAGGAACGCCGGGTTCGACGAAGGGCATGTCATAAAACCAGAGGGGAACTCCGTTATGAAAAATGACCGGAAACTGCTGTTGTCCGCCGCGCTGCTCATCCCGCTGTTCTGCGGCAGCGCCCATGCGGAAATCGTCGTCGGTTTCATCACGGGCCTGAGCGGGCCCGTCTCGACCATCGGCATCCCGAATGCGAAGGGCGTGCAGGCGGGGCTTCACTATCAGGGCGAGATCGACGGCGAGAAAATCCGCGTCATCCAGCTCGACGATTCCTCGGATCCCACCATCGCCACCCGCAACGTGCGCAAGCTCGTCGAGCAAGATCAGGTCGATTTCCTGATCGGCACCTCCGGCGCCCCGCAGACGGTCGCCATGGCCGTCACCGCCGTCGAGTTGCAGGTTCCGATGATCGCCATTTCGCCGATTTCCCCGGTGGCGCCCGGCGAAGGCGGTCCGTGGGTGGCGCAGGTGCCGCAACCCACCGAGCTGCTGGTGCAAGGCATCGTCGATCACATGAAGGCGAACGAGGTCGGGACGGTCGCCTTCATCGGCTTCAGCGATGCGTTCGGCGATCTGATGTACGGATCGCTCGTCAAGGCGGCCGAAACCGCCGGCATCAGGGTCGTCAGCAATGAACGCTACGGACGCGCCGACACCTCCGTGACGGCGCAGGTGCTGCGCGCCCTGTCCTCCCGCCCGGACGCGGTCATGATCGGCGGCACCGGCACGTCTGGCGCGCTGCCGGTGCTGGCCCTGAAGGACAGGGGCTACAAGGGCACCGTGTACGGCAATCACGGTCTGATCAGCGCGGATTTCCTGCGCATCGCCGGAACCGCGGCGAACGGGATCATCTGCCCCACCGGCCCCGTAACGGCGGCGGAACAACTGCCGGAATCGAATCCGATCCGCGCCGTGGCGCTGGCCTACAGGGCGGCATACGAGAAAGCGAACGGCGGCCCGCCGTCCGACGGCTTTTCGGCCTACGGCTTCGACGGCTGGATCGCCTTCGTCGACGCGGCGAAGCGGGCGAAGGCTTCCGGCGCCGAGCCGCGCACGCCGGCGTTCCGCAAAGCGCTGCGCGAGGCCATCTTCAGCACGCGGGAATTCGTGGGCACGCAGGGCATCTACAACTTCAAGCCCGACAATCGCGACTGGGTCGATGAACGCGCCCGCGTGCTGATCCGCATCGAGGACGGGAAGTGGAAGCTTCTTCCGCCCCTGTGACACACGGGCCGGCGCGCCCCGCCCACCCCGGCGACAACAACCGGCATCCGTGAGGTTTCCATGCCCGTCTCCATAACCTTCGAAGATCGCATCGCGGTGGTTACGATCGACCACCCTCCTGTCAACGTGACTTCGCAGGCTGTCCGCGCGGGCCTTGCCGCTGCGCTTGACGCCGCGGAAGCCGCGGGCGTCGGGCGCGTCATCCT
>NZ_JBMNUS010000019.1:0-34227 GCF_050946405.1 Pseudochelatococcus sp.
GGGGCGAGCGGGGGGGGCTGTGGTTCTGGGGGCCCCCGCCCCCCCCCCCCCCCCCCCCCCCCCCCCCTCCATCGGGGAATAATGAGCCGGCCGAAACGGCCTTGACAGATGTCGCCGATCCCCTCACACATCGGCTTTCGAGGATCATCCGCTGATCGGCGGATGATCCATGACTCTTTTTCGGAATGCTTCACGATCGCCCGCCGCGCGACGTCGGTCGATTGCGGGGCGCTCCCGGAAGGTTGACCGATGCTTGCCGCCTCCGCCTCCCAGATTCTGCGCCCGCCGGCAGACAAGCCGCCGCTTGACGTCCTGATCTGCGCGCCGCGCGGTTTTTGCGCCGGTGTCGTGCGCGCCATCGACGCCGTGGAAAAGGCGCTCGCGCTCTACGGCCCGCCCGTCTACGTGCGCCACGAGATCGTCCATAACAAGTACGTGGTCGAGAGCCTGCGCCGCAAGGGCGCGATCTTCGTGGACGAACTCGACGAGATTCCCGAAACGCAGGCGCCGGTCATCTTTTCCGCCCACGGCGTACCGAAATCCGTGCCGCAGGAAGCGGCGGAGCGCCGCTTCTTCGCCATCGACGCCACCTGCCCGCTGGTGACGAAAGTGCACCGCGAGGCGGAGGTGCACTACAAGCGCGGCCGTCATGTCGTGCTCGTCGGGCATGCGGGGCATCCCGAGGTGGTCGGCACCATGGGCCAGTTGCCCGCAGGCGCGATCACGCTGATCGAGACCATCGACGATGTGGCGCGGCTCGTGCCGCCTGCGGAAAAGGAACTTTCCTACGTGACGCAGACGACGCTTTCCGTCGACGACACGGCCGGCATCGTCGCGGCGCTGAAGGCGCGCTTTCCTCAGATCGTCAGCCCGCACAAGGAGGACATCTGCTACGCCACCACCAACCGGCAGGAGGCGGTCAAGCGCGTCGCGCCGCAGGTGGATGCGATGATCGTGGTGGGCTCGCCCAATTCCTCCAATTCCCAGCGCCTGCGCGAGGTGGCGGAGCGGGAGGGCTGTCCCGTTTCGCGCCTCGTCCTGCGGGCGGAAGATATCGACTGGTCGCTGTTCGGCCATATCCGCCGGCTGGGGCTGACGGCCGGGGCCTCCGCGCCCGAGGTTCTCGTCGAGGAGATCATCGACGCCTTCGCCCTGCGCTTCGACGTGCGCGTCGAGACGGTCTCGACCGCCGACGAAAGCGTGTTCTTTCCCCTGCCGCGCGACCTGCGCGAGCGCGAAACCGCCTGATCAGAGCATTCCGCATGGCTGTGTACACCGATGTTTCGGATGCGGAATTGTCCGCGTTCGTCGCCCGCTACGATATTGGCGCCCTGTTGTCCGCCAAGGGCATCGCCGAGGGGGTCGAGAACTCCAATTTCCTGTTGCAGACGGATCGCGGATTCTACATCCTCACCTTGTATGAAAAGCGGGTGAACGAGGCGGACCTGCCGTTCTTCATCGGCCTGATGGATCATCTGGCGGAGCGCGGCATCATCTGCCCGCGCCCCGTGCGTGACCGGGAGGGCAGGGCGTTGCAGCGCCTCGCCGGCCGGCCGGCGGCGATGGTTACTTTCCTGTCCGGCATGTCGGTCAATCGGCCGGAGGTCGTCCATTGCGGCGAACTCGGCCGCGCGCTGGCGCAATTGCATGGTGCGGGGGCGGATTTCGGCATCCGGCGCGCCAACGCGCTGTCGCTGGCGGGCTGGCGGCCGCTCTACGAGCAGGCGCGGCGGCAGGCCGACGCCGTGAGCCCCGGCCTGGCGCAACGCATCGGCGACGATCTCGCCGCGCTGGAGGATGCCTGGCCGCAGGGGTTGCCGGAAGGCGTCATTCATGCCGACCTGTTTCCCAACAACGTTTTTTTTCTCGGTGAACGGCTGTCGGGGCTGATCGATTTCTATTTCGCCTGCAACGACGCCTTCGCTTACGACCTCGCCATCTGCCTCAATGCGTGGTGCTTCGAGCCGGATGGCGCGTTCAACATCACCAAGGGGCAGGCGATGATCCGCGCCTATGAGGAGGTGCGACCGCTGACGCCGGCGGAGGTGGAGGCGTTGCCGGTACTGGCGCGCGGGGCGGGCCTGCGCTTCCTGCTGACGCGGCTCGTGGACTGGCTGAACGTGCCGCCCGGCGCGCTGGTGAAGCCGCTCGATCCGCTGGAATACGACCGCAAGCTGGGTTTCCACCGCTTCGCCGCGTCCGCCGCCGACTACGGCCTTGTGCGATGAGCGAGCGGATCACGATCTACACGGACGGCGCGTGTTCCGGCAATCCCGGCCCCGGCGGCTGGGGGGCGCTGCTGATGTTTCGCGGCACCGAGAAGGAACTGACCGGCGGCGAGGCGCACACCACCAACAACCGCATGGAACTGACGGCGGCGATCATGGCGCTGGAGGCGCTGAAGCGTCCCTGCGTCGTGGATCTGCACACGGATTCGCAATATGTCCGTCAGGGCATCACGTCGTGGCTGGCGAACTGGAAGCAGCGCGGCTGGAAAACCGCCGACCGCAAGCCGGTGAAGAACGACGACCTGTGGCGCAGGCTCGACGAGGCGGCCGGCCATCACGATGTGACGTGGCATTGGGTGCGCGGCCACAACGGCCATCCAGAGAACGAGCGCGTCGACGCGCTGGCCCGCGCCGGCATGGCGCCGTTCAAGGCATAGCGTGCTGCCGCATTTCATTGAAACGCAGAAGTGATCCGCCTTTTTGAGTTGGCGGGTTTTCTCCACGCGAAGCGGTATCCACTTCGCCTGAAAAACGCCGCGGGTGTCGAAGCCGGCCGCGATATTTCTGCATTCATGGTTAACCGATTGATAGCGCCGCGAAACCCTTGTGTACGAGTCGTTTTTACGGCTGCCCGGCAATTGTGTCCGAAATTGGGACATGTGTTGCCGCATCTTGCGTTTCTCCCGCATGGCGGTTTCAACCTCATCTTTACCCTCGCCGCTCATAGTCGCCCTGTCAGTCGCGTAAACGGTAGGCGTCATGAGTATTCCGCGTACCGATGTCGCTGGCGTTCTGCCCCGGATCAGGGTGTCGCGTACCGGAAGGCAGACGTCGGCGGCTCGGATGGAGCCCCCGCTCCCCCTCGATGAGATCGTGCTCGGCGATTGTGTCGAAGCCCTGCGGCGTTTGCCGTCGGAAAGCGTCGATCTGATCTTTGCCGATCCGCCCTACAACCTCCAGCTCGAGGGCGCGCTGACGCGGCCGGACAATTCGCTCGTCGATGCCGTCGACGACGATTGGGACCGCTTCGCGAGCTTCGCCGAATATGATGCCTTCACGCGCGCCTGGCTCAAGGAATGCCGGCGGGTGATGAAGAAGACGGCGACGCTGTTCGTGATCGGCTCCTATCACAACATCTTTCGTGTCGGCACGGCGGTGCAGGATCTCGGCTTCTGGATCCTGAACGACATCGTCTGGCGCAAGGCCAACCCGATGCCGAATTTCCGCGGCCGGCGCTTCACCAACGCGCACGAGACGCTGATCTGGGCGGCGCGCGGGGCGGACGCCCGCAACTACACCTTTCATTACGAGGCGCTGAAGGCGGGCAACGAAGACACGCAGATGCGTTCCGACTGGTTCCTGCCGCTGTGCACGGGCGAGGAGCGGCTGAAGGATGCGGCGGGGCGCAAGGTTCATCCCACCCAGAAGCCCGAGGCGCTGATCGCCCGCGCGCTCGTCGCCACGACGAACCCCGGCGACGTGGTGCTCGATCCCTTCTTCGGCACCGGCACCACGGGGGCGGTAGCGAAGCGGCTCGGCCGGCGCTTCATCGGCCTGGAGCGCGATTCCGCCTATGCGGATGCGGCGCGCGCGCGCATCGACGCGGTGGAGCCGCTCGATCCCAAGGCTACGGCCGCCGCGCCGTCGAAACGCACCGAACCGCGCATCCCCTTCCTGTCGCTGGTGGAATCCGGCCTCATCCAGCCCGGCGAGACGCTCGTCGACGCGCAGGAGCGGCATCGGGCCACGGTGCGCGCGGACGGCACGCTGCTTGCCGGCCCGGCCGTGGGCTCCATCCACAAGATCGGCGCGCTGGTGCAGGGCCACCCTTCCTGCAACGGCTGGACGTTCTGGCATGTCGTGCGCGACGGCGGGCTCGTCTGCATCGATTCGCTGCGCGGCGACTATCGGGCGCGTCATTCGATGGCGGCGTGAGCCAGCACCTTGCGCATCACGGTCGGCAGCGCCTCTCCGGCGAGGTCGGACAGCGCCCGCCAGCGCCCGCCCTCGGGGACCTGCGTGCGCGTCGGCACGTCGGCGCGAAAAACCGTCAATTCCAGCGGAAAATGCGTGAAGACGTGGCGCACGTTGCCCGGCAGCCGCCGCCAGCGGGCGTCGAACGGCGCGGCGGCAAGCGCCGTGTCGGCGTCGAACGCCGCCGACCACGCGCTGCCGGGCACTTCCGCCATGCCGCCGAGCAGCCCGCGCGGCGGCCTGTCGCGCAGCAGCACGTGGCCGTCCGCCCGCACGGCGACGAAGGCCGCGCCCATCCTGAGACTGCCTGTCTTCTTCGCCTCCTTGCGCGGAAAGGTCTCCTGCGTGCCCGCCGCCCGCGCGCGGCAGGGCGGCGACCATGGGCAGAGCGCGCAGGCCGGCTTTTTCGGCGTGCAGATGGTCGCGCCGAGATCCATCAGCGCCTGGGCGAAATCGCCGGGCCGGGCGGACGGCATCAGCGCCAGCGCCAGCGCGCGGATCGCCGGCTTGGCGCGCGGCAGCGGCTCCTCAAGCGCCATGAGCCGCGACAGCACGCGCTCGACATTGCCGTCCACGGCGACGGCCGGCCGGTCGAAGGCGATGGCCGCGACCGCGCCCGCCGTGTAGGCGCCGATGCCGGGCAGGGCGAGCAGCGCGGATTCGTCGTCCGGGAAACGTCCGCCATGTCGGGACGCCACCACCTTCGCGCAGGCGTGCAGATTGCGCGCGCGCGAGTAGTAGCCAAGCCCCGCCCACGCCTGCATCACGGCCTCGACGGGCGCCGCCGCCAGCGTCTCGACGGTGGGGAAGCGCGCCAGAAAGCGCTCGAAATAGCCTTTCACCGTCTGCACGGTGGTTTGCTGGAGCATGATTTCGGACAGCCACACCCGATAGGGATCGGCTGTCTCGCCGGGCCGCGCCCGCCACGGCAACACCCGCCGGTGGCGGTCGTACCAGGCGAGCAGGGCGGCGGCATCGGCCATCGGGCGGTCGTCGGTCTCGATCGTCATCGGATGTCGGGAATCATTGGAATTCGCACCGCAACCATCTACCATATCTCACCTGTAGCTCCCCGTTCCGGCACGGGACAGGGGGCGGGAGCGCTTTCCGATTAGATGGAATCGTTTAATCGACAAGAATTCGCTCCGCACCAACTTTTCCCCGAAAACGGGCGGGTTTCGGAACGTGAAATACCCCGCAAGGCTGAAGCCGCTTGCCGAACTGGTGGACCGTTGCATCGAGCCGGTGCTGGCGGCGCAGGGATTTGCCGCATCCGATGTGATCTTCGCGTGGCCGGAAATCGTCGGCGACAGGCTCGCGCGCCATACGGAGCCCCTGCAAGTGCTCTGGCCGCGCCGGAGCAAGGGAAAACATGCGGCGTCAGAAGCCTCTCGCCAGCCCGGCACGCTCGTCGTGCGCGTCACCGGCGCCTTCGCGCTTGAATTGCAGCACATGGCGCCGGTGGTGGTGGAGCGGGTAAACACGCATTTCGGCTGGCGTTGCATCGGCCAGCTTGCGCTGCGGCAAGGCCCGATTCGCCGGGAGGCGATTCAAGGGCGGGCCGGCGCGCCGCCCGAGCAGCCGCTCGATCCGGCGCAGGAAACGCTGGTGCGGGAGGCGGTGGCGAACATCGCCGACGATCCCTTGCGGGCTGCTCTCGAAAATTTCGGCAAGGCGGTGCTCGCTTACAACAACCGCTTCGGCGGCTGACCCCGATCCGAAGAGCGGATCGGGGCTGTCGCCATGCTGCGGCCGCGGCGTCATCGGCTTATTGCACGACGCCGCGCTTGTTGCCGAAGCCGGGGATGTCGCAGTTGCAGGGCGTGCCGCTGCGCAGCGGGCCGGCAGGACAGGCGCCGCGCGACGTGACGCAGACGCCGCCGCGAGGCGGCGGAGGACGCTGCCCCCAGCCCGGCGGAGGCGGACGTTGACCCCAGCCCGGCGGCGGCGGCGGCGGGCGCTGGCCCCAGCCGGGAGGAGGAGGCTGGCCCCAGCCCGGCGGCGGCGGAGGCGGCGGCGGGCCGCGCCTGTCCCAACCGGGCGGCGGCGGGCCGTTGCCGTAATATTGCGCTCCGGCGGGGCTCGCGACCAACAGGAACGCCGCCGCGATCGCGAAACTGATCGATGCCAAGCAATAGTTCAATGTATCCCCCCTCTGGCCTGTAGCCCGGAGCGTGGCGTGACAGGCCGATCATATCTTGTCGGCCCGAATATGCGGTGCATGCGACGGCGGGGACATGGCGGCGATTCGATGAAACATCGCTGAACCCCATCCGACTCACCGAGTCACATACCACTTTCACTTGAAAAGTTCCGCTTGCATTGTGACGTTTCCGGGGCGAAGCCCTCCTTGGACGCGGTTTACGCTGCCGGCGACCGGTTTCCCGCCGGCGCCGCGCCGCCGGTTGCGACATCGGTTCTCGCGCCGCTTGCGTCCTTGCTTGCGGCCGTTTTAACCAATAAACCGTAAGGGTAAGAGCCTGGCGAGCGGGCGGGCTCAAGCAGGGCGGGCTTGGAAACGAGCGGGCTTGGAAACGGGGCGATGAGCGAGAACCATACGGCCGGAGAGGCGGAAGGCGATCGGCTGCTGAGGCTGCTGGCGCTGGATGAAAGCGATCTCGACGTGATTTCCGCGCATCTTCAGGATGCATCCGTCCGGCACGAAGATTTGCATTATCTGCCCCGCGAGCGCCGTTTCGTGCTGGCGCTGCATCGTTTCGACTGGCAGCGCGCGCCGGGCGAGGCGCCCCGGCGGCGTCTGACGGCGCTGCATTTCGAGCAGGTGCGCGCCGTGCGCCACCGCTATCTGGAAAAGGCGGAGTCGGGTTTGCCGCTCAACCTGCTGGCGGTTTATTTTCTGGAAGGCGACAAGCCGTCCGGGGCCGTCATCCTGGAGTTTTCCGGCGGGGCCGCCATTCGGCTTGAAGTGGAATGCATAGAAGCGCAGATGAAGGATCTCGGCCCGATGTGGGAGGTGGAAAACCGCCCCGTGCATCGGCCGGACGATGGCGGTGACGGAGGATCGGATGCCGGTAAGACTTGACGCGCGCGACGAGGGTTTCGAGGCTGCTTTCCGTGCGCTTCTCGCGGCCAAGCGCGAGGTCGCGGAAGATGTCGACGCCGCCGTCCGGGACATCATCGCCGACGTGGCCGCGCGCGGCGACGCGGCCGTGATCGATTACACCGCCCGCTTCGATTCGCTCACTCTCGATGCCGATGGCCTGCGCATCACCGATGCCGAGATCGACGCCGCGCTGGCGGCCGCGCCGCCGCAGGCGCTGGCGGCGCTGGAATTGGCACATGTGCGCATCGCGGCCTATCACCAGCGGCAGAAACCGGCCGACGAGCGCTTCACGGACGCGGCCGGCGTGACGGCGGGCTGGCGCTGGACGGCCATCGAATCGGTGGGCCTCTATGTGCCCGGCGGCACGGCGAGCTATCCGTCCTCCGTGCTGATGAACGCCGTGCCGGCGCAGGTGGCGGGCGTGCCGCGCATCGTGATGGCGGTGCCGACGCCCGGCGGCGCGGTCAATCCGCTGGTACTGGCGGCGGCGCGCATGGCGGGCGTCCACGAACTCTACCGCATCGGCGGCGCGCAGGCCGTCGCGGCGCTGGCCTACGGCACGCGGACGATCGCGCCGGTCGCCAAGATCGTGGGGCCGGGCAACGCCTATGTCGCGGCGGCGAAGCGGCGCGTGTTCGGCCGTGTCGGCATCGACATGATCGCCGGCCCGTCGGAAGTGCTGATCCTGGCGGACGGCGACGCCAATCCCGAGTGGCTGGCGGCGGACCTGCTGGCGCAGGCGGAGCACGACACGGCGGCGCAATCCATCCTCGTCACCGACAGCGCCGCGTTGGCGGATGCGGTCGCGGTCGCGGTCGAGGGGCAACTCGCCACCCTGCCGCGCGCCGACATCGCGCGGCGGAGCTGGGAGGATTTCGGCGCGATCGTGCTGGTGCCCACCTTGGCGGATGCCGTGCCGCTCGTCGACCGCATCGCCCCTGAGCATCTGGAAATCGCAGCAGGCGACGCGGAGGCGCTGGCGGGGGCGGTGCGCAACGCGGGGGCGATCTTCATCGGGCAATATACGCCGGAAGCGGTGGGCGATTATGTCGGCGGCCCCAACCATGTCTTGCCGACGGCGCGTTCGGCGCGTTTCGCCTCGGGTCTCGGCGTGCCGGATTTTCTCAAGCGCACCTCCATCCTGCATTGCACGGCGGAGGCCCTGCGCCATGTCGGACCGGCGGCGATCGCGCTGGGCGAGGCCGAGGGCCTCGACGCGCACGCCCGTTCCGTCAGCATCCGTCTCAATCTTTGACAGCGGCGCGGGGCGAAATGATGAGCCCGGAAGCCGGAATCCTTCTTTTTGCCGGAAGGTCAAGTCGAACCGAAAGGTCGTGCCGTGACAAGCGCTGATGACGACAAGCGCCACCGTCTCGTGTCCGTGGCGCTGGACGAGGCCTCGCTGGGGCGGGGCAATCCCGATCAGGAACACGAGCGCGCGGTCGCGATATGGGATATTCTCGAAGAGAACCATTTCACCGTCGCCGGCCATGCCGGCGGGCCTTACGCGCTGCGCATCGCGCTTGTCGACCGCAAACTGCTGCTTGAGGTGCGCGAGGAGGACGGCACGCATGTCGTCGCGCATTTCCTGTCGCTGACGCCTTTCCGCCGCGTGATCAAGGATTACGAACTGATCTGCGAAAGCTATTACGCCGCCATCCGCACCGCCACGCCCTCGCAGATCGAGGCCATCGACATGGGCCGGCGCGGCATGCACGACGAGGCGTCCGAGCTGCTGCGCGAACGGCTGGCCGGCAAGCTCGATGTCGATTTCGACACGGCCCGCCGGCTGTTCACGCTGCTGTTCGCCCTGCACTGGAAGGGCTGACGTGGCCTTGGGCGCGGCGGCGGGGCGCCGCATCCAGTCCGTTCTGTTCATGTGCGCGCTCAACGCCGTGCGCTCGCCGATGGCCGAAGGCATCGCCCGCCACTATTTCGGCCGCTCCCTCTATGTCGAATCCGCCGGCGTGCGCCCGGACGTCATCGATCCCTTCACCGTCGCCGTCATGGAGGAGATCGGCATCGATCTCGCCGGCCATACGCCCCGATCGCTGGAGGAGCTGGAAGATACCGGCTTCGATCTCATCGTCACGCTCTCGCCCGAGGCGCACCACCGGGCGATGGAACTCACCCGCACCATGGCCGTCGAGGTGGAATATTGGCCGACCTTCGATCCCACCGCCACGCAGGGATCGCGCGACCAGCGGCTCGACGCCTATCGCTCGGTGCGCGACGGCCTGAAGCAACGCATCATGGAGCGGTTCAGTCCTTCGGCCTGAACAACGATATAAACATATCTTTATATACATACTTGACCATTGCCGCCGATCTGCCATAGTGCATGGGTCGTGGTTCTTCGCCCCGTTTCAGGCGGCGAAGCGAAGAGGGAATCCGGTTCAGGACGGCGGTCGCGCAGGCGGTCGCGGTTCGATGCCGGAGCTGCACCCCGCAACTGTCGGCGGCGAGCGCCCGTCCAATTCGTGTCACTGGAGCGGCCCGGAAAAGGCAGGCTCCGGGAAGGCCGGAGGGGCGCGCTGACCCGCGAGCCAGGAGACCTGCCACGGCGCATAATCGTCCTCGGGCGGGGTTCCCGGTGGTCGCTGATCGCGGGGGCGCATGCTCCCCGCGCGCGTCCGCTCGGTCTTTTGCCCCCAGTCAAGTCATGGGGTTATAGCCGAATGTCTTCTTCATCAGATGTGATTGTCGCCGCTCTGGGCCTGCCGCGCATCGGCCCGCGCCGCGAACTGAAAACCGCTCTCGAAAGCTACTGGTCCGGCAAGACCGGATCGGACGATCTGTCCGCGGTGGCGGCGGGCTTGCGCGCCGACAACTGGGCGTGGCAGCGCCGCGCCGGCGTCACGCATATCGCGTCGAACGATTTCTCCTTCTACGATCAGGTGCTCGACACCGCGGTGACGGTCGGCGCGATTCCGGCGCTTTACGGCTGGAAGGGCGGCGAGGTATCGCTCGACACCTATTTCGCGCTGGCGCGGGGCACGCAGGGCCAAGGCCACAGCCAAGGACACGGCGAGGGCGAGGCGTGCGGATGCGCCGGCGATGCGGCGGGAGTGGCCGAAGGGCTGCCGGCGCTCGAAATGACCAAGTGGTTCGATACGAACTACCACTATCTGGTGCCGGAGTTCTCGCGCGGTCAGGAATTCTCGCTCGCCTCGACCAAGATCGTCGACGAGTTCCGCGAGGCCAAGGCGCTCGGCTACCACACCCGCCCCGTGCTGGTCGGGCCGGTGACGTTCCTGTCGCTCGGCAAGAGCCGCGACGGGGATGTCGATCCGCTGTCGCTGCTGCCGGGCCTGTTGCCGGTCTATACGGAGATCCTGCGCCGCCTCGCCGCCCACGGCGCCGACTGGGTGCAGATCGACGAGCCGGTGCTGTCGCTCGACATCGGCGACGCCACGCGTCAGGCCATCGCCTCGGCCTATGACATGTTCGCCCGCGCCGTGCCCGGCCTCAAGATCCAGCTCACGAGCTACTTCGGCGCGCTCGGCGACAACCTCGCCACCGCGCTGGCGCTGCCGGTGGCGGCGCTGCATCTCGATCTCGCCCGCGCGCCCGAACAGCTCGACGATGTTGTCAGGCGGGCGCCCGCCGGCCTTGCCCTGTCGCTCGGCGTCATCGACGGCCGCAACGTGTGGCGCGCCGACCTGTCGGCGATCCTCGACCGCATCGAGCCCGTCGCGGCGAAGCGCGGCACCGATCACCTGATCGTCTCGCCCTCCTGTTCGCTGCTGCACGTTCCCTACGACCTCGACGCGGAAACGGGGCTCGACGCCGAACTGAAGAGCTGGCTGGCCTTCGCCGCCCAGAAGCTCGACGAACTGTCGATTCTCGGCCGCGCGCTGTCACGCGGGCGCGAGGCGGTGAAGGAGGAGCTTGCGGCCTCCGACGCGGCGGTGGCGGCGCGGGCGGCGTCTCCCCGCATCCACAGCGCGGCGGTGGCGGCGCGCCTTGCGGCCGTGCGGCCCGAGGATGCGCGGCGCGCGCACCCGTTCTCCCAACGGCGCGAGGCGCAGCATGCGGCGCTCGGCCTGCCGCTCTTCCCCACGACGACCATCGGCTCCTTCCCGCAGACGGCGGAAGTGCGCAAGGCCCGCGCCGCCCACGCGCGCGGCGAGCTGGACGACGCGGGTTACGACGCGTTCCTGCGCGACGAGACGGCGAAGGCGATTCGCTGGCAGGACGAGATCGGCCTCGACGTGCCGGTGCACGGCGAGTTCGAGCGCAACGACATGGTGCAGTATTTCGGCGAGCTGCTGGACGGCTATGCCTTCACCAGGGCCGGCTGGGTGCAAAGCTACGGCTCGCGCTGCGTGCGCCCGCCGATCATCTTCGGCGACGTCTCGCGCCCCAGGCCCATGTCGGTGGAATGGAGCGCCTATGCCCAGTCGCTCACCGACAGGCCCGTGAAGGGCATGCTGACCGGCCCCATCACCATGCTGCAATGGTCCTTCGTGCGTGACGACCTGCCGCGCGCCGATGTCTGCCGCCAGATCGCGCTGGCGCTGCGCGACGAGGTGAACGACCTGGAGGCCGCCGGCATCCGCGTCATCCAGATCGACGAGCCGGCGATCCGCGAGGGGCTGCCGCTGCGCAAGGCCGACTGGGCGCATTATCTGGATTGGGCGGTGGAGAGTTTCCGCCTCGCGTCGTCCGGCGTGCGCGACGAGACGCAGATCCACACGCACATGTGCTACTCGGAGTTCAACGACATCATCGACGCCATCGGCGCGATGGATGCCGACGTGATCTCCATCGAGACCTCGCGCTCGAAGATGGAGCTGCTCGACGCCTTCACCACCTATCGCTATCCGAACGAGATCGGGCCGGGGGTGTACGACATCCATTCGCCGCGCGTGCCGTCCGTCGCGGAGATGGTGGAACTGCTGGAGAAGGCCCGCGAGCGCCTTGCCGACGATCAGATCTGGGTCAATCCCGATTGCGGCCTGAAGACCCGCAAATGGGAGGAAGCGCGCCCGGCGCTCGTCAACATGGTGGCGGCGGCGCGCATCCTGCGCCAGAAGGAAGCGGAATGATCAGGCGAACAACGCCGCGATGAGTTTCGCGGTTTCCGGTCCGGGCGCGGGCAGGTTTTTTCCCGCCAGCTCCCGGACCGGGCGGATGCCGAGGCTGCTGGTGAGGGCGATTTCATCCGCCGGCATGAGATCGTGGAGGGTGAGGGGCGCCTCTCGCCCTCCCGCTTCAAGGATGCGCGCGCGGGTGATGCCGGGCAGCGCGCCTTCCGTCACCGGCGGCGTGAGCCACTCGCCGCCGATCAGCGCGAAGACGTTGGCGGCGGTCGCCTCCGCGATTCGCCCCGCCGTGTTCGGCAGCAGGGCGTCGTCGGCGTTGAGATCGCGCGCTTCGAGGCGGGCGATGATGCCGTCGAGACAATTGAGGCTCTTGATGCCGGCGAGCGGCGAGTGCTCGTTGCGGCGCGTGCGTGTCGCCATGATGACGCGCGCGGGCGCGGCGGGCGGCGCGGCGGGAAAGGCCGCGATCAGCAGCGTGGGGGAGGGTGCTTGCGGCGGCAGCAGCCCGCGCGGGCCTGAACCGCGCGTGAGGGTGAGACGCAGGGAGCCGGCCTGAAGCGCATTGGCGGCGATGACGGCGGCCATGGCGGCGGCGATATCCGCCGTCGGCATGGGAAGCCCGATCACCGATGCGCCGTGCGCGAGGCGCGCGAGGTGGCGCCCGGCCTGCTGCACGCGCCCCTGCGCGATGCGGATCGTCTCATAGAGCCCGTCGCCGAGCAGAAATCCCCTGTCGTCCAGGGCCAGCGCCTTTTGCGCGCCGTCGATCAGCGATCCGTCAAGCCAGCAGATCATGGCGCGTCTCCGGTCAGCGCCCGCAGGAGCGGCCGCATCTTCAGCGAGGCTTCGTCGTATTCGTCGGCGGGAACCGAATCGGCGACGATGCCGCCGCCCGCCTGCGCGATCAGCGTGTCGCGGCTGCGCACCAGCGTGCGGATGGCGATGGAACTGTCCATCGTGCCGTCGAAGCCGATGCGGACGACGGAGCCGAAGCACACGCCGCGCCGGTGTCCCTCCAGCTCCGCGATGATCTCCATCGCGCGGATTTTCGGCGCGCCGGTGATCGAGCCGCCGGGAAAGCAGGCGCGCAGCAGGTCAACGGCGTCGAGGCCGGACTTGAGCCGCCCGGTGACGGCGGAAACGAGATGATGCACGGAGGCGAAGGTCTCGACTTCCATCAGCGAGGACACGGCGACGCTGCCCTGCGCGCAGATGCGCCCGAGATCGTTGCGCATCAGATCCACGATCATCAGGTTTTCCGCCCGGTCCTTGGCGCTGGCGGCCAGCATCGCGGCGAGCGCGGCGTCGCGGGCGGGATCGGCGTCGCGCCGCATCGTGCCCTTGATGGGCCGGGTCTCGACATGGCCGTCGCCGTCGAGTGCAAGAAACCGCTCCGGCGAGGCGGAAAGCACGCTCACATCCGCGCCGCAGCGCAGAAAGGCGGAGAAGGGCGCGGGGCTGAGCGCCCGCAGCCGCCGGTAGAGCGTGAAATCGTCGAGGCCGGCGGGCAAGGCCGCCAGCGCGCGCCGGGTGAGGTTCGCCTGAAAGACATCGCCGGCGCGGATATAATCCACCACCCGCGCGACGGCGGCCTCGGCATCGGCGCGCGACCGGTCTTCCCGCCATGCGCCGCGGACCGACCAGTCGACCGGCGCGGGCGCCTCCGCGGATGCGAGGCGGGCGAGGATATGCGCCTCGCGAGCCGCCGCGCGCTCCGCTCGCCGCGCCGCGTCCGTCTCCGGCAGGCCGGTGCTGACCAGAAAAGACGCGCGCGCGCGGTGATCGAAAACGATGGCGCAGTCGTAAAGCCCGATCACCATTTCCGGCACGGCATGCGGATCGTCGGGCAGAGGCGGGAAGCGGTCGGCGTGGCGGCCCGTCTCGTAGGCGAGATAGCCGATCGCCCCGCCGCAGAAAGGCATGCCGGGGAAGGATTCGAACCCTCGCCATGGCGACAGCGCCCGCTGCAACGCCGCGAACGGATCGCCGGCCACCGGCTGGCCGTCGATGGCGACGCCGCGTTCGTCCGCGACGATGACGGCGAACGGCTCGCAGGCGATGAACGAAAACCGGCTGCGCACATCGCCGACGGCCGCGCTGTCGAGCAGCGCGGCCACGGGATCGCCGGCGAATGGAAGGAACGCGGCCGGCGGTTCGCCGTAGGGGAGGGGCGTGATGCGCAAGGCCGGATCAATCCCAGCTCAGCGCGCCGCCGTTCTGATACTCGATGACGCGCGTCTCGAAGAAGTTCTTCTCCTTCTTGAGATCCATCGCCTCCGACATCCACGGGAACGGGTTTTCGGCCGGCGCGAACACCGGCGCAAGACCGAGCTGGGCGCAGCGGCGGTTGGCGATGAAATGCATGTACTGCTCGCACAGGCCCGCGTTGAGCCCCAGAAAGCCGCGCGGCATGGTTTCGCGCCCGTAGGCGGCTTCCAGCTCGGCGGCTTCCGCCAGCATGGTGCGCACTTCCTTCCGGAAGGCGTCGGTCCACAGGTGCGGATTCTCGGCCTTGATCTGGTTGATCACGTCGATGCCGAAGTTCAGATGGATCGATTCGTCGCGCAGGATGTACTGATACTGCTCCGCGATGCCGACCATCTTGTTGCGCCGCCCCAGCGACAGGATCTGCGCAAAGCCGGTGTAGAACCACATGCCCTCGAACACGACATAGAACGCCACGAGATCGCGCAGGAACGCCTGATCCTTGTCCGGCGTGCCGGTGGTGAAGGCGGGATCGTCGAGATGCTGCGTGTAGGAAAGCGCCCACGCCGCCTTGTCGGTGATGGAGGGCACCTCGCGGTACATGTTGAACAGCTCGCCCTCGTCAAGGCCGAGGCTCTCCACGATGTACTGGAAGGTATGCGTGTGCACCGCCTCCTCGAATGCCTGCCGCAGCAGGTATTGCCGGCATTCGGGGTTGGTCAGGTGGCGGTAGATCGCCAGCACGATGTTGTTGGCGACAAGGCTCTCGGAGGCCGCGAAGAAGCCGAGATTGCGCTTGATCGCGTGGCGCTCGTCCGGCGTGAGGCCGTTGGGCGACTTCCACAGGGCGATATCCGCCTGCATGGAAACCTCGGTCGGCATCCAGTGGTTGTTGCAGGCGGCCAGGTATTTCTCCCAGGCCCAATGATATTTGAGCGGCAGGAGCTGGTTCACGTCGGCGCGGCAATTGATCATCGCCTTGTCGTCGACCGTGACGCGGGCCGCGTTGCGGTCGATGGCGCCAAGTCCAGTCGCGTCAAGTCCAGTCGCGTCAAGATCGGCCGCATCGAGCGTGGGCGCAAGGCCGGCGGCCTTGCGGGGAGTGGCGGGTTCCGACCAGTCGAGCATGTTTTTCTTCCTTCTTGGTTTTTACCGGCGGTTACTGGCAGGCTTCGCATTCCGGGTCGTCGAGCAGGCACGCCCTGGCGGGCGCAACGCCGTCGAGCCGGATATCGTCGGCGCGGGCGGGCGCGACGGTCTGCGCCGCCGCGGCAGGCGTGACCGAAACCGCGTTCAGCTTGCCGTCGGTGCCCTTCAGGGTCGATTTCTCGACATGGGTCGCGGAGGTGGAACGCAGGTAGTAGGTCGTCTTGAGACCCTTGCGCCACGCGAGGCGATAAAGCTCGTCGAGCTTCTTGCCGGACGGATTGGCGATGTAGAGGTTGAGCGACTGCGCCTGGTCGATCCACTTCTGGCGGCGCGAGGCGGCCTCGATCAGCCAGGCCGAATCGATCTCGAAGGCGGTCGCATAGAGCGCCTTGAGGTCGTCCGGCACGCGGTCGATCTGGCCGAGCGAGCCGTCGAAATACTTGAGGTCGGACACCATCACCTCGTCCCACAGGCCGCGTTCCTTGAGGTCGCGCACGAGAAGAGCGTTCACCACGGTGAAATCGCCCGACATGTTCGATTTCACGTAAAGGTTCTGGTACGCGGGCTCGATGGACTGCGCCACGCCGCAGATGTTGGAGATGGTGGCGGTGGGCGCGATGGCCATCGTGTTGGAGTTGCGGATGCCGGCGCGAATCACCTGCGCGCGCAGCCCCTCCCAATCGAGCGTCGAGGAGCGGTCCATGTCGAGCGTGCCGCCGCGGGCCTCATCGAGAAGCGCGATCGAATCGATCGGCAGGATGCCCTGCGACCACAGCGAGCCCTCGAAGGAGGCATAGCGCCCGCGCTCGATGGCAAGATCGGACGACGCCTTGATGGCGTGGAAGCTGATCGCCTCCATGCTCTCGTCGGCGAACCGCACCGCCGCCTCGCTCTCGTAGGGAATGCGCAACATCTGCAACGCATCCTGAAAACCCATCAGGCCGAGGCCCACCGGGCGGTGGCGCAGGTTGGAATGGCGCGCCTCCGGGATGGTGTAGAAATTGATGTCGATCACGTTGTCGAGCATGCGCATCGCCACGCGGGCGGTGCGCGCCAGATGCGCGTGATCGAGGCCGTTTTCCGTGATGTGGTTGACGAGGTTGATCGAGCCGAGGTTGCACACGGCCACTTCCGTCGCCGAGGTGTTCAGCGTGATCTCGGTGCAGAGATTGGACGAATGCACCACGCCCGCGTGCTGCTGCGGCGAGCGCAGGTTGCACGGATCCTTGAACGTCATCCACGGATGCCCGGTCTCGAACAGCATGGTGAGCATCCTGCGCCACAGGTCGAGCGCGCGCACCTTGCGGAACACGGCGATCTCGCCGCGCTGCGCCTTTTCCTCGTAGGCTTCGTAGGCCGTCCTGAAGGCGGGGCCGTAAAGGTCGTGCAGCTCGGGCGTCTCGTCGGGCGAGAACAGCGTCCAGTGGCTGTCGGCCGCGACGCGCTCCATGAACAGGTCGGGAATCCAGTTCGACGTGTTCATGTCGTGCGTGCGGCGGCGGTCGTCGCCGGTGTTCTTGCGCAGGTCGAGGAATTCCTCGATGTCGACGTGCCACGTTTCCAGATAGGCGCAGACCGCGCCCTTGCGCTTGCCGCCCTGGTTGACGGCGATGGCCGTGTCGTTCGCCACCTTGAGGAACGGCACCACGCCCTGCGACTGGCCGTTGGTGCCCTTGATGTGGGCGCCGAGGCCGCGCACCCGCGTCCAGTCGTTGCCGAGGCCGCCGGAATATTTGGCCAGCAGCGCGTTGTCCTTGATGGCCTTGAAGATGCCTTCGAGATCGTCCGACACCGTGGTGAGGAAGCACGACGACAGTTGCGGCCGCAGCGTGCCGGCGTTGAACAGCGTCGGCGTGGAGGCCATGAAATCGAACGACGACAGCAGGTCGTAGAATTCGATCGCCTTTTCCTCGCGGTCGATCTCGCGCAGCGCCAGCCCCATGGCGACGCGCATGAAGAACGCCTGCGGCAGCTCGAATCGCGTGCCGTGGTCATGCAGGAAATAGCGGTCGTAAAGCGTTTGCAGGCCGAGGAACTGGAACTGCCGGTCGCGCTCGGGTTTCAGCGCCGCCGCGATCTTTGTCAGGTCGAATCGCCCGAGTTCCGGGTCGATCAGTTCGGCCGCGATTCCCTTGGCGATGAAGCCGGGGAAATAGGCGGCGTAGTGGTCGCCGGTCGCGGCCTCCGACGCCTCGCGCGCGTTGCCGAGCACATAGGTGAGCGCCTCGCGGCGCAACTTGTCGAGCAGCAGGCGCGCGGAGACATAGGCATAGTTCGGCTCGGTCTCGACCAGCGTGCGCGCGGCCATGATCTGCGCCAGCGACAGCTCTTCCGACGAGATGCCGTCATAGAGATTGCGCCGGGTTTCGGTGAGCACGGTGTCGGCCGAGGTGCCGTCGAGCCCGGCGCAGGCGTCGGTGATGACGCGCGCAAGCCGCGCCGCATCGAGCGGCGACAGGCTGCCGTCGCTGGCGCGCACGTTGAGCGTGACGACGGGCGTGCCCTCGCGCCGCGCTTTCTCGGCCCGTTCCTTCGCCCGTTCCTCGCGATAGAGCACGTAGGCGCGCGCGACCTTGTGATGGCCGCCGCGCATCAGCGCCAGTTCCACCTGATCCTGAATGTCTTCTATATGGAGGGCGCGCTCGCCGTCGACGCGCCGCGTGAGGGCGGTGACGACCTGCTCCGTCAGTTCCTCCACGATTTCGTGCACGCGCCGCGAGGCAGCCGCCTGATTGCCTTCCACCGCCAGAAACGCCTTGGTGACGGCGACGGAAATCTTGGACGCGTTGAACGGCGACAGCGCGCCGTTGCGGCGGATGACGGAGAACGCCAGGGCGCCGGCGGCGCCCGCAGGCGCGGCCTGGGCGGCGCCGGCTGACGAGGTGGCCGGAAAAGTCTTCCGGGAGGGGCTATCGGGTGACAGAGACATCGGCCTGTTCCTGCTCAAAGCTTTCGAATCGTCTTTTATAAAAGCTGATGACGGCCGGAAGCCCGCGCGCCTGCCGGTCTTTCCGGCGGCTGCGATCGGGCGGAACCCGTTACCGCATCAGGAAACCTTGTCGTTTGGACGCCTTACACGGATTCGCGTCGGCGCCAACGGCGCCGTCACGGCACAACGAGCCGGCGATCGCTGCCGCCGACTTTCCATACGCACGCCGCGCCAAAGGGCAGCCGCCGGGATGCGCGTGATCTTCAGATGCATGTCGCGCTCCCTCACTGACACTATATATAGTGTCAGTGTCGCCTGTGTTGGTCAATAGCTTGTGGGGCTGTCCACGATGTTATCCACGGCGGCCTCATCGGCGGAAAGGCGCGATGGCGGCGGGCGAATGCGGTATCATGGCGCGGCGGCGCGCGGGTGTGTCCGGGCGGATAACGGATCCAACCGGATATCACGTCCGCGCCCGCGAGTCTGCGCCGGTAAGTCTGCGCCGGCGCGCGAAGGGGAGGCGGGGCTGTGAATTACGGGAGTTGCCGGGAAAACAGACGGGCCGGCGCGGTTGCGCGCGGGGGCGTCGTGCGCGTCTTTCTGGCGGCATTGCTCGCGGTGGCGGCGGCTCCGGCCGGTGCGCATGGCGCGGCGGCGCTTGAGCGGTCTCCGTGCCGGGATCTGTCCTTCGCCGGTGTGGCGCATACCGTTTGCGAGATCGACCTGCGGCGCTACCGTATCGATCTGCACTGGCGTGACGCGGACGGGCGGCCCTATGGCTCGCTGGGCGCGCTCGAGCGCGCGCTGGCGGGGCAGGGGCGGCGGATCGTCGTCAGCATGAACGCGGGCATGTATGAAGAGGATCTGTCGCCGGCGGGGCTGTTCGTGAAGGCGGGGCAGACGCAGCACCCGGTCAATACCCGCAAGGGCGGCGGCAATTTTTATATGAAGCCGAACGGCATCTTCTTCATTCACCGCGGCGGCGCGGGCGTGGCCGAGACGCAGGCGTTCCTGCATCGCCGCATCCGGGCGGAGATCGCCACGCAGTCCGGCCCGCTTCTCGTGACAGCCGGGCGCCTTCATCCGCGCTTCAAGGCGGACGGCGATTCGCGAAAGATCCGCAACGGCGTCGGCGTGCGGCGGGATGGCGTCGTGGTGCTGGCCATCTCGCGGCAGGGAATCAGCTTCGGCCGGTTCGCGGAGCTGTTTCGGGATGTCTTGCGCTGTCCCGATGCGCTTTATCTGGATGGCAGCGTGTCGCGCCTGTCCGTCGACGGCGCGGCGGGGACGAGCCTGTCGCCGGAAATCGGCGGTTTTCTGAGCAGAAAAATCGGCCCGATAATAAGCGTCGAGGAGCGGAACTCCGCCTCCGCCAAGTTTTAAGGTGTTTGAACGGCGCGCAAGGCGTGGCGTGTGCTTCTACATATTGCAGGTGCGAACGTGATAGCGCGTGCGACCGGCGGTGAAGCACGCCGGAACGGGGGATTTATGCGCCAGCCGGAAATGACGGAGGGCATCGATATACTTGTCGGTCCCTTTCCGCGCGGGAACGGCGTGCCGTCACCTGAAGCGTGGCATTTATTACTTAATTATAGAAAAAAACTACTCCTATACAGCGCCAGGTCGTCGTCATAATCAGGGCTGGATAGGGATTTATTCTTGTTTTTGAAATCAAAAATCATGTATAAATTTCAATGAATAATTGTATTATTGAAGTAATATCGATGTTGATCTCTGTCATATGCTTTGTGTGTTTGCATGATATTGCCATTCACCGCTGAAGTAGACTATGGTGAGTTTGATTTCGATTTGGATGGCTGTAATGTATGTTGTTGTCGATCAGCGGCAGATCGTGACGGATGGCTACGTTGCGGGGTTTGACCGGGAAGGGCTGCCGTCGCTGGGTTTCAATGCAGGAGACTTTCGGGAGTGGCTGACGGCGGCTTCCGGTCCCGATCTGGGGTGCGTTCAGGGGTTCCTGCTCGGCGATTTCGATGGCCGCATGTCATGTGCCGACATGATCCGCACGCATTGTCGTGCTCCCATTATCGCGCTGAACGAGACCCGTTCGCTTGAGCAGACCTTGCAGTTGTTCACGAGCGGCATCGACGATGTGGTTCGCAAGCCGGTGCACGTGCGGGAGATCCTGGCGCGCGTGGATGCCATCTGGCGGCGCATCAACAGCAACGCCGAGGCCGTGCCGAGCCGCAAGGGCATCCAGGTGTTCTTCGACGGCCGGGATCCCGAGATTGACGGCGAAAAGTTCGTTCTGCCGCGCCGCGAGCGCCACATCCTTGAGTATCTGGTGAGAAATCGCGGCAGGCGCGTCAGCAAGGCCCAGATATTCAACGCGATCTACGGCATATTCAACGAGAATGTCGAAGAGAACGTCGTCGAGGGGCATATGAGCAAGCTGCGCAAGAAATTGCGCATGCGTCTCGGCTATGATCCGATCGAGGCGAAAAGGTATCTGGGTTACACTTACGTCGGCTGAGGTTCGGCGTTCCGCACGGGCGGCAGGGACCGGCGGTCTTCTTGAAATGAATGACGAGATGGCGCGTTTGCCGGTCCGGTGCGATCGGTGAGCGCGCCATTTTTGTTTTTCGACTGCGGATTGCCGATTGGAGGCCCTCCGCGTTTCGCTGAAACGCAAAATCCTTTCACTTTTTGATTTTGAGCCAATTCTGATCGATTGAATGACTTCACTTGATCGGAAAGCGCTCCAGATGCCGGCGGGAGCGGAAGGATGTGCTGCGGATGCACTGCCATCGTCGGCAGCGGGAGCGAACTGTCACGCCCGTCCGGCATACCGCGCAGATCACTGGAGAATTACCCGAAGGATCGCGAGCCACGGGCCTCTCAGTTGGCGGCCGTCGCATCGTGACACTCCCGCTATTTCGCATGAAAAAAGTGGAAACGCGGCTTGTTTTTTTGATCGGTTCTAATTTATAATCATTTTAGAAAGGGCGATGGAGCTGGCGCCCGCATCCTGTTCCGGGTGGCACGGATTGTCACACGCTGGGTAAATTGAGGAGAACGACCATGACGACGACGACTTCCTGCACGAGCTGCGTATTTTTCGACGACAACACGAAGCAGACCGCTGCGGCTGCCGAGGCCGGCGTTTGCCGCTTCAATCCGCCTGCGCCGCAGTCCGGCGTTGAATCCAAGTCGCTCTGGCCGGTTGTGACGGCTGAAGACTGGTGCGGCCACTTCACGGCGCAGCGGGTTGCCGCCCGCGCGGCGTAAGGGCGGTGCATCCGCCGGAGATTTTCGGCGCGGCATTTTTTGCTGAACGCGGGGCGGCCCAGGCTGCCCCGTGTTCGTTCAGCGTATCGCATGCCGGATGAGGCATTCTTCGTCATGATTTTGCTTGGCGGGCACGTTGAAAAGCGCTATCAGAACGTTCTGCCGTAGTGCAGGCTGCGGGCGTAGTTCAGTGGTAGAACGACAGCTTCCCAAGCTGTATGTCGTGGGTTCGATTCCCATCGCCCGCTCCAGTTTTCAATAGCGTTCACAACACCTTGCGCCATAAGGCGGCCGCGCCGGGAAGCGAACCCGAGCGGAACGGATGACGCCGTTTCGGGGCTTTCGCCGCATAGAGTCCCGGAAGACGCTCGTTGCGGGGATCGGCAAGTCTCGCGTGGCAGCCTTCGCCGATCGGTTCGGTTCAGCCTTGACCATGCACGCTGAAGCATTTCGGCGAAACGCCGAACTTCTCTATCTTATTGATTCAACGCGTTTTCTTCACGCAAAGCGGTATCCGCTTCGCTTGAAAACGCTTTATCTGCCCGGACAAAGGGCTGCGTGCTTCCGCCTGCCGCTTGCAATTCCATGACGAGCGTTTCGACGAGCCGCGCGGCGGGAAGCTCTCGCGCCAGCGCCGCGCCCTGTCCCGCCCATTGCGCCGCGAATTCGTTGTTGCCTTGTTTGGCCGCCGCCGCATTGAGTTGTTTGGCGGCGTCGTAGGCGACCGGATAGGCCGCCGGCGCGGGGCTTCCCGCCGCTTCGCAATAGGTGATGAAGCGATTGACGATGCCCCGCGCCGGACGCCCTGACAGAACCGGCGTCAACCGCGTCACGTCGGCGCGCTTGCTCTTCAGATTCTCCCGGTAGCCTGCATTCGCCGCCGATTCCGGGCACAGGACGAAAGCCGTGCCGAGCTGCGCGGCGACGGCTCCGAGATCGAGCGCCGCGCGGATGCCCGCGCCGTCCATGATCCCCCCCGCCGCGATCACCGGCAAGCTCGTCTTCGTCACCAGCAGGCGCACCAGGACGGAGGCGCTGAGCTTCTCGTCCACTGCGTCGGGGTCGAACATGCCGCGATGACCGCCGGCCTCGATTCCCTGCGCCACGATCCCATCGATTCCCGCCGCCTCGATCGCTCCGGCTTCGACCGGATTGGTCGCAGTCGCCAGCATCCTGATGCCCGCTTCGCGGAATGCCGCGATCTTGTCCGGCGCGGGAAGGCCGAAGTGGAAGCTGACAATCGCCGGCCGCTCGTCGAGCAGCATGCGAAAAGCTTCCTCGTCCGTGAGAAAGGTCTTGTAAATCTCGTCGAGCCCCGTTGGCGCATCTACGCCGAATTCCGAGAAGAGGGGGGCAAGATGTTTCAGCCAGCCGGCCTCGCGCTTTTCCTCGCGGCGCGCGGGTTCATGGCAGAAGACATTGACGTTGAAGGGCTTGTCGGTGAGCGCGCGGGTCTCCGCGATGGCCTGCCGAGCCTGCGCGGCCGTGCTGGCGCCGATGCCGAGCGAACCCAGTCCGCCGGCATTCGAGACGGCGGCGGCCAGCGCCGGCGTGGAAACGCCGGCCATCGGCGCCTGAACGATGGGCAGGTCGACTCCGAGTATCGTGATCATTTCGTTCTCCCTGATGCGGCCGGCTTGTCGTCAGCGGGGCCGAAGAACGCGTCATGGATGCGGTCGGCCGGACACTCGCCTGCCCCGGCCGGGCCGCTTTCATCGGCGCGATGGTTTGCGGTGAAGGGCCGTCGGCACGGGAGATTCTCCATTCGGAACAGGCATTGACTTTTATTCTTTAAGAAAGAATACATGAATCGATAAATTCTGCAATGGAGAAAATTCCGTGGATCTGGCATCGCTCGCCGTGTTCCGCACCGTGGCCAGGGAGCAGAGCATCACCCGCGCGGCCGAGCTTCTCGGGCGGGTGCCCTCGAACGTCACCACCCGCGTGCAGCAACTCGAGACGGAGATCGGCGTGCCGTTGTTTCAGCGGGACACGAAACGCATGGTGCTCACCGCCGAGGGCGCGGCCTATCTGGACTATGCCGAGCGCATCCTGAATCTTGCGGAAGAGGCGCGGCAGGTCGTCAACCCGGCGGGGCCTGCCGGCGCATTGCGCATCGGCTCGATGGAAGCGACCGCCGCCACCCGGCTGCCCGCGCCGCTGGCGCAATTCAACGCCCGATGGCCGCAGGTAACGATCGATCTTTCGACGGCGCCGACCCGCCAACTCGTCGAGGCGCTGTTCGCGCATCGGATCGACTGCGCTCTGATCGCCACGCCCTCCGGTGAATGGTGGCTCGCTCCCGACGAAGCGGACAACGTGCCGCTGTTCCGGGAGGAACTCGTCCTCCTGCTGCCGCCCGGACATCCGCAGGTGCAGTCTTCGGCGGAGATCAGGCCGCGCGCTCTGGCGGCCTTCGCATCCGGTTGCACCTACCGCATGCTGGCCGAGGCATGGGCGAGGGGAGGGGGCGCCAAGCCCGCGCAGCTCCGGTTTCAGGAGGTCAGGTCCTATCACGCCATGGTCGCCTGCGTCGCGGCGGGGGCCTGTTTCTCGATCATGCCGCGCGGCGTCCTCGATCTCGTGCCGGACGCCGGCCGGTTCACGATCAAGCCGCTGATGACGGTCGATACCTGTCTCGCCAGCCGGCCGGGCTTCAGGACGCCGGCCTTCACCGCGTTTCGGGACACGCTCCGGGCATTTTCGGACATCAGGGAGGGCGGCGATGTCCCGGAGTGAACGTTTCGCGGCCATCGCCGCCGCACTGGTGCTGATGATCGGCATGGGCTTCGGCCGCTTCGCCTTCACCGGCCTTTATCCCCTGATGATTGTCGACAACCGGATCTCGGTCGAAGGCGGCTCCTATGCGGCCTCGGCCAATTATGCCGGCTATCTGATCGGTGCGCTCCTCGCGGGGGGGCTTTCGGGCGGCATGTCGAGCCGCAATCTCTGCGCGTTTTCCGTCATCGCAACGGCCGTCTCGCTGACGCTGCTCGGTGTGCCGCTACCCGAATGGCTGATCGTCACGATCCGCGGCTTCGCCGGGGTATTCAGCGCGGTCGCCATGGTCGCCGCCTCGCACTGGCTGATCCATGATCGCGGGCACCATCACGGGGCCCCGGCGCTGTTCGCCGGTGTCGGCGCCGGCATCCTGCTGTCCGCCGAGATCATCGCCGCCGGGCATGCCGCGGCGCTGTCGAGCGGTCCGATCTGGCTGCTGCTCGGGGCCTCCGCTCTCGTGCTCGCCGCAGTCACGGTCGTCATGCAGGCCCGCGCGGACCGATTGAAGCCGGCGGCGCCGGAATCGGCGCGCCCGGCCGATGACGGCGCTCTTGTCCCGTTCGGGGCAACCCGGCTCATCCTCGTCTACGGCCTTGCCGGTTTCGGCTACATCATCACCGCGACCTATCTGCCGCTGCTCGTCCGCACGGCGCTCGGCGCGGTCGATCCCGTGCATGTCTGGGCGGTGTTCGGTCTCGGCGCCGTGCCGTCCTGCTTTCTCTGGCATGCGCTGCATGTGCGATGGGGGACCGGGCGCAGCCTCATGGCCAATCTCCTGCTTCAGGCCATCGGCGTCGCTCTTCCCGTGACGCATGCGCCCGCCGCCTACATCGCGAGCGCCGTGCTGGTCGGCGGCACCTTCATGGGCACCGTCACCATCGCCATGCCGGCGGCGCGCAGGGTCGCGGCGAAAGTGCGCTTCAACATGGTCGCCATCATGACGGCATCCTACGGCGTCGGTCAGATCGCGGGGCCGCTGGTGGCAAGCTTTCTGTATGCTCGGATGCGGTCGTTCGACCACTCGCTCCTCCTCGCGGCGGCAGCTCTCGCGCTGGGGGCTCTCCTGTGCGTTCCGGCTTACCCCGCGCGCCGCCTCGTTCGCTGGACGGAAAGGAAGCCCGTAGCCGGCGGTGCTACAGGTTCGGAAAGAAGCCTGCCGAACGGAGAATGAAACCCGCTTCATCAGGTGCCTTCAATGGTCCATATGGACGACGAACGGACGGCCCGCTTTTCGGGGGGCGCGCGCCGGTAAAGCTGGCGTTGGCCCGGACGCGGCATTGACCGACCGCGGCACAAGGAGGCTAGATGGCTCGATGACCATGCCTGAAGATCTCGCCCGATGCCTCGTTCTGAACACCGTAGCGGCCTCACGGGCGCTGCTGAGAGCCGGCGACGCCAGACTGAAGCCCTTCGGCGTCACGGTGCAGCAATTGTCGCTCCTTGCCGCGATCCGCTTCCATCCCGGCCGGCCCGTGATGGCCTTGGCGCAGCTCATCGCGCTGGACAGGACCAGCCTCACCCGGAATCTCGACCTGCTGGAGCATAAGGGCCTGGTCCGGCGCGTGGCCGACACCGCCAACAATGCACGCGTTTGCGAGCTGACGGAGCAGGGAAACCGGCTCCTCGATCGTCTCCTCGTGCTGTGGCGGGAATCTCAAGCCCCTCTCATGGAAGGCATATCACCGGAGGATGCCGAAACATACCTCCGGGTCTCGAAGCGACTGGCCGGCGGATGACGACCGATGTCGATTGCCTTGCAAGCGTAATGTGTATATACACATAAACGAACTTGAAGGGAGTTGACATGTCGGAACCCATCGTCGTCACAGGGCTTGGTGCCGTTTCTCCGCTTGGCGTGGGCGTGGAGGCGAACTGGAGCCGCCTTGTGTCCGGGCAGAGCGGCGTCCGCGCCAATACCCGCTTCGACACCGCCGGCTGGAAATGCCGGGTCGCGGGGCTGGTGCCCACGCATGCCGAAGATGCAAACGGTTTCGATCCGGAGCAGAGCATGGACGCCCGCGACCTGCGCCGAAACGATCTTTTCATCCAATATGCCGTCATGGCCGCGATCGAAGCCCTGAAACAAGCGGGCTGGAACCCTGATGCCGCGGAGGATCGCGCCCGCACCTCGACCGTCATCGGAACGGGGGTTGGCGGCGTTCCGGCCATCACGGCCGCGAGCGAGCTTATTCGCACGGCCGGCGTGCGCCGGCTCTCCCCGTTCGTGGTGCCTTCCTTCCTGCCTAATCTGGCCGCCGGCCAGGTCGCGATCCGGTTCGGCTTTCACGGGCCTGCGGGCTCACCGACGACCGCCTGCGCCGCATCGGCCCAGGCGATCGGCGATGCCATGCGCATGATCCGTGCCGGCGAGGCTGACATAGCCCTCTGTGGAGGTGCGGAGGCCTGCGTCGATCCGGTCGCCATCGGCGGCTTCACGGCTGCGAAGGCGCTGTCCTTCGGCTTCAACGACGAGCCGCATCGCGCCTCACGGCCCTTCGACAGCGATCATGACGGGTTCGTCCTGTCGGAAGGCGCGGCGATGCTGGTGATCGAGCGCTTGAGCCATGCTGAACGGCGGGGCGCGCGGCCGCTTGCCGTTCTGTCGGGCTATGGCACGACGACGGATGCGCATCATGTGACGGCCGGTTGGCCCGATGGCCGCGAGGCCGCCCGTGCGATGGCAATCGCGATAAGGGCGGCGGCGATCGAGCCACACGACATCGGCTACATCAATGCCCATGCAACCTCGACGCCTGTCGGCGATGCCGCCGAACTGGCGGCATTGGAGAAGGTTTTCGGTGCCGGAGCAGCAAGGATTCCGGTCAGTTCGACGAAGTCGGCCACCGGCCACATGCTCGGCGCAGCCGGAGCGATCGAAGCCGTGTTTTCGGTTCTCGCCATTCATCATCAGGTAGCGCCGCCAGGCTTGAACGTCGAGCGGCCGATGCCGGGGGCGGAGGGGTTCAATCTGCTTGCCGATGGCGCACGGCCCTCGAATATCCGGCATGTGCTTTCAAACGCCTTCGGGTTCGGCGGCGTGAACGCTGCCCTGGTCTTCAGCCGGCACCACTGAAAAACGGGTTTCTGGAGATTGTCAGTGCGACGTGCATTCAAGCGGAATCGTCACGCCGCTCTAAAAGTGTTTAGTCCCGGCATTTTGTGGTGCATTATTTAGCCATCAATGGAAGGATGCGCTATGGGACAAATTCTGCACGGGAGCGCCCGAACGACAGAGGCGGTCCGTCGAGCAATACAGAATAGTCAAGAGAGCCTGAGGGCTCTGGCCAAGCGCTACGGGATCAACCAGAAGACTGTAGCGAAGTGGAAGAAGCGGAGCTCGACGGCCGGGCTTCAGGAAAATCGAACGAAAAGAGTCCAACGGCCGCAACGGCCGCCTGATGGCCATGGATGCTCTTCTGCCGAGCGTGCCTGAAATCCGCTACCTCTTGTCCAGATTGCTGCTCAGCCCCCCAATCGGCAAGGCGTTTGTCCTCGCATGGTCGTTCTGGAGACGGCGGCATCAGTTCTGCGCAGCCGTCGCTCACTATCAAAAACAGAGTAATATGCAACTGTAGTATTAGGGAGTCACAAGCTATTGTCCCTGTATATTGTCCCTGTAAAGGTGTGGCCGACGCCCGAAAGTGAGCCATTCCGGTGGTTGGAGGGGCTCGCTGAAATGTATGATAGTGCGCCACGTTGCCTGCAAATGGGTAGCCGTCTGCCGGGTTACGGCGATCCCGAAATGACCCTATCCCCGCGGTTGCGTCCTTACGTTGCGCTCTTTCGTCCTATCTCCGCTGCCGTTCCGAACAAACGGAGACGGCTGGGGACTGTCGTCCGCAAGATCCCTTAGTACGGGCAACTCCGTATCGCGTATCGTCAGGCTGGGCGAGGACGTCACCGAGACGCTGGAGATCGTTCCACGCCAGTGGAAGGTGATCCAGACAGTGCGGGAGAAGTTCAGCTGCCGGGATTGCGAGAAGATCAGCCAGCCGCCGGCGCCGTTCCATCCGACCCCGCGCGGCTTTGCCGGCCCGAACCTGCTGGCGACGATCCTGTTCGAGAAGTTCGGGCAACACAACCCGCTGAACCGGCAGGCCGACCGCTATGGCCGGGAAGGCGTCGATCTCAGTCTGTCCACGCTCGCCGATCAGGTCGGGGCCTGTACCGTAGCGCTGGAGCCGATCCACGCGTTGATCAAGGCCCATGTCATGGCCGGCGAACGCCTTCACGGCGATGACACCACCGTGCCGGTCCTGGCCCGGGGCGGCACGAAGACGGTGCCGTTGTGGACCGTCCGCGACGACCGTCCGTTTGGCGCCATCGCCCCGCCGGCCGCGCTGTTCCACTTCTCCCTCACAAGGGAGAAGGAGCATCCCAACGCGCATCTCGCCAAATGGCAGGGCATTCTGCAGGCGGACGCGTACGGCGGCTACAACGACCTCCACGCCGCGGACCGCAAACCGGGGCCGGTGAGCCGCTCAGCGCCTCGGGCGTCCGGTTCAAGCTTGCCGCCTATGTGAAGGCGGCGGCTGAAACCATGCCGTCACTGCAAACGAAACACGAAACACCGCACAGCTTCCGCCACGCCACTGCCGTCCACCTTGTATCGGCGGGCGTATAGTGATGACAAACCGGCAGTGATAGGTAGACACCCCTCGACGTTGGAAAAGTGGCCTACATGCGCGGGAAGGCAATCTCTGCCATCTTGATGGCACGGGCACCGGACATTATGTTCAGCTCAAGGAGTTTCCAATGGCAGAGCCGCAATTGTCCGTCCGCAGCGCCAAGGCGCGTAATCTGGCCCATCGCCTCGCGCGGCGGGAGAAGCGTTCGATCGCCGATATCGTCGAACGGGCCCTTGAAGCCTACGAAATCCGCGAGACTGGCCGCGAGCCGGCATCTGCTTTTTATGCCCGGGTGTCCGCGAATTCCGGAACCGACATCGATCTCGAATCCGTCATTCGCGAAACACGCCATCCCCACGCGGGGCCGGAGCTTTGATCTTCGTCGACTCCAATGTCATATCGGAGACGCTGCGGAAAACCCCGAACGATGCAGTGATTGCATGGCTCGTGCGGCATGATGCCGAACTTGCCCTTCCGACCGTAACGATCGCTGAAATTGCCTTCGGCATTGCAAAGATACGGCCCGATCAACGGGCGACGCGTCTTGAGCAGGGACTTGCAGATTGGCGCCGCCGCTTTGCCGACAGAATATTCGGGCTCACGGAGGAGGCGGCGTTGGCCTATGGCGAGATTATGGGAGAGGCATCCCGCCAAGGGGTCGGAATGTCGGCACCCGATGGCATGATCGCAGCGATTGCCAAGGTTAACGGCGGGCAACTGGCTACACGCAACCTGAAGGATTTCCTGACGGTTGGCATTAACCTGATATCTCCTTGGGATCTCTGACTCCACGCTCGGGTTCCAGCTGCTACCAGGGCGGGCGTCAGTAGCGACAGATCAAACTATTAGATCGCCACCTCCAACGAATGTCGGTATCGGTGGTTGCGCGCCCCCGCAACCAGTTCCAGCATAAAACACTCGAAATCGACGTGTGATCATATGCTTAGGTCGCCAAAGGGCGGCCTTTCTCATTTTGAGCTAGGCGGAATACCAGCCATCTGCGCCGCCCGGCCCATCTTGCGCGCGAGATCGAGCAGATTGCGCAGCGTTGTGCTTTGATTGTAGGGCAACCAGATGGCCGAGAACCCAAGCTTCCCTCTGCTGATAACAGAATATGCCGCCGGATTTGATATGGTATTCGTGATAATTTTTCTCATCCTGTTTGGTATTTTCAGTTGCTCGGATTTTTCACCAGCTTCCCGGCGCTCGCATTCGTCAGCAGCCGCTTCCCCAGCGCCACCGCTGCTTCCTCATCCGGAACGAAATGAAACGACACCCCGAATGCCTTTCCGACCGCCTGGGCAGCCAGCCGAAGGGGCATTGGCGTTGGTTTCGCCCCCTCAATCACGATCGCTCCCGCGCAATTGCGGATGAAATGCGTTTTGTTGCGCTTGAAGAACAAGGCGCGTGCCTTTTTTGATTCTGGAGGTTCAGCGTCATCGTTGCGAGGCGGGTGATCGGATATCAAGATGAAGGGCGAGTATTCAGCAAGAATGGCCTCCAGTTCAGCTTCGGGGTTATCCTTATGAGGTAATACCGTCTCCCGAAGAAAAACGAGCGGGTATTGGGATTTATCGATTTGCATCTCGTTGCTCCGAAAAATCTGGTGAGCGTCCGAACAAAGCATCTGTGATGCTTGGCTCGTCGGCCAGCCACGTTTGGGAGGGGACGACCGCTCGTCGCGACGCAACCTTCTCATTCGCTTGCATCGTGAGAGGTGTGGGCGCCCGGTGCGCCCGGATTCAGGACATAAAATCGCGCTAAACGGCCAAACCAAATCCGATGTTGGAAACGTGGCGTGATGTATTAGCCAGCCAGCAAGGGGTGAGCGGGGAAATCGGCGTCGTCATTCGTAGCTGGTGATAAAACGGCTAACAGTCGCCCTGGCACGTTGGAGTATGTGAAGAAGACCGGAATCGACCGCGAGCCGTCACCTTGCTTCCGGTTTCAATTGGCGCTGCGGATGCGGGAGAGCGGCACCACGTTGCTTGTCGGCTGACCTTTTTTGTGAGGGCATCGGTCGCCGCAGATATGGAAGACACCCTCTTTGTCGCCGCTCATCTCAGTTGTTGTTTCCGTGAGATAGCGCGCCGGAGTCGTACCGAGCATCCGCCGGAACATGGCGATGAACGCACTCGGACTCTCATATCCCAGGTCGATCGCGATATTCGTCACGGATTCGCCGTCCGCCAGCCTTTGAAGCGCCAGACCGACATGCAGTTGCTGCCGCCAGCGACCGAACGACATGCCCGTCTCCCGCTGGAACAGCCTCGTCAGCGTGCGATTGCTTGCACCGACGCGAGCCCCCCATTCCTCCAGGTTCAACCTGAGTGAAGGATCGTCGATCAGCGTATCGACCAGCCGCTTCAATCTCCGGTCGGCGGGCATGGGGAGACGCAGCGGCTCCACCGGCGCTCTCTCAAGCTCGTCCATAAGGACTGCGGCCAGATGTGCCTCCCGGACATCTCCCTCCGGGTAGCTGTGCGGCTCGTTGACGAAGCGCAGGATCAATTCGCGCAGAAGAGGTTGGACGAACAGAATGCCGCAATCAGCCTGCTGGCTGCGGCTTTCGTCAGGCTCGATATAGAGGTTGCCGATCGACACCTGCCCGGTCGCACGGGCAAAATGGGATACGCCGCCCGGAATCCAGATCGCGCAGTGCGGCGGCACGGTCCAGACACCTTGCGCGGCCTCGACCGTGATGAGTCCCTCTATGACATAGAGCAACTGGTCCTTGCGATGCTTGTGCGGCTCCATCTCGCCGACGAAGGCGAGTTCGATTTTCAGAGCGACGACAGGACGTGCGATAGTATCTGGATAATCATGAGGGGGAAGAACCTGAATGCTCATGGATGATACCTCAACTCTTTCCCTTCCGTCCCACGTTTCTTGACATAGCATGATCCAAGCCGTTTGACTGCTGCAAACCGGTCATGGTTTGCAGAGAAACGGCCACGTATCAGACGGGCCTCGGTGGCGTTAGCGGGTTGACCGGTGCTCGCTTCAGCGTGGCGGTCAGGAGCAAAGCGACGACCCCCACCCAAAAGACGAGGTAGAATCCGTCCACATAGGAAAGCACGGTCGCCTCGCGTGTGATGACAGAAGCGATGCCTGATACGCCGCTGCTGGCGGCGCGCTGAACAACAACAGGCTGTCCGGCCTCTACCCCCGCCTTCAGCATGACGCTGTGAGTATCCAACGAAAGTCGCAATACGAGTGCGATAACGCCCGCCGCTACGCCCGGTGCGAAAAGGCGGGCCAGCGGTGCATAGAACCCGATGGCCGCCGCGTGCGCCGGGTTCATGTTGACGACGATGATCGGGATAATACCCATGAGCGTCAAGCACTCACCGATGGCGAAGATGATAAGGACCGAAACATACTGGTCGGTCCGCCATTCGTTGTTGATGCCGTCGCCGCACCAGGCCGAGGTGAAGACAATGATGCCCAAGCCTGCAATCAACAGCAGGCGTGCGTCCACCCGACGGGCGAGCCACACCGCAAGCGGCGTCATCGCCAGATAGGTGCCGAAGACGATGATGGCGGCTGATCCGGTCTGGAGCGGTTTCAGCTTTCCGATCGCGGCAAGGAAATTCGGGATCAGAATCGAAGTCGGTGCCATCAGCACCCCATAGAGGCAAGCGATCAGGAGCGCCGTGCGAACGTTGTGGTTTCCAAGCGCGGCGAAATCGACGAACGCATCCTTGTGCAGCACGATGGTGACAACGGAGATCGCCAACAGGAGTGCCCCGACGATCAAACATGCCGTTACCACGCCGGAATCGAACCATCCCAGGGTTTCTCCGAGCGAGAATCCGATAAACAGCATGGCCAGGCTCAGGCAGAACATCGCCATGCCACCCCAATCGCTACTATGCAGCTTGTCGTGATCTATCGGCGTCAGGGGAAGCGCCTTCCAGGCCATGAAGGCGATAAGCGGCCCGACGAACGAAGCGGTCCAGTAGATCCATCGCCAATCGATCACATCGACATAGATCCCGGACAGGCCAACACCGACGTCAGTCCCGAACGAAGCGCGCAGGCTGTAGACCGCCATCGCAAACAGCCAGAAGTGAGGCTTCAGGCTGCGCAGCGCCAGTGAAATCGTCAGCGGGAGATAGGTTCCCAGACACAATCCCATTATGACATGCAGGAAAACCAGCGGGCCGTAGCCGTGAACGAAAGGTATCGCGAAGGCCGCCAGTGCGATCGCCAAGCTCGGCACGATGATGACGCGCGCTGGCCCGAATATAAGCGATAGCCAGACGGTGACAGGCATGGTCAGAAGCTGTGCCGCATTCATCGCCGTGCTCAGCCAGACCCCTTCAATGACGTCGAGACCGAACACGCCTCTCAGGTCCGCAAGGGATATTGAAAAAAGCCGCCCCTGCAATGTCGTGAAGCATGCGCCCAGGAAAACGACCGCCACCGTCAATGCAGGATTCGGCGCTTGAGCGCCGCGCAACAGACGGGGGAACCAAGGGACTTCATTGAGCCGCATCGGCATAGCTCTCCTTCGACATGACGAGCGGTTGACGGCCGTAAGCGGCCACTTTCGAGCCGAGCGTGTCGATCCGCACCTCGGCGGACATGCCTGGCCTGAGAAGGTCGAGGTCCGCTTGTCCCGGCTGGAGATCAATGCGCACCGGGATACGCTGAACAACCTTGGTGAAGTTGCCGGTTGCATTGTCTGTCGGAATAAGTGACGATTCGTTGCCGCTCATCGGCGCAATCTCCTCGACACGCCCATGAAAACGATGTCCAGGGAGGGCATCGACTGCAACCTCGACCGGTTGCCCTGCCCGGACATTCTTAAGCTGTGTTTCCTTGTAGTTTGCGATTACGTAGGGTCAGGACCCATTGATTTGAGGTAGCGATTATGATTCATGCTGCCGTGAAGGAGCCTGAATTTGAGTGATTTATTCTGGCTGACGGACGAGCAGATGGCGCGTCTTCAGCCCTATTTTCCGAA
>NZ_JBMNUS010000020.1:0-28581 GCF_050946405.1 Pseudochelatococcus sp.
GTCGGCGCCATGACCGCGTTCATCGAACCGGGAAGCCCTTGGGAGAACGGCTATTGCGAGAGCTTCAACTCGAAGCTGCGCGATGAACTGCTCAACGGTGAGATCTTCTACAGCCTCAGCTTGCGGAAGCCGCCGCCTGTATCACCGAAGGCGAGCGCGAGGCCGGTGGCGATAATGATGATGACCGCGACGATCTTGGCGACCGGACCTTCGATGCTTTCGAGAATCTGTTGCAGCGGCTCTTCCCACGGCATAGAGGAACCGGAGGCGCGGGCAGCGGGAGCCGCCGCCATCACCATGATCGTCGTGAGCGCCGTCGAACTGGCGAGCTGCTTGCGCGTGTCGCGCAGAACGGACGACTTGGGCGCGGCGGGCTGATCCGTATCGACAGGTGGAACAGGATTAACCGGCGGCGTCAGTTCACCGGGTGCGGCCGGCTCGACGGGAACCGTGGACAGGACGAACGGAACAGATACGGCAGGCGAGACATGCGCATTCATCAGTCTTCTCCTTCATTGGGAAGCGGTTGGCTTTGGGCGGGAATGTGAGTGGCCAAGTGGGCGTTGAACGTGCAGTAATCGCCGGTGACAGGATCGATCCCGTCCACGAGGGCGATTTCGGAAAGACGGCGGGCGGAGCCGCGGCCGGAAAGAACGGCGATCACATCTATGGTGTCGGCGATCAGCGCACGCGGGACCGTAATCACGACTTCCTGCACGAGCTGTTCGAGCCGACGCAGCGCGCCGATGGCTGTATTGGCGTGGATCGTGCCGATCCCGCCGGGATGGCCGGTGCCCCATGTCTTCAGCAGATCGAGCGCTTCCGCGCCGCGCACCTCGCCGACAGGGATACGGTCGGGACGCAGGCGAAGCGACGACTTCACCAGATCGGAGAGCGAGGCCACACCGTCCTTCGTCCGCATGGCGACAAGATTGGGCGCGGCGCATTGCAGTTCGCGGGTGTCCTCGATCAGCACCACGCGGTCGGCGGTCTTGGCGACTTCCGACAAAAGGGCGTTGGTAAGCGTGGTCTTTCCGGTGCTGGCGCCACCGGCGACAAGGATGTTCTTCCGCTTTTCGACAGCGAGCTTGAGAACATCGGCCTGCGCCTGCGTCATGATCCCGCCTGCCACGTAGTCCGACAGAGTGAACACAGCAACGGCCGGCTTGCGGATCGCAAAGGTCGCGGCCATGACGACGGGCGGCAAAAGTCCCTCGAAGCGCTCGCCAGTTTCCGGCAGTTCGGCCGAAACACGGGGATTGCCGGGATGGACTTCCGCGCCGACATGATGCGCGACCAACCGAACGATGCGTTCGCCATCGGCGGGAAGTAGCGTCTCGCAGGTATCGGCAAGCCCTTCCTTCAGGCGGTCCACCCACAGGCGACCGTCCGGGTTCAGCATCACCTCGACAACGGCGGGGTCTTCGAGATAGCGGACGATCGACGCTCCAAGCGCCGTGCGCAACATCCGCACGCTGCGAGAGATAACGTCCCGGTCATGATGGTGTGCCACGATGGTCCCCGCTTCCGGCCATCCGCAAAGGGTGGATGGCGACGGGGACAATCAAGAAAGGCACAAATCGCGCCTTCGCAACAAGATTATTTCAGATTTCGTAGGCGGTCGTAGAGGGTCGAAAAAATACTTGCGGCTCTCGGTGCGGAAAAATACAAGGCGCGGCGTCAGGCTGACGCAACCAGCCGAATCAGCGTTTCGGCTTCAGGGCATCCAGAAAGGTTTTGAGAACAGGATTAGGACTATCCGGCCGCCAGCAAGCGATGTAACCAAGGCGCGTGGCACCGCTTCCATCGTGAACCGGCCTGTAAACGACACCAAGCCCTGTTATGCCCGAGACCGCCTCGCATTGCAGGCTGATACCCTGCCCGCTGCCGACCTCGCTCAAAATGCTCTCGCGGCTCAACCGTCGTGTGACGATCTCTGGATGATCCGAAGGTGCCGCGAGGTGACGAAGAAGAATGTTGCGAATATCCGGCCCCGGATCCTGGTGGCTGACAAGAAAGCGCTCCCCTTTCAGTTCCGGCCAGTAGATGACTGGCTTTTCCGCAAGCGGATGGTTTTCGGGAAGCGCGACCACGAGTTGCTCCGTCCACAGCGCGATGGAGTTCAGGAGATTGGACCTTCCCGCGTCACCAAGAATGACCGCCACATCGATCGCGCCCGTAATCACCCCTGCCCTAAGCTCAATATAGGATGCCTCTATCGGCTCAACGTCTATGGACGGATGACTTTGACGAAATTCAAGGAGGCTCGTGCGCAGATGGCCGATCGAAAGCGATTTGTAGAATCCGACGACAACACGGCCCAACTTGCCGGCTTTGCTCGCCTCGGCCCGCTGGGTGAGACGCCGAATATCCTCGATGATACGCCTTGCATCAACAATGAATTCCTCGCCGCTCGGGGTCAGCCGCGCTCTGGAAGAAGAACGATCAAACAGGGATATGCCAAGCTCGTCTTCAAGTTCCTTGATTCTCCTGCTGATGATCGGTTGCCTGACATGCAATTCATGCGCCGCCGCGCTGAAACTGCCATTGCGAGCAGCCGCCACGACATACCGGATATGACGCAGCTCCAATCTGTGCTCCTTCTTGACGTGGTTCTCGATTGCCCAATTGCAACTTCGCCGGCTGCGCCCATAAGGGCGGGTCCGCTCAGCCCGGCGAAATGCAATGGTCAGGCAAGGAACAGTTTCTCGTCTGCCTTCACTTGATCCATATTTTGCAGGCGGAAGATTTCCTCGACCGGCACAATGTCCTTGTTGACGTTGTGGATGCCGCGATCCTTGAGGATCCGTGCGAACACGTCCTGCATTGCCGTCACCGACGCCCGGAGGGCATGATTGCCGTAGATGACGATGGCGATCTTGCCGAGCGCCTTGATCCGCTCTTCGTTCATCTCCGGATAGGCGGTCGGCACGATGACGATCGGCACCTTGCCGTTCCAAGCGCGAACGAAGCTCTCCACCTCGTCCGGCGTCTTCTGCCTGGAGTGGACGAGGATCATGTCGGCACCGGCTTCCTCGTAGGCCGCCGCCCGCTTCAGCGCTTCTTCCTCTCCCAAGCCGGCGATCAGAGCCTCGGTGCGGGCGATGATCAGGAAATCCAGATCGGAACGGATGGCGATGGCGGCGCGAATCTTGCCCTGGAATTCCTCGATCCGCAGCAATTCCTGCCGGCCACCGGCGATGAGGCTCGTGACCTTCGGAAAGGTCTTGTCCTCGATGACGACGGCTGCCGCTCCGGCGCGCTCATATTGCTTGATAGCGTGGATGACGTTGATGGCGTTGCCGAAGCCGGTGTCGATGTCGGCGATGATCGGCAACGAACTTTGCTCGGCCATTGCCCGCACCATGTCGAGATGCTGCGTCATGGAGATCAGACTGACATCGGGCAGGCCGTAAAGGGCGGACAGCTCGAAGCCGGAGGCCCAGAGACCGTCGAACCCGGCCTCCTCCGCCAGTCGCGCCGACAATGGGCTGTGGGCAGCCATGACATGGGCGAGGCCGTTTTCCGCGATACGATCACGTAATTTGTTTGTTTTGCTCATAAGTTCTTCTCATTTTCGGAAAGGGTTTTGCACGCGACCAGAATGCGCGCCGGTGTGCCCGGCTCTACAATGAAGCCTGCTCATCAACACCTGGCTTTGGAATTCCCAGACATCCGTTCACGCAATTCATCCCTCATGGCTGAAAACTCCGCCGCAGGCAGAATTGCCGTGCCCGCACCCTGGAAGATGCGAGCGTGTCCGGGTGTATCGGTCTCGAAACGAGGCTTCACATGGCAATGCAGATGCGGGACGACATTGCCCTGCATTTCCACATTGATCTTTATCGGAGAAAGTGTGTCGTTCAGGATCCGGGAAACATCAGAGATATCATTGATGAACTGATGACGTGTTTCACGATCAAGTTCGAACAATTCGATCTTGTGTTCAGCAAGAACGAGGATGCTATAAACTTTGATGTATTTGTTTTTTTGCCAATATCCATCGGCACACCCGTATCTCGCCGACCACAAGCCCCATTGAGGTCTCATCGCCACGTTTGAGTTCGTCGCACAATTTGCACGACTTTCCACTTATGCCGTCGAACCAGGACTGATCAATGTTCCACTTCGTCAACAGATTATCTCCTATGCAAAGCTGACGCCTCGACTACCTGTTCGGCACGACAGTCACTACCGACACCGGAACTAGAACAGTCACGCCTCTTCCTTCCTGGTATCGGAGTTCGGCTCCACGACCGGGCCGTCGTAGCGGAAATCGAAACGGAGGCGCATAGGCTTTTCCCGTGCCAGTTCTTCAAGCACATGGGCGGAAATGCCTGCGGCCCTTCCCAGAATGAAGACCATACGCGCGATGGGTGGCGCCAACCCCATATCGATCAGGGCTGCTGCGATTGCTCCATCCACATTGACAGGCATCGGCCGGCCAACCGTTTCGGTTAGCACCGCCGCGATTTCCCGCATCAGCGCGATACCGTCCTCGGACAGTCCAAAGGACTGCGACAGGGACCACAGGCGTTCAGTCCGCGGGTCGACGACATGAAAACGATGCCCAAGCCCAGCCATACGGCGCCCGGTGCTTCTGTAATTGCTCACGATCTCCTCGGCCGCAAGCCGCAGCGTTCCGCCGGGTTTTCTAGCTAGGGCCAATCCCTCCTGAAGAAAAACCATGGCTTCCTCGCCGGCACCGCCATGTGCATCGCCGATGGCAAGAATACCGCCGCCGACCGCTGCTTCCGGGGCACGGCGATTCCCGCTGGCAATAACCCTGGCGGCAAAGGTGGAGGGCGACGTCGGCCCGTGATCGGAGGAGGCGATCATGATGGCGTTCCAGACTGCGGCTTCTCCCTGCGTGGGCTGCCTACCTGTCAGGAGCAGAAAGGCAACGGAACCGAAATCTCCAGTTTCCATCAAATCCACGACGTTTCTACCGCGGATCAGAATGTCGTCTGCGTCAAAGGCCGTGATCGCTGTCGGCCAGAGATCGGGATTGCTGAACGGTCCATTGGTCATTGGCCGATAACTCCTTCTTCGGTGAGCGACTGGATTTCTTGCCAGGTCAGACCGAGAGTTTCCTCAAGGATCATGGCGCTATGCTCCCCGAGCCTCGGCCCCTGCGCGCGAATCTGGCCAGGCGTCACGCTCATGCGCGGAAGCGGCGTGTGCATCCTATAAGCACCGAGCTCGGGATCATCGAACTCGGTCAATATGCCCCGCGCCTCTACATGGGGGTCTTTCACGAAATCCAGAACTTCATTGACAGGCGCACCGGCAACACCGGCCTCATCGAACAGGCGCATCAGTTCATCCAGTGTGAACTTGCGGAGCGCATCGGCAACGATCCGGTCGGTTTCGTCACCGTTGCGGACGCGGGCCTCGTTGGTGGCAAAGCGCTCATCCCTCAGAAGCTCGTCAAGCCCGATCAATCGGAAAAGCTTTTCCGCCATTTTGGGCGTCGAAGCAGAAAGCGCGATCCATTTTTCATCCGCGGTCAGATAGGTGTTACGCGGCGATGAGTTCGGAGAGCGGTTACCGTTCCGCTTCGGATAGCGGCCCGTTCTTTCATACTCCGCAGCCACCGGCCCGAGAACGGAATAGATGGCTTCGAGGAGGGAAAGGTCAATCACCTGTCCTTCGCCGGTCGCGTCACGATGCCTAAGGGCCGTCAGGACAGCAAACGCACCATAGATTCCCGTGATCATGTCGGCAATCGGAATCGGCGGCAGCGTTGGCGGGCGGTCGGCAAAGCCGAGCATGGAGGCAAAACCACTTGTCGCCTCCACGAGCGTGCCGAAGCCCGGGCGGTTGCGGTAAGGGCCATCCTGTCCCCATGCGCTGATGCTCAGGATGACGAGACGCGAGTTTTCATCGAGAAAGCGGCTGTGCGGCAGGCCAAGTTCATCCAGCTTGCCGGGCACGAAATTCTCGACCAAGATGTCAGCCTGCCTGACCAGCGACAGGAGTAGCTCCTGACCACGTTTCGTCTTGATGTTGAGCGCGAGACTTTTCTTGTTTCGCCCGTATTCGCGCCACCAGAGATCGAGATTGCTCTTTCGCCACTGGCGTAACGGGTCGCCTACCTTGGGCTGCTCCACCTTGATGACGTCCGCACCGAAATCGGCCAGTTGCAACGTCGCCATATTACCGGCCACCAATCTCGAAAGATCGAGAACCTTTACGCCTGAAAGTGCTGCATTCTGCACGTAAATACTCCTGATTTTTGTTGAACAATGAAGAGCCAGGACGCAAAAATCCAACAGAGTAACCTTGTGGCTACTCCAGCATAATTTGCACAACTGGCCGGAAGTATTGAGGGGCGATAATGCCCTTCGCTGGTTTGTTTTTACTCTATGCTAACGCTGTCGATTGAGCGAAAGGCGTTACTGGTGCGAAGAACCTTGACGAAGCGATCAAGCGCAAGGCGCAGGTAACTGTCGCGAAGCCGCACGATGTAGAAGCTTCGAAAAAGAGAACCAAGATCCGTTTCCAGGATCGTCAGGACGTTCTCCGTTCCCAGCGAAAGCCGCGACACCATTGCGATGCCGTTTGATGATGCAACTGATGCCTTTACCGATTCGGTAGTGCCCATGACCGCCGCAATAGGAAGCGTGGCCAGATCGACACCCCGATCCCGAAAATACCCTTCCATCAGGTCTCTCGTTCCGGATCCCTTCTCCCGAATGATATATTGGCACGCTAATAGTTCAGAGAGAGACAAAGGTTGCTTGTTTACGATCGGATTGTCCGCAGCTGCGATGAAGACAAGTTCATCGTCAAAGAACGGCTCTACGATAAAGCGACTCAATTCTACCGGGCCACCACTGATCACACCAAGGTCGACGGCTTCCTGCGCCAGAAGGTCGGCAATATCACCGGAGTTGGAGACTGAAACCGAGACACTGACCGATGGATGGGTCTTTCGAAACTCGCTTATCGCGGCAGGCAGACAATATTTTGCGATGCTGCCGGTCGCACCGATGTTCAATGATCCGCCAACCACACCGGTGTGCTGTCCTAAAGCATCCTCTGCGGCAGAGTAGAGGTCGAGAATCTGCTTGGCGAACCGCGAAAGAATTTCGCCCGTTTCGGTCAGTTCAAGGTTTTTCCCTTGCCGTTTCAGGAGTCGGTTCCCAACCTCGTCTTCCAGAGATTTAATCTGGAAGGAGACCGCTTGTTGACTGAGTGAAAGGGCATCCGCCGCTTTGGTGAAGTTACCCAGCGTCGCCACTGCATGAAAGGCCCGGAGCCTGGCGTCCTTTTTGAGCATATCTATCTCCCGGCAGATTCGATGTGTTTATCGGTGACATCATTTCTTTTCGCGCACCAGTCGATCATCATAGGCATGACTACGCCTTCCTCCCCTGAGTGCGTTTAAGCAGAAACCCGCATGCAAATTCAGTTACGATCACCAGCAGAAGGATCAGTACAATCATAAATCCAAGCTGTTGCCATTCGCCGATCCTCAGCGCTTCGGACAGGTAGAGACCGATCCCACCCGCGCCAACGACCCCGAGAATCGAGGCAGCCCGGACATTGGATTCGAAGAAATAGAGGGACTGGCTGAGCATTACTGGTAATACAGGCGGCAGATACCCGAACCTGGCTTCCTGAACCTTGCTCGCTCCCGTGCTCTTTATCGCCTCTACGTCACGTCGATCGACATTCTCTATTGCATCGGCAAACAGCTTTGCAAGAGAACCGATGTCAGCGGCGGCAATCGCCAGCACACCTGCAAATGGACCAAGGCCAACCACACCGACGAAAATGATGGCCCAGATGAGCGTGTCAACCGAACGCAGGACATCGAACAACCTTCGGATCGACTGGTGCAGGAAATAGTTCTTCACAAAGTTCCGGGCACCAAGAAAACCCAGCGGCAGGCAGATCGATACGGAAAGCGCGGTGCCAACGACTGCAATTGCGAGTGTATCAAAAAGTGCGCCCATCAGTGTCAGAGGTCGGGCACCCGGTAACGGTGGAAACATATGCGAAATCAGAAATCCAAGCCGCGGAAGGCCGTTGGTAATCTGGCCTGCGTTCACTCCAACAAACATGAACGACGCAACGATTGAGGCCATAATCAGAATAAACAGAGTGACGACACGGATACGATACCCGAGGTTGCGCTTCATAATCACAGACGGGTTGAGTTCTGACGGAACCTGCCGGAGATGAAGCGTCTGACCGGGTGCGGCAATCTTGATGACCTTGTGCCTAAGGCGGGACGCAATACTGTCAATGATAATCACAAGGGCGATGATCATCAGGATAATGGCGCTGATATCGGTGTAGTGGAACTGCCGTATCGCGAAATAAAGCTCCTGCCCGATACCACCGGCTCCCACCATTCCGACGATAGCCGAAGCACGCACATTGCTCTCAAAACGCAGCAGGCTGTAGGAAATAATATCCGGAAGCGACTGCGGCAGAACACCGTGAAGCGAGATTTGACTGGCCCTCGCTCCGGTGGACCGAATGCCGGAAATAGCGTTCGCGCCAACATTCTCGTGCGATTCTGCAAACAGTTTTCCCAATGCGCCCACAGCGTGGACGGTGATCGCAAGAATCCCCGCCAGGGCACCGGGTCCGAATGCGAACACGAAAATCAATGCGTAAACGATCTCAGGCACCGCACGGGCAATCTGAAAAATACGCCACACGACAAAGCGTCCAAACGGGCTGGATAGGCCGTTTCTGGCGGCAACAAAGGAGAGCGGGAGGGCCAGTGCCACCCCCAGGACAGTCGCCACCCACGCCATTATCAAGGACTCAAGGAGCATCGACATCCATTTTGGGAAGGCCCAGAACCAGTTCGCAATATCATCTGGTAGTGTCGCCAGAGAAATGGCGGGCAAGGTCCTGCTGAAATAATTCAGGATACCCGAAGGGATACCGGCAAGTCCCGTGAGTGTGACTTCTGTCGCATGTGCCGCCAGCAGCAGGGCGACAACAAGCGCCACCCCTGACAAAGTTTGCCGAAAACGATCTCTGCGTGCCGTCTCAAAATAGGCATTGAGCGCGTTTTCTACCGTCGAATGTGGGGCGTTGCTTATCATTCGCTAAACTCTTCTACGATTTTCTCGTTTCGGAGAGAGAGGTCACCCTTTGCGGCCACATCACCCTTCTGCTGATAGACCATTGCAACGACATCACGGGTGAGATTCTTGGGCTCCCCATCGAAGACGACGCTGCCATTGGACATGGCAATGATGTGATTGCAGTAATCCCGTGCAATAGCCAGGTCGTGAAGATTGCAAAAGACGGTAATTCCATCCTCCTCATTGATCTTCTTCAACGTATTCATCACCGTCCGGCTGCTGGCGGGATCGAGGGATGCTACGGGTTCGTCAGCAAGGAGTATGGCCGGCTTCTGTATCAGAGTGCGCGCGATCGCTACGCGCTGCTGCTGCCCACCAGAAAGCTCTTCAGCGCGCTTATGCCAGAGATCGGCGATGCCGAGCCGATCCAGCACGTCGATTGCCGTGACGATCTCTTGTTTGTCGTAGATTTTCAGCATCGAAGCGAGCAGGCTGTGGTCAAACATGCGGCCGAGCAGGACGTTGTCGACCACTGTATACCGGCGCACCAGCCCGAATTGCTGGAAGATCATTGCGCACCGACGTCGCCACTCGCGGAGTGTCTTTCCCCGCAGGGCGGTGACGTCGATGCCATCATGGTTCACTCGCCCTGACGTCGCTTCGTCCAGCCGATTGATCAGACGAAGCATGGAAGACTTTCCTGCTCCTGATGGCCCGATCACGCCGACGAAACTGCCGTTCTCGACCTCGATCGAGACGTTGTCCACGGCAGTCACACCGCCCGAATATTTTTTTGTACAATTCGTTAGGACGAGAGACATTTGCCAAATACTCCGTTTGCGTCAGTTGCGACGATCCGCTTCATTGGCGGCCAGGATTTCGGCGATGCCTTCGTAATCAGCATGCGTGACACGCTGGAAGCCCGAAACTTTGCCGCCAGAAAAGACGCTCCAGAGTTCCGGGTTCTCGGTCTTGAGGTTGATGATCGCGTCAGCGAGTTGCTTTTTCAGTTCGTCGTTATGATCGGCGCGAACTGCCCAAAGACTGGAAGGCAGCTTCGGCGAGGTCCAGATGATCCAGAGTTCACCAGCCGGTACCACACCCGTTTTCTCAACGTCAACGATGGTGTTGGAGGTTTCGGATCGGTAGCCGCCAAATGCTGCATCATAGGTGCCGTTGTGAACCGCCGAGACCTGAACTGCCGGCTGGCCGCCAACGAAGCCGGTCTTCCCGAAGAACTTTTCGGCTTCGATCCCCTGCTGGCGGAGGAAATACACCGGAGCCTGATAGGAGGAGGTCGACGTTGCTTCGCCGAACGCCACCGACCGTCCCTTGAGGTCCGAAACCGACTTGAAGGGGCTATCTTTACGCACGAACAGGACCGAGTTATATCCGAAGTTCCCGTTGCTATCGAGTTCCGCCACAACCGGCTCGACCCGACCTTCGGTCACATTATACGCCGTCACGTAGCCGGCCGGGCCGAGACGAACGAGATCAACCTGATTGTTACGAAGACCTTCGACCACTGCGGCAGAGTCTGTGACCTGCTGCAACCGGACAGGAATTCCGGTCTTGTCGGTCAGGTACTTTGCGAACCCTTCATATCTCGCAATCATCTCGGCGTCTGTCTCATCCGGGATAACAGCGATCGTGAGTTGCGCGGGCTTTTCTGCTTGGGCAGCGACAGGAAAAGCCGCCATAAAGCCAGCGGCTGCAAAGATAGCTGCCCCGGCCAATTGAAGAATACTTTGCGCTATCATCTGATTTCCTTTCGGTTGGCTTGAATATCGCAAATAATGCGATTAATTATTCCGCGATGAGACTTATGTGCATCAAGTTATGCTGCCGCTCATCGGCCATACCTATCGCCCGCTTTTCATGACGAAGCCGTGACAAAACCCGTTCTTACTGCCTCTGACACCGTGAGAATGTCTTTGTTATGCCACAAGAATTCTGTGTGTCTGCCGCTATACAGGGCATTTCAGAGCAAAAATCGCATCGCGCAAAACACGTTAATTCAGCTCTCAAGCATCGGCTTAGCTATCGTCTAAAGCCTCATTTGACATCCTCCGGCAGTTCCTGCCTAAGCCTTGGCCCGTTGGCGAGTCTCCGGCCAAGGGCTTCAAGGAATTTATCATAACGCTCGCCGCCCTTGGCACGAGCGGACGCTTGCATGGTTTCCGGCAGGGAAGCCGTCGAGGCCAGCCAAAACCGGATGAACAGAGCCAAGGCTTCGTTGGCAATACCGACGTCCCGTTCGAGCCGCTGGATGCTGCGATCGATCCGGTCAAGGCGCTTGACGGTGGCGGCTTCCTTCCGCTCGTCGGCATCGGGTGATAGGAAGGAAGTTATTGCCGCTTCGGCAATGAGGGAATCCGATTGCCCTCGCCGCTCCGCGAAATCCGCAAGACGGCGCTTCAGATCGGGATCGAGGTAGACGGAAAGGCGCTGCTTCTTTTCGGGACGCGGTGGCATGGCTCACAACTCCATTCCGTCGCCGGAGTCCATCGAAATCTGCCGTGCGGCCTGACGCATGTTGCGGGCAAGCGCCCGATTGGTGACGGCATCGCGTTCCGGTTCATCCATGTCGGGATCGAACTCGTTGACGGTTTTTCTTTCCGGCTCCGGCGCTATGTCCTTGTGCGGTTCAAGGCCGGGTTCGCGGCGCAGGCCGGCATTGGCTGAATCGTCGTCCTGCTTGTCCGCCTCCTCTTTTGCCGGTTTGCCCTTTGCCGTGCCGCCATTCCTGCCAGCCGGCGGGGCCGGGATCGGCTTCAATGCCGACCAGTCATCCGCCTTTGGCGAGAAACCGGCATTCGGGTTGGCAGGAGCCGATAGGAGCCTTTCCCTGAACCGGGCATCGTCAAAGTATCGTGCCTTCTTCGTGCGGATCGGTGGAATGCCGGCGACCATGACAATCTCATCGTCGGGCGGGAGCTGCATGATCTCGCCGGGGGTAAGTAGCGGCCGCGCCGTCTCGGAACGCGAAACCATCAGGTGCGACAGCCAGAGTGCAAGGCGGTGTCCGGCATAGTTCTGCATGGCGCGCATTTCGGTTGCTGTGCCGAGTGAGTCCGACACCCGTTTCGCGGTCCTCTCGTCATTGGTGGCGAAGCTCACCCGGACATGGCAATTGTCGAGGATGGAATTGTTCGCGCCATATGCCTTCTCGATCTGGTTCAAGGACTGCGCGATCAGGAAAGCCTTGATCTGATAACCGGCCATGAAGGCAAGCGCGCTCTCGAAGAAGTCGAGCCTGCCGAGCGCAGGAAACTCGTCGAGCATCATCAGCAGCCGGTGGCGACGATCCTTCGCGTGCAGGTCTTCCGTCAAGCGTCGGCCGATCTGGTTGAGGACAAGGCGCACGAGCGGCTTGGTTCTGGAAATGTCGGACGGCGGCACGACCAGATAGAGCGTTGTCGGCCGCTCCTCACTGACAAGATCGGCAATGCGGCAGTCGCAACGGCTGGTGACGGCCGCGACGACCGGATCTCGATACAGCCCAAGAAAGCTCATGGCGGCACTCAAGACGCCGGAGCGCTCATTGTCGGATTTGTTCAGCAACTCGCGGGCGGCGCTGGCGACAACCGGGTGTGGTCCCTTCTCGCCAAGGTGCGGCGTGGTCATCATGGCGGACAGCGCGGACTCGATCGGGCGGCGCGGATCGGAGAGGAAAGCGGCAACGCCTGCCAAGGTCTTGTCCTTCTCCGCATAGAGGACATGCAGGATCGCGCCGACCAGAAGCGAATGGCTGGTCTTTTCCCAATGGTTCCGCTTTTCCAGCGAGCCTTCCAGATCAACGAGCACATCGGCGACATTCTGAACGTCCCTGACTTCCCATTCTCCTTTGCGCACCTCCAGCAGAGGATTGTAGGCGGAAGAGAAGCCGAATTGGTCGGATCGAACAGCAGCACGCGGCCATGCCTTGCCCGGAAGCCGAACGTCAGTTCCCAATTCTCGCCCTTGATGTCGTGGACAATGGCCGATCCCGGCCATGTCAACAACGTGGGCACAACAAGACCAATCCCCTTGCCGGATCGGGTGGGGGCAAAGCAAAGCGTATGCTCCGCGCCATCATGCCGGAGATAGTCGCTCTCGTAACGGCCGAGCACCACGCCGTCGGCACCAAGCAAGCCAGCCTTTTCGACTTCCTCGCGCTCGGCCCAGCGGGTGGAGCCGAATGTCTTGACGTCCTTCGCCTCCCGCGCCCGCCAGATCGACATGAAGATGGCGACCGCGATGGCGATTAGGCCACCGGATGCGGCGATGGCTCCGCCTTCGAGAAAGACGGTCGGGGCATAAGCGTCGTAGAAATACCACCACCAGAACAGGGCGGGCGGTGGATAGATCGGCTGGCCTGCAAGCTCGAACCAAGGCGAGCCAAGCTGCGGCTGGAAGCCAAGCCGCCATGCCGTCCACTGTGTTGCGCTCCAGACCGCAATGAGCACGATCAGCAGAACAACGGTGATTTGCCCCCAAAGCACGCGCGTAGCCGACAAGACGGGAACTCCCTTCCGAACATGGTTTGATGTTCAGGGAAAAGGAATTTCCAAAATGATTTCAACATGATTGAACGTCCGTATCGTAGTCTGGCGAAGGCAATCGAAAAAATACTTGCGCGTTGCGACGTACTATTCTGCGGCGTAGATTCATGGACAGCGACAAGGCGAATTGGCATTGGCATATTATGCCATACCGGGTATCATTCTCTACGGAACCAGTCTCCATAGGAATCACCCATGCCGACACGCAATGTCGTTCTCACCGAGCACCATGAGGCGGTCATCGACCGGCTGGTAAAGTCCGGGCGCTATCAGAACGCCAGTGAAGTCATGCGCGAAGGACTGCGCCTGATCGAACAGCGTGAAGCTCACGAGGCTGCGAAGCTGGAAGCCCTGCGGGAAGCAAACCGCATCGGTTTTAGCGATCTGGATGAAGGCCGGTTTGTCGATGTGCCCTCCGATCGGCTTGAAGACTTCATTGCCGGACTTGGCCGCGAGGCTGAGACGCGAGTACGCAAGGCCGGCGTATAAGGGCAATGGCCGATTTTCGTCTTTCCGATGCGGCGCAAGCTGACATTATCGAGATTTTGGCGCAGACGCATGAACGCTTCGGCGAACTGGCGCGGCTGCGTTACGAATACCTGCTGGTGACGGCGTTGCGCGATCTGGCTGCGGATGCCAGCAGGATCGGGAGCATCAGTCGTCCCGAACTTGGCGACGATGTGCGCAGTTACCATCTTCGCCATAGTCGCGACCGGGCGCGGCATGAAAGTGGCATTGTCCGCCGTCCCCGGCATCTTCTGCTCTTCCGTCTTGCCCGCCCCGACCTGATTGGTATCGGTCGCGTACTCTACGATGCAATGGAGATCGAACGGCACCTTCCATCCGATTACGGCGACGAATAACCCCGGTCAGCACTCCCGGCCGAAACGGTCGCCATATTAAAGACCGTTTTCATCCAACGCACGGGCAGGCTTGCGCCGCCGTTCGGGAATGTCTCCCGGTTCGCCCGGAAAGGCCAGGAGAAGATCGGCAAACCGCGGCGGATCAAATTCAATGTCCGACAAACCGGGCATGGCGAGAGCCACCGCAAGGCTGCGGCGTTCACCCGTCAATTTCTCGAACTCATCATAGGTCAGGAGCACATGGGACGGCTTGCCCCGGTCCGTGACAATGACCGGGCCATTCACGGCAGCCTTCTTCGCCTTGGCGATGTTACGGCCCAGTTCAGCGCTGGAAAGCGTTGTGGTTTTCATCGGCCACCTCCGTCTGACGGCTTGCCCTGCATACACCATTTCCAAAAGAAGCAGCAAACCGCACGCACGATCCGGCGGCCGAATGTGCTTCACAAGCCCAAGCCGCGCTTGCGACCGAAACTCCACTCAACGCCGCCATCGGCGCGGGCCACACCGGATATGTGCTGGCCGATGTGCTTCTCGACGGAAGGCGTCCACGGCACGAGGCTGAAACCGAGACCATCATCGACCATCGCGAAGCGACCGGATGCCAGGGTGAAACGTCGGCTGTAGGTGCCAGCGACATATTCTCCGGCGGCCGCTTCGCGAAACGGCATGTTCATTTCATGCGAGAGCTTTTCGCCGAGCGCGTCCAGTTCACGTTCGCGGAGCGTACCGAGAAGATTGCGAGCGAAGATAACCCGCTCGCCATCGCGCCGCGCCAGCCTCTCTTGGATCAGATGTTCGGTCCTCGCTTCCATCGCTTGGCTCACCTCCAGCCCGAAGCCACCGCCGAGATCGACCGGATCGCGGGCGACAAGCTGACGGTCTAGCCATGTGGCGCCGTCGGCCGTGGCTTGCGCCTCAAGGGAGAGATCAGAACGAACGGCCAGCGCGACACGGCGCTCACCTCCCGCATCCTCGAAAGAGCGCAGTTCGACAATGGAACCCGGCGCACTGTCCCCGGCTGCTTCAATGTCGGGAAGACGAATATGGTGGGTGTGGCCGTCCACACCATCGACCACGGCAAAGGCCGTGCCACGCAACTCATCGTCCAGGCCGCGCTCGACCAACCGGCCAATGACCGGCTCGCCATGCGCCTCGCCGGACAGCACGTAGTCGGCAGCGCCGCGCTCGATGCCCTGCTCCGTCAAGGCCCGGTGCATCCGCTTGATGATGTCGCCGCGTAGCCCAAGCTCGCGCAAGGTGGCTTCGGCCTCACCGGATACGATCCATTGGCCGGGACCGACGCTTTCAGCCAAGCCGAGATGTTCGAGGTGACGAAGCCGGCCGACCTTCTGGATCGAATATTCGTCGGGCTGCTTACCCGGAGACGGAGCAATGTCGATGATGCCCTGCTCGTTGGCGTCACGTAGAAGCTGGCGATCAAGCTGTGTCCAGCGGTCGGCCTCTATCTGTCGTTCGAGCGAACGGCGTATGTCCAATTCGGTGCGCGGTCCCAATTCCAGCGTCACGAGATCCTGCGCCCGGTCGCGCAATCCGCTCTTGATATAGTCGCGGTCGATCACGAGGTCTTGCCCGTCGTCGGTGCGGCCGCGCACGATGACATGCACATGGGGATTGTCGGTGTTCCAGTGATCGACGCCGACCCATTCGAGTTTCGTGCCGAGATCCTTTTCCGCCTGCGCCATCAGCTCGCGCGTGAAGCGCTTCAGGTCTTCCATGTCGGTGGCGTCTTCGGGCGAGACGATGAACCGGAAATGGTGCCGGTCGCCCTTGCACTGATCGGCAAATTCCTTTGCGTCGGCATTGTCGGTTTCCACCACCAGATTTTGCAGGATGCCTTTCGCGGCGATGCTGGCCGCATAGGCTTCAATATCCGCCTCGCTGTGCGGGGTCTTCCGCGCATTGCGGGGCGACTTCTTGAGTTTGTTGAGGGGGATGAAGATTTCCGTGCCGGTCGCGGGTTCCGGTTCCGGGGCGTTCGCGGGTTCCGCCGCAACGCTCACCGCATCCGCTACGGTTTCGGCTTCCGCCATCATAACGGTTTCCGGTTCCGGCGCGGGCAATGCCGCCACCACTTCCGCCGCCACGTCTCCGACGCTGCGGATTTCCGCATCCGTCGCCGCATTTTCCGCCGTCGCAACAGTGACGGCCTTCGTCTTCTTCGCAGTCCTTGCCATTGTTCCAATCCTTTTCTCTCGTAAATGCCGGAGGCATGTCCCCGACATGCCTCCCGGGGGGCGCGAGCCCTGGGGATGGGAGGGGACAAATGCCGGCGAGCATGGCCGGGCTGCGCGCAAGCGGGACGGATCGGAATATGATGGCGGTGGGAGATGTGGGCCGTCCTGAGAAGCGGGCGGCCCTGCCATGTGCAGGCGGCGTTTGAGGGGAGAAAGGGGCAACGCCCCTTGGCTTCCCCTAAAGGATCGGCAAGGCTTCAGCCGCGGCCGGTCACGACAAAGCGCGCGAAGCGCTCCTTACGGTCGTGAGGGAAATGCAGAATTGCCGACTCTGATTGCCGCCGCTATTCTTGGCAGCATTGATCTGGCCACGGACGGCAAAATACGTGGATCGATATTCTCCTTGAAATGCACGGCTTTTTCCCGTACTATAAACAGGAAAGGAAAAGCCCATGCCAGCCGTATCCAAAAGCAAGCACGAACTCAAAACCGACCGTATCGAACTGCGGGTTTCGCCGACCGCCAAGCACCTTATCCAGCGTGCGATGGCCATATCCGGCCTGACGGCAGGTGATCTTGCCTTCGAGGGCGCGCGCCGGGTGCTCGACGAACATGAGCGGATCGTCCTGAGCGGTGAGGATAAACAGGCGTTTCTCGACGCATTGCTCAATCCGCCGGAACCGACCGACAAACTCGTTGCCGCCTTCAAGCGCCATCGCCAGATCGCCGGTTGAGCAACCGTGGGAATAGTGTTCGAGGCACTCGGCAAACACCATGACCGGGCGGGGTTTTCGAGCGGACAACCGGCGCTTGATGACTGGTTCCGCAAGCGGGCAAGCCAGGATGAGAAGCGAAACCTCGCCCATACCTTCGTTGCGATGGACGACGAATTGGGCATCGTCGGCTTCTATTCGATCAGTACGCTCTCGGTCGCTTTCGATGTGATCCCGCCGGAGATTTCGCGCAAGCTGCCGCGGTATGACGAGATCCCGGCCGCTCTGATCGGACGGTTGGCGCGCGACGAACGGGTTCGCGGCAAGGGACTGGGCGAACTGCTTCTGACGGATGCGCTCCGGCGTATTCTCGATGCAAGCAAGACCTTGCAGTTGTTCGTTATCATCGTGGACGCCAGGGATGACAAGGCGGCAGAGTTTTATACCAGCTACGGTTTCCAGCGTTTTCCGCACCGGCCAAACCGATTGTTCATCCAGAAATCCGTCGTCATGTCGGCCCTGGAGCGATCACTGGACTGAAGAAGGCGACATTATTCCAATTTAGGGGGACTCGCCCGCCGCGAAATTCAAGTATTCTTACGCCTACGTCCCCTATTCCCGCCGCATCATCTGCGATTTACTACGAAGCGGCATGATAAGGGACGGCGCTCTATGACGGAGTACGCTGCAATGCCCGCGATTTCGCATTCACATCAGCCGGTTTCCAGCACAGTCTTTGTCTGGAGCGGAATAGTCCGCCCAGGAACAAGGATCGTGTCGTGGCAAAACGGAAAGGGACAACGGCGAAAAGTGTGCGGGTGGTCCTCGTGCCGTCCGACACCATGCCGACCTACGATCCGTCGCAGCCCGATCCCCGCCTTCTCGATCTTGTCCGCCTGCTTGCGCGGCAAGCCGCCCGTGATTTCGTCAAAGCCGAATGGGAGCGCGCCGATAGTGAACGCCTCTCCAGATAGGGAGAGCATCCAATGAAGGCTGCGCTCTATGCCCGTTACTCTTCCGACAATCAGCGCGACGTATCCATTGAGGATCAGCTTCGCATTTGCCGCGCCCGCGCCGAGCGTGAGGGCTGGACCGTCGTTGACAGCTATACCGACCGGGCGATTTCCGGCTCGTCGCTGCTGCGGCCCGGTGTGCAGGAACTGATTGCCGACGGTCTGAAGCGCCGCTTCGATGTGATCCTCACGGAATCGCTCGACCGGCTTTCCCGCGATCAGGAAGACATTGCCGGTCTCTACAAGCGGATGCGCTTCGCCGGCATCAGCATCGTCACGCTCTCCGAAGGCGAAATGAGCGAGTTGCATATCGGCCTCAAAGGCACGATGGGCGCACTCTATATCAAGGACCTTGCCGACAAGACGCGGCGCGGCCTGCGCGGCCGGATCGAGGATGGCAAGTCGGGCGGCGGGCTTTGCTACGGCTGTGACGTCATGCGCCAGTTCGATCAGGCCGGAGAAGCCAGCCGAGGCGAGCGCACCATCAACGAGGCCGAAGCGAATGTCGTGCGCCGCATCTTCATGGATTATCTGGAAGGAAAGTCGTCGCGGGCCATCGCCATGACGCTGAACAGCGAGGGCGTGCCAGGGCCGAAAGGCAGCGAATGGGGACCGTCCACCATTCACGGCAATCCGAAGCGCGGGACCGGCATCCTCAACAACGAACTTTACATCGGCAAGCTGGTCTGGAACCGGCTGCGCTATATCAAAGACCCGGATACAGGCAAGAGCGTATCGCGCCCGAACCCGGAAAGCGAATGGGTCATTCAGGATGTTCCTGAACTGCGCATTGTCGATCAACACGTCTGGGACGCCGTGAGAGAACGGCAACAGAAACTCGCACATGATCCCTCGACGGAGACTTCCGAGAACTTCCTGTGCGACAGACGCCGGCCGAAGCATCTCTTCACCGGCCTCATCAAATGCGGTTGCTGCGGTGGCGGCTATTCGATGATCTCGAAAAGCCTGCTTGGCTGCACAAACGCGCGCAACAAAGGCACATGCGACAACTGGATCAACATCCGGCGCGACACGCTCGAAGCCTCTGTGCTCAATGGCCTCGACAAGCATTTGATGGAGCCGGAACTGTTCAAGGACTTCTGCGAGGAGTTTACACGGGAAGCGAACAAGGCCCGGATGGCTGCGCGCGTGTCCATCGAAACGGCCGAGGCAGAGATAAAGAAGATCGATCGCGAACTCGACACGCTTCTCGATCTGATCCTCAAGGGCGGGGCGGCCGACCGCATCAACGCCAAGATGGTGACGTTGGAACAGCGCAAGAAAGATATTGCGGCCATGCTGGAGACGGCGGAAGAACCACCTGCCCTGCTGCATCCGAACATCGCCAAGGTCTATCACGAACAGATCAGCGCTCTCCACGACCAGCTCCACAATGAGGAAACGCGGGCGAAGTCGGCCGAGCGGCTGCGCACGCTCGTCAGCCGCATCGAGCTGGTTCCCGAAGGCGAGGAACTGGCGATCGTGCTGCGCGGCGATCTGGCGGCGATCCTGACCTTCGCCAGTGGCAGGAAGAACCCGGACTTCCTGAAGGAAGAGGAGCTTCTGAACATGCTCCTAGGCCGGACGACAGAAGGCCAGAACGCAAAAAAGCCCTTCGGAAAGAAGGGCATTAGCGCAAATGCAGGGATCGTTGGTTGCGGGGGTGCGCCTTGGTTTTGGCCTGCTTTTCAAGGCCCATGACCTTACGGAAGCGGCGTGAGATATCGTAACCCACTGATTTAACTGAATAGTATCAGTGGGTATATCGGGACAAACGCTACGCTGATGTTGCGGGTCATGGGCTGGGAAGCAGACCATGACGCAATCTTTTGGCAACACTCCATACGGCAAGCGGGAAGCCCCTTTCTTGCTTCGCCTTACTCCCGAAGAGCGGGAACGCCTCGAACGCAATGCGGGCAGCATGCCGCTGGCCGCATACATCAAATCCCTGCTGTTCGCAGAGAGCGCACCACGATACCGCCGCGCACGGCGTTCCGTCATTGCCGACGAAAAGGCTTTGGCGGAACTGCTGGCCGCGCTCGGTGCCAGCCGCGTTCCGAACAATCTGAACCAACTGGCGAAGGCCGCAAACAGCGGCAACCTGTATTTCGACCACGATACCAAGCTGGCGATTAAACGCGCCTGTGATGACGTGGCGAACATGCGCCTGCTGCTGATGCGGGCGTTGGGAATTTCCACGCGGAACGAAGCCGTCCCGCCCGAAAGCACATCGCAGAGCTTCGCACGCGCTGCCGCACCGAAGAGGACATTCTGATGATCCTCAAGGGTTCGCAACGTGCCGGCGCGAGGCAGCTTGCCGCGCACCTGCTGAATGATCGGGACAACGATCATGTGACGGTCTTTGAGTTGCGCGGCTTCGTTGCCGACGATCTCATGGCCGCACTGGAAGAATGCCACGCGGTTTCCACAGCCACACGCTGCAAACAGTTCCTGTTCTCGCTTAGCCTCAATCCCCCGCAAGGGATTGTCGCCAGTGAAGAGGAATTGCGGCGGGCGGCGGATCGCGCCGAAAAGGCTCTCGGCCTCGATGACCAACCGCGCGCCATCGTCTTTCACGAAAAGAACGGCAGACGCCATGCGCATGCCGTCTGGTCGCGGATTGATCCTGAAAGCTTGACCGCGATCAACCTGCCGCATTTCAAAAATCGGCTCACGGCGCTGTCGCGCGAATTGTACCTTGAACACGACTGGCCGCTGCCGAACGGGTTGCGGCATGACGGCGGCAGGAATCCGCTGACCCTGACGTTGGCGGAATGGCAGCAGGCAAAACGTCTGGAAGCCGATCCGCGCGAAATCAAACAGGTTTTTGTCGAGGCATGGAACCGATCCGACAGCGCCAAGGCGTTCGGAAATGCCTTGACGGAGCGCGGATACTTTCTGGCGCGCGGTGATCGGCGCGGGTTCGTCGCCATTGACGTTCATGGCGCGGTGTTCTCCGTCAGCCGATGGACGGGCACGAAATCCAGGGATGTCCGCGAGAAGTTGGGCGATCCGCAAACCTTCCCTCCCCTGCAAGACGTGCATCGCCATGTGCGCGGACTGGTCAATGAACAGCTTCGCGGCTTCATCGCCCAATTCAAACAGCGCCAGAAGGATGAATTGCGCCCGCTGATCGAAGAGCGGGAAACGATGAAACGCGCTCATCAGGCAGAACGCAAACTGCTTGGCCAAAAGCAGGAAGAGCGCTGGCAGGCGGAAACCGCTGCTCGTTCGGAACGGCTTGCCAAGGGCTTGCGCGGATTTTGGCAACGTGTGTCCGGCAGAGCAAAGACGATCCGCGAACAGAACGAGCGCGAGGCGATGGAAGCCCTGCGCCGGGACCGTGCGCAGCGTGACCGGATGGTCTTTGCACAGATAGATGAGCGCAAAGCCCTGCAAGCCAGATTCGACATTCTGCGCGAGCGGCAGGTGCGCGACCGCCGCCTGATGGCGCACGAGGTCGTCCAGTCGATGCGCCAAGCCTCCCAGCTTCAAGAGAAGGAAATCCGCCGAACGCAAGAGCGTCGGCATGAGCCTTCGCTTGTTCCGCGCCGCAATCGCGGCCCTTCCCACGATCTCTGATCGGAGAAAAATTGATGAAATTCGATGACAAGACTTTTCGGTTGGCCGGGACGGTAGCAGCGATTATCGGCGTTATGATTCTTGTCGGTGATCTGTCCATGACAATCAAGGGATCGCTTTCCCCGCCACGCAACGCTTTCGGTTACAAACTGCCCGATACGACGCATTGGCGGATGCTGGCGATTGCCGCATCGGGTGTTGGCGGTTTCGGGGTGGGATGGTTTCTCTCGCCTTCCGCCCGCCGCTTCCGTCTGGCCCTGTTCGTCATTCTGGCGGCCGCCTTGGTCCTCGCCGTCTATATCGACAATGGCGCGCTTGGATGGGGATTGACCCCTGTCGCCAGCATCATCGCCTTTGCTGCCGGACTTGGCTACTGGATGCGCGGCGTTGTCAGCCGCCTGTCCGAAACTCCGACTACTTTCGGCTCGGCAAAATGGGCCGACAACGAACACCTTGCCGAAAACGATATCGTCGGGACCGATGGCCTCCGCCTCGGCCATCGCTATGACGAACGCGGCGCAAAGTTACCGCTCCGTTATAAAGGCGACCGTCATATCCTGACCTGCGCCCCGAACCGTTCGGGCAAGGGTACGACGGCGATCATCCCGAACCTTCTGACCTATCCGGGATCGATGGTCGTCATCGACCCTAAAGGCGAAAATGCCATGATGACCGCCCAACGCCGCAAGGACATGGGGCAAGAGGTCCATGTCGTTGACCCGTGGGGCATCACCTCCGCTGCCGGACTTCCCGTTTCACGGTTCAATCCGCTCGACCTTCTGGTGCCGGGGGATATCGATCTGGCCGAGAACGCGATGTTGCTGGCCGATGCGATGATCGTCCCGTCTGACAAGGGCAATCCGTTTTGGGATGAATCAGGCAGAGGCTTTACGGTCGGCCCTACGGGTCATGTGGCAACGCATGAGGATGAGGCCGGAAACCGCAATCTCGGCCGCGTTCGCGACCTGCTTTTGCTCGACGGCAACGACATGCAGGCATTGCACGAAAAGATGCTGCAATCGCCGTATCACTTCATCAGAAGCGCGGGTGCGCGGGCGTTGCAACAGGAAGAAAAGCTCCGTGCCAATATCATTGCCACGGTGCAATCGCAGACAAATTTCCTCGATAGTCCGCGTATCCGCGAAAGCCTGTCCGCATCGGATTTCCGGTTTGAAGACCTGAAAACCAAGCCGATGACGGTTTACCTCGTCCTGCCTTCTGATCGGCTGAATGCGTTTAGCCGGTGGTTGCGCCTGCTGATCCAGCAAGCCATTACGGTCAATGCCCGCAACATCGAAGTGCAGCCGGAACATCCCGTGCTGTTCATCCTCGATGAATTACCTGCCCTTGGCCGTCTGTCCATGATCGAACAGGCGTTCGGGCTGATGGCCGGATACGGCATTCAGCTTTGGGGCGTGGCGCAAGACCTGTCCCAACTCAAACGCATTTACGGTGACGGTTGGGAAACCTTCATCAGCAATGCGGGCGTCGTCCAGTATTTCGGTTCCCGCGACCGGATGACGGCGGATTATTTCTCCGCCCTGTGCGGGCAAACCACCATCTGGAATGTCAGTTCGGCAATCTCAAGAGCGATAGGCTCGACGAGCGGCAATAGCGCCAGCCATTCGGAAACGACGACCAATTCCGACACCACGGCGGCGGCGATGCGCAAGCTGGCCTATCCCGACGAACTGATGCGCCTGCCACGGGGTAAGCAGTTGTTGTTCATCAACAATCTGAACCCGATCCAGAGCTATCGGACGCCTTGGTTCGAGGATGAGAACCTGCGCGACCTTGGCCGCAATCTGCGCGCCTGACCTTTGGGGAAGCGGTGCGCCGCTTTCCCTTCATCCCACCATGTCACACAAGCCGGAAGGAGAGTGCGATGTTGCACATGCCCGATAGGGATTATCCGCAGTTCAAGGTCAGTCTGCGCCTGACGTTTGACGAACTTTGCAAGGCAGCGACGGTCGGCGGGTATTTTATCCCGACGAACTATTACCCTGATCATTTTCACCACATGCAGCGGTGCGAGTACGCCGCCAGCTTGACCAAGGACTATGCCCGGATCGGCCTGCGCCAAGGTCTGCATCAAGCCTTTGACATGGCATTTCCGCAACTATTTCCCGACGATTTTACCGACAGCACGTCCGGCAGGATGCTTCGTCTGCCGATCCGCAACTGGAAGGAGTGATAAACATGATCGAACACCCGAAGAAGCCATTCAGCCTTCGAGCCAAGCCCGAAGATGATCTGGAAAACCTCCGCGACAAGGATAACGCTCAACCGCAGGTCAAACCCGCTTGGGCGCAAAAGCCCCGCCCGAACCTCGCTCCATCGGGGATGTCGGGCATCAAACGCCTCCTGCCTTCGCCCGCACCACGAAAGCCAGACAAAGAGCCGTCGAAAGCTGACGACCTGACAAGAACCTTCACGCCGTTGGTAAGCCCCCAAAAAGACAAGGAGCGTGACATAGACCGATAACCTTCGCGTTTACGGGAAGCTGGCATAATACAAGAGCAGCCCCATGACCTGCCGTATTCAGGTCATGGGGCCGCTCAATTTATCTGGCCTCACCGACGATACCGCGACGATCCTTTTCATGTCTTGCTCTGCCAGCGCCAAGGCCGCCCGGACCTTGGCTGCGACACACACACTTTTGCCCTGCCAGAGCCTTTGAACTTCCGGTTATAGCTTGGGGGCTTCACCGACAGCGCCGGCCACGCTCTGATAAAGAGCGTCAAGTTTCTGATGCTCGCCGATGGACCAAGTGCGCCAGAAATTGTCCCAAATCTCATCGGGATCAGCAATCCATTGTGCGAGATAGCTTGCTAAACCCGTTTCAGGCTTTGCGCTGATACGCATATTGGTAAACGGACCGCAATAGAGGTTTATCGACCCCCTATAGATCTCACCTTTACGTTGCCAGTCGAACTTGATTTCCTGGAGCGACTGGCGTTTGCAGATTTTATTGCGATCCGTCCCGTCAGGCAGATTGTTTCCCTGACGATCATAAGCGCGTTCTTCAGTAATGGTTGAATATGCAGGGCCGTATTTCTCGCGCAATGCCTGCTTGAGTGTCAGTTCAGTCAATTTGGCCGATTCCGGTATCTTCCAGTCCCGCCCGACGATCATCACCTTTGCGGTTTTGGTTTCTGAATAGGCCACGCTGATAGTGTCGATTGCGTCGCTTTCTTCCGTACCTTTTACGAAATAATGGGTTTCAAGCGTCCACCCCTCTCGGCCGGCCGCAACCCGCGTCGCCTTTTCATCATGTGCGTATCCGGCGTCTTTAAGGACAGCTTCGGTATCAGCGCGGCTCATGCCGGTTTTGACCCCGATGATGTCGAGGTTTTCGATTTTCACCCGGCGATCCTCGTCGCGTAACGGGCGTAACCCCGCGAACAGTTCAGCTTCGACAACGGGTGTTCCGCCTGTGAAGGTCACTTTCATACTATCAAGCCCAACGCGCTCCATCTGGAAGGAAATTGTGGAGGGGCATTTATCAGGGGTGCCGAACGAACCGTTCAAATGAACATCATCAACATTCAGATTCGGATAATGATAAACATACTGACATCTTCCGTATCCGATCGGCTCCCACCCGCTTGAATCAATGTCAATACGGCCGACACCTTCAATGTTCGTGACCTGAAAATTTATCGAATTTCGGCTTTTCTTGTACCCCCCGAACCAAACACCATCGGCGCTCTGTGCATGCGCAGATGCCCCACAGAGCAAAGAGGCTACCAGCCCGCATGCAACCGATTTCATGGCTGTTTGCATATCTTCTTCTCCTAACCGCGAATGCCAACGCCGATCACAGGCGTATCTCGGTTCACCGAATCTGGATTTTCACGGCCGATAAGGTTACTCGTCCACATGAAGATACCCCGCAAAATGGACATGGACGGTTTCGATCCTTCATCGTTCTTCGGATCAAAGACAAATTCGTCCACGGCGATGCGTGAACCTTCAGCTACCGAAAACGTCGATTCATCAATGAAAGTGACAGTTATCGCCCCATTGGCGCCTGTCTCAAGAATGTCTCCCAAGCCAATCGGCGCGCCTGTTGTGGCCCGCACCACTTTTCCGTTAATGCGGGTTATCGTGGTTTGACCGCGAACCGTCGTTACTTCTCCTATGGGCGAACCACCGCTAATTTCCGCGGCCAAATTCTGCCCCGCGTCTTTCTCGGCGTTCACAACATCCATGTCATCCGCAAAAGCGGGCATTGTCGTTCCGACCAGAAGGACGAGGCCGAACAAGCTGGCGGATTTATGTAGTACCATCATTGGAAAAGCTCCAGAATTGCCGTGTACAAGTTGCGCGTTGACGTATTAGCGGTGTTGTTTAACACTTCTGGCCGACGCCATTCGGGGCGAACATGCGCCATGACAGATGTTCTGTACGCCAGTTCATAGGATTGGCAGGCAGAGGCGATCGCGTCGGTATCGAGACGGGCGGCATTGCTCATCCGCTGCTTTGCAGCTTGTTGAGCAATGCACGCCGCCAACCGCTTTCTGTTCATCCCAAGGGATGATTTTACCTGGGGTGCAGCATAGGCGGTGATAGCCTGGCTGTTCAAAGACGTGTTGCCACCTGTGGATGTGCAGGCGGCTAAAATCATCACCGCTGCTGCCATCACGGACAGCGCGGCAAATTGCCTGATATTCATTGACAATATCTCCTGTGTTCTCTGATTAAATAGCGAAGGGGGATCGTGAGCTGCGACTACAGCAGCTCACGCACCTTGTTGAACAAGGCGATTGCATCGTCCTCGCGGAGATATTTGGCTAGGGGGATGACGTTCCGCCCATGTCGGATGCAGAGTGCGTTTCCACGGCGCGCCAAGGATTGCTTGATGGCGGCTCCGGCGTCAGCCCCCATTTGTCCGGCGGCGCGCCCTAACGATCCGGCGACATTATTGATTGCTGCCGCGCCTGCCATAGCTGCGCCTGTTACGCCCACACCTACAACGACCGTTGAGCTTTGCGTCCACTCCACACGCCCGGCATACACCGTCTTTCCGCTTTGATTACGGATCAGGAGTTCCGAAATATCGCCTTTGGCGTATTCCTTACCGTTCGGCATCCGAACTGCGGTTTCCGTCACCGTAAATTCGTACCGGCGTTTGCGGCTGCGATCCCATAAGAAAGCAACAAGCCCAAAGAACGCCAAAGTTGCAACGAAGCCGTTCATCCCCGCTACTAACGCCATCGGCGCGCCCACAAGAAGCCCGATAAAAAGAAGGCCGAACCATGCGCCGAAACCAATTCCCGATCCGTTGATGCTTACGCCCACCGTTGGATCATCGTTACTTGTGGTAACGGTAAAACCCTGTTCAATCTTTTCCTTCATCCGTAGCCCCACAATCCTCGCAGCCCTTTACGATGCCTTGGTCAGATTTTTGGTAGGATTGGAAAGCAGCGCGACCACAGCGAATACGGGCCAGAGCAAAAGAAAGAACGCCCCATATCCAATCACGCTCGCCGGAGACATGCCCCTTGGGAGAGGTCCGAGCTGCCGCACTTGGCTACTAATGTCTACAATATTGAACAGTAAAAATAGAACTGTGAGTATCAAGCAGGCAAGGAAGGCGGTTTTTGCCACTTTGCAATAGGGCCTTGCGGTCTGAATGATGATAGTCCCAAGGCAGACGAGTGAAACAAGAAACAGGACATAACCGATCCAGCCGACGAACTCGCTTCCCGGAAATAGAAGTCCGGCAAGGTTGTTCCCAATTTTAAGAACGGGAGACACCAGAAATATGATGAATGACACGGCAAAAGCGGACATCCATAACGTATAGGAATTTGGAATAATCCCCTTGAGTGAAACATATTGCGGATCGGCAGCGTTCATTTCCAACCTCTTGCTGTAAGCCAAGCCTGCACTCGGTTTTGACGGTTACAAATCCTTGGATTTATTACATATTTCCATATAATAGGGTTTGCGGGTTCAACAACCCCGCAACCCCTTGGATTGCAACGGCTGCCCTATCTGGATAGGGTGCCAAAATCCGCAGTCCAAAAAGCAACCATTTTGAATGATGTGGTGCAAAATTCTTGGTGGCCGGGTTGTCTGAGCGATCACGGCAACCGACCAATCAGCCGGGCAGCACCACAATGGATTATCTGCCAATGGCGTACCTTTTCTGCGCCCCTTCTGGTTAGGCGTCTTTGACGTACAATCAAAACATGGAAGTCAAGCTCATAACCGTCGTCGAGACTCATGCGTTTTTGAAGCTGGCTGCAACGATCTGGTCGGACGACGAACGGGCGGAACTGGTCGATTACGTTGCTGCCCGCAACCCTGAAAGCGGTGATCTTATCCCCGGCATGGGCGGCGTCCGAAAGCTGCGTTGGTCAAGGCCGGGCGGCGGCAAGTATCTGAGCTAACGGCCATATTGAAAAACGCCATGCGGTGAAAGAAGATTGAGATGGCAACGACATTTGGCAACGAACTGATCGAGAGCCTGCATGAAGGTACGCAAACGATCAAGGCCTCGGCATTATCTCGCGCGCATGAGGCCGTTGCGTGGTAGACTGGAGATGGTTTCAGAGGATCTTCTGCTCCAGTACCTTTTGGGCGTCGCGCAGTTTTTTCCATTCC
>NZ_JBMNUS010000021.1:0-14245 GCF_050946405.1 Pseudochelatococcus sp.
AGGATGACGCGCCCGACGCCCGCGGCTTCCGCGGCGTCAAGCGCAGCGGCAAGGCCCGCGCGGACAGCCTGCGAAGTCACGTTGACAGGAGGGTGGTCGATCGTAACCACCGCGATGCGATCTTCGACGACCAGCAGAACGGGAGATGGGTCTGTCATGCCATGCTCACAGATGGGGGTGGATGCCGCCCGAGACGGCCAGGATTTCGCCGGTGATGAAACGCGCCGGCTCGGAGGCGAAGAAAGCGACCGCCTCGGCGATTTCCTCCGGCTCCGCCATGCGGCGGTTGAAGGCGAGCGCCAGCAGCCGCGCCGCCTCCTCCTCGCGCATGTTGCGGGTGACGGAGGTGCGCGTCAGCCCCGGCGCGACCGCGTTCACGGTGACGTGCGGAGCGAACTCGGCGGCGAGGCTGCGCGTCAGCGAGGCGGTGGCGGCCTTGGCGGCGGCGTAATCCGCCTGCCCCGCCTCGCCGCCGAAGACGACGGTGGCGATATTGACGATCCGGCCCCGGCCCCGCTCCAGCATGCCCGGCGCCAGGGCGCGGATCAGATGGAAATTGCCCGTCAGATTGAGGTCGAACGTGGCGCGCCATTGTTCCTCGCTCATGTCGAGGAACGGCGTGTAGAGGCGGCTTGAGCGAATGCCGCCCACCATGTTGACCAGAATGTCGACGCCGCCCCGGCCAAGCGCAAGCCCGGCGAAGGCCCGCGCCTCCGCCGCGACGGTGACGTCGCCGCGCAGGGAGTCGATCCGCGCCTGCGGGAAGGAGGCGGTGAGGCTTTCGACCGTCTCCGCCAGCCGCGCGCCGGAAATGTCCGTCAGGACGAGATGCGTCGCCCCGTCCGCGAGCAGCCGCCCGGCGACGGCGCGGCCCATCGGCCCCCCTGCCCCGGTGATCGCGGCGGCAGGGCCCGCGAGGCGGCGGGCGCCACTCACGCCTCCCCTCCTTCGGCTTCGGCCTTCAGGACGTTGCGCAGGGCGAATTTCTGGATCTTGCCCGATGCGGTCGCGGGCAGCCTGTCGCGGATTTCCAGCCGTTCCGGGAAATACTGCTTCGCCAGCCGCTGCGATTCGAGGAAGCGGGCCATCTCCGCGAAATCGAACTCATGCCCCGCCTTCAGCACCACGAAGGCGCAGGCGCGCTCGCCCAGCCGCGCGTCGGGATAGCCGACCACCGCCACCTGATGAACCGCCGGATGCTTGTAGAGCAGGGCCTCGACCTCGACCACCGGGATGTTTTCCGCGCCCCGGATGATGATGTCCTTGGACCGGCCGCAGATGCGGATGTAGCCGCGCTCGTCGATGCGCGCGATGTCGCCCGTGTCGAACCACCCTTCGGGATCGGTGTTGTTCCATTGCGGGCGCTTCAGATAGCCGCCGAAATTGGAGCAGCCGCGCACATAAAGCTCGCCCTCGTGGCCGGCGGGCGCGAGAAGCCCGTCGACGCCGCGCACCTGCAACTCCATGCCGGGCAGGACGAAGCCGTCCGTGTTGATGGAGCGTTCGTCGGGATCGTCGGGCGAGACGACGGTCACGGCGCCATTCTCGGTCATGCCCCAGGCGGAAATCACCTTCGCGCCGAGCACCTCGCGCGCCCGCTCCACGAGCGGGCCGGGAATGGCCGTGCCGGCGCAGAGGAAAATGCGCAGCGACGCCGAATCCGCGCCCGTCTCCTCCACGGCGTTCGACAGGTCCATCAGGAACGGCGTGGAGGCCATGGTGAACGTCACCTTCTCCGCCTCGATCAGCTTCGCCGCCAGCGTCTTGTCCCAGACGTCCATGAGCACCATGCGCGCGCGCAGCATCACCGGCATCAGGAAGCCGTACATGAAGCCCGTCTGGTGAGCCATCGGCGAGGCCATCAGCACGCTGTCGGACGCGCCGAGCCCCAGCCGTTCGGCATAGGGCACGAGGTTGGCGTACATCGTGTTGGCGGTGTGCATCACGCCCTTCGGCTCGCCCGTGGTGCCGGAGGTGTAAATGAGCTGGCAGACCGCGTTGGCGTCATCGCGCGCCCCCGCCGCGGTCCCGGCGATTTCCGCCGCGTCGTCGAGCGCGGGATCGAGCAGCAGGGCGTCGAAGCCGTTCGGTCCCTCGCCCCCGGCGACGATGACGTGCCGCAGGTCCGGCAGCTCAGGCTGCATCCGCCCTGCCATGGCCTCATGGTCGAAGCCCCGGAAAAGCTTCGGCACCACGAAAGCCTTGCTCTCGCCGTGGCGGAGCATGAACAGCAGTTCATGCTCGCGGAAGATGGGCATCACCGGGTTGAAGACGACGCCCAGCCGGCGGCAGGCAATGTAGAGAACGACGAATTCCCACGAATTCGGAAGCTGGCATGACAGCACGTCGTCCTTGCCGAGACCGAGCCTGGAAAGCCCCGCCGCCGCGCGCCGGGAGAGCCGGTCGATTTCCGCGTAACTCAGGTCGCGCCGCTCGCCGGTGGAGACGATGACGGCGGTCAGCCCCACGGCGTGGGGCTTCTCGGCGAGGCAGGCATCGAAGTAGTCGAGCAGGGTTTTGCCGCGCCAGAAGCCCTTGGCCTCCATGGCCGCGCGACGAGGCTCGATCAGAACGGCGTCGAATTTCATGGTTTCCTCCTCCCTTTGCGTGTGTCAGCCCGCCACGGCCGCCCGGCCCGCGCGCTCGCGGGCGATGATGTTCTTCATGATGTGCGCCGTGCCGTCGCCGATCTGGAGGCCGAGCACGTCGCGCAGCCGCTGCTCGAAGGGCAGCTCGTTCGAATAGGCGGCATGGCCGTGGATCAGCAGGCAGGCGTGGATCGCCTCATAGGCGAGCAGCGGCGGCCACCATTTCGCCATCGCCGCTTCCGCGACGTGGGGCAGGCCGTTGTCCTTGAGCCACAGCGCGTTGTAGCTCAGCAGCCGCGCGCCCTCGACGCGGGTGTCGAAATCCGCGAGCTGGTGCGTGATGCCCTGAAACGCCCCGAGCGGCTTGCCGAAGGCGCGCCTCTCGCCGATATAGGCCCAGGTTTCGTCAAGGCTCCGGCGCGCCGTGCCGAGGCATTGCAGCCCGATCAGCGAGCGCGAGAAGTCGAAGCCCTGCATCACCTGCACGAAGCCTTTTCCTTCCTCGCCCAGCAGGTTTTCGGCCGGCACCCGCACGTTGTCGAAGAAGATGGAGCCGCGCCCGATCGCGTGCTGGCCGACATCGGTGAAGCGCGTGGTGCTGATGCCGGGCGTATCCATCGGCACGAAGATCGCCGAGATGCCGCGCGCCTTGTCCTCCGGCCGGCCGGTGCGGGCGAAGACCACCGCGCCCGCCGCCTGGTCGGCCGCCGAGATCGAGGTCTTCTCGCCGTTGATGACGTAGTGGTCGCCGGCGCGCTCCATGCGCAGGCCGAGATTGGCCGCGTCCGACCCGCCGCGCGGCTCGGTCAGCGCGATGGCGATCATGATCTCGCCGGCGATCAGCCTCGGCAGCCACGCCCGCCTGATGTCGGGATTGGCGAAATTGGCGAGGATCTGGCCGTTCAGCGAGGCGAGGATGTTGACGTAGCCGAAGTTGAAATCCGCCTTGCCGATTTCCTCGATGATGACGCCGGAGTAGATCGAACCCGCGCCCAGGCCCCCGAATTCCTCCGGCAGCTCGGGCGCGATCAGCCCGAGACCGCCCATCTCGCGCAGCAGCTCCGCGCCGAACGCGCCCGTCTTCTCGCGCGCCTGATAGCCCGGAGCGAGCCTTTCCGCAGCGAACTTGCGGGCGAGATCCCGGAGCGCATTCAGCTCCGCATTGTCGAAGATCGTGGGATACATGCTTCTTTCCCGGTTACTGAACCATCAGATATTTTCGTTTGATTTCAGGGTCTTCGTAGAAACCGTCGACAGTGCCGGACCACACGGTCCGCCCGCGGTCCACGACATGCACGCTGTCGGCGCAGCGACGGATCGTGTTGAGCGCCTGCTCCGAGACGATCATCGACACGCCCTCGCGCTTGAGGGCGACGATGGCGGTGACGACTTCCTCCGCCACCTTGGGCGCCAGCCCCTCATGCGGCTCGTCGAGCAGCAGGAGCTTCGGGCTGGTGAGCAGGGAACGGGCGATGGAGAGCATCTGCTGTTCGCCGCCGCTCATCACCCCGGCCTTGCGGTGGCGATAGGCGTGGAGTTGCGGGAACAGGCGGAAAACCTCGTCGACGTCCCAGCGGCGGCGGTCGGCGGCGTTCACGGGACGCGGCACGCGCAGGTTTTCCAGCACCGTGAGCGATGGAAAGACGCGCCTGTCTTCGGGCACGTAACCCACCCCGCGCCGGATGACCTCGTGCGGCCGCAGGCCGGCGAGCGGCTGGCCGTCGAAGACGACCTCGCCCCCCGTCACCGCGATCCGGTCGCGCACGATGGCCTTCATGGTGGAGGATTTGCCCGCGCCGTTGCGGCCGATCAGGCAGGCGACCTCGCCCTCGCCGACGGTCAGGTCGACGCCGTGCAGCACTTCGGCCTTGCCGTAGGATGCGTGAAGGCTGGCGATCCGCAGCATCAGTGCCCCCCTCCCAGATAGACGGCCTGCACCTCGTCGTTGGCGGCGATCTCGGCCGGGGTTCCGATGGTGAGGATGGCGCCGCGCACCATCACCGTCACCCGCTGGGCGATCTTCATCACCACGTCGATGTCGTGCTCCACGAAGAGGAGCGTCTTGCCGGCGGCGTCGACCCGCTCGGCCACCATCTCCATCAGATAGTGGCGTTCCTTGATGCTCATGCCCGCCGTGGGCTCGTCGAGCAGCAGCAGGTCGGGATCGCCGGCGAGCGCCATGCCGAACTCCAGCCGCTTGCGATCGCCGAGGCTGAGGTCGGCCACCCGCTCGCCCGCCCGGTCGGCGAGGCCGACCGTCTCGAGCATGGCGAAGGCGCTATCGAGCCGCCCGGCGAAGACGCCGCGCGACAGCGCCGCCCATTGGCCGGCGGCGATGACGCAGGCCGCCATCATGTTCTCCAGCACGCTCATCCGGAGGAAGGCGCGGCTGATCTGGAAGGTGCGCCCGATGCCCTTGCGCGCCAGCCGGGCCGGCGGCAGCGACGTGATGTTCTCGCCCTTGAACAGCAGTTCTCCCTCGACATCGGGCAACTGCCCGGCGACGCAGGCGATGAAGGTCGACTTCCCCGCGCCGTTGGGGCCGATCAGCGCGTGCCGTTCTCCCTTGGGAATGTCGAAGGTGATGTCTTTCAGCGCGATGAAGGCGCCGTAGGTCTTGCGGATGTGGCGCGCGGAAAGGATCGGTTCCATCACGCGCCTCCCGCCATACCGCCGCGCAGGCGCCGGAGCAGACCGGCGAAACCGTGCGGCATGGCGAGGCAGATGCAAAGCAGCAGGATGCCCAGCACCAGCTCCCATTCATGGATGACCCTGGGCACATAGGCCGCCAGCAGCTTGTAGATCGCCGCGCCCCACAGGCCGCCGGTGAAGCTGTTGAGCCCGCCGAGCACGACCATGATCAGCCCGTCGAGCGTGAGGCCGAGCCCCGCGTAATCGGGAAACACCGCTCCGTGCAGCACCGCGTAAAGCGTGCCGGCGATGCCGGCGAAGAAGGCCGCGATGACGAAGGCGCAAAGCTGCACGCGCCGCGCCGCAAGCCCGAGCGCCTCCGCCCGCCAGCGGTCCTGCCCCACGGCGCGGATGGACAGGCCGAGCGGCGACTTGACGATGAACCACAACGCCAGCACCGACACGGCGACGACGGCGAGCACCGTGCTGGCGAAAGCCCGCTCCGACAGGCCGAAGCGCGGCGTCATGAAGCCCGTGATGCCGGTGTCGCCGCCCGTGACGTCATACCACTGGAAGAGGATGGTATGGGTGATCTGGGCGCAGGCGAGCGTCAGCATGGCGAAATAGATCGCCGTCAGCCGCACGCACAGCGCGCCGAACACGAGGCCCCCCAGCGCGGCGGCGAGCGGCCCGGCGGCGAGCGCCGCCTCCGGCGCCATGCCGAGACGGGTGATCGCCAGCGTGAAGCCGTAAGCCCCGAGCCCGAAATAGGCGGCGTGGCCGAAGCTCACCAGATGGCCGACGCTCACCAGCAGGTTGAGGGACGAGGCGAAGAGCGCGAGAATGAGGATTTCGGCCAGCATCGTCGAGGTCGAGGTGGCCGCGGTGCGGTTGACGATCTCGACCAGCGCCAACGCCGGCACGACGATCTTCCAGTTGACGGCCGCGCCGTTGACGGCGGCCCAGCGCCTTGCGAATTCCCGGTTCATCGCGCAGGCCCTCCCTGCCGGCCGAGCGAGCGGATCGTCAGCACCACGGCCATGATGAGGAAGATCAGGACCATCGACAGGCGCGGGAAATACATCACGCCGAGCGCCTTGGTGATCCCGACGACGAGCGCCCCCGCGATCGCGCCGTAGAGATTGCCGAGCCCGCCGATCACGCAGACGATGAAGGCCGAGACGATGATCGTGGTGTCGAGCAGGTGATTCACCTCGCCGTAGGGAGCGGCGAGACCGCCGGCGAGGCCGGCGAGGAAGGCGCCCGCCGCGAAGACGCCCGTGAAGATGAGCTTCTCGTTGACGCCGAGCAGCGCCACCATGCCGCGATCGTCGGTGCCGGCGCGCAGGACGATGCCGGCGCGCGTGAAGTAGATCACCCACACCATCGCCAGCACCACCGCGAGGCCGGCGGCGAAGACGACGACGGGAAACATCGGGAAGAAGTCGTCGCCCAGGACGATGGCTCCGGACAGCGCGTCCGGCATCGGCACCGTGACGCTGTTCGGCCCCCAGATCATGCGCACGAGATCGCGCACGATCAGCACCAGCGCCACCGTGACGATGAGCTGCATCAGGCTGTCGGCCCCGTAGATGCGGCGCAGCACGAGCATCTCGAACACGACGCCGAGCGCCGCCACGATCGCGGCCGAGACGACGACGGCCGCGAAGAAGCCCTGGACGGTGCCGGGCGCGATCAGCGGCACGAGATCGTGGGTGAGGAACGCGCCCAGCATGTAGAGCGAGCCGTGCGCGAAGTTGATGATGCGGGTCACGCCGAAGATCAGCGTCAGGCCCGAGGCGATCAGGAAGAGCGTCATGCCCTCCATGAGTCCGTTGACGAGCTGGATGAGAACCATGAGGATACTCCCCGACCGGGCTCCGGCGCGGCGAACCGGCCGGAACCCGCCGCCGGTTTCACTTGGCCGGCTTCACTTGGCCGGTTTCACTTGGCCGGTTTCACTTGGCGGCTGCCCGGGCGCGGGTGATGAACTCGACGGTCGGCATCAACGGCTCGCCGGCGAACTTCTCGACTTCCGTCAGGATCGGGAAATCGTAGCCGTCGACCTTCGTCGCCTTGCCCACGTAGACCGGCGCGTTCATCTGCCCGTCGAAGGCGCGGACCTTGAGCCCCTTCTCGCGCAGCCCGTCGACGGTGATCTCGCCCACGGCCTTGACGAGCGCGGCCGGCGCGACCGATCCCGCATGCTCGGCGGCGGCGGCGTAGAACTTCAGCCCGTCATAGGCGTTGATCGACCAGTCGGTCGGATATTCCCCATGGGCGGCGCGGTACTTCTCGATGAAGGATTCCACCTCCGGCGTCTTCTCCAGCGCGAAGAACGGGGCGCGGGCGATGCCGTAGACATTGCTCGCGGGCATCGACGCGCCCTGCGATTGCAGCGTGTCCACCGTCATCAGCGTGACGAGGTTCGTGCGCTGGAAAAAGCCGAAACCCGGCCCCTGCTTCAGCAGCGCCCCGAGGCTGGGGCCGAAGAGCGGCGCGAACACCGCGTCGGGACGCACCGCCAGCGTGGCGCTGATGTAGGGCGCCATCGCGGTCTCGCCGACCTTGACATAGATCGGGGCGGCGAATTCCACATCGGGACGCAACGCCTTCAGCCGCTCGACGAATGCGGCGACGGAGGTGTGCCCCCATTCGTAGTCTGAACCCAGCGTGGCGATCCGCTTCCATTCGGGTTTGCGGGCCACATATTCGGCCGCAGCAAAGGCTTCCATGGTGGCGTTGGCCTGCGTCTGCCAGAAATAGGGCTGGAAAAGCTCGATGTTGGCCCGCTGCGTGGAGCCGATGGCGGCGTAGAACGGCACTTTCAGCTCGCCGGAAACCGCCGATTCCGCCAGCATGACCGCCGACGAGCAGACGCCGGTCAGCACGTCGATCTTCTGGTCGACGATAAGCTCGCGCGCGACCTTGGCGCCCTCGTCGGGCCTGGTCTGCGTGTCGCGGATGATGAGCTCCACCGGGCGGCCCAGAATGCCGCCGGCGGCGTTCAACTCCTCGGCGGCGAGCTTCGCGCCGTTGAGGCCGTCCTCGGAGAGCGCCGCGCAGGCGCCGGTCAGGTCGCTGGCGAAACCGACCCTGACCGGCGCCTGCTGCGCCGCCGCATGCCCCCCGGACGATGCGGCGAGCAACGCGATACCCAAAGCCGCGACGCGGCCTTTCCTCAAGCCCTTCATGTTTCCATCCCTGTTATATTATGTTGATTTTATTTATATTTTTTATCTTACTTCTTGCCGAACCTGCGGAAGTCCGGCTTTCTCTTCTCGCGGAAGGCGATGCCGCCTTCCTTGCTTTCGTCGGTGTCGTAGTAGAGGCTCAGCGCCCGCATCCCGAGCGCCGAGATGCCGCGAATGTTCTCGCTGTCGGCGTTGAACGACACCTTGGCCAGCGCCAGCGCGGTGGGCGAGCGCTCCATCAGTTCCGCCACCCAGCGCTCGACTTCGGCGTCGAGTTCCGCGTGCGGGACGACGGCGTTGACGAGGCCCATGGCCAGCGCCTCGGCGGCCGTGTAGCGCCTGTTCAGATACCAGATCTCGCGGGCGCGCTTCTCGCCGACGATGCGGGCGAGATAGGCGGTGCCGAAGCCGGGATCGACCGAGCCGACCTTCGGCCCGACCTGGCCGAACTGCGCCTTGTCGGACGCGATGGTGAGGTCGCAGATGGTGGCGAGCACGTTGCCGCCGCCGATGGCGAAGCCGTTGACGCGGGCGATGACGGGCTTGGGCACGTCGCGGATCAGGCTTTGCAACTCGTCGATGGGCAGGCCGATCACGCCCCGGCCATCGTACTGGCCGTCATGCGCCGACTGGTCGCCGCCGGTGCAGAAGGCCTTGTCGCCCGCGCCCGTCAGCACGATCACGCCGACGTCACGGTCCCAGCCCGCCTTCTGGAAGGCGTGGATCAGCTCGTCGACCGTATGGCCGCGAAAGGCGTTGTACTTGTCGGCCCGGTTGATGGTGATCCAGGCGCCGCCGTTCCTCACCTCGTAGAGAATATCGGTATAGGTCATGGCTTCCCCCTCAGCCGTGCATCGTCAGGCCGCCGGACACCGAGATCACCTGTCCGGTGATGAAGGCGGCGTCGTCGGAGGCGAGGAAGAGGATCGCGCCGGGCAGGTCCTCGGGCTTGCCGAGGCGGCCGAGCGGCACGGCGCGCGTGAACGCGGTGCGCAGCTTCTCCTTGTCGCCGGCCGCTTCCATGAAGTTCTCCAGCATCGCCGTCTCGGTCACGCCGGGGCACACCACGTTGAAGGTGATGCCGTGGCGGGCGTGCTCGCGCGCCAGCGTCTTGGAGAAGGCGACGACGCCCGCCTTGCACGCGGCGTAGACGGCCTCGCCCGACGAACCGACGCGACCGGCGTCCGAACCGATGGAGACGACCCGGCCACCCGTGCCGCGCGCGACCATGGAGGCGACGACCGGCCTGGTGATGTTCAGGACCGAGCGCAGGTTGATGTCGATGATCTTCGACCAGAAGTCCGGCTCCGACTTCAGGAAGGGCACGAACAGATCCCAGCCGGCGTTGTTGACCAGCACGTCGACGGGGCCGAAATCGGCCTCGACGCCGGCAACCGCCGCGGCAGTCGCTTCGTAGTCGGTGAGATCGACGACGAGCGCCGTCGCCTCGCCGCCGGCGTCGCGGATGGCGGCGACGACACGGGCCGCCGCGTCCGCGCCGATATCCGCCACGACGACGCGGGCGCCCTCCTCCGCAAAGCGAAGGCTGGTCGCCGACCCGATGCCTCCCGCACCGCCAGTTACGACAACTACTTTACCTTTCAGGCCCTTCACAGACATCTCCATTGCTGATTGACGGCCAACAGATCCCCACCGACAAACCCGCATATCCTGCGGTTTTGAAGCGATCAGCGCTTTCGGATATGGATCAGCCTCCCTGCCATCAGTGGTATATCGGGCCGTCCGTTACGTCAATATGTTTACTTGATTTTTAATATGGCAGGTCCCTTGACTGCCTGCATGCGGCAGGCGAGACTGCAGCCATGGCGAAAGATATTGACAAATTTGGCGGATTGTCCGTGGGACTGAGCAACCGGCTCTTCTTCCGGCTCTATCAATGCGCCAACATGATGCATAAAACCGGCACGCGGGCGCTGGACACCCACGGCATCACCACCCAGCAATGGGCCGTGCTCGGCGCGTTGACGCGGCCGTCGTTCGCCGGCGGCGTGTCGGTGGGCGATCTTGCCGCGTTCCTGCTGGTCAGCCGGCAGAACCTCGCGGGCGTGCTGTCGCGGCTGGAGGCGCTCGATTACGTCGAGCGGGCCATCGACGCGAGGGACAACCGCTCGCGCCTCGTTCGCCTCACGAACAAGGGCCGCAGCCTCTGGGACGAGGACATGCGCCCCGTGATCGCGGATTATTATGACGAGGCGCTGACCGGCTTCTCCACCGACGACAAGATCCACATGCTCCATTATCTCAACAAGATGCTGGATAATTTCAAGACGATCGATCCCGAGGCGCAGCCCGCCCCGGAGGCGGCCGCGGCGGAATGACCCGCCACGACCGCAGCCGCGTCACAGGCCGGCGCGCGACCGCGCCTCGGCGGCGAGCGCCCTGGCGATGATGATCTGCTGGATCTGGGTCGTGCCCTCGTAGATGCGGAAGAGGCGCGCGTCGCGGAACAACTGCTCGGCCCTGTATTCGCGAATATAGCCGTTGCCGCCGTGCACCTGCACGTTGCGATCGGCGATGCGGCCGACGGCCTCGGAAGCGAACATCTTCGCGCAGGAGGCTTCCAGGCCGACATCCTGCCCCGCGTCGCGCTTGCGCGCCGCATCCAGCACCATGCAGCGGGCGGCATAGGCATCCGCCTTCGAGTCGGCGAACATGGCCTGGAGCAACTGGAAATCCGCCAGCGGCTTGCCGAACTGCCTGCGCCCCACGGCGTAGTCCAGCATGTCGTCGATGATGCGCTCGGACAGGCCGACGCAGGCGGCGGCGATGTGGAGCCGCCCCTTGTCCAGCACCTTCATCGCCGTCTTGAACCCCTGCCCCTCGACCCCGCCGATGAGCGCCGACGCAGGCACGCGGCAATCCTCGAAGATGACGTCGCAGACATGGGCGCCCTGCTGGCCCATCTTCCTTTCCGGCTTGCCCGTGGAAAGACCGGGCGTGCCGCGCTCCACCGCGAAGGCCGAAACGCCCGCCGCCCCCTTCTGCGCCGGATCGGTGCGCGCCATGACGGTGAACAGCCCGGCGTGCGGCGCGTTGGTGATGAAGCGCTTGGTGCCGTTGATCACATAGGTATCGCCCTCGCGCCGCGCGGTCGTGCGCACCGCCGCTGCATCCGACCCCACATCCGGCTCGGTCAGGGCGAAGGAACCGATGAGTTCGCCGGACGCGAGCCGCGGCAGATACTTTTCTTTCTGCTCGGGCGTGCCGTCGATGGCGATGCCCTGCATGCCGATGCCGATGTTGGTGGCGAACATCGACCTGAAAGCCGGCGCGGCGCGGCCCAGCTCGAAGATCGCGAGAACCTCCTCCTCCATGGTCAGCCCGAGGCCGCCGAACGCCTCCGGCGCGGTCAGGCCGAAAAGGCCCAGATCCCGCATCCCGGTGACGACGGACGCCGGAATCTCGTCGGTTTCGGCCACCTCGGCCTCGGCGGGGATCAGGCGCTCATCCACGAAACGACGGAGCGCAACAATGAACCGGGCAAGCGTCTCGGAATCGAGGCTCATGATATCCTCCCTGATTTATGACAATATCTTTCTCTTTATAATATCCCGACCCATCCCGCAACAAGAGGAAAATTCCGTAAAATTCAGCGCATTCCGCGCCCCGCCCTTGACAATATATGTAAATGTATTTACGTTGAAGAAAAAAGGGGGGAGCCGATGATGAAAGCCGTTGTCCTGAAAGAGCGGGGCGCCGCCGGCGTCTCGCATGAGGAGGTGCCGACGCCGGATCGGCCGTTTGGCTGGGCGCGCGTGCGGATGCTCGCCGCATCGGTCAACCGCGTCGATCTCTACATGCGCGACAGCGGGGCCGGCATCACCCATGCGCTGCCGATGACGATGGGCGTCGATGGCGTCGGCGAGATCCTCGAAGTCGATCCCGGCGCGGGCGTGGCGGCGGGCGAGCGCGTTCTGCTCTATCCGGGCGATTTCTGCGGCGCCTGCCGCCACTGTCTCGCCGGTGATCAGCCGCTCTGCCGCAACATCAGGATTCTGGGCGAGCATCGCGACGGCACGTTCGCGGAACAGGTTTCGCTTCCCGCCCGCTCGCTGGTGAAGATCCGCCCCGACGGCAATGTCGATCAGGCCGCCGTGCTCGGCGTGGCCTATCTCACGGCATGGCGGATGGTGTTCGGCAAGGCGCCCGCCGGCCCCGGCAGCGTGGTGCTGGTGCAGGGCGCGGGCGGCGGCGTGTCGTATGCGGCGATGCAGCTCGCGCGCATGGCGGGCGCCCGCGTGATCGTGACGACCGCAGGCGAGGAGAAGCGCGCGCATTTTCGCGCGCTCGGCGTCGAAACGATCGACTACCGCAATACCGATGTCCCGAAAGCCGTGCTGTCGCTGACGGAGGGCGAAGGCGCCGATCTGGTCATCGACAACGTGGGCGAGCGGACATGGAGCGCCTCGCTGCGGTCGCTCGCCAGGGGCGGGCATCTCGTCACCTGCGGGGCGACGACAGGCGCGCATCCATCGGCCGATATCCAGCGGCTGTTCGTGCGGCAATTGTCGGTGCACGGGTCAACCATGGGCAGCATGGAGGAGTTCCGCCGCCTGATCCGCGCCTGGGAGGCCGGCGGCTTCGCGCCGCTGATCGACAGCGTCTTTTCCCTCGCCGATGTCCCGGCCGCCTTCGAGCGGCTGGAGCACCCCGCCCGCATGGGCAAGATCGTCATCCGCATCGCCTGAGAGCACGAGACCCGCATGAGCTACGAAACCATTCTCGCCACGACCGACGGCCCGGTGGGCATCATCACCCTCAACCGGCCCGCGGCCCTGAACGCGCTCAACGGCAAGCTCACCGCCGAAATCTCGGCCGCGGCCGCGGCTTTCGACGCCGACGACGCGATCGGCGCCGTTGTCGTGGCCGGCTCGGACCGCGCCTTCGCCGCCGGGGCCGACATCAAGGAAATCAAGGACAAGACGTTCTCGGATGTGTATCGCGAGAACTTCGTCACCGCATCGTGGGAAGGCATCTCGCGCGTGCGCAAGCCCACGGTGGCGGCCGTGTCGGGGCACGCCATCGGCGGCGGATGCGAACTCGCGCTGATGTGCGACATCATCGTCGCATCCGAGACGGCCCGTTTCAGCCTGCCGGAAACGCAGATCGGCATCATCCCCGGCGCGGGCGGCACGCAGCGCCTGACGCGCATCGTCGGCAAGGCGGTGGCGATGGACATGATCCTGACCGGCCGCGCGCTGGCCGCCGAGGAGGCGCTCGCCATGGGCCTCGTGTCCCGCGTCTCGCCGCAGGCGACGTATCTGGGGGACGCCACCGCGCTCGCCGCGAAGATGGCCGGCCTCTCGCGGCCCATCCTCATGCTGGCGAAGGAGGCGGTGAACGCCGCCTACGAGACCCATCTCGCGGAAGGCATCTACGTCGAGCGGCGGCTGCTCTACGCCACCTTCGCCACGGAGGACAGGCGCGAAGGCATGACGGCCTTCGCCGAAAAGCGCAAGCCCGTATTCAGAAACCGCTGACGCCGCCGGCCGGGGGCGCGCGGCGCGAAACCGCGCGCCTACTCGAAATGATGGACGTATCGCAGCACGTAGCGCAGTCCCTCCGGCCGGTTGCGGGCGGCGAACTCGTGGTAGCCGTTGACGAACAGGAAGTTGTTCTTGTCGACCGCGTAGAGCGCGCCGGGGCCGAGCGCCCAGACGCGCTCCTTGCTGCCCGGCTGGCCGTAGCCGTTCACGCGGGTGTTGGTGGTCTGCTGGAGCCAGTAGCCGTTGAGCCCGACGCGCAGCTTGTCCGTCACCGCGTATTCGGTGGCGAAGTTGGCATGGACGGCCTGCCCGGCGCGCGTCTTGA
>NZ_JBMNUS010000022.1:0-4860 GCF_050946405.1 Pseudochelatococcus sp.
GCAAGAACAGCGCCGCCTACGATTCTCTTCCATTCTTCAATTGTCAAAGAACTGTGACACCCGAAAGCGTCAGACCCAAATCATTGGGCAAATCAGTGAGCCAACTCTAGATCGCAAAAACAAATTGTCAACCCAGCAAATAACCGCCAGGCAAAACAACCAGACGCAACCTAAAGAAAAACCAGTCCGTCGCCGCAAAACTCGTAAGCCGCAGCGCCGGTGTGACCCCTATGTAGGATAAGCCTCGGACAGCGTCAACCCCTGAATAATTATCCACAGCCGCACACAGCAGGACGGATCCCAAATAGCCCAAAACAGCTCAGTGGGCGTCGTCCCAATTGGCGGCCGCGCGCGCCTCAACGGCAAGCGGCACCTTGAGTTTCACGGCCGGAAGGGGCGCCTGCTCCATCACCTGGCGGACCAGCGGAATGGTTGCGTCGATCTCCACGTCCGGCACCTCGAACACCAGCTCGTCGTGCACCTGCAACAGCATCCGCGCCGAAAGCCCGGCCTTTTCGAGCGCCGGCTCCATGCGCGCCATCGCGCGGCGAACGATATCCGCCGCCGCCCCCTGCAACGGCGCGTTGATGGCCTGACGTTCCACGAATGCACGCTCTGAAGCGTTTTTCGAGTGGATCTGGGGGTAGTGACACACGCGCCCGAACGCCGTTCTCACGAAGCCGTTGTCGCGCACGAATCGCTTCGTCTCTTCCATGTAGTCGCGAATTCCGGGGAATCGCTCAAAATAGCGCCGGATATAGGCGCCTGATTCCTCGCGGCTGATTCCCAACTGATTCGCCAGCCCGAAAGCCGAGATTCCGTAGATGATGCCGAAGTTGATGGCCTTTGCGCGCCGGCGAATCGACGGGTCCATCCCCTCCACCGGCACGCCGAACATTTCGGACGCCGTCATCGCGTGGATGTCGATGCCGTTCTCGAAGGCGTTCCTGAGCTGGGGAATGTCGGCGACATGGGCCAGCAACCGCAGCTCGATCTGCGAATAATCCGCCGATACGAGCTTCCAGCCTGATTCGGCCACGAAGGCCTTGCGAATCTTCCGCCCCTCTTCCGTGCGAATCGGAATGTTCTGGAGATTCGGATCGGATGACGCGAGTCGTCCCGTCGTCGTCGCCGCCAGCGCAAAGGAAGTATGCACGCGGCGCGTCTGCGGATTGATGAAACCCTGCAATGCATCCGTATAAGTCGAGCGCAGCTTCGATAGCTGGCGCCAGTCCAGAATGCGCGCGGGCAGTTCATGCCCCTGTTCGGCAAGGTCCTCCAGCACGCCGGCTCCGGTCGCCCACTGGCCGGTGGCCGTCTTCTTCGCACCCGGCAGCCCCATGCGCCCGAACAGGATCTCGCCCAGTTGCTTCGGCGAGGCGATGTTGAAGCTCTCGCCCGCAAGGCGATGAATCTCGGCCTCCAGCCCCCCCATCCGCTGCGCGAACTCGCCCGACAGGCGCGCCAGAAGCGCGGGATCGATCATGATGCCGCGCCGCTCCATGCGCGCCAATACGGCAACCAGCGGACGTTCCAGCGTCTCGTAAACGGTGGACTTGCTCTCGGAAACGATGCGCGGCTTCAGCAGCTTCCACAAACGCAACGTCACGTCGGCGTCCTCGCCGGCATAGGCCGTCGCCTTGTCGATGGCCACCTTGTCGAAAGTCACCGCCTGCCGCCCCTTGCCGGCCACGTCGGCGAAACTGATCGGCTTATGGCCCAGATGCTTTTCCGAAAGCGCGTCCATGCCGTGCGTCCCACGTCCGGCATCGAGCACATAAGAGAGAAGCATCGTGTCGTCACAGGGCGTCACCTCGACACCGTAGCGCGCGAACACGAGCCAGTCATATTTGAAATTCTGCCCCACTTTCAGCACGGCTGCATCCGTCAGCAGCGGCTTGAGGCGCTCCAGCACGGCGCGAACGGGAAGCTGCGCCGGCGCATCGGCGCCATCGGGCGGCTCGCCCTCCCCGAACAGCCCCGCCTGTGTCTCGCCCGCCCGATGGCCAAGCGGGATGTAACAGGCGCGTCCGGGTTCCGTCGCAAGCGATATGCCCACAAGGTCGGCCGCCATCGCATCGAGCGAATTGGTTTCCGTATCGACGGCGACGAAGCCTTGCTCGCGCGCCTGCGCGATCCACCGGTCCAGCGCCTCGAACGTGGTCACGGTTTCGTAAACGCCGGTATCGACGGAAACGGTTTGCTGGTGCGCGAGCGCGCGCGCCGCGACATCCGCCGGTCCGCTCTCCTGCCCCCCTTCGCCTGCCGATGGTTGCGCCGCATCCGCCGCCGCGGGACGCGGCGCGCCGATATCGGCCGGCGTAATCTTTTCCGAATCGATATCGTACAGTTCCGCCACGCGCCGCGTGATGGTGGTGAATTCCAGTGCCTTGAAAAAAGCGATCAACCGTTGCGGGTCCGGCACGCGAAGGGTGAGTTCGTCCAGCGGGCAGGCCAGAGCGACATCATCGACGAGTTGCACCAGCCGGCGCGACAGACGCGCCTGCTCCGCATTCTGCTGCAACGCCTCGCGCCGCTTGGGCTGCTTGATTTCCTGCGCACGCGCCAGCAGCGAATCGAGATCGCCGTATGCGCCGATGAGTTGCGCGGCGGTCTTGATGCCGATGCCGGGAACACCGGGCACGTTGTCTGTCGAATCGCCCGCCAGCGATTGCACGTCCACGACCTGACGCGGCGGCACGCCGAAATAGGCGACGACTTCCTCCTCCCCGATCAGACGTTCGGCGCGGTAGCTGCCCCGGGATTGCGTGCCGGACGCCGGATCGTACATGACGACGCCGGGGCGGATCAGTTGCATCAGATCCTTGTCGGCGGAAATGATCAGCACCTCCGCCCCCGCCCCCTGCGCCTGCCGCGCGTAGGTTGCGATGAGGTCGTCGGCCTCGTAGCGATCCTGCTCCACCGGCGTGAGGCCGAAGGCGCGCACGGCCTCGCGCATGAGCGGGAATTGCGGCACCAGATCCTCCGGCGGCGGCGGACGGTTCGCCTTGTAGGGAGGATACAGCTCCTTGCGGAACGAATTTTCGGACTTGTCGAATATGATGGCGAGATGAGTCGGCCGCAGGCCGGCCGCGCCCTCGCGAATGAACTGAAACAGCTTCGTGCAGAACAGCCGCACCGCGCCGGTAGGCAGGCCGTCCGACCGATAGTTGTATTTCCGGTCCTGATTCATGGACTGGAAATAGGCGCGGAAAACGAACGACGAGCCGTCGACGAGGAAAACACGGTCCCCGGCGCCCGGCGCGCGGGAACCTCCGGCAATCGGAGCGGAGGTTTCGGAAGGGTTTCCGGGCGGCGTGGCCGCGCAAGCATCGGTCTTGTTCATGCTCCATTCATAACCTGTTTTGAATGACGGCCAAACGTCAAATCGACCGCGACCACACGCCGGCGCGAGGCATGCCGCGGGCGCAACGTCGTTCCCGGCCATGATAAAATTCCTGCACGGATTGCAATACCATTATCGATAAAAAGTCATCGGTTCATATTAAGACTTTATCACATATATGACGCCGATAGCGACATGTATATTACTCATCGAATGATACGTGTTGCGCATTGACCGTATATATTGATGTATGTCATACATTAAAATTGACATATGTGCAGCTTTCAGATGACGATATCGTGAGTGGCAGGGAAATATGTGGCAAGTGGAGACAGCGCGATGAATGACGGGATCGGGACCTCAGGCATCCACTCTTCTTCGGGTTCATCCGGCATCCGACCGAATGCGGTGAACGGTTTGCTGGCAGCTACGGGAAACATATTCTGACTGGATACAGGTCATGTATCCATATGGCGCACGGATACACGAAACCGTCACCTTCGGATTCAGTAGCTTTGTGTGGCCACGACAAGTTCTCGCCGGTCTCGCATCCTTGACGGATGCCAGATCTCCATCCATTCACATTTTCGGCGGTTGAAGCGCAACATGAATGGCAAATCGAACACCCTGGCGGAAAAAAACGCCGTGAAGGAAGAAGCTTTCCACGCCGAAGGCGACGCCGATATCGGACGCAGGATTCGCTTTCTTTTCGAACGTCTGGGCGGGCAGAAGGCAGCAGCAGCCACGGACAAGTCCATTCGTTCCCTGCAACGATACTTTTCCGGCGCCGAGCCGCCCGCGAGCGTCGTCAAGGCGCTGGCGAAGGCGACCGGCGTTTCCGCCGACTGGATTCTCTTCGGCGGCGACGAGCCGACGCTACAGCCTTCCGGCACGGGCGGCGGCAACCAGTTCGTCTACGTGCCGAAGTTCGAGGCGGCCGACGCCGCCAGGGGGATCGGCCAGGACAACAGCCAGTCGTCCGCCATCGCCATGCGCGAAAGCTGGCTGCGCGGCATCGGCACCGATCCCCGGCATGCTTGCCTGCTGGCCTTCGGCGGCGACAGCATGGAGCCCACCATTCGCGACGGCGACCTTCTGCTCATCGACCGCTCGGTCGGACAGATCATCGATCACGGCATTTATGTGCTGCTCGTGGGCGGGCGGCTGCTGGTGAAGCGCGTACAGCTCCGGCACGACGGTTCCCTCGTGCTGCGCAACGACAATCCCGCCTATGAGATCGAGACGGTTTCGGCCGAAGATGCGGGACGTCTCGTCATCGAAGGCCGCGTGCGCTGGTTCGGGCGCACCGTGTAGGATATTTCCTCGGATTCTCTTGATCCGGAGCGAATCCGGTCGGTCAAATGATTCCATTTGATCGGAAAGCACGCTAGGGTCTAAACTCAACGGCTAATTTATGATTCAATCGGCTCATGGAGGATATCATGCCATGAGTCGGTTGTTTTGGTTGAATGACGAGCAGTGGTCGAAGATCGAGCCGCTTCTACCGCATTACG
>NZ_JBMNUS010000023.1:0-2848 GCF_050946405.1 Pseudochelatococcus sp.
GTCACTTCATCTGAAAACAGTGTGCGGGATGCTTCCCGCATTTCTTCAAACGTCAGCCCTTCTTGTGCCAAAATTTTTTCAAGATACGGTTTCAACTTTCTCATCCTTTCTGATTTCGCGTAAAAAGTTTTCAAGCATCTGTTTACCGGTTTCCGTCCCGATCGACTCGGGATGAAACTGGACGCCGAAACACGGGGCGGATTTATGTTGAATGGCCATGATTTCGCCGTCATCAAGAGATTCGGCAACCACTTCCAGGACTTCAGGGATCTTTGTCCGGTCCATGACAAGCGAGTGGTAGCGCATCACTTCGACCGGATCCGGCTGCCCGCTGAAAATTCCTTTCCCGCCATGGCGTACAAGGGAAGTTTTGCCATGTTTGATTTCTTTTGCTTTTGTGATCCCTGCCCCGAACGCTGCGGCAATTGCCTGATGGCCGAGACAGACGCCGAGCATTGGGACTTGCCGGTAAAATGTTTTTACAGTTTCAATGGAAATGCCGGCATCTTCCGGCACGCCGGGCCCCGGTGACAGGACAATCGCTTCCGGCTTGAGCCTTCTGATTTCATCTATGGTGATCCGGTCATTGCGGAACACCTTTACTTCCTCCCCAAGTTCGCATAAATACTGGTACAAGTTGTAAGTGAACGAATCATAGTTATCGAGCAATAAAATCATGCGTCTGTACCTCCAGAATCGATCTCGCCTTGTTGAGCGTTTCTTCATACTCTTTTTCCGGATCGGAATCGTACACAATGCCCGCGCCCGACTGCAAATAAGCGGTGTTGTCTTTAATCAAGAGCGAGCGGATGGCGAGTGCAAAATCAATGTCGCCGTTCAGATTGATATAGCCGACCGCGCCCGCGTACATGCCGCGCTTCAGGCTTTCCAGGCTGTTGATAATCTGCATCGCGCGGATTTTCGGCGCGCCTGATACCGTGCCGGCCGGAAGACAGGAGATGAGCGCGTCAATTCCGCTAAAACCGTCCCGCAATTTCCCCCGCACTTCCGAAACGATATGCATCACATGCTGGAACCGTTCGACTTCCATATATTTTTGCACCCGGATGCTTCCGGGCTCGCACACCCGGCCGAGGTCGTTCCGGCTCAGATCAACGAGCATTTTATGTTCAGCGAGTTCTTTCTCATCGTGTAAAAGCTCGCTTTCAAGGCGCTCATCTTCTTCCGGGGCATTGGCGCGCGGGCGTGTTCCCGCAATCGGATTCGTATATACCACACGCCCCTTCGTTTTGATCAGGCTTTCCGGCGATGCCCCGAGGACGACATAGCCGCCGAAGTCGAGATAAAACATATACGGGGACGGGTTCGCTTTCCTTAACTTCCGGTAAAAATAGAACGGGTCGTGTGAGAGCGTCCCTTTCATGCGCTGTGAGAGGACAACCTGGAAAATGTCCCCGTTTTCGATATGCTGTTTTGCGGTTTCGACCATCTTCATAAATGCCTGCTTTTGAATGGCCGGGACAAAATCAACCGGGCCATAGTCAACAAATGGTTCTGCGCTCGTCTGCTGGCGAATCGCTTTTTCCATTGCCGCAAGATTTTTTTCTATTGCTTCTCCGTCTTCCCCGGTTGAAACAAGGTAGACGGTCTGGCTTTTATGGTCGTAAACAGCTATGTTTTGGTACAGCATCAAATGCAGATCCGGGATTCCTGTTTCATCTTCCGGCACATGGCCGATCTCTTCATACTGGCGGATGGCGTCATAGCCGATATAGCCGACCGCCCCGCCGTAAAACGGAAAGGGAAGCTGAATGCCAAGACGCGGCAACAGGTCTTTGACAATATCGAGCGGCTTTCCTTTTTTTATTTCTCGCCGTCCTGTCATCCGGTCAATCACTTCCAGTTCATCATCCCGCCCGATGAACGCTTTTACCGGATCAGCCCCGATAAAAGAAAACCGGCCGTTGCTGTCATTTGGCAGCGAACTTTCGAACAAAAACTTGCATTTTCCTTTCAGTCTCTTAAAAATCATGATAGGTGTTAAAACATCGCCGTTTAGCTTAACCATTTTGTATTGCATCCGTCCGCTCTCCTTTTTTATTAATGGTCACAACTAGATGGTTTTTCGCGCTCCGACTGCCACCTGGCTGAACCGGGTGAATATCCTTCACTTAACAGGCGGGTTCCGATTACAGATCCCGGCTCCCGGCTAAATAAAAAACGTCCTCTGCCCGCAGCTAGATGCTGCAGGACAGAGGACGTTTTCCAACGCGGTGCCACCTCTTTTGAAAGGATTTAAAACCTTTCCGCTCATTCGGGTACGGAGCAAGCCACTCTTTATACCCTATCCCTGTAACGGGGGAAGCCGTGTTTCCCTACTGCACAGTTCAGGAAACCTCTCATAAGCCCATTCTGCAAAGGCAGTTCGTGCCGGACTCCCACCCACGCCGGCTCTCTGGAACGCTTGCCATTTGCATACTCTTCTTACTCAACGATTTTCTTTTATGGAATTTTTTTAACGGAACGCAAAAAGGGTTCCCAATCCATGTAAAGGACGGGGAACCCGCGGTGCCACCTTTATTGGCTTGATCAGCCCGGCTTTGACGGTATCAGGGAAAAAACGTAATACCTGCCTCTTGTAACGATAAGGCATTCGCCAAAGCCTACTCCGGAATCGTTTCGGTTTGGAAGCTCGGAAGCCCATTCGCCTGCACGTCATCACCGGTTCGCACCACCCACCGGCTCTCTTCGGAATCCACACAGGTTACTCTTCTTCTTCATCGCCTGAAAAATGTTTCATTGATTGATTATTATCTTAATGCTGAAAATAAGAATTGTCAACCTTCATTTCAAAAAATTTTTTATTTTTTTCAAGCCGTTTTTCACG